>NZ_FMBC01000052.1 GCF_900094795.1 Kosakonia oryziphila
ATAATCACCCGTGCTTTCGGGTTAATCGCCCCGGCAAGAGCGTTAAGAAACGCTTTCTGGATACAGGCGTTTTGTTGTTTTTTTGAAGGGACAATCCAGCTCAGTAATGGAATGGAGCGCCCATCACAAATCAGACTGGCACGAAGGACATGAAATTCCTGAGAGGGATAGCCGCTCCAGTCTACCGCGACGACGCACAAAGAGAATCTGTTCGTCAGCATTGAGATAATATTTTTAAAAATAAGAGGAATATCGCGATGCAGTGACGCGTTCCCCAGTAAGCGATCTACGCGTTTAATTTTATTTTTAACCTGAGCAGCGCCGGGTAAATAACGGCCAATACTGGTCAGTGTCAGAGAGGCACCGTTGGTAAGAGCAACAGTAGCGTCCAGCAAGGCATTTTGCCTGTATTTGTGAAAGGGGGCTAAAGCATTATGGAAGAATTTCTGACATACTCGATAAGCAGGCATAGAGGTGATCTCATTGAATTGGTTGCACAATCAGTAGATCACAAAATTCTATGCCTGTCTTTTTTTACCCGCCCATTACTGGGGATCCCTCAGCGCTCCGGCGGGTTTTTTTATGCCTCATCAACGTTGATAAACGGCTCGCTGAGTCATACGGCGGCTCACGTCGTGCGTATTAAAGAAAACCTGCCCGAATGAGCAGGTTTTAGCCGATTACTTCCCGCCGGTGAATCGACGTTGCAGTTGATCGCGCAGGTTCGGCGGCGTGCCTTTAATGGTCAGCGTATCCGTAGCCGGATCCCAGAAGATGCGTTCGCCCAGCAGCAAGGCATCGAAGTTGATCGTCAGACCGCCGCCGCTGCCGGCAAATTTGGTCAGCTGTCGCAGGGTGCTGCGATCCGCCGGGAAACTCTCTTCCAGCTCATAGCCCTGGCCTGCGGTAAATTCTTCGAAGCTTACTTCGCTGACGCCCGCCAGCTCTTTAGAGAGCGATGCCAGTTCAATCTCTTCACCCGCCTGCAACTGCTCATTGCAGTAAGTATAAACCTGCTGGCGCACTGTCTGGCGTTCTGATTTATCCAGTTCGGCCTGCGCGGTAAAGTCGTCTACCGCCTGCAACAGCCCGCGGTTTTGCACTTTCGCGTTCAACCCTTCGCTGGCACCGAGGAAATCCATAAAGAAGTCCGCGACCTTGCGACCTACCCGCCCTTTCAGGAAGGTCAGATAGCGGGTTGATTCCGGATTGGTCTCCCACTCGGTTAAATCAATGCGCGCCACGATATCAGCATGATTAATATCGAGATAATGTGTCGAACTGATGTCGAGATTTTCATTGACGCGCATGCTGCTTAAGTTATTCAGCACCGCCACCAGCAGGTACTCCACCGCCAGGTAACGGTAGTGGCAAAACAGCACAATACCGCCATCGGCAAACGGATATTTCGCCAGTTCATCACGCAAGCGCCCGGTTGCCGCGCGGCTGAAAGCAAGGAACTCCTCCTCACCCCGACGCTGAAGGCGCAGCGCCTGCGCCAGTTCGCTCTCTTCGTTAAACAGACCGTAGGCTTTATTTTTGGCACTGTATACCCGATGCAGTTCCGCCACCATCTCTTCGACAGGTGCGGTCGGTTCCAGCAAAGAATCGCGCAGCACCAGTTCAAGGGTTTGCTCATCACGTTTGATAAGCTGGTGCAGGGCAATCTGGTTGATATCCAGACTCATGATAAACTCTCCTTTTAGACGGCGGTATTCAACCACCACCAACGCGACTGTGCAACTGCTGATAAAAAAGCAGAAAAAAAGCGATTGCTACGGTAATATGTTGCCCTTTCATGAGTAAACAGATTCCGATTTATGCCACAAATCTCCCGTTATAGTGATGAACACGTTGAACAGTTGCTCAGTGAGCTGGCAAACGTACTGGAAAAACACAAAGCCCCGACCGATCTCTCCCTGATGGTGCTGGGCAATATGGTGACGAACCTGATCAACACCAGCATCGCCCCTGCTCAACGTCAGGCGATCGCAAAATCATTCGCTCAGGCGTTACAATCGTCGATTGGCGACGACAAAGCGCATTAAGGAAAATATCGACAGTTTATGGTGACCAATCGTCAGCGCTACCGTGAAAAAGTCTCCCAGATGGTAAGCTGGGGGCACTGGTTTGCGTTGTTCAACATTTTGTTGTCCATCGTTCTCGGTAGCCGTTATCTATTTGTCGCCGACTGGCCGACTACCCTCGCCGGGCGTATCTATTCTTATCTCAGCGTGGTTGGGCATTTCAGCTTTCTGGTGTTCGCCACCTACTTGCTTGTGCTCTTCCCGCTGACGTTTATTGTTATGTCGCAGCGCCTGATGCGCGTGTTGTCCGCGCTCCTTGCGACGGCGGGCATGACGCTGCTGCTGATCGACAGCGAAGTATTTACCCGTTTCCACCTGCATCTTAATCCCATTGTCTGGGAACTGGTGATTAACCCGGACCAGAACGAAATGGCGCGGGACTGGCAGCTCATGTTTATCAGCGTGCCTGTGATCCTGCTGATTGAGATGCTATTCGCCACCTGGAGCTGGCAGAAGCTGCGCAGCCTGACGCGCCGTCGTCACTATGCCAAGCCACTGGCCGCCTTTTTCTTCGTCGCCTTTATCGCCACGCACATGATGTATATTTGGGCCGACGCCAATTTCTACCGCCCGATTACCATGCAGCGCGCTAACCTGCCGCTCTCTTATCCTATGACCGCGCGCCGTTTTCTGGAAAAACACGGTTTGCTGAATGCGCAGGATTATCAACGCCGACTGGTAGAACAAGGCAACCCTGAAGCCGTCTCCGTACAGTATCCCTTAAGCGATCTGCGCTACGCTGATATGGGTTCTGGTCAGAATGTGCTGCTGATTACCGTTGATGGCCTCAACTATTCGCGTTATGAAAAACAGATGCCGCAACTGGCCAGCTTTGCGCAGCAAAACGTCAACTTTACGCAGCATATGAGTTCCGGCAACACCGCCGACAATGGCTATTTCGGCTTGTTCTACGGCATCTCGCCGGGTTACATGGACGGCGTACTGTCGGCACGTATTCCGGCTGCGCTGATTACTGCCTTTAACCAGCAAGGCTACCAGCTTGGCTTGTTCTCTTCGGACGGCTTCAGCGGCCCGCTCTACCGCCAGGCGCTGCTCTCCGATTTCTCATTGCCAGCCGCGCAAACGCAAAGTGACGAGAAGACCGCCTCGCAGTGGATCAACTGGCTTGAACATTACGCGCAGGATGATAACCGCTGGTTCTCGTGGATTTCGTTGAATGGCACGGCATCTCTGGACAGTTCACAGCCAAACTTCGCCCGTAAATACAACCGTGCGGCGGCAGATGTTGATGTGCAAATTGGGCGCGTGCTGGATGCGCTGCGCACGGCCGGCAAGCTGGACGATACGGTGGTAATTATCACCGCTGGCCACGGCATCCCTGAAAGCCAGGCAGACGATAGTTTCGAATGGTCGCGCAGCAGGCTGCACGTTCCGCTGGTCATCCACTGGCCGGGCACACCAGCGCAGCGCATCAATACGCTGACGGATCATAAAGATGTGATGGCTACGCTGATGCAACGGCTGCTGCATGTCAGCACGCCAGCCAATGCCTGGTCACAGGGGCAGGATCTGTTTAACGTGCCGCGCCGCCATAATTGGGTCACCGCTGCGGGTGGCGACACGCTGGCGATAACCACGCCGGAGATGACGTTGGTACTGAGCCCTAACGGCAATTACCATACCTGGAATGCACAGGGCGAGAAGATCCGCGATCAGAAACCGCAGCTCAGTTTGTTGCTGCAAGTGTTAACGGATGAAAAACGTTTTATCGCTAACTGATTGATTAATTATGAATCACTTAGGTGCCCCACTGCTTGCAATCAGCAACGAAAAGGGTACTATTAGCGCCAACGTGTCGGCACGTAGCGCAGCCTGGTAGCGCACTGTCATGGGGTGTCAGGGGTCGGAGGTTCAAATCCTCTCGTGCCGACCAAAAATCCCCAACTAAACCAGCCTATTACGGCTGGTTTTTTTATGCCTGCGATTTGCTCAAAGTAAAACACATACAGGGCTAAAATCTGGCTGTCCATCTGCGTGATGCGCGTCTGATGCTTCTTAATCAGCTGGGGTTCGAAGGTATTTCGATGTGTTCAGTTCGATCTCGCGGTAATCGCACAGCAGTGTTTTCGACGAGTAGCCATTGCGGGTGTTTGAACCTGTTTTGGGCGTATTTTTCTCATGCCCGGGATGGTGTCGGTGAGCTCAGCATTGAGCGCCGTTTCGACGGTTAATTTCGTCAGCATCCGGGAAAACTGATTGAGGCCGGCTTCGGTTTTAAGGCCTTTAGCCTGTTAAGCCGCCAGTGCTTTGAGTTTCTTTTCGTCCATAATTTGCCTGCCTCCGTTGTTGGAGTGAACATATCAAAAACAGGCAGATACACAATTTAAATTACAGTCTCGCATTTGCGCAAAAGTATCAACCTTCCCGATCCGGTTTGATCCGCATTTAAATTGGTTGCATCTCAAAACCGGATCCTAACGTCATTGAACCCACCAGATTCATAACGGATAACATCTGGATGATAACCTCATCCATGACCTAATTTTCCCGATGCAGGTATGAGGGATTTACTCAGTTAGCTGGTGGCAATCCCATCTGGGCAATTTCGGCTGAGTGGTTTTTATTCAGATTAATTTGGCACTGGTCAATATATGACTGATAGTCGTATGCGTCTTCGTCAAGTTCTGTTGCTACAGACAGGCAAAGTTGAGTTCGGTAATCCCTCCATGTCTTTTGCGCATCCAGAAAACGGCGGCTGTACACTTCACCGGATGTTTCTTTGCTGGTTTCTTTACCGTTAAAGGGGCCGATATTGTTGGCTTTAATTCTCTTGACAGTATCAGTTATCAGCGCATCCAGCGCTTTATTGCTGGCATCTTTTTTGGCCGATAAACAGTTATATGCGGCCGGTATGTCCTCATTCTGTTTAAAACAAGAGTCACGCTCCGGCCCGGATGACAATTCAGCCCGCGCGATGACAGGTACAATGAGGGCGACCATTAGGATTAAGACTTTTTTCACTGGAGATACCTTATTCTGTTTCTGTGGCTTTCGTAGGTCATGTATGTAGGACTGCTTTTGATATGTGTTATTAGTACAGCCACCCAGGGAACTGCTGGTGAGACAGCAGGTTTCTTCACACTTATTACTACATACTGGCTGAAACAATCACAGGAACAGCCTCGTGTCGCACCACAAAATTACTGACAGGCTCGCATTTCCCGACGATACCGTTTTTCGGTGCCCTCTTTATCATCTGATGCGGTAACCACCCTGGATGGTTACCGCTAAGCAAATGCATTAACACTGAATGCCCTGCAAGCTCAGAAGTTAACTTTGAAACCGACCATAGCTACGCTGTCATTGTAACCCTTGTCCCCGATCTGAACCCCCACATTGCCCCACAGATTCAGATGCGGATTTATCTGACCTTCCACCCCCAGTTTGACTTCGCCCAGATTACGCGCTCCAGCCTGGCTGATGCTAACACCATTCATTCGGCTGGCGAAGTTGCGTGTATTGTGCAGCCAGTTGACCTCGATAAACGGCTGGAATTCACGCCCCTTCTCGTCATCCATCTTATTATGCCCCTTCAGATAGGTCCTCACGCCAAGGCGGGTCTGGATATTGCCATCGCCCTCTCCCTGTACAAGGGTACCATTGTCCTCTCGATGATCGTCCGCCTTCACGCCCATCCAGGTAATTTGCGCCTGAGGCTGGATATACCATGCATTCAGCGAACCCAGACTTCCCGCGAACTCACCCAGTTTGTAGCTATAGCCGCTTTCCACGGATGCTGTCAGCCCTCTGGATTTATACGATTCCTGCGCCAGTTCATCACCGTGGACGTGGTTGTTAAACCAGCCATACTGCGCCCAGCTGTCAATATACAGCCCATTGTGGTCGACATCATTGGCGTACCAGGTAGCATAAACACCGAGGCTATAGCCGTCGAGCGTACCTTTTGAACCGTAGCCAGTGACCGAAGAACGGGTATGGCTGCTGCCATAACCATAACCAGCCATCAGTCCCAGATGCAGTCGATCCAGACCGTCTGTCGACCATTGTGCCACATCACCACCAAGCTGGATCACATAGCGGTTATCCTGGGTTTTCAGCTGGCCGCTGCCGTCATGCCAGTTGTTATGTTCGCCGATCTGACGCAACCACATGCTGGTTACCTTTTTCTCACCAGTCAGTGCGTCAATGTATTGCGTTTCCCCCAACCGGTCGTGCAGACGGGTGTTGAACAGGGTATTGGCCGCCGCCATGTTCGCGGTGTAACTGCCACCTTCTGGCCGCAGATCCGGTGCTGAGATATCTCCAACGATGAAAGTCTGCTCAGAGGGGGTATTAACCTCTGACTCAATGACCGGAATCTGTGTGATCCGCCGGTTGGTCAGATACCAGTTACTGCTATTACTCCCTTGACCGCGCCCCAGCGAGTATTCATAGGCCCCGGCAACGATACGCCCGGCCTGAGTAAACTCTCCACTCGAAATACCGTTGATATGAATAAGTTCGATCCCGTTAAGGGTCGGCGCACCACTACCGCCTGCATTGCTAACGCGGACTGCGGTAGTCCCGGCACTATCGCCGGTTATCACCAGTTTGTCGGTAACCGAACTATCATCGCCCAGTACAGTGTTCAGCGCCAGCAACGAGCCAGTTTCACCAGTATAATTGCCGTTGATGGTCAGTGTCTGCCCGGGTATGGTGTTCTGCCACTTGATCAGACCAGCATTGGTTACGTTGCCGGTGAGAGTACCGCCCAGGCTGTGGTTGAGGGTTGAGGTGGCATCAATACTGACATCTCCGGTAACATCAAGCGCAACCGGGCTGCTCAGCGTCGAGGAATTCTGGATAACCAGCCCCTGCTGGCTGCTGCCGGAGCCGGTAACCAGTGCCGCATCGCCGCTAAAGGTGACGTCAGACCCCGTCAGCGTGACCGTTTCCCAGTTCTTCATAATTGAACCGGCCAGGCTCTGGGAGGTGTTTTCAAACGTCAGGGTGTTAGTCGCAGCGGTGGCGGTGCCGAGAATATCGGTGACAGCGGCATCTGTGCTATTGCCGCCATCGAGCACAGTCGCACCAGAGATATCCGCCGTACCCTTGATGATCATCGCATCGTTACCTTCGCCCAGCAATACCTGCCCCACCAGTCTGGAACCGTTGTTCATCGTCAGCGTGGCATTACCTGCGCCATCCCTTACCGCCACGCCTGATGTCGCTGAGACGAGAGCGCCGCTGTTGAGAATTATGCTCACGGTATTAGCCGTACCTGATGTGTCAATGCCCGCACCAGTGCCGCCGGTCACTGTACCCGCGATGCTGGTGGTGGTGGTGGTGCCGTTGTTGATGGCCTCAATACCGTTTGTGCTACCGAGGATGGAGCCCGCAGTCTGGCTGATGACAAGATCGGTGGCCGAGGCATCATTGAAAGCATAGATCCCATCACCGCTGATGGGATTCTGAGTGCTGGGAACGGTAGTGCCCTCGCCGCGGATCATACCGCTTGAGGTTATGCTCGTCTGGCCGCTGCCGTAGTTGTAGACGCTGATACCGTTCTGGGTACCACTGATTCTATCAGCAACAGTAACGGTAATATCGGTCCCCCCGGGAGAACCGTTATAACCATTAGTGATATAAAGGCCGTCACCTCCTGCACCGCTAATGCTACCGGTGGTCTGAGTCACATTGGCGGCACCATGGCCTAAATTGTAGAAAAATACACCGTAGCTCCCACCGCTGATATCGCCGCCACTCTGCGTAAGGGACAGAGCCTTATCTGTAAACAGACTCATTGCAAGAACACCGATACCGTTACTGTTCGTCCCAATGACGCTGCCCGAGGTATTAATATTTATTGCGCCACTTTGCGATCCATTCTGAACCAGAAGCCCACAGGCACCTCCACTTATAGAGCCCCCCGTCTGGGTAATGTTCATATTGCCGCTTGAGCCAGTTTGCAGAACGAAGAATCCGCCAACCAGACCTGCATTAGTGGTACCAGCAAGGGTGATGTTAGCGTTTCCGGTTCCGTTGTGCGTTAGCTCAATACCCCGGCTGGCACTATTGACCGTGTGGCTGCTGCTCTGGGTCAGCGTGGTGTCGGTCACTGTACTTCCCGTCGTTACATCAATCCCCGCGTAAGTGGCATTAATGGTACCATCACTGAGATTAACAGTGCTACTGCCGGTACCCAAGTTATAAAATAGAAGACCGAATTGATTGGCATTGATGGTACCAGCCGCCTGATTGAACGTTACATCTGATCCACCTGTGTTTGCGGGCGTATACATATAAACGCCTGCACCCCAGCCCGTTACTGTGCCGCTACTGGTGACAGTAGAGGTGCCTGACTCATTTATAGCACTAATGCCAGTCCCCCCCCCCCCGAGATATTGCTGGTTACCCCCGAGGTAATGTTAAGGGCACTGCCATAGCTGTCAGCGCTGACCCCAACAGTGCCACCAGAGAGTGTACCGTCAATATTGAGAATGCTGGTGCCTGTACCGTTATTTTTTGCTACAACAGAAGACCCAGTCATCGTTGCAGTGATGGTGCTGCCTGCTGCCTGGGTGAAGAAGAGATCCCCACTGCTGGCGGTAATGCTAAGCGCATCAGCGTTGCTCACCGTACTCTGGAAGGTCGTATCGGCCGTCACATTCAGTGTCGGGGCGGTCAGCGTCTGGTTTACGGTAGTGACACCGGAACAGATGTAGGTTCCACCTGCCCCTGAACATGATGCCCAGACGGGCCCGGCGGTGAACAATCCCCCCATCGTCAGTAAGGCCGTAAAAAGCCTGAACAACTGCCGCGGTAAGCCTGGTACGCCCCTCGCCCCCGTGTGCGTTAACGGACCGGTTTTGCCGTGTGAGCGGGAAATCTCGCTGACTGCCACCCAAATGCCGAGAGAGGCATTGTATTTGGTTCTATAGATTTTGTTCATATTAGACTCTCTTATATGCTATTCGCCTATAAAATGGGTGATGCACTGTTCCTGTAATGCGCTTCTGACGGTTACTTACGTAGATAACGGTCCGTAATTCTGTAGATCAGTAACCAGGGTATTATTGGACAAGCCATGAATTACGGGCGGGGAAGACCGATCAGCGGGGATCGGCGAACTTAATTCATGATGGGAAGTAGTGAGTGATGTGTTATTAAACATGTTGATGACTCCTTGATTATCGTCCCCAGAAACCAGGCCACAATTAAAATATTTCAAGAGCCAAACAATGAACCACGCAATAAAATGCAACAAAAAAACACACAACCTTTACATGTTTAAGATATACATTTAACTTAGGTTTAATATTAAGCGCATCACAAATAACCACTAAAAATATGTGGCTTCTTTAGACCTCGAATATGAACCACGTGGCTGCCTGGAATATGGAACCGGTAACTCATGATGAGAACTCCAACAATCCCACTGAGTGTGATGGTGGAGAGCCTAAGCGGTAGTGACCTGCGGCATGCCCACAAGGTGATGTAACCCGCTGACAACGGGGATTGAGGCCAGATCACTAAGCCAAGATGATCCTCAAGATTGAGTGCTGAAAGGCTGGCATTATGGGAAGCGCGCGTGCCTTACCCGGAATTAATATCCGGGCATGCCACTGCCCCTGTTTATAAAACCGGACGGCAAGCATTTGGAAGATGCTGTGATGCGCTGGTGGCGTATGAAATACGATTTCTGGCAGGTAGAAAAAATAAGGCTGCTAAGTTACTCTTCCGTGGCATTTTAAATGCCCGGAATAGTTTTGCTAAATATCAGGCATCCATCACTGGCAGGTAAATAAAACCGCAACGCATCCGTTACGGTTTTATTTTTTCGGGAAAGGCAATTACAGCGCAATATCCGCAACTGTCTCGCCGTCGTTGTGCGGCTGGGTCGTTGGCCTCTGCACCGGTGGCGTGGCATCGGCCACCATAGACTCGTCGCATTTCAACCCAAGGATCTCGCTGGTGTAGCGCAACTCGGCATCGGCAGCTTCAATATTGCCGTTAAGTTGCGTACCAAAAGAGGGAATGATCTCTTTTAGCTTCGCCTGCCAGGCTGCGGAAGCAAAGCGTTCAGTAAACACTTTTTCCATCAGCCCAAGCATAATCGGCGCCGCGGTAGACGCCCCCGGCGAGGCGCCCAGAAGCGCAGCAATGGTACCTTCTTTATCACTCACCACTTCGGTGCCGAGGCGCAGTACACCGCCCTTCCCGGCTTCACGTTTGATGATCTGTACGCGCTGGCCCGCCTGCCACAGACGCCAGTCCTCTTTCATCGCCAGCGGGTAATATTCCCGCAACGCATCAAAGCGGTCATCTTCGTTTTGCAGTACCTGGCTGACCAGATATTTTACCAAGTTAAAGTTGGTCATCCCCACCGTCAACATCGGCAGAATATTGGATGAGTTGGTAGATCGCAGCAGATCCCACAGCGAGCCGTTCTTCAGGAAACGTGTCGAGAAGGTCGCGAACGGTCCGAACAACAGCACACGTTTACCATCAATAATGCGGGTATCAATATGTGGAACCGACATCGGCGGTGCGCCAACGGTCGCCTGACCATAGACTTTTGCCAGATGGTGGTTGACCACATCCGGGTTCTCCGCCACAAGGAACTGGCCGCCAACAGGGAAACCGGCATAGTCTGCCGCTTCTGGAATACCGGATTCTTGCAGCAATTTCAGCGCCGCGCCACCTGCGCCAATAAAGATAAATTTCGCTTTTACCACGCGCTCGCCGCCGCCTTTCAGGTTACTGAGCGTCACGCTCCAACTGTTATCGGCATTGCGTTTTAGGCTGCGAACTTCCGTGCTCAACTGCAAAGAGAAGTTCTCTTTTTTCTGTAATGAACCAATCATCTGACGCGTCAGCTCACCGAAGTTAACGTCGGTACCAATCTCGGTGCGGGTAGCAGCGATTTTTTGCTTCGCATCACGCCCTTCCATCACCAGCGGCGCCCACTGTTTGATCTGCTCGGGATCTTCGGAATAGCGCATACCACGGAACAGCGAACACTGCTGCAATGCTTTGTAACGAGCACGCAGGAAGTTCACATTGTCATCGCCCCAGACGAGGCTCATATGCGGTACGGTGTTGATAAATGAGCGCGGTTCGCGCAGCACACCAGTTTTGACCTGATGGGCCCAGAACTGGCGAGAAATACGGAACGCTTCGTTGATTTCAATTGCTTTTTTTATGCTGACAGTGCCATCGGCCGCGCGTGGCGTGTAGTTCAGCTCCATTAAAGCAGCATGGCCCGTACCGGCGTTGTTCCAGCCGTTCGAGCTCTCTTCCGCCAAGGCATCCAGCCGTTCCACCATCGTAATCGACCAGTCGGGTTCGAGATCCTGAAGCCAGGTACCCAATGTGGCACTCATGATCCCACCACCGATTAAAAGCACATCTGTTTCCTGCTCTTTCGATGCGGACACTTTTGCTGCCTTTGAGACAGCATTTAGCCCGACAGCCATCGAAAACAGCCTGGCAGTCATTTTTTTCATGGTATTAATGCCTTACTTTTAGTGCTGTTTTATTCGCATTTATTGAGGGTAAAGTAGTTAACCCTCCTAACGTAGCACTTAAGAAGTGAGATTTAAATAATGTTTAAACATTAAATATTCATTGTATAAATGTTGCTAATAAGTTGATTTTCCAGATTAGATTTAACACTTATTGTTGACCCACAGCGGTTAAAATCTGCTATTATTTTGCGCTTTGCCAAATGCACTGATGCCGGAAGTAGCCTCTTTCCCGGTGATTGCAGGTGTCGACCCAAAAGTGAGCCTGGTTACCTTTGGTAATGCTATGCCTGAGCCGATCTTTTTTGGGGAATGCCCTGTGATGGTAACGGCGGCAGCGAGGTCAGTCTCTCTGGTTATCGATCACAAGGTTAATCAACACAATCTGGAATATATATTCCGGCAGTTTTACTGGCGGGATGATTCAAATTCTCTTCAGCCTGACGGATACGGCGCGACTGATGCGCTTATTCCTCATGCGATGATGCTGACGCTTACGCCGCCGAAGTGGCATAAGGCAGCAAACGTTACAGCAAAAACAGCGTCGCCAGCCCAAGGAAAATAAAGAAACCGCCAGTATCCGTGATCGCGGTAATCATCACGCTGGAGCCAACCGCCGGGTCGCGCCCCAGCCGGGTCATGATCATCGGGATCAATACTCCCATTAACGCCGCCATCAGCAAGTTCAGCACCATCGCCAGCGTCATAACACCGCCCAGCGCCGCATCGTCGTACAACCACCATGTGATGCAGCCCATAATGCCGCCCCACACCAGACCGTTAATCAACGCGACGCCAAGTTCACGCATAATCAGGAAAGCAAGGTTGCCCGGCTGAATGTTTTGTAGCGCCAGCGCGCGCACAATCATGGTAATCGTTTGGTTGCCGGTATTACCGCCAATCCCGGCGACAATCGGCATCAACGACGCCAGCGCCACCAGTTGCGAAATGGTGTGTTCAAAACCGTCGATCACGCGCGAGGCGATAAACGCCGTACATAAATTGATAGCCAGCCACGCCCAGCGGGTTTTTACCGCTTTACTTACCGGAGCAAACACGTCTTCTTCAGCGCTCAAACCGCCCATCTTGCGCAAATCGTTGTCAGTCTCTTCATAGACCACATTGACGATCTCATCGATGGTCAGACGGCCTATCAACATTCCGTTATCATCGACCACTGCCGCGCTAAGCAGGTTGTCACGCTCGAAGGTTCGCGCCACTTTTTCCGCGTCCTCTTCCGGAGAAAAGGCCACCGGATCCGCATCCATTACTTCGCTGACCCGCCTCCCGGCGGCATTGAGCAAAATGGTTTGCAACGCCAGTTCACCCATCAGCCGGTTATCGCGGCCGATAACAAACAGTTTGTCGGTGTTGTCTGGCATTTTGCCGAGCCGTCGCAGATAGCGCTGAACCGCCGCCAGCGTCACTTCAGAGCGCACGGTGATCACCTCGAACTCCATGATCGCGCCGACGCAGTTTTTGCCGTAGCGCATCACTTCCCGCATGCGGTTACGCTCTGCACGCGGTAACGTCGCCATTAAACGTCCGGTCAGGTTACGCGGCAGATGCTGCACCAGCCAGATTTGATCGTCGATATCCAGCGTTTGCAGCGCATCGAGCAGTGCGCGGTCGCTCATCTCATCAATCAGGTCATCCCAGACATTTTCCGAGGCTTCAAGCAGTACTTTACCGCGTTTATCATCGCTCACCAGACGCCATAATGCGTGGCGCTCATCCACTGGCAAGGCCTCCAGCGTATCGGCGAGATCCGGTGGCGGCAAATGGGAGACCAGCGCGTTAACCTCCGCCAAATCCTGCTCCAGCGCGGCGCTGTCAACCTGCTCAGCGAGGGTGAGTTGTCCGAGCAGCGAGGCGGTAAGCGGTTTATGGGTGATCAGCAACCAAATCAGGCGCGCACGCTCCTCTTCGCGCAGTTTGACGCTGTTTTTTTTGCTTAATGACATTAGCCGTTCCCTGAATGCAAAGCGCCCTGAAACCGGGGCCGAATAGACTTAAGCATAGCGGCAGCTTTTGTAAAAAATAATAAGCGCTGGGGCGTTTGGCGAAAAAAGGAGCGAATGTCCCCTCGATCGAAGGGGACGCATTGCTCAGGCAGTGCGGGAGACTGCGTCACGGGAAGCTTGCGCACGCTCGTCACCGACCAGCTCAGTCAACAGACCATTGCGCATCTCCAGTAGACGTTCGGCGTGAGTAAAGTAGTGATCGTCGTGGCTGATAGCAAAAATGGTTTTCCCCATCTGTTGCATCAGCGGCAACAACACCTGGTAGAAGTCGCGGCGGAAATGGGGATCCTGATCGGCAGCCCATTCGTCAAGCAGCAGAATATCGCGTTCTTCTGCCAGTGCCAGCAACAACGCCACGCGCTTTTTCTGCCCTTTTGAGGGCTTCAGATTAAGGAGCTTGCCGTTGTTCAGTTCGCCATCTTCAACTGATCCAGCCACTAATGCGCTCCACCGGCGTATCGAGGATCCGTTTGATAAATTCACTCCGCAGGCGGTAAACGAAATGATGGCCGAGCGTGGTCAGAGCCAGTTGCGAGCCGAGTGTCACCGCCATTAACAGCAGCAGCAAGCCGAGAAATTCCGGCAGCACAGTCAATGACATATCGACGGTTTCGATCAGACGCTGGTTAATAAAAGCGATCAGCCCGATGCCCAATGCGGCGCTGGCAAGGGTGAGCGCCAGTACCGCCACGAATGGCCAGCGATACTGCCGCCAGACAAGGAGAAGGAGTTCCATAACAACGGCCCGGTCAACAAAAACAGCCAGCAGTTTAAACGGCCACTACTGTACATCGAGAATAATTCTTATTTTTATTCGCTGTTGCCTGCCTGGCGGAATGTCAGGTTGTAACGACACTCGCCAGTCACGGGATGATAGCCCGCTTTCAACGGTGCTATGCCATGATAAAAGAGCCGTGATTCACCGCCCCACACAACAATATCGCCGTGTTCCAGCATCAATCGTTGCAGTGGATCGTTACGCTTCAGCCCACCAAACTGGAAAGTAGCTGGTAAGCCCAGCGAGACAGAGACAATCGGCGCGTGTAAATCAGGTTCGTCCTTATCCTGATGCAGCGATAACTTCGCCCCAGGCGCGTAACGGTTGATCAAGCAGGCATCCGGGCGAAACTCGGGGTAACCCGCCGCAACACTGGCTTTATGACATAACGCCGTGAACGCAGTCGGCATTTCCGGCCACGGCTGAGTCGTTTGCGGATCGACAGGCGCGTAGAGATAACCATACTGATTAGTTGTCCAGCCTAGCCTGCCGCAATTGGTCATCGCCACGGACATGGTATACCCGCCCGGCGTGACCATATGGCGCAGCGGCGACTGGCTGACCACCAGGGCAATGCCACGCATCAGCGCTTCCACATGCGGCAACGCAAAACGGCGGAGCACCACCGCGCCGGGAGCCAGTGACTCCTGCCAGGGCTCTTCATCAGCAAACAGATCGAGCATTAACTCTCCTCTTTTTTCGCTTCTCGTTGCAGCAGTTGCGCTTTACGCGCGATTCCCCAGCGATAACCTGAGAGTGCGCCATCGCCGCGAACCACTCGATGGCAAGGAATAATAATCGCCAGTTTGTTCGCTGCGCAGGCGCTGGCCACCGCCCTCACCGCACCCGGATTGCCCATTTGCTGAGCAAGACGCTGATAGCTGATCGTTGCGCCAGCGGGGATCTCGCGCAGCGCCTGCCATACCTGAAGCTGAAAAGCCGTACCGCGCAAATCCAGCGGCAATGTGAATGGCGCATCCGCCCGATCAAGGCGGCGGATCACCTGCGCGACGCGTGCAAGCATCGTCTCATCACCCTGCACGTTTCGGGCATGAGGAAAAATGGTATTCAGTTCTGCCAACAGTTGTTCATCGCTGTCAGCCAGTAAAATGGCGCAGATGCCCCGTTCGCTCTCTGCCACCAGGCAGCGCCCCAGCGAACAGTCACTCAGAGCGTAACGAATATCAGCATCGTCACCACCACGGCGAAACTGGCGCGCCGTCATTCCCAGCGCGGCATCCGCCTGGCGATAGTAGCTGCTACTGTCGGGGAACCCCGCCGCCAGCACGGCATCGGTCACCGTGTCGCTCTTTGCCAGCGTGTTGCGCAGACGCTGGGCGCGGAAGGCTTGTTGCCAGGCTTTCGGTGTCATCCCGGTCACGGATTTGAACAGACGATGAAAATGATACGGGCTGATGCCTACACTGGCCGCCAGTTGATCGAGGGTGACAGGCGTATCCTGCTCCAGCAATCGACAAGCGGTAGCCACTTTATCCAGCCGCTGCTGTTGCGGATGCGCTTTGTCGGGCTGGCAACGTTTGCATGGGCGAAAACCCGCAGCAACAGCACTATTGGCATCCGGGAAGAAACGCACATTCTGGCGCAGGGCGTGGCGCGCGCGACAGGACGGGCGGCAGAAGATGCCGGTAGTCAGCACTGCAAAAACAAACTGACCATCAGCCTGCGGGTTGCGCGCCAGCACCGCCTGCCAGCGCTGTTCATCAAGTAAAGTCTCGTTCATGTCAGGCTCCTTATTTAAGCTTAGCCCCACTGTGCACACTCGCGCAGAACTCGACACCCGCAATCTTGCGTTTTAATTTTTTTCACTGACCAGGAATGAGGAAAATTGCGGTGACATCCAGGTGGTAAAACCATCTCCCTCTTTCATAATCATAAAGACAGCCAATCCTTCGCGCATCACCACTTTTTTGGCTTTATCGGTACCCAGCACCATTAAACCTGTGTCCCAGGCATCCGCTTCCAGCGCCGTTGGTGCAATTACAGTGACCGATACCAGGCGGTGATCGATGGGACGCCCGGTACGCGGATCGATAATATGCGAAATACGTTTGCCATCCAGCTCGTAATAGTTGCGATAACTTCCGGAGGTGCTGATCCCATGACCGTTAATATCGACCACGGCTTGCGCTACATTTTCACGATCGGTCGGTTTCTGAATTGCCACTCGCCACGGCTGGCCCTGCGCATTCATGCCCCGGCTGGCAAGCGCGCCACCGACGGAAACCAGATAGCGTGCAATACCTTCGTGCTCCATAAGCTGCGCCAGATGATCCGCCGCATAGCCTTCACCGACTGTCGATAAATCGACAAACAGATTTGGCAGATCTTTTTGCAGGAATTGTTCCCCGGCACGATTAATCACCGTCAGATGCTGCAAGCCGGTACGGGCTTTTGCCGCATCAATTTGCGCTTGAGTTGGGCTGGCTACTGGTTGTTTATTCGGACCAAATCCCCACAGATTCACCAGCGGCCCAACGGTAATATCCATTGCACCATCTGTTTTTTCCCCGACCCGCAAAGAGATGGTCACAAGATCCGCCATTGCAGCGCTGACCGGCCAGGGCGCGGTACTGGCAGCGTGATTAAAGCGCATTAGCGCAGAATCGCTCTTCCACGTTGACATTAAATGATCGTCAGCATCCAGCTGCGACTGAATTTTTTCCTTTAGCGCCTGCGCCCGCTGCGCATCTATGTCGACCAGGCTGACACGCCAGAAAGTGCCCATCGTTTTACCTTCCAGCACGGTTGGTTGTACCTGTTCGCTGCCATCGCAGCCAGCCAATAGCAGCAGCGCAGCGGCCACAAAGCTGCGGAAAATAGTCATTATCATTACCTGTTATCTCCTTGATGGCGGCAAGCGTACATCAAAAAGCGGGCAAAAAAAAAGGCGCCTTGCGGCGCCTTAGCAATTGTTGTTGCGAACTTAGAACTGGTAAACCAGGCCCAGCGCAACGATGTTGTCGGTATTAATACCGGCAGAACGGGTGAAGTTGTTGTCGTCCAGCAGGTTGATTTTGTAATCAACATAGGTAGACATGTTTTTGTTGAAGTAGTAAGTCGCGCCAACATCGATGTATTTCAGGATATCCTGGTCACCGTAGTTAACGGTACCGGTATTGTTGGAGATATCCTTACCTTTAGATTGCAGGTAAGCGATGGACGGACGCAGACCGAAGTCGAACTGGTACTGTGCAACCACTTCAAAGTTTTGCGCTTTGTTAGCAAAACCGTAGACCGCATTAGAAGAAGAACCAAAGCGAGTTGCGTTATAGGTCTGAGAGTACTGTGCTGCCAGATAGATATTGTTGGCATCGTATTTCAGGCCGCCGCTGTACACTTCAGCATGATCGCCTTCGCCGTACAGCCCGTCGCTGATTGCATTCTGGTCAGAAGTACGTTTGGAAGAGGACATCGCACCGCCGACGCTGAAGCCTGCGCCCAGAGCGTAGGTTACAGACGCGCCGTAGCCGTCGCCGTTTTCTTGAACCAGGCTGCGACCATTAGAGTTATTTTCACCGCTGCTGTTTTTACCCTGATACTGCAGAGCAAAATTCAGGCCATCAACCAGACCGAAGAAATCGGTGTTACGGTAGGTGGCAACGCCATTAGCACGGGATTGCATGAAGTTATCTGCACCGTAAGTGTCGCCGCCGAATTCCGGCAGAACGTCGGTCCAGGAAGTTACGTCGTAAATTACGCCGTAGTTACGGCCGTAGTCGAAAGAACCCGCATCAGCAACGCGGATACCTGCGAATGCCAGACGGGTCCATGCCTGATTGCTTGAAGTTTCAGTATTGTTAGCCTGAACGTTATATTCCCACTGACCATAGCCCGTAACCTGATCGTTTACCTGAGTTTCGCCTTTAAAGCCGAAACGCACATAAGTTTGATCGCCATCGATGCTTTTGTTGTCAGAGAAATAGTGCAGACCGTCTACTTTGCCGTACAGATCTAATTTGTTGCCATCTTTGTTGTAAACTTCAGCCGCATTCGCTGCGCCTGCTACCAGCAGAGCCGGCACCAGGAGGGACAGTACTTTAACTTTCATTTTATTAACCCTCTGTTATATGCATTTTTATTTGCCACTGCGTACTGATTAACCCTCTAATCAGCTGGCAAATTCATTGTCCTTAAAATAGAAAAATAATCCATCAAGAATATGATACGAAAACTTTGAAGATGTTTCACTTTTAATGATAGATGTTTCTATTTGTAAAAACAAGGGAACTTTTACACAGCACGAATAGCTAATAAATATAGCACTAATAATCAAATAAATTAATAAAAACCATTAAAAACAATCAGTTAAATAAAGAAATAGATGATAGCACTGAATGCAAAAACCAAACCCATAATCGTCACTAAAATACAACACGCTATCATCATTAACTTTATTTATTACCGTCATTCGAATCTGAATGTCTGTTTACCCCTCTTATGACCGAATGCCATGCATTCGGTTTTTTTTTACCTTTATTTACCTAACTTTAATAATAACATACATATAATAACTATTTGTAACGACTATTAACTAATCAACAAGTGTGCCAGATTTTTCTTAGCGGCTTAATAGCATAATTAATTACTTGTTATTTATTGTGTTCTTTTTTATTCAGCGTAGAGATATATTTGTACAACCTCCATGCTTTGTACATCTTTACCGCTTCGTTTGGAGGAGGGACAAAAAACCACATCTTGTGGGTAATGGCTGAAAAGAGAGTCTGGAAATTCACTCATTAACCGATATACTGCCTGCTGTACACTGCTCTGCAACACATCTGTTTGTAGTCCGCGCACGACAGGCGGTAGTTACGGTATGGCAGTAACATTGTTTCAGCGGATGCTGAGCGTCACCTGCAGTGTTGTCTAACGGGTTACACAAAAGAATGAGTCAATCTGACACAATGATTCCTGGCAAATTTTCCCTGATACCGGGCAACATTACCCGTTTCTTTCTCTTATTGATTATTGTCCTGCTGGTAACGATGGGGGTGATGATCCAAAGTGCGGTCAACGCCTGGCTGAAAGATAAGAGCTACCAAATCGTCGATATTACACATGCTATCCATAAGCGTATCGACACCTGGCGGTATGCCACCTGGCAGATCTATGACAATATTGCCGCAGCTCCGGCAACCACGCCCAGCGAAGGTTTACAGGAAACGCGCCTGAAACAGGACGTCTATTACCTCGAAAAACCGCGTCGCAAAACGGAAGCGCTCATTTTCGGTTCGCACGACAGTTCCACGCTGGAGATGACGCAGCGCATCTCAACGTATCTCGATACACTGTGGGGCGCAGAAACCGTTCCATGGTCGATGTACTATCTGAATGGCCAGGATAACAGCATGATTCTGGTTTCGACGTTACCTCTCAAAGATCTTACCTCGGGTTTTAAAGATTCCACCATCAGCAATATCGTCGATTCCCGACGCGCAGAAATGTTGCAGCAGGCTAATGCTCTTGATGAGCGTGAAAGTTTTTCCTCCTTGCGCCGTCTGGCCTGGCAGAATGGCCACTATTTTACGTTGCGTACTACTTTTAACCAGCCGGGCCATCTGGCGACAGTGGTTGCGTTTGACTTGCCGATTAACGATCTGATCCCACCGGGTATGTCACTGGACAGTTTCCGTCTTGACCCTGATAGCACGCAAAATACCACTCGTGTGCAGGATAAAGAGACCACAGATAATGTGACCGTCAACTTTAATAGCTCGCGTATTGAGATCGCTTCTGCGTTGAATGGCACAGGGCTGCGCCTGGTGTGGCAGGTTCCTTTCGGTACGCTGCTGCTCGACACGCTGCAAAACATTCTTTTACCGCTGTTGCTGAATATTGGGCTGCTGGCGCTGGCGCTGTTTGGCTACACCACCTTCCGTCAGCAACCAGGGCGTAAGACGGATAGTCTGGCTGCGCCAGGAACAAGCAACGAGCTGCGCGTGCTGCGAGCTTTCAACGAAGAGATAGTCTCGCTACTGCCGCTTGGCTTGCTGGTACACGATCAGGAAGCTAACCGCACGGTGCTGAGCAACAAAATAGCCGACCATCTGCTACCACATCTGAATCTACAAAATATCACCGCCATGGCGGATCAACACCAGGGCGTGATCCAGGCCACCATCAATAATGAGCTGTATGAAATACGCCAGTTCCGCAGCCAGGTGGCTTCACGTACGCAGATCTTTATTATTCGCGACCAGGACCGCGAAGTGCTGGTTAATAAGAAGCTGAAGCAAGCGCAGCGTTTGTATGAGAAGAATCAACAGGGTCGCGCCACCTTTATGAATAACCTGGCTGACTCGCTAAAACAGCCGGTAAAAGCCCTCGCAGCCGAAGCTGCCGCTCTTGAAAATAAAGAGGGCCATCTCGTCGCCGATCACGCCGACAGATTGGTACAACTGGTGGATGAAATTCAGCTGGCCAATATGCTGGAAAGCGATAGCTGGAAAGGTTCCCCTGTCGTGTTCTCCATTCAGGACCTGATTGATGAAGTGGTGCCGGAAGTTCTGCCCGTGATCAAGCGTAAGGGCTTGCAATTGTTGATTAATAATCCGCTTCCGGCTAACGAGGTGCGCCACGGCGATCGTGATGCGTTACGTCGGATCTTACTACTTTTGATCCAGTACGCGGTGACGACCACGCAAATGGGTAAAATTACCCTTGAAGTGAATATGGATGAATCGGCAGAGGATCGTCTGACCTTCCGTATTCTTGATACTGGCACAGGCGTAAATTCCAGCGAAATTGACAACCTGCACTTCCCGTTCCTTAACGATACACAGAGCGATCAGTACGGGAAAGCGAACGCCCTCACCTTCTGGCTGTGCGATCAACTAGCCAGAAAACTCGGTGGGCATTTGAATATTAAGGCCAGGGAAGACCTGGGGACCCGCTACTCCTTGCATGTCAGGATGGCTGCCCGCTCATCTCAGGTTGAAAGCGAAGAGAAATTGCTTGATGATGTTGTCGCGATGATTGACATCACCTCGAATGAAATCCGCAATATCGTAGTTCGCCAGTTGGAAAATTGGGGTGCAAGCTGTATTTCCCCGGATGAACGTCTTTCAAGTCAAGAATATGATCTCTTTTTGACAGATAATCCGTCTAATCTTACAGCCTCAGGCTTGCTTTTAAGCGATGATGAGGTCGGTGTGCGGAAAATTGGCCCAGGCCAATTGCGCGTTAACTTTAATATGAGCAATGCAATGCAGGGAGCAATATTGCAGCTTATAGAAGAGCAACTGGCGCAGGAAGATGTACCGGAATCACCATTGGGAGGTGATGAAAACGCGGAACTCCATGCCAGCGGCTATTATGCACTGTTTGTTGACACAGTACCCGATGATGTTAAGAGGTTGTATACTGAATCAGCGTTACGCGATTTCGCTGCGCTGGCACAGACAGCACACCGCCTGAAAGGTGTGTTTGCTATGCTAAATTTGGTACCTGGTAAGCAGTTGTGCGAAACGCTGGAGCAATTAATTCGTGAAAGCGATGCTCCAGGCATAGAAAATTACATCAGCAACATTGACGCTTACGTCAAGAGCTTGCTGTAGCAAGGTAGCCTAATACATGAACAATATGAACGTAATTATTGCCGATGACCATCCGATTGTACTGTTCGGTATTCGCAAGTCACTGGAACAAATCGAATGGGTTAACGTAGTCGGTGAATTTGAAGACTCTACAGCGCTCATTAATAATCTGCCGAAACTCGAGGCAAATGTTCTGATCACCGACCTGTCAATGCCGGGCGATAAATACGGCGATGGTATTACGCTAATCAAATACATTAAACGCCATTTCCCTGCGTTGTCGATTATTGTTCTTACCATGAACAATAACCCGGCAATTCTGAGTGCAGTGCTGGATCTGGATATTGAAGGTATCGTACTGAAACAAGGCGCGCCGACCGACCTGCCGAAGGCTCTTGCCGCGTTGCAGAAAGGTAAGAAATTCACCCCTGAAAGCGTTTCTCGCCTGCTGGAAAAAATCAGCGCTGGCGGCTATGGCGACAAACGCCTGTCACCGAAAGAGAGCGAGGTACTGCGTCTGTTTGCAGAAGGTTTCCTGGTAACGGAAATCGCTAAAAAGCTGAACCGCAGTATCAAGACCATCAGTAGCCAGAAGAAATCTGCGATGATGAAACTGGGCGTCGATAACGACATCGCCCTGCTGAACTACCTCTCCTCGGTCACGCTGACCCAGACAGAAAAAGAGTAATCCCCCAACCCCGGCTCTCGTCGGGGTTCTTTTTTATCCCCTGCTGTTTCTGACCCGCGCGGCATACGCGGCCAGCGTTTGCTTCAGTACATCCAGCGTCACAGGTTTTGACAGGCAGCTATCCATACCGGATTCAAGGCAGCGCTGTTTCTCTTCCGCCAGTGCGTTAGCCGTTACACCAATCACCGGCAGCGTCAGGCCCAACTGGCGAATCCGCTGTGTCAGACGATAACCGTCCATATTCGGCATGTTGACGTCGCTGAGCACAATATCAATATGGTTCTTGCTTAATACGTTTAATGCATCCACCCCATCATTCGCTGTTTTGCATTGATAGCCCAGAGACCCCAGTTGATCGGCAAGTAATCGCCGGTTAATCGGGTGATCGTCAACCACCAGGATCATCATATCGTCGTTGCGCGATACCTCATTGTCCTCAACGGCCTGCGTCGTGGTCGCCTGCGGTTCCACCACCTGTACGCGGTAAATGCGTCCCAGCAACGCCAGCAAATCGTGGGGCGCGGCGACGCTGTGTAACCATTCGCCAGGCGCGCGCTCCAGCGGAATGCCGATATGGCGGCGGCAGAAAACAATCACCGCCCGCGCGCCCGAAGGATGCTCCAGCTCATCGTCGGTAATCAACGTATCCTGATGACCGAGCACACGCCCGTCGTACTGCTTCGTGCGGATGCCATTCCAGTTCAGCAAGTTCTGCAAATAGGCCGACAATGAGGCATTACGCACCGCCAGCCAGCAGCAGGTCTCCGCCAACCCATCAACATCAGCGCGCACCGATGCGACCGCACGGTAAAGCGGTATTCGAATGGTGAACTGGCTGCCCATACCCGGTTCGGTATCCACCTCGATATCGCCGTCCATCATGTTAATCAGCTTCTCGCAAATCGCCAGCCCCAGTCCTGTCCCCTGGAAATTACGCTGCACTCCAGTCCCGACCTGGAAGAAAGGATCAAACAACCGCACCACTTCTTTAGCGGGGATCCCCACGCCGGTATCGCGCACACGTATGCTGAGATAATCAGCATCACGCTGTACATGCAGCACAATGCAGCCGATATCGGTGAATTTGATCGCATTACTCAGCAGGTTTGAGATCACCTGCTGCAAACGCATCGGATCACCGTTGAGAACCACTGGCACATCCGGCTCGATAAAGCAGTACAGCCCCAGTTGTTTACGCACCACCAGCGGCAGATAGTTGGCGGTGATATGGCTCATCACCTCACGTGGGGAAAATTCCCGCGGCTCGATTTTTAACTGCTCAGACTCGATTTTCGAGAAATCCAGAATATCGCTGATAATTTTCAGCAGCAGGCTGGAAGAGTTATTCATCGCCGTCACTAGTCGGTCGACACCCTTCGGCAGCTCTTTGGTTTGCAGCAGATCGAGGTTACCAATAATGCCGTACAGCGGCGTGCGCAACTCATGGCTGACGGTCGCCAGGAACATGGATTTCGACTGGCTGGCCTGTTCTGCCGCCTGTGCCATTTCCTGTAACGACTCTTCCATTTTGACGCGCGCGGAGACATCGACCAGCACACAAATCGCCACATTCTCATTGCGATAGCGCGAATGAACAAAGCTGATTTGCAGATTAGTATTGTTGCTGGTCAACACATCAACAAAATTGACCTGCTGGCCGCAGATGATCTGCGTCAGCCGCTGCCGATCTTCATGCGTGAGCATGTTCAGGTAATTATGCGCCAGTTCGTTACTGAGAATATTCGTCCCATCCTGGGTGCGCAGAATACAGATCCCCACGGGCGCAGAAGCGACAATTTTACGGTTGAACTGCTCATGCTCTTCCAGCCGCTGTGCATCGTTTTCGGCCGGGATAAAAATGCGTCGCTCATACATACGCGCCAGGGTAAACAGCGCCACACCCACCAGCACGTTCAGGAGCACGGCATTGAGGATCAGCATGCGGATGCGTTCCAGTACCATATCGACAGGAACAGAATAAACCACGCTCAATGAGGACGGCGGTAAACTCTTTTTCAGGATCAGCTCGCGGAAACCGGAGGTGTAACCGAACCACGAACGTTCCTGCATCCAGCGTGGATCGGCAACAATGCCGCTATCCGGGCCGGTCAGCGAAATCAACGAGTGCCCGCTCTCATCCAGAATGGTGACACCCATCGGCAGGCTGCCCGGCGTAAAGAAATTCTCCATGCGGATTGACTGTTCGGTGCCCAGCAACGCCTGGAGACGATTACCAAGATAAACCGGCGTCAGTGCGTAAAAGTAACCGATTCCCGGTCGCGGCCCCTGGCTCATCCAGTAGAGGTTATTGCTGCGTTCCTCCTGTGGCGCATTGCGGTATTTTACAATCCGCTCATGCAAGCTTTTTAATGTATCGTCACGCTCAACCGGCAGTTCGCGCAGGCCGAAATCCGCCATACACAGATTGTCGCTGCCAATCAGAAATACGCGGTTAAGATCGTAGGCGGCTGAAAAATTGTCGCGCCAGTAGCGCATAAACCACGCCAGCGACTCCAGCGAACCGCGCCATGAGCTACTCATCGCAGAGCAGTCAGAATCGGGGAACAGCGGTAAAAACGCCGGCACATCGGTTTTATCATCGCGGCTGCGCGAGGTGAGGATGCCGTTTTCCGCCGTCAGACGGTTTTCGGCAATGTACTTCAGCTCTTTCATCACATCCGATGTGCGCTGAATGTAACGTTGCGCCTGATCGGAACTGAGGTTGAATTCCTGACGAATTTCTGACTCTTTGTCGTGCAATGCATTGACGATGTAAAAGACTGAAAAGAAGGCAATTAGCAGCCACAGCAATAGCGCCAGCGCCCTGAATAAATAGCGGGAAACTTTCAGGGTACTGCGAAAAGAGACGAGGTATTTCAACCTGGGGAAACTCCGCCACAAGGAAGTTAAAAAAGAGTGTCGTTAAGGTAGCGATAAATCGCGAATGCCGCAATGGCAATGAAAAAGGGCCGGGAAACCGGCCCTCTGTGATGCATTACTCGTCGGCGTCATCCGCCGTATCGTCGTCTGTGTCAACTTCCGGCGCGATGTCGTCATCGCCTTCCGCCACGCTGCCGTCGATGGAGTCCAGCTCTTCGTCATCCACCGGTTCGGCGACGCGTTGCAGACCCACTACGTTTTCATCTTCTGCGGTACGGATCAGAATCACACCCTGGGTATTACGGCCCACCACGCTGATTTCAGACACGCGTGTACGCACCAGCGTACCGGCATCAGTGATCATCATGATCTGGTCGCAATCATCTACCTGCACCGCGCCGACCACGGAACCATTACGCTCGGTGACCTTGATGGAGATAACACCCTGCGTACCACGAGATTTGGTCGGGTACTCGGTTTCAGCGGTACGTTTACCGTAACCGTTCTGCGTGACTGTCAGGATAGCACCTTCGCCGCGCGGAACAATCAGCGATACCACGCTGTCTTTTTCCGCCAGCTTGATACCGCGTACACCGGTCGCCGTACGACCCATCGCACGCACTGCACCCTCTTTAAAGCGCACCACTTTACCGGCAGCAGAGAACAGCATCACTTCATCGTTCCCAGAGGTCAGATCGACGCCAATCAGTTCGTCGCCTTCGTTCAGGTTAACGGCAATGATCCCAGCAGAACGCGGACGGCTGAATTCGGTAAGCGCGGTTTTCTTCACGGTACCGCTGGCGGTTGCCATAAAGACGTTAACGCCCTCTTCGTATTCACGAACCGGCAGAATAGCCGTTATACGTTCATTCGGCTCCAGCGGCAGCAAGTTAACGATCGGACGACCACGCGCGCCACGGCTCGCTTCCGGCAGCTGGTAAACCTTCATCCAGTAGAGACGGCCACGGCTGGAGAAGCAGAGGATCGTATCGTGGGTGTTGGCCACCAGCAGGCGGTCGATAAAGTCTTCTTCTTTAATACGCGCAGCCGATTTACCTTTACCGCCACGACGCTGGGCTTCGTAGTCGGTCAGCGGCTGATACTTCACATATCCCTGATGCGACAACGTAACCACAACATCTTCCTGATTGATCAGGTCTTCGATATTGATATCGGCGGTGTTTGCAGTAATTTCGGTACGGCGTTCATCACCAAACTGTTCGCGAATCAGTTCAAGCTCTTCGCGAATCACTTCCATCAGGCGCTCAGCGCTGCCGAGGATGTGCAGCAGTTCAGCGATTTGCCCCAGCAGTTCTTTGTACTCGTCGAGCAGTTTTTCATGCTCAAGGCCAGTCAGCTTCTGCAAACGCAGATCCAGAATCGCCTGTGCCTGTTGCTCGGTCAGGTAGTACTTACCGTCGCGGATACCGAATTCCGGCTCCAGCCACTCAGGACGTGCCGCGTCATCGCCCGCACGTTCCAGCATCGAGGAGACATTGCCCAGATCCCACGGTTGTGCGATCAGGCCCGCTTTCGCTTCGGCTGGCGTCGGCGCACGACGGATCAGTTCGATGATCGGATCGATGTTCGCCAACGCCACGGCCAGCGCTTCAAGGATATGCGCACGGTCACGGGCTTTACGCAGTTCGAAAATGGTACGACGGGTCACCACTTCACGGCGGTGACGCACGAACGCGGCCAGAATCTCTTTCAGCGTCATGATTTTAGGCTGACCATGGTGCAACGCCACCATGTTGATACCGAAGGAGACCTGCAATTGCGTCTGGGAGTAGAGGTTATTAAGCACCACTTCGCCCACGGCATCACGTTTCACTTCGATTACGATACGCATACCGTCTTTATCAGACTCGTCGCGCAGCGCGCTGATGCCTTCAACGCGTTTATCTTTCACCAGTTCGGCAATTTTCTCGATCAGGCGCGCTTTGTTCACCTGATACGGAATTTCATGCACGATAATGGTTTCACGGCCGCTTTTCGCATCGGTTTCTACCTCTGCGCGAGCGCGAATGTAGATCTTGCCACGACCGGTGCGATAGGCTTCTTCAATCCCACGGCGACCGTTAATGATGGCGGAGGTCGGGAAATCCGGCCCTGGAATGTGCTCCATCAGCCCTTCAACGCTGATGTCTTCATTGTCGATATACGCCAGACAACCGTTAATCACTTCCGTCAGGTTGTGTGGTGGAATGTTAGTGGCCATACCGACCGCGATACCGGAAGAACCATTGACCAGCAGGTTCGGGATCCTGGTCGGCATCACATCAGGAATTTTTTCGGTGCCATCGTAGTTATCGACGTAGTCAACCGTCTCTTTTTCCAGATCGGCCATCAATTCATGGGCGATCTTCGCCAGGCGAATTTCCGTATAACGCATCGCCGCTGCAGAGTCACCATCGATGGAGCCGAAGTTGCCCTGACCATCAACCAGCATATAGCGCAGCGAGAACGGCTGCGCCATACGAACAATGGTGTCATACACCGCAGAATCACCATGGGGATGGTACTTACCGATTACGTCACCAACGACACGGGCAGATTTTTTGTAGGCTTTATTCCAGTCATTGCCCAATACGTTCATGGCGTAAAGTACGCGACGGTGAACCGGTTTCAGGCCATCTCGGACATCCGGCAGCGCACGGCCAACAATGACCGACATCGCATAGTCCAGATAGGAGCTTTTCAGCTCTTCCTCGATGTTAACCGGTGTAATTTCTCTCGCAAGGTCGCTCATCTAACCGCTATCCCTCTACTGTATCCCGGATTCAAAGGTCGCAAATTATAACACAACCGCTGTGATACAGGTAAATCTATAACTCCCGCACAAAGGTTTATTCATCCCGTCGGCCTGATATACTCACACGTCTTATTGAGAGAGGAGTAAATGCGCCCATGAATGCCGAAAAAACACCGGCCGCTCAGAACGTTGACCACGCTGAAATCGCCAAATTCGAAGCTGTCGCTTCACGCTGGTGGGATAAAGAGGGTGAGTTTAAGCCCCTGCACCGTATTAACCCGCTGCGTCTGGGTTACATTGGCGAACATGCCGGCGGTCTGTTCGGTAAAAAGGTGCTCGATGTCGGCTGCGGCGGCGGAATCCTGGCGGAGAGCATGGCGCAGGAAGGCGCAACGGTAACCGGTCTGGATATGGGCTTTGAACCGCTACAGGTTGCGCGTCTGCATGCACTGGAATCCGGCATACAGGTCGATTATGTTCAGGAAACCGTCGAAGAACATGCCGCGAAACACGCGCAGCAGTACGACGTGGTGACCTGCATGGAGATGCTGGAGCACGTACCCGATCCGCAATCAGTGGTAAAAGCGTGCGCGCAGCTGGTTAAACCGGGCGGTCACGTCTTCTTCTCGACAATTAACCGTAATGGCAAATCCTGGCTGATGGCTGTCGTTGGTGCAGAATATGTGCTGCGCATGGTGCCCAAAGGCACGCACGACGTGAAGAAATTCATTAAACCTGCTGAACTATTAACCTGGGTCGATGAGACGGTGCTTCAGGAACGTCATATCACCGGGCTGCATTATAATCCGCTGCTGAATAAATTTACCTTAGGACCGGGAGTGGATGTTAACTACATGTTACATACAACAGCAAAAGATAACTAAGGTCATTAGTTAAAGTTATAAACATTGCGCAGTATCAAGCTGCGCATTTGCCTTTCCCGATGAAGAAATCAGCACTCGATCAAAAATTCATTTTTTTTTGTAAAACGTTGACATCCCCGCCAGGCCTTACAGCATGAGGACTTAGCGTTTATTACGCTTTCGCAACCTGAATTTAACCTCAAAATCAACTCTTGTACTGAAAAGAATCCTTACTAGAATAATCACCATATAGCGTTTCTCTTATCACAAAACCCCTACATATAGTATTTATCCACAGAGTTAGTCACAGCGACGAACTGTGGATAATTGGGGGATACTTTTATTTCACGGACAGGTAATCACATGAATCAGAGTCTGCTGGTGACAAAACGTGATGGTGGCACTGAGCGCATCAATCTCGACAAAATCCATCGAGTGCTGGATTGGGCGGCAGAGGGGCTGAGTAACGTCTCCATCTCTCAGGTTGAACTGCGTTCACATATTCAGTTTTACGACGGGATCAAAACCTCCGACATCCATGAGACCATCATAAAGGCCGCAGCGGATTTAATCTCCCGCGATGCGCCGGACTACCAGTACCTGGCTGCACGCCTGGCGATTTTCCACCTGCGTAAAAAAGCTTACGGTCAGTTTGAACCGCCAGCGCTGTACGATCACGTGAAAAAAATGATCGAGCTGGGCAAATATGATCATCATCTGCTGGAAGACTACACGGAAGAAGAGTTCAAGCAGATGGACGGTTTTATCGATCACTGGCGCGATATGAACTTCTCCTATGCCGCCGTAAAGCAACTGGAAGGGAAATACCTGGTACAGAACCGCGTTACCGGCGAAATCTACGAGAGCGCGCAGTTCCTCTATATTCTGGTTGCTGCCTGCCTGTTCTCGAACTACCCACGTGAAACGCGTCTGGACTACGTGAAGCGTTTCTATGATGCGGTATCCACGTTCAAAATTTCGCTGCCGACGCCGATCATGTCCGGTGTGCGTACCCCGACGCGTCAGTTCAGCTCCTGCGTGCTGATTGAGTGCGGCGACAGCCTGGATTCCATTAATGCCACCTCCAGCGCGATTGTGAAATACGTTTCCCAGCGTGCCGGTATCGGTATCAATGCGGGCCGCATTCGTGCGCTGGGCAGCCCGATCCGTGGCGGTGAAGCATTCCACACCGGCTGTATCCCGTTCTACAAGCATTTCCAGACGGCGGTAAAATCCTGCTCGCAGGGCGGCGTACGCGGTGGCGCGGCCACCCTGTTCTACCCGTTGTGGCACCTGGAAGTCGAAAGCCTGCTGGTACTGAAAAACAACCGTGGCGTGGAAGGTAACCGCGTGCGTCACATGGACTACGGCGTACAGATCAACAAACTGATGTACACCCGTCTGCTGAAAGGTGAAGAGATCACGCTGTTCAGCCCGTCCGACGTACCAGGTTTGTACGACGCGTTCTTCGCCGATCAGGAGGAGTTCGAACGTCTGTACACTCAATATGAGAAAGACGACAGCATCCGTAAGCAGCGTATCAAAGCAGTTGATCTGTTCTCTCTGATGATGCAGGAACGTGCCTCGACGGGCCGTATCTACATCCAGAACGTAGACCATTGCAACACTCACAGTCCGTTCAACCCACAGGTCGCGCCGGTGCGTCAGTCCAACCTGTGTCTGGAAATCGCTCTGCCGACCAAGCCGCTGGAAGATGTTAACGATGAAAGCGGTGAAATTGCACTCTGCACGCTGTCTGCTTTCAACCTCGGCGCCATCAAAAACCTCGACGAGCTGGAAGAGCTGGCAACGCTTGCGGTACGCGCTCTCGACGCTCTGCTGGATTACCAGGATTACCCGATCCCGGCCGCAAAACGTGGCGCGATGGGACGCCGTACGCTGGGTATCGGCGTGATCAACTTTGCTTACTGGCTGGCGAAGAACGGCAAACGTTACTCTGACGGCAGCGCCAATAACCTGACGCACCAGACCTTCGAAGCCATTCAGTACTGGCTACTGAAAGCCTCTAACGAGCTGGCGAAAGAGCAAGGCGCATGCCCGTGGTTCAACGAAACCACCTATTCGCAGGGTATTTTGCCGATCGACACTTACAAGAAAGATCTCGACGGCATTACCAACGAGCCGCTGCATTACGACTGGGAAGCACTTCGTGAATCCATCAAAACGCACGGTCTGCGTAACTCCACGCTCTCCGCGCTGATGCCGTCTGAAACGTCATCGCAGATCTCCAACGCCACCAACGGTATCGAACCGCCACGCGGCCACGTGAGCATTAAGGCGTCGAAAGATGGTATTCTGCGTCAGGTAGTACCGGACTACGAAAAACTGAGCACCGCTTACGAGTTACTGTGGGAAATGCCGAACAATGACGGCTACCTGCAACTGGTCGGCATTATGCAGAAGTTTATTGATCAGTCGATTTCGGCGAACACAAACTACGATCCGAGCCGTTTCCCGTCGGGCAAAGTGCCGATGCAGCAATTACTGAAAGACTTGCTCACCGCGTACAAATTTGGTGTGAAAACGCTGTACTATCAAAACACCCGCGATGGCGCGGAAGATGCCCAGGATGACCTGGTGCCTTCCATCCAGGACGATGGCTGCGAAAGCGGCGCATGTAAGATCTAACGAAGGGGCGGGGAAACCCGCTGAGGAATCCCCAGAAAAATGGGACAGGCATAGTGTGATGTGATCTAATTGATTGTGCTAACAATTTCAAGGAAATCACCACTATGCCTGCGCGTTCATTATGCCGAAAATTTCTTAAGAATATACTGAAGCCCCTGCATCTTTACCGTCAAAAAGCACTGATTGACGCAACCAGTGCTGTAATAAATGGCGCATCCCTTACGCTTACCAGTATCGGACGTCATTTGACTGGAACTGCATCGGTTAAAAACAAAATAAAGCGGGTGGATCGACTGCTGGGGAACCCCCATCTGCAAAATGAGGTTTCCACCATTTTTCATCGG
>NZ_FMBC01000028.1 GCF_900094795.1 Kosakonia oryziphila
TGACGCTGAGAAGCCGGAAACCCGAACTGGTGGAACAGGAACTGTGGGGAGTTGTACTGGCCTACAACCAGCTGCGTTTTATGATGACGCAGATGGCCTGCAGCCTGAAAGGAGTGGAGCCTTATCAGATAGGTTTTAAGCAGGCGAGTCTTTATCTGACGGCCCAACTGAGTATCCTGCCGGCAGTAGCGCCGGGTAAAATACCAAAGCTAATCAAAGAAATACTGGATATGGCAGAGAGCTTTGTCCTGCCACCACGTAGGGTAAGACATTACCCAAGAGCGGTAAAAAAGAAGCCGCAACGTTACGCGTTACGGCTACCTTCAAAAGCTTAACTGACAAGCATTACAGCCGAAAGCTGCGGATTTTTTTTGCCTGTCCTGTGTCAATGTTTGTCGCGTTTATAATATTCACGCATTGAAATTTCACGGTGCTACTTATAAAGTGGTACCTGCGCTACGGATATGAAAAGCGGTTTTAAAACCTTATAAGTCATTAAGTTAATGCTATTTTGTCGTTGGTTTATTAACCAATGTTTGCCGCAAATAAGGGAGGAAATATGTTTATCTCATGGTACTGGCTTCTGGCGATCGTCATCGTCGTTTTCGGCTATGTCCACGTACTTAGACGTCATTGCAAAGCCTGCCGCCACGATCGCGAAGCGATTTATAAAGCTTACCAACGGGTGCTCGAAGAGCTGAAGAAAACTCGCCGCGTCGGGCAGAGCGAATAAGACGCGCCAGCTTTCAGCAAGAGTGTCCCAATCATTAGCCGCTAAACCCCATTGCCTGCAACGCCACCAGGCTTAAGCCCATCACCGACATACCGCGCTGCGTTTTGAACCTGTTGCCGCGTAAACCGGCCCGGCAACCGCAAGTCCTTCAGGAATATTGTGCAACGTGACCGCAAAGGCGATACCGAAGCCTAATTCCAGGTCGTTACTGGCGGTCACATAGGTAGCGGTGCCTTCCGGAAAGTTGTGGAGGCTGATACCCAGCTGCTTACATTCAAAATTACTGATGATCTTCATCATGGTTATCTGAGTTCTTCACACCATGAAAAGGCGTAATGTATCGTTATCAAATCGATACAATCAGTAAGGATATCACCATGTCTGCACCTCGTATGCCAGCACTGTTCCTGGGCCATGGTAGCCCGATGAATGTTCTGGAAGATAACGTTTATACCCGCGCCTGGGGAATGTTAGGCGAGACGCTGCCGCGCCCGAAAGCGATAGTGGTGGTATCCGCCCACTGGTTTACCCGTGGCACTGGCGTTACCGCGATGGAAGCGCCGAAAACTATCCATGATTTCGGTGGCTTCCCACAGGCGCTGTACGATACTCATTATCCGGCACCGGGATCGCCGGAACTGGCTCAGCACCTGGTTGATTTACTGGCACCTGTACCCGTTGTGCTTGATAAGGAAGCCTGGGGTTTTGACCACGGTTCCTGGGGCGTGCTGATTAAAATGTACCCGAATGCCGACATCCCGATGGTACAGCTCAGTATCGACAGCACGAAACCAGAGGCATGGCACTTTGAGATGGGCCGCAAGTTGGCGGCGCTGCGTGATGAGGGCGTTATGCTGGTGGCCAGCGGCAACGTGGTGCATAACTTGCGTACCGCGCGCTGGAATGGTGAAAGTACGCCGTATCCGTGGGCCACATCGTTCAACGATTATGTGAAAGCGAATCTCGCCTGGCAGGGGCCGGTTGAGCAGCATCCGCTGGTAAATTACCTCGATCATGAAGGCGGATCGTTGTCTAGCCCAACGCCGGATCACTACCTGCCGCTGCTGTATGTGCTGGGCACATGGAACGGCATCGAGGCTATTACTATCCCGGTAGATGGTATTGAGATGGGTTCGCTGAGTATGCTTTCGGTTCAGGTTGGTTAAACAAAGGGTGGCTCTGGCAGCCCCCCTTTCATTGTCACCCCTAAACCATCTCCTGGGGCGGTGGTGATGGATCCTGTAAGGCTTATAGCCTGAAGAATGCCCATGCCGGAATATCTCTGCTTACTCGCCACAAGTAATAAAAGGAGACAAACCGACATGGGGCATTATTGGCATCACGGCGATGTTTCTTAGGTTATTCGGTAAAAATATGCGGATAGAAACGAGACAGATCCTGGGTGATCAGTGCGCGATCTTCACGAATGCCGATTCCTGCTGGCTGATCATTGATCAGCCAACTGCCGATTAGCGTATAACTGTCGCCGAATTTTGGCAGCGGGTGGAACTGCTGCACAATCATGCCCTCCTCGCCGTATGGCCCTTCAACGGCCTCGACCATTTTTCCGTTCTCAATGATCGATACATTTGCGCCTTCACGGGAGAAAATCGGTTTCACGACGTACTTTTCCATCTGCGGATAATCGTCTTCGGCAAAGTACGCAGGCAGCAGATTGGGGTGATTGGGAAACATCTCCCACAGCAGTGGCAACAGCGCTTTATTGGAAATAATGCTCTTCCAGGCGGGTTCGAGCCAGCGAACACCGGCATCTTCAAGCTTGGTGGAGAACATTTCGCGCAGCATGTATTCCCACGGATAAAGCTTGAACAGGTTGCCAATCACCTGATCCTGAAGATCGGTAAACTGGCCTTTCTCGCCAAGACCGATATCCTCGATATAGAGGAACTCCGACGCCAGCTCCGCTTCTGCTGCGCAATCCTGCAAATACTGCACGGTACCGCGATCTTCAACAGTATCCCGGCAGCAGGTGAAGTGCAGCAACTGGAAACCGTGCTGTTCGCGAAGCTCGGCGAAACGCGCAATAAGCTGTTCTTGCAGGCTGTTGAATTGATCGCTGCCCGCTGGCAGTTTTCCGGCGTTGAGCTGGTCTTCCAGCCAGATCCACTGGAAAAAAGCAGCTTCATACAGAGACGTCGGCGTATCTGCATTATTCTCCAGCAATTTGGGCTCGTCCACACCATCCCAGGCGAGATCGAGACGCGAATAGAGCGAGGGTTGCTGTGTTGCCCAGGACTGGCGTACAAAGCCCCAGGTGTGCTTTGGAATGCGGAATTTAGCCATCAGTTCGTCGCTGGCAACCACTTTTTCCACCACTTTCAGGCACATCTGGTGCAGCTCGGCGGTGACCTCTTCCAGCTTCTCGACCTGAGCAAGCGTCAGCTTGTAGTACGCTTCTTCACACCAGTACGGTTCTCCGTACATGGTGTGAAAATTAAAACCATATTCGGTGGCTTTTTCTCGCCAGTCCGGGCGCTCGGTAATTGCGATTCTTTCCATGACCATCAACCGCCCATTGAACGGGTTGGCGTACCGCTGACGCTACGCTGCATCGTGTTCTGCTTCGCAACCGACTCACCAAATCCGCCACGGGTTACCGTGGTTGTGGTCGCCGGTTTTGGTGCCATGGCCGTTTTCGGTACGGTCATGGTGCGGCCCGGCTGCGCTGCGCCATAGCCTTTCCCGGATGCATCGGTGTACTGACCATAAGCCGGGCTTGCCGGATTACGGGAGCTGAACAGCGGTTGCTGGGCAAAGCCTGCGCCACCACCCATCAGGCGGCCCATCATATAGCCTGCCATCAGCGGCATCCAAAAGCTGCCGCCGGATTGTGCCTGCGCCTGATTTTCCGGCGCCGTGCCTGCCTGAACAGGGGTCTGCTGACACTGGCCTTCGCCAAATTCAGCAACACAGGCTTCGCGCGTTGCGTACTTCGGTGCCGTACGCTCAGCTTCTTTCAGCGCGTTGTTGTAAGCGGCTTTACATTCCGCGCTTTTCCCCGGATTTGCCGACGAACAGTCGTCCGCATTCTGGTACAGGGAAACCGTTTCGTCGCTTTTTTCACAGCCCGCCAGCATGAAAACGGCAGTCACCGCCAGTGCTACAGGCGTTAAATGACGTGCGCTCCAGCTTTTGCGGAACGTCGCATGTTGAATGTTTTTTGTCCGTTTCATTGTTATCTTCCTGGATCCCAAAGGCATACGTAAAACGCTCAGGATAGAGGATGAGTGGTTGAAATTAAAGCGAGGAGGGGAGGACTTTACGTTGCCTTACGTAAAAACGGGGGCTGGATTGCCCCCCGTTGCTGATCGGTGCTGCTTAGCGTTTAACTTTGGTGCGTGCTGCGGCAGGTTGTACGTTGCCGTTGAAGTTATCAACGCTGGCATCCTGCTGCGGGTTCTCCGGCGCCACGCTTTCCGGCGTGGTAGAGACGTTTTTACCCAGCGCATTGTTCAGCGCCAACAGATCCTGCTCGTTCAGCGTACCCAAAGCTGATTTGATATTTAACTGATTAATCAGATAGTTGTAACGTGCGCTTGAGAGCTGTTGCTTGGCATTATACAACGTGGTTGTCGCATTCAGTACATCTACAATGGTACGCGTACCCACGGAATAACCTGCTTCCATCGCATCCAGAGAGCTTTGGGCAGAAACAACTGCTTGTTTGTAGGCGTTGATACTGCTGATAGACGCGTTTACGTTGTTGAAAGAGGAGCGCACGTTCTGTACGACGCTACGATGCGCGCTTTCCAGTTGTTCACTTGCGCCAACAAAGTTGTACTGTGCTTGTTTCACCTGCGAATTCACCTGACCGCCCTGATACAAGGGGAGTGAGAATTTCAGGCCGACTTTGTTTTGACCGGCATTCACATCGTCATATTGCGACGTATTGGTTTTTGAACCGCTGTAGGACGTGTTAGATACACCCGTGGAGGCCGTCAGGTCCAGGGTCGGGAGATGGCCATCCTGAGCCTGGCGGATTTGCTCGCGGGCCAGATCCTGGCTCAGACGCGCCTGTAGCAGCGTCAGGTTACGGTTTTCCGCTTCCTTCAGCAGCGCATTAACTGCCTGCGGTTTGTCCGTTTTGAAATTGTCGACATTCAGCGACGCCAGTTCCGGATAGTAGTTGCCAGTCACCTGACGCAGTGCTTCCACCGCGTTGTCGAGGTTATTACGCGCGGTGACTTCATTCGCCAGTACGGTATCATACTGTGAACGAGCGTTCTGTACGTCGGTAATGGCGACCAGGCCAACATTGAAACGCTGAGTGGTTTGATCCAACTGGCGATAGATCGCCTGTTTCTGCGCTTCGGTGTAGGAAAGTGCGTCGATGGCACTCAGTACGTTGAAGTAGGCCGTCGCGGTGTTAAGAATCAACGTTTGCTGGTTGGTCTGCCAGGTCACATCCTGAATACCTGCGGTTTTTTCCTGTACCGTCAGCGCACGCCATTTTGACATATCAAAAATGGTCTGCGTCAATTGCAGAGAGGCGCTGGTAGCGTTGGAGTTCACGCCTTTGCTGTCACGGTAGCCGTTGGCATAATCGTAATCTGCACCCAAACCGAGCTGAGGCAGTAACGGGCTGCGCGCTTCGTTAATTTTCTCGAAAGCGGCGTCGCGGTCCGCTGCGGATTTACGCAGGTCCGGGTTACTTAAGCGTGCCTGCTGATAAACCTGCAGCAGGTTTTCTGCCTGGCTCATGGTGCTGAAACCTGTCAGGCTCAGACCGATAAGGAGGGGGAGCAATTTCTTCATTTGCATTCCTTGTTGTGAAGCAGTATTAGCGCTGGTCTAAATTGGAAAAAATAATCGCCGATTCTAGCAGAAACGGACACCGCTTAAGCTTGGCGTTACGTGCCATTGGCGTAAATTTGCACCAATCTATCACATAGCGCTTGAAACGATAATGAAACAGGCTTGAAATCTACAGTTTTGTCATTATTTCGAATGAGATGCCGCCAATGAATCAGCCAGTAACATCCCCTGTGACTTTCACAAAAAACGATGTAGAAATTATTGCACGAGAAACGCTGTACAGCGGTTTTTTTTCGCTCGATCTTTACCGTTTTCGCCACCGTTTATTTAATGGTGAAATGAGCGGCGAAGTGCGTCGTGAAATTTTTGAACGCGGCCATGCCGCAGCCTTGCTACCCTTTGACCCAGTGCGCGACGAAGTTGTGCTGATCGAACAGATCCGTATTGCGGCATTTGATACCAGCGAAAGCCCGTGGCTGCTGGAGATGGTCGCCGGTATGATTGAAGAGGGCGAAAGCGAAGAAGACGTTGTGCGCCGTGAGGCTGTAGAAGAGGCGGGCTTAACCGTTGGGCGCGCAAAAAAAGTATTGAGCTATCTGGCAAGCCCTGGCGGTACCAGCGAGCGTTCCGCCGTCTTTGTCGGTGAAGTGGATGCCACTCAGGCCGAAGGTGTTCATGGTCTGGTGGATGAAAACGAAGATATTCGGGTTCATGTGGTGAGTCGGGAGCAGGCTTACCAGTGGGTAGAAGAGGGGAAAATCGATAACGCAGCATCTGTCATCGCCCTGCAATGGCTGCAACTGCATCATGAGAGCTTACGAAACGAGTGGAAAAAATGAAGCGCTATACACCTGACTTCCCTGAAATGATGCGCCTGTGCGAAACCAATTTCGCTCAGTTGCGTCGTCTGTTGCCGCGTAATGATGAAGCGGGCCAAACGGTGAGCTATCAGGTGACTAACGCGCAATACCGGTTAACGATAGTAGAAGCGACGCGTTATACGACGCTGGTGGAAATTGAACAGACGGTGCCTGCCGTGAGTTACTGGAGCCTGCCGTCTATGACGGTACGCTTGTACCACGACGCGATGGTCGCTGAAGTGTGTTCAAGTCAGCAGATCTTTCGTTTCAAAGCACGTTATGATTATCCTAATAAAAAGTTGCATCAACGCGACGAAAAGCATCAAATTAATCAGTTTCTGGCCGATTGGCTACGTTACTGTTTAGCACATGGAGCAATGGCGATTCCGGTTTGTTAGCGTCATGAAACCTAAGGACACCATTTGGAAAGCCTGTTAAACCTCTCTCTGGCCGGTGAGTCCAGAGTCAGGGTCTTACAAATTACTGATTCTCACCTGTTTGCCGAAAAGCACGAGACGCTGTTAGGGGTCAATACCTGGGAAAGTTATCAGGCGGTACTGGAGGCTATCCAGGCCCAGCAGCGCCCTTGCGATCTGATCGTCGCCACTGGCGACCTGGCACAGGATCACTCCGCTGCGGCTTATCAGCATTTTGCTGAAGGCATCGCAAGATTCTCTGCGCCTTGCGTATGGTTACCGGGTAATCACGATTTCCAGCCCGCCATGTACAGCGCATTGCAGGATGCGGGAATATCCCCTGCAAAACGCGTATTTATCGGCGAACGCTGGCAAATTCTGCTGCTGGATAGCCAGGTATTTGGCGTCCCGCATGGTGAATTGAGTGAATTTCAGCTTGAGTGGCTGGAGAATAAACTCTCCGACAGCCCGGATCGGCATACTTTGCTGTTGCTTCACCATCATCCGCTGCCATCTGGCTGTAGCTGGCTCGATCAGCACAGCCTGCGTAACGCGGGCGAACTGAATAATGTGCTTCAGCACTTCCCGAAAGTGCGCTACCTGCTGTGCGGGCATATTCACCAGGAGCTGGATCTCGACTGGAATGGCCGCCGCCTGCTGGCGACGCCGTCAACCTGCGTGCAGTTCAAACCGCACTGTGCCAACTTTACGCTCGATACCGTTGCACCGGGCTGGCGTTGGCTGGATCTCTACGATGACGGAACGCTACATACTGAAGTCTGTCGGCTGGAGAGCACGCAGTTCCGCCCCGATACGGCTTCCGAAGGTTACTAGGCTGTGTCCCGTAATTGGTCGTGGTGGCGACGCTGGGTACAACGCGCGTTGTCAAGGCGGAGGATGCAGGGCATAGTGGGCCTGTGTTCAAGTCCGACAACGCAGAGAACGCGCTTTTTAAACGCGTCCCGAAGGGCTGAGGCCATTTTTACGCATGACTGCGTTGCTCACGGCTCATTTGGGTCCCCAAACGTCGCCGTTTGCGCCTTGCCCTGCGTAAAAATGACCATCAGCGCCACTCGTGCACAATTAAGGGACACAGCCTAATGTCCACTCTTCTCTATCTGCATGGCTTTAACAGCTCGCCGCGTTCGGCGAAGGCCACACAGTTGTCGCAATGGCTGTCGCAACACTATCCCGACATTGAAGTACTGGTGCCGCAGTTGCCGCCTTATCCTGCCGCCGCTGCCGAATTGCTGGAGTCGCTGGTGCTTGAACAGGGTGGGCGTCAGCTTGGCGTCGTCGGATCGTCGCTGGGCGGTTACTACGCAACCTGGCTCTCGCAATGCTTTATGTTGCCAGCGGTGGTGATCAACCCGGCAGTGCGCCCGTTTGAGTTACTGGCCGATTACCTCGGCAATAACGAGAATCCCTACACTGGTGAGCAATATGTGCTAGAGTCTCGCCATATTTACGAGCTCAAAGTGATGCAAGTTGACCCGCTTGAAGCGCCGGATCTTATCTGGCTACTGCAACAAACCGGGGACGAAGTGCTCGATTACCGCCAGGCGGTGGCCTATTACGATGCCTGTCGCCAGACTGTAGAAGAGGGCGGGAATCATGCCTTTGTAGGCTTTGAGAATCATTTCACACAGATTATCGATTTCCTTGGGCTGCATTGAGCCGACAGGGAAACGATGCGGTCACTATCTACGAACAAACCATGACGCAATCCTATAACGCTGATGCCATAGAGGTACTCACCGGGCTTGAGCCGGTTCGCCGCCGTCCGGGGATGTATACCGATACCACTCGTCCGAACCACCTCGGGCAGGAAGTCATTGATAACAGCGTCGATGAGGCGCTGGCCGGGTATGCCAAACGCGTGGAGGTGATCCTGCACGCCGACCAATCGTTAGAAGTTATCGACGACGGGCGCGGCATGCCGGTGGACATTCACCCGGAAGAGGGGGTTCCGGCCGTTGAGCTGATCCTCTGCCGTCTGCATGCAGGCGGTAAATTTTCAAATAAAAACTATCAGTTCTCCGGTGGCTTGCACGGTGTGGGCATTTCCGTGGTGAACGCCCTGTCGCGTCGCGTGGAAGTGCAAGTAAAACGTGACGGACAAATTTACAGCATTGCGTTTGAAAATGGTGAAAAGGTCGAGGATCTGCACGTTATCGGTACCTGCGGCAAACGCAATACCGGAACCAGCGTCCATTTCTGGCCGGATGAGTCCTTCTTTGACAGCCCGCGCTTCTCGGTTTCCCGTTTGACGCATCTGCTGAAAGCAAAAGCCGTACTCTGCCCCGGCGTGGAAATTCTTTTCAAAGATGAAGTGAACAACGCCGAGCAGCGCTGGTGTTATCAGGATGGCCTGAACGACTACCTGTGCGAAGCGGTCAATGGCTTACCGACGCTGCCGGAAAAACCGTTTATTGGCAATTTCTCTGCTGAAACTGAAGCGGCAGACTGGGCGCTGCTGTGGCTGCCGGAAGGCGGCGAGCTGCTGACGGAAAGCTACGTTAACCTGATCCCGACCATGCAGGGCGGAACGCATGTTAACGGTCTGCGCCAGGGGCTGCTGGATGCCATGCGCGAGTTCTGCGAATACCGTAATATTCTGCCACGTGGTGTAAAGCTTTCGGCGGAAGATATCTGGGAACGCTGCGCGTATGTGCTGTCGGTAAAAATGCAGGATCCGCAGTTTGCCGGGCAGACTAAAGAGCGCCTTTCCTCCCGTCAATGCGCCGCATTTGTCTCCGGCGTGGTAAAAGATGCTTTCAGCCTGTGGCTGAACCAGAATATTCAGGCTGCTGAATTGCTGGCCGAAATGGCGATTTCCAGCGCCCAGCGTCGCATGCGCGCTGCCAAAAAAGTGGTGCGTAAAAAGCTGACCAGCGGTCCGGCGCTGCCGGGGAAACTGGCGGACTGCACCGCGCAAGATCTGAACCGTACCGAGCTGTTCCTTGTGGAAGGTGACTCGGCGGGCGGCTCCGCCAAGCAGGCGCGCGATCGCGAATATCAGGCGATCATGCCGCTGAAAGGTAAGATCCTGAACACCTGGGAAGTCTCTTCGGACGAAGTACTGGCCTCGCAGGAAGTGCATGACATTTCCGTGGCGCTTGGCATTGATCCGGACAGCGACGATCTCAGCCAGTTGCGCTATGGCAAGATCTGTATTCTCGCCGATGCGGATTCCGATGGCTTGCATATTGCCACGCTGCTGTGCGCGCTGTTCGTGCGTCACTTCCGCGCGCTGGTGAAACATGGTCATGTCTACGTGGCGCTGCCGCCGCTGTACCGTATCGACCTCGGCAAAGAGGTGTATTACGCACTGACGGAAGAAGAGAAAACCGGTGTGCTGGAGCAGTTGAAGCGCAAGAAAGGCAAACCGAACGTGCAGCGCTTTAAAGGGTTGGGTGAAATGAACCCGATGCAGCTTCGTGAAACTACGCTCGATCCGAACACCCGCCGTCTGGTGCAACTGATCATTAGCGATGAAGATGAGCAGCAAACCACCGCCATGATGGATATGCTGCTCGCCAAAAAGCGTTCGGAAGATCGCCGCAACTGGCTGCAAGAAAAAGGCGACATGGCCGATATCGAAGCCTGATAAATCCCATCACGAAAAAGGGATGCCTGGCGCATCCCTTTTAATTTAGCGGCCCAGGTTTTGGTCGCTCCACGCAAGCGCTGTGTTTATCAGGGCACTCAGCAGTTCGCGAAAGCGTTCGCTCTTCTCTTCGGAGAATGCAAAGCTCGTTTCATCCATGTAGCAGCACTGCGCCACTTCCAGTTGTACCGCATGGATGTTCTGTTGCGGTGCGCCGTAATGGCGGGTGATATATCCGCCTTTAAAGCGGCCGTTGAGCACGTTGGTGTAGTGCGGAAACGCGTCGCAGCAGTCCAGTAATACGCGGCTCAGCTCCGGCGCGCAGCTTGCCCCATCGGCCGTGCCGAAATTCAGATCCGGCAGTTTGCCCTCAAACAAACGCGGAACCACCGATTTGATGGAGTGCGCATCCCACAGCAACACGTAGCCGAAGGTGTCGCGCAACCGCGCCAGCTCCTGCGCCAGCGCCTGGTGATAAGGCTGCCATATATTGTGCAAAATGGCGGTTTTCATGGTGTCATCTGGCGCTTTGCCCGATTCGAACAGCGGTTCGCCGTCAAAAAAAGTCCCCGGGAACAGGCCGGTGGTCGCCGTGCTGTATAGCGGTTTGTCATCCGCCGGGCGGTTTAAATCCACTACATAGCGGGAATAGCTGGCGCTCAGCATGCTGGCGCCAAGCTCGCGAATCGGCTGATACAGCAGCGGAATATGCCAGTCCGTATCCTCCAGGCGCTGCGCCCGCGCGGTAAGACTGCAGGCGATCTCTGGCGTCAGTTGCGTGCCTGGATGGGGCATGCTGACCAGCAGTGGCAGCCGACCCTGATGTAATTCAAATCCGTTAGTCATGCCACACTTCCTCCCCCTGATAAATGACCTGTTTTGACAGCGTTCCACCCAGCCAGTAGCTGAGTTCTGCCGGATGGGCGACATCCCACGCGACAAAACTGGCCTCTTTACCCACCTGTAGCGTCCCGCAGCGATCGCTGATACCTAATGCGCGGGCGGCATGGCAGGTCACTCCCGCCAGCGCTTCTTCAGGCGTCAGACGGAATAACGTACAGGCCATATTCATCATCAGGCGTAGAGATAATACCGGTGATGTACCAGGGTTCAGATCGCTGGAAATGGCCATCGGCACCTTGTGCTGACGAAGCAGCGCCACAGGCGGCTGTTGGCTCTCGCGCAAAAAGTAAAAGGCGCCCGGCAGCAGAACGGCAGTGGTGCCATGCTGCGCCATCAGCACGATATCCTCTTCACACAAATACTCCAGGTGATCGGCGGAAAGCGCGTTGTGGCGGGCGGCCAGGCCTGCGCCGTGCAGCAGTGAAAGCTGTTCGGCATGCAGTTTTACCGGTAAGCCAAGCTGCTGCGCTTTGTGGAAAACCTGCTCCACTTGTTGCGGCGAAAAGGCCAGATGTTCACAAAAAGCATCAACTGCATCGACCAGCCCTTGTTCGTGCCAGGCGGGTAACCAGTGCTGGCATATCTCATCGATATAGTCGTCTGGGCGTCCCTGATACTCGACCGGCAATGCATGTGCTGCAAGGCAGGTACTGAAGATCGTGAGCGGCATTTCTGCGCCAAGCGCGCGGATCACCTGCAACATTTTGCCTTCATCAGCAAAGCTGAGGCCGTAGCCGGATTTGATCTCAAGTGTGGTAACGCCGTCTTTGCGCAGCGCGTGAATGCGCTTGCGAGCGCTTTCAAGTAGTTGTTGCTGGCTGGCGTTACGGGTGGCATTCACGGTACTGATAATGCCGCCGCCTGCTGCGGCGATCTCCGCGTAGCTCGCGCCGTTGAGCCGCATCTCAAACTCCTGGCTGCGATCGCCGCCAAATACGCTATGGCTATGGCAATCGATCAGCCCGGGTGTAACCAGCCGTCCGTGCAGATCTACTTCACGATCAATCGCATCGTCCGGCTGCGTTCCCTCTTCGCCCAGCCACACAATGCACGGGCCATCGGTGATCATCGCCGCGTGCAGGATCAGGTTGTATTTGCCCGCTTCCATGGTGGCAATCTGGCAGTGACGCCATAAAATGCGCATCCGCGTTCTCCCGTCATGGTTCGGCGCGGCAATCACCGCGCCGCCGGTTTTACTTTGCAATCATCGGCAGGTTGAGGCCGTGCTCTTTGGCACAGGCGACAGCGGAATCATAGCCTGCATCGGCATGGCGCATCACGCCCGTTGCCGGATCGTTATGCAGTACGCGAGCGATACGTTCTGCCGCTTCATCCGTGCCATCACAGACGATAACCATTCCTGAATGCTGTGAGAATCCCATACCGACGCCGCCGCCGTGGTGCAGGGAAACCCAGGTCGCGCCGCTGGCGGTATTAAGCAAGGCGTTCAGCAACGGCCAGTCGGAAACTGCATCGGAGCCATCTTTCATCGCTTCGGTTTCGCGGTTCGGGCTGGCAACGGAGCCGGAGTCCAGGTGATCGCGGCCAATAACAATCGGCGCCGAGACTTCGCCGCGACGCACCATTTCGTTAAATGCCAACCCCAGACGCGCGCGCTGCCCCAGACCAACCCAACAAATACGTGCTGGCAGGCCCTGGAAACTGATGCGCTCTTTCGCCATATCCAGCCAGCGGTGCAGATGCGCATCGTCCGCAATCAGCTCTTTCACCTTTTCATCGGTGCGATAGATATCTTCTGGATCGCCGGAGAGTGCGGCCCAGCGGAATGGCCCGATACCACGGCAGAAGAGCGGGCGAATATAGGCAGGCACAAAACCCGGGAAATCGAAGGCGTTGCTGACGCCCATCTCTTTCGCCATCTGGCGGATATTGTTGCCATAATCGAAGGTTGGAATACCTTGCTGCTGAAAGGCGAGCATCGCTTTAACGTGCTCCGCCATTGAGGCTTTCGCCGCCTGAATAACCACTGCTGGCTCAGTCTTCGCGCGTTCGCGATAGTCTTCCCATTGCCAGCCAATCGGCAGATAGCCATTCAGCGGATCGTGGGCGCTGGTTTGATCGGTCACGATATCCGGACGAACACCGCGTTTAACCAGTTCCGGTAATATTTCCGCCGCATTACCGTGCAGCGCAACAGAGATGGCTTTACCTTCACGGGTATAGCGTTCAATACGCGCCAGCGCATCGTCCAGATCCGTTGCCTGCTCATCCACATAACCGGTACGCAGGCGGAAGTCGATACGGGATTGCTGACACTCAATATTCAGCGAGCAAGCGCCCGCCAGCGTGGCGGCCAGCGGCTGTGCGCCACCCATACCGCCCAGACCAGCAGTCAGAACCCAGCGGCCAACCAGTGAACCGTTATAGTGCTGGCGACCCGCTTCGACGAAAGTTTCGTACGTCCCCTGAACGATCCCCTGGCTGCCAATATAGATCCAGGAGCCGGCAGTCATCTGGCCGTACATCGCCAGCCCTTTAGCGTCCAGTTCGTTAAAGTGCTCCCAGTTAGCCCAGTGGGGAACCAGGTTGGAGTTGGCGATCAGTACGCGCGGCGCATTGCTGTGGGTTTTAAATACGCCGACTGGTTTGCCGGACTGCACCAGCAGCGTTTCATCATCGTTAAGCTGCTTCAGCGCTTCCACCATTTTGTCAAAGCACTCCCAGTTACGCGCTGCCCGTCCAATCCCGCCGTAAACCACCAGCTCTTTCGGGTTTTCCGCGACTTCGGGATCAAGGTTGTTCATCAGCATGCGCAGCGGCGCTTCGGTTAGCCAGCTTTTCGCATTCAATGTTGTGCCGCGCGGCGCTCTGATCTCAACATCACGATAACGGGAAAATTCACTACTCATGCGGTTTACCTTCTTTGTTTGATAGCGGAATAAATGCTTACTGACGTTGCGAGGCTGTTGTACACGTCTTGTATATACATGATAAGCACATATGGTGCCACTTTGATCTATTTATTTATTTTACATATAAAACAGTAGCTTGATGTATTTTGTCTTTTGTAAGACGTTGAGATACAGGATTTTAGCGCGCTTTTCTACACTGTTATTGTGCTTAACAGCAGAAAAATGATCATTTTTAGTGCATTTATGTGCCGCTTTATAGCGAGTGGACAGAGTTAACCAGCAGGGGAAATCTTCATGGTTATGCTGATTTTATTAACTCAATATTTTTATTTTATTGTTTTTAATGTGTTTTTATTTTTTGATGTATGTTGCGATTACGTTATGGCACATGGCTTGCATGTTGTACATACAAGGATATACATAAAGCATTTTTGCATCACCGTCATAACGGGACGGTAAATGATGACCATAAGGCGTAACGATGATTACTTTCAATAATGTGACCAAGCATTACGACGACGGCACCGTCGTGGTCGATGGCCTGAACCTTGTCGCGCCAGGAGGCAAAAATACTGTGCTGGTAGGGCCGTCGGGCTGCGGCAAAACCACCTCATTACGCATGATCAACCGGCTGGTCGAACCCTCTTCCGGCACGATTTTGCTCAATGGCGAATCCACTGCACAGATGGATGTGGTGCAGTTGCGTCGACGCATTGGTTACGTGATCCAGAATGCCGGGTTATGCACGCTGTTCGGGATCTGATTGCGGATGGCGAACTGAGCCGCCAGCTCGTTTTATTGATTAAGGAGGAGTGAAACGCGGGGGAAGGCTTTTTATTCAAACGGACTGGCGGCGTTCAGAACAGGCAGGCGCCGCAGCTTACCGGGCGTTAGTGGGATGTCAGCGTCACGCAGGCGAAAAGCGTGTCGCTGTCTGCGTGGACGGTAACCGTTGCCGGGTTATCGATTAACAGGCTGTCGTAATGTTGCAGGGTATGGCGTTCACTCTCGACGGTAATATCAAGCAAATTTCCGGCGTTGAACAGCAGCATCGTTTCCTGTTGATGTTGCCATGCGCCATCGCGCAGCCAGCGCACCGTTGCCTGGGTGGTTTCATGGCGATAAATCACGTTGAAATCGAGTAACGGCCCGCCGACAACCTCGCAAAACACTTCGCTGTCGCCATTAAAATCCGTCGCCTGAAAAGGCGAAATTAACGCGCTGCGCTGGTCATCAACCGTCAGAAACATGCCTTCGCCTTCCAGCACGCTGATATTTCGCAAGTAGCCGGAGAAACGTGAGAACGCGCCGTCTTCGCGGATCGTCGCAACCGATATGCGCCAGTCATACTGTTCACTGGCGGGGAAACGGTACACTTCGCGGGTAACGCCCTGGCCATTTTTCCAGCGCATCTCAGCGTAGCCGCTATAAGGTAACTGCTTCATTTGCGCATGCTTCCTTCCAGGCGGTAGCGCGAACCCGGATAGACCAGGCGCACACTGGTGACGATTTTCTTGTCCTGACGACCGGTCCAGGTGCGGCGGTTCACTTGCAGGCAAGGAGTGTGCTCATCTATTTCCAGATAAACGCACTCGCTGCGGGGCACGTTCACGGCCTCGATAATATGCTCGCCCTCAACAATTGGCGCGATGGAAGAGAGATAGGCATTTGGAGTGATACGGGTGAAATCCTGTTGCAGATAGTCCGGCACAATCAGCGCATTCACCAGCCTGTCTTCCAGCATCACCGGAACGCCGTTTTCATAATGACAAATTAGCGAATGGAACAGGCGGCTGCCTTTCGGCAGATTAAAGGCCAGAGATTGCTGAGCATCTGCATGCAGTTGAGTCAGCTCCAGCACTCTGGCGTGATGGCGGTGACCGCGGCTGGCAATCTCATCGGCAATGTTGTTGATTTCCAGCAGCGCCGACTGCCCGCGCACTTCGGCGACAAAGGTGCCAACGCCCTGCATGCGCACCAGTAGCCCTTCGGCGGTTAGTTCACGCAGCGCACGGTTAATGGTCATCCGGCTATAGCCAAACTGGCTGACCAGCTCACTTTCGGACGGCACGCGGTAATTCACGGGCCAGGTACCGCTGTGGATATTGGTTTTAATCATGCTTTTCACCCTTTCATAGAAAGGGGCTGGCTGATCGAGATGCGTTTCGCCTGCGGCTGCTTTAAAAATTTCGCTTTGCTCCATTAACCCTTCCTCGGCCGGATAACCGTTGAAGTTTACTCTACGCACAATTGGATGTATATATATAAACATGTATATACATCTTCCATGACGGCAGGTGACGAGGGGATATATGACGGTATATTTCGCGGCAAAAGCATTGTTGCCGCAGGGCTGGGCGGAGAATGTCCGCATTACGGTTTCCGCACAGGGCATCATCACCGCGCTGGAAAGCGGTAGTCAGCCAGACGACAATACGATTCGCCTGGACGGTTTCCTGGTGCCGGGCATGCCAAACCTGCATTCGCACGCCTTTCAGCGTGCAATGGCCGGGCTGACCGAAGTGGTGGGCGATCCGGCAGACAGTTTCTGGACATGGCGCGATTTGATGTACCGGCTGGTGGATAAAATCACCCCCGAACAACTGGAAACCATCGCCAGCTATCTGTACATCGAAATGCTGAAGGCCGGTTATACCTCGGTTGCCGAGTTTCACTATTTGCACCACGATCGCGGCGGAAAACCTTATGCGCAGCCTGCCGAACTGGCATTGCGTATTTCACGGGCGGCGAAAACGGCGGGCATTGGCCTGACATTGCTGCCGGTGCTTTACAGCTTCTCCGGTTTTGGCGGGCAGCCAGCGACCGCCGGGCAGAGTCGCTTCATTCACGATACGGAAGGTTATCTGGCGCTGCATGAGGCGCTGACCTCGCAGCTTGCCGCTGAGCCGATGCAGCGTACCGGGCTGTGCTTCCACTCACTACGGGCCGTTACGCCGGAGCAGATGCAGAGCGTGCTCAACGCTTGCCCGCAACCGCAACCGGTGCATATTCATATTGCCGAGCAGCAAAAAGAGGTGGATGACTGTGTTGCCTGGTCCGGGTTGCGTCCTGTTGAGTGGCTTTACCAGCAGATGCCAGTGGATGAGCAGTGGTGTCTGATTCACGCCACGCACCTTACGCCGCAGGAAACCCAACAGATTGCCGCTTCCGGCGCAGTGGCGGGCCTGTGTCTGACCACTGAAGCTAATCTTGGAGACGGTATTTTCCCCGGGCCGGACTACCTTGCGCAACAAGGGCGCTGGGGGATTGGCTCCGATAGCCATATCAGCGTCAGCGTTAGCGAGGATTTGCGCTGGTTTGAGTACGGGCAGCGGTTAAACAAACGGCGGCGCAACCTGCTCCATCTGCCGGATGAACCTTATATCGGCAATGTGCTGTATCAGGGCGCATTGCAGGGCGGACGCCGCGCGCTGGGGCAGGCGATTGGTCAACTGGCGCCGGGCGATCGCGCAGATATGCTGCTGCTCGACAGCCGCGATCCCTTCCTTGCCGCCGCAGGCGATCGTGAACGTCTGAACCGCTGGATTTTCGCTTGTTCGACGAACCCGATAAAAAGCGTGATGACCGGAGGCCGTTGGGTGATTGAAGCGGGGCGTCACGCGCAGGAAGAGCAGGTGGCAGCCGCGTTTATCAAGGTCATGCAGCAACTGCTGGCGTAAAACAAGGGATGCCGGGTGGCATCCCTCGCAATCCAGCCGTTCCATACGTCTTTTTCCGCACAATTATCAGTGCGTCACCATAACAAAAGCGCACCACGGGCAACAGTCAGCGCCGTTGCGACGCGTGATTTTTACGGTATTGCAGCGACGAATAATAAAGCCACTACCGGGTAGCTGAAATATTCTTTCTACCCTCTGTCTGGCAATAACGGGGGGAATGAGTGCTGTAGCTGAGGGGATTACTTCTCTGTTGAGGCGCTGGCGCGTTTTTCGCTTACTGGTAGAGATAAAAACGCCGGATAGCGGCTGTGCTTATCCGGCTTTCGTCACTTCCCCTCGCCGAGCGATGAGGGGCGCGTGCTCAAAGACCCGCTTGCAGAATGCGGATATGCGTTTCCAGCACGTCGCCTTTGACCGCTTCGCTCCACGCTTTCATGTGCGGCGTTTGCAGGTGCGCTTCAAGATGCGCCACACTTTCCCACCGCTCCACCATCATAATGGAATCCGGCGCAGTAGCCTGGAAACTAACGCCCGCAGCGTGATCGACCAGCGGCTCATAGCCGTGACAACCCTCTTCCTGCAACACAACAGGAACGATTTTCGCGAACTGATCGAGCACCGCCTGGCGATGATGTTGCCCGGGACGGGTACGGATTTCGGCAATAACTGTCAACATAATTGGCTAACTCCTTCTAAGTCCAGCTACACAGTTAAGCAAAAATCTCCGCCAGATGCTTGCGATATTCTGCGATATAGCGCGGCACATCCGGCATTTTAATTACGTCATTGGTGATAAAAGTCGGCAGCGCTTCCATACCGAGGAACTGATTCGCTTTGTGGAACGGCAGGTAAACACCATCAACGCCAACACCGTGGAAGAACTGATCTTTCTCGGTGAACGCTTCCAGCGGCGCATTCCACGTCAACGATAACATATAGGTTTTGCCCTGAATCAGACCACCGGAACCGTATTTTTTGGCGGCATCGGAACGGGTGCGGCCATCGCTGGCGTACAGTGAGCCGTGACCTTCGGTGAATACGTCGTCCATATATTTCTTCACGGTCCACGGCGCGCCCATCCACCAGCCCGGCATCTGCCAGATAACGGTGTCGGCCCACAGGAAGTTTTGCACTTCCGCTTTGATGTCGTAATCGCCGTCGGTACGCACGGTTTTAACATCATGTCCGAGGTCACGCAGAAAGCTTTCTGCAGCTTCGGTCAGTGTGTCGTTCAGTTGGCCATTCGAGTGCGCGAATTTTTTTGCACCGTTGATAATCAGAATATTGCTCATGGAACGTCCTTAATCAAAATCGAATGGCGGCAATGCTACCCTGAACATCGGGACGGAAAAATTGGCAAAAAGTGCAAAGACTTTTACGTTGGCTGCAATAATCGCGCTACCACGTCATTATTGTCGAGCGCCTCTCTGACCATACCTATTTATTTAAGGATGCAACTGGCACCATCAATGTCGATATCAACCGTAAGCGCTGGAATGGCGTGACGGTCGGGCCACAGGATGTGGTTGAGATCCAGGGCGAAGTCGATAAGGACTGGAATTCGGTGGGAGTCGACGTCAAAGAGATCCGTAAAGTCACTCAGTAAGCGCCTGTTGCGCGCGAAAAATCGCTCATCGCTATGACTCTTAGCCGCAGATAGGGTAGTATCTGCGGCAATATTGCCGCTGCACAGGCGGTCGCATACGTTGAGGAATCTCGATTAATGAGCGATATGGCAGAGCGCCTTGCGCTGCATGAATTTACGGAAAACGCATACCTGAACTACTCCATGTACGTCATCATGGATCGTGCGTTGCCGTTTATCGGTGATGGCCTGAAACCGGTTCAGCGCCGCATCGTTTACGCAATGTCAGAGCTGGGCTTAAACGCCAGCGCGAAGTTTAAAAAATCCGCCCGTACGGTCGGCGATGTATTGGGTAAATACCATCCGCACGGCGACAGCGCCTGTTACGAAGCGATGGTGCTGATGGCGCAGCCGTTCTCCTATCGTTATCCGCTGGTGGATGGTCAGGGCAACTGGGGCGCGCCGGACGATCCGAAGTCCTTCGCCGCTATGCGTTATACCGAATCCCGCCTGTCGAAATACGCCGAACTGCTGCTCAGTGAACTGGGCCAGGGCACCGTTGACTGGGTGCCGAACTTCGACGGTACGTTGCAGGAGCCGAAAATGCTGCCTGCTCGGTTGCCGAACATCCTGCTGAACGGCACCACCGGCATTGCCGTCGGGATGGCGACGGACATTCCGCCGCACAACCTGCGTGAAGTGGCGAATGCTGCCATCGCCCTGATTGAACAGCCGAAAACCACGCTCGATCAACTGCTGGACATTGTGCAGGGGCCTGATTATCCGACCGAAGCAGAGATCATCACTTCCCGCGCTGAAATCCGCAAAATCTACCAGAATGGTCGCGGCTCGGTGCGTATGCGCGCGGTGTGGAAAAAAGAGGATGGCGCAGTGGTGATCACGGCGCTGCCGCATCAGGTTTCCGGCGCGCGCGTGCTGGAACAGATTGCCGCCCAGATGCGCAATAAAAAGCTGCCGATGGTCGACGATCTGCGTGACGAGTCGGATCATGAAAACCCGACACGTCTGGTGATTGTGCCGCGCTCTAATCGCGTGGATATGGAGCAGGTGATGAATCACCTGTTCGCCACCACCGATCTGGAAAAGAGCTACCGCATCAACCTGAACATGATCGGTCTGGATGGTCGTCCGGCGGTGAAAAACCTGCTGGAGATCCTTACCGAATGGCTGGCGTTCCGTCGCGATACCGTACGCCGCCGTCTGAACCATCGTCTGGAGAAAGTGCTTAAGCGCCTGCATATCCTTGAAGGTTTGCTGGTGGCATTTCTCAATATCGACGAAGTGATTGAGATTATCCGTACTGAAGATGATCCGAAACCAGCATTGATGTCGCGTTTTGGCATCAGTGAAACGCAGGCGGAAGCGATCCTTGAGTTAAAACTGCGTCATCTCGCCAAACTGGAAGAGATGAAAATTCGCGGTGAGCAGAACGAGCTGGAAAAAGAGCGCGATCAGTTGCAGGCGATCCTGGCTTCCGAGCGCAAGATGGACAATCTGCTGAAGAAAGAGTTACAGGCTGATGCTGCGGCATTTGGCGACGATCGCCGTTCGCCGCTACATGAGCGTGAAGAAGCGAAAGCGATGAACGAGCATGACATGCAGCCGTCTGAGCCGGTCACCATCGTTCTGTCGCAAATGGGATGGGTGCGCAGCGCCAAAGGCCATGACATTGATGCGCAGGGTCTGAGCTACAAAGCCGGAGATAGCTGGAAGGCGTCGGTAAAAGGTAAGAGCAACCAGCCCGTGGTGTTTGTTGATACTACCGGGCGCAGCTACGCTATCGATCCGATTACGCTGCCATCTGCGCGCGGCCAGGGCGAGCCGTTAACCGGTAAGCTGACGTTGCCGCCGGGCGCGACGGTTGAGCATATGCTGATGAGTAACGACGATCAGAAGCTGCTGATGGCTTCCGATGCTGGTTACGGTTTTGTCTGTACTTTCAACGATTTAGTGGCGCGTAACCGGGCCGGGAAAACGCTGATCAGCTTGCCGGACGGGGCGAAAGTGATGCCGCCGCTGGCGATCGAAAACGATGACGATATGCTGCTGGCCATCACCACAGCAGGACGCATGCTGATGTTCCCGGTAAGCGATCTGCCGCAGTTGTCGAAAGGTAAAGGCAATAAGATCATCGGTATTCCGTCGGCGGATGCGGCGAAAGGTGTTGATGGCCTGGCGCATCTCTATTTGTTGCCGCCGCTCAGCACGCTGACCATTCACGTCGGCAAACGTAAAATCAAACTGCGTCCGGAGGAGTTGCAGAAAGTGCAGGGCGAGCGCGGACGTCGCGGTACGCTGATGCGCGGCTTGCAGAAAATCGACCGCGTGGAGATTGATGCACCTTCCCGTCCGACGGCAGGCGATAGCGAAGAATAATCTTCCTAAAGTGTGCGCCTCTCCTTTCTCGAGGGGCGCATGTACACGTAAAATTTCCCGTAAAAGCGTTGTTTATTCGTGCATTGCGATTAACAATACGTTGTTTTAAAGGCCGCATAACACAAAAGCCCAGACCAGTAATGGTCATCGGTGGTACAGCCTGTCTTGGCGTCATTGCAGGCATGGATATTATGCTCAAAGGTATGGGCTTCAGAGGTCGCTATGCTATTCATTTTTCGTGTAATCATCGTTGTTATTTACTCCATTCTGGTGTCTGTATTCGGCTCAATCTACTGTCTGTTCAGTCCGCGTAATCCTAAGCATGTCGCCACGTTCGGCCATATGTTTGGTCGCCTTGCGCCAGTGCTTGGGCTGAAAGTGGAAACCCGCCTGCCGCCGGGCGCTGAGAAATTTGGCAACGCTATTTACATCGCCAACCACCAGAACAATTACGATATGGTTACGGCGTCCAGTATTGTGTTGCCGCCAACGGTGACAGTGGGCAAAAAGAGCCTGTTGTGGATCCCATTTTTCGGCCAGCTTTACTGGCTGACAGGCAACTTGCTTATCGACCGTGATAATCGTGCGAAAGCGCACGGCACCATTGCTCAGGTGGTGAAACAGATCCAAAAACGCAATATCTCCATCTGGATGTTCCCGGAAGGCACACGCAGCCGTGGCCGTGGCCTGCTGCCGTTTAAAACCGGCGCATTTCACGCGGCGATTGCGGCGGGCGTGCCGATTATCCCGGTTTGTGTTTCCACTACGTCTAACAAAATCAACCTTAACCGCTTGCGTAATGGGCTGGCGATTGTCGAGATGCTGCCGCCTATTGATGTGACGCAGTTTGGTAAAGATCAGGTTCGCCAACTGGCGACGCACTGTCATGATCTGATGGCAAAAAAGATTGAAGAGCTTGATAAAGAAGTTGCCGAACGCGAAGCAGCGGGTCGGGTTTAATCTTTCGTCACAAAGCAAGTCCGGCGGCGGTATCGCTTTCGGCGTATTGAGTTAGTTTTACACGGAGCAAATATGTCACTCAGTCGGCGTCAGTTTCTTCAGGCATCAGGAGTTGCGCTTTGTGCAGGCGCGGTGCCGCTGAGCGCAAATGCTGCCGGGCAGCAACCTCCGCTGCCGGTTCCTCCTCTGCTGGAATCGCGACGCGGCCAGCCGTTGTTTATGACGCTGCAACGCACGCACTGGTCATTTGCTACCGGTACCCGCGCGCAGGTCTCCGGCATTAACGGGCGTTATCTGGGGCCGACTATTCGCGTCTGGAACGGTGACGACGTTAAGCTGATCTACAGTAACCGGCTGGCGGAAAATGTCGCCATGACCGTCAGCGGTTTGCAGGTGCCTGGCCCACTGATGGGCGGTGCCGCGCGGATGATGACGGCGAACAACGACTGGGCACCGGTGCTGCCGATCCGCCAGAGCGCGGCAACGCTGTGGTATCACGCCAACACGCCAAACCGCAGCGCTCAACAGGTCTATAGCGGCCTTGCCGGTATGTGGCTGGTGGAAGACGAAATCAGCAAATCGTTGCCAGTGCCGAACCACTACGGCGTGGATGATTTTCCGATCATTATTCAGGATAAAAGGCTGGATAACTTCGGTACGCCGGAGTACAGCGAGCCAGGGAGCGGGGGATTTGTCGGCGACACCCTGATGGTGAACGGCGCACAAAGCCCGTATGTTGAGGTCTCGCGCGGGTGGGTGCGCCTGCGTTTACTGAATGCCTCCAACTCCCGCCGCTATCAGTTGCAAATGAGCGATGGCCGCGCGCTGCATGTGATTGCAGGCGATCAGGGTTTTTTACCTGCGCCCGTTACAGTGAAACAACTGTCGCTGGCACCCGGAGAGCGTCGCGAAGTGCTGGTAAATATGACCAACGGGGATGAAGTGTCGATCACCTGCGGCGAGGCGGCGAGCTTGATGGACAGGCTGCGCGGTATTTTCGAGCCGTCCAGCATTTTAATCTCCACGCTGGTGCTGACGCTGCGTCCGACCGGGCTGCTGCCGCTGGTGACTGATACGCTGCCGATGCGCCTGCTGCCGTCCGATGCCATGGCCGGCACGCCGACGCGCAGCCGCGATATTACGTTGGGCAGCGATCCAGGCATTAACGGCCAGTTGTGGGACACGCAGCGTATTGATATCACCGCTCAGCAAGGGACATGGGAACGCTGGACCGTGCGCGCGGAAATGCCACAGTCGTTCCACATTGAAGGCGTAATGTTTCTCGTGCGCAACGTGAACGGCGCGCTGCCGTTCACGGAAGATCGGGGCTGGAAAGACACGGTGTGGATCGACGGGCAGGTTGAGCTGCTGGTGTGGTTCGGTCAGCCTTCATGGCCACATTTTCCTTTTCAGTTCCAGAGCCAGACGCTGGAAATGGCCGATCGCGGTTCGGTGGGGCAACTACTGGTCAACCCATCGGCATAAATTCCACAGTCTGATAATGTATTTACCAAACTTATGTTTCCTGTGCTTTTCGGGCAAGGGAAACAAGCGCGTAATACTCCTTCATTTCCCGCTACAATCCGGCGTATAATCGCCGGCCTTTGATTATTTTTTTACCAATTTTGGAAGCAAAATGAGCGCAATATCCCTGATCCAGCCGGATCGAGACCTTTTCTCCTGGCCCCAATACTGGGCGGCCTGCTTCGGCCCTGCGCCTTTTTTGCCGATGACGCGCGAAGAGATGGATCAACTTGGCTGGGATAGCTGCGACATTATTTTGGTTACCGGCGATGCGTATGTTGATCACCCGAGCTTCGGTATGGCGATTTGCGGCCGTATGCTGGAAGCGCAGGGTTTCCGCGTTGGCATCATTTCCCAGCCGGACTGGAACAGCAAAGACGATTTTATGCGTCTGGGCAAACCGAACCTGTTCTTCGGCGTAACCGCCGGGAACATGGACTCGATGATCAACCGTTATACTGCCGATCGTAAGCTACGCCACGACGATGCCTACACGGCGGATAACGTTGCCGGTAAACGTCCGGATCGCGCCACGCTGGTTTATACCCAGCGCTGCAAAGAGGCATGGAAAGATGTGCCGGTGATCCTTGGCGGAATCGAAGCCAGCCTGCGCCGTACCGCGCATTACGATTACTGGTCTGATACCGTGCGCCGCTCGGTATTGATTGATGCCAAAGCGGATATGCTGATGTTCGGCAACGGTGAACGGCCGCTGGTTGAAGTGGCGCACCGCCTTGCTGCCGGAGAGCCGATCGCGGAGATCCGTGATGTTCGCAACACGGCGATCATTGTTAAGGAAGCGTTGCCAGGCTGGAGCGGAGTTGATTCCACCCGTCTGGATACGCCGGGCAAAATCGATCCTATCCCGCATCCTTATGGTGAAGATCTGCCGTGCGCAGATAATAAACCGGTCGCACCGCAGGCGCAGGAAGTGAAGCGTGTCACCGTTCAACCGCCGCGTCCGAAACCATGGGAGAAAACCTATGTGCTGCTGCCTTCCTACGAGAAGGTAAAAAGCGACAAGGTGCTCTACGCGCATGCGTCGCGTATTTTACACCATGAAACTAACCCAGGTTGCGCCCGTGCGCTGTTACAAAAGCATGGCGATCGTTATATCTGGATCAACCCGCCAGCAATCCCGCTTTCCACCGAAGAGATGGACAGCGTTTTTGCACTGCCGTACCAGCGCGTGCCGCATCCGTCATACGGTAAGAGCCGTATTCCGGCGTATGAGATGATCCGCTTTTCGATCAACATCATGCGCGGCTGTTTTGGCGGATGCTCTTTCTGCTCCATTACCGAGCATGAAGGACGCATTATTCAGAGTCGCTCTGAAGATTCGATCATCAACGAAATTGAAGCGATCCGTGATTCGGTGCCGGGCTTTACCGGCGTGATTTCCGATCTGGGCGGCCCGACGGCCAACATGTATATGCTGCGCTGCAAATCACCGCGTGCGGAGCAAACCTGCCGTCGCCTCTCCTGTGTCTATCCGGATATCTGCCCGCACATGGACACCAACCATCAGCCGACCATCGATCTCTATCGCCGTGCGCGCAGTCTGAAAGGTATCAAGAAGATTTTGATTGCCTCTGGTGTGCGTTACGATCTGGCGGTGGAGGATCCGCGCTATGTGAAGGAACTGGCGACGCACCACGTTGGTGGTTATCTGAAGATCGCGCCTGAGCATACCGAAGAGGGGCCGCTGTCGAAAATGATGAAGCCGGGCATGGGCAGCTACGATCGCTTTAAACAGTTGTTCGATACCTACTCGAAAGAGGCGGGTAAAGAACAGTATCTGATCCCATACTTTATCTCGGCGCACCCAGGTACGCGTGATGAGGATATGGTGAATCTGGCGCTGTGGTTGAAACGTCACCGTTTCCGTCTCGACCAGGTGCAGAACTTCTATCCTTCGCCGCTGGCTAACTCAACCACCATGTATTACACCGGCAAAAACCCGCTGTCGAAAATCGACTACAAGAGCGAGGAAGTGGTTGTGCCGAGAGGGGATAAGCAGCGTCGTCTGCATAAAGCGCTGCTGCGTTATCATGATCCGGCGAACTGGCCGCTGCTGCGCGAAGCGCTGGAAGCAATGGGCAAAAAGCATCTGATCGGTTCACGCCGTGATTGTCTGGTGCCTGCGCCGACGCTGGACGAGATGCGTGAGGCACGCCGCCAGAATCGCCAGTCGCGTCCGGCCCTGACCAAACACACACCGATTGCGCACCAGCGCAGCAACGGCAAGAGCGCCGCTGCGGCCCCGGCGAAAAAGCGCGCGCCGCGCGTTCGTTAAGCGCAATAGCAAAACCCGGCAAAAAAACGCCGGGTTTTGTTTATCTGTAACCGAATAAGACGTTAACCGCCGAACTGATCCGGATCCGGCCCCAGCCGTTTACCCTGTTCCAGTTTGGCGATTTCCGCCAGCTCATCTTTGTCCAGACGGAAATCCCAGACGTTGAAGTTCTCGGCAATACGCGCCGGGGTGACCGATTTCGGGATCACAATCAACCCGCTGTCGAGATGCCAGCGGATCACTACCTGCGCCGGTGTTTTGCCATATTTATCCGCCAGATCGCGGATAATTTTCTGATCAAACACTCCTTCGCCGCCCTGTGCCAGCGGGCTCCAGGATTCAGTCTGGATCCTGTGCGTGGCATTCCAGGCATGTAGCTGGCGCTGCTGCATCAGCGGGTGCAGTTCGATCTGGTTGATCACCGGCGTCACGCCAGTTTCATCGATGATCTTTTGCAGATGATGAACCTGGAAATTGCACACGCCGATGCTCTTCACCAGTCCCTGTTTTTGCAATTCGATCATACCCTTCCAGGCATCCACATAATGATCGATTGCCGGAACCGGCCAGTGCATCAGCCAGAGATCGATATAGTCGAGCTGAAGTTTTTTAAGGCTCTCCTGCAAGGCTTCTGCTGGCCGTTTCTGATCGTCGTTCCACAGTTTGGTGGTGATAAAGAGTTCATCGCGCGCCACGCCCGCACTGGCTAATGCTTTGCCAACGCCGTCTTCATTTTTGTAGGCCGTCGCGGTATCGATGGAGCGATAGCCCACTTCCAGCGCTTTATGAATGGCGGTTACCACTTCCTCGTTGCTTGCTTTCCACACGCCAAGGCCGAGCTGCGGCATCAGATTGCCATCGGAAAGCTTAATCACGGTGGGATGTGTCATGCATTTCTCCTTTCAATAGGCTTACCGGGACAGGCCCGGTAAGGTGGTTTGCATTAAGTGTGGTCGAAAAACCCGAAAACGGAAGCCCGGCTTTTCAGTGCTTAGCGAGCTGCTTCGTAGATACGACGGCTGACATCCAGCGTAATATCGTGATGTTCGCCAAGTTGTGTCATACCGTGTTCTTCCAGTTTTGCCAGAAGCGCCGGGATGGAGCTACCGTCAAGGCCATAGCCAGAAAGACGCGTCGGTACACCCATGTGTTCGAAGAAGTTGCGGGTGGCTTCGATTGCGGCATCAATGCGCTCATTTTCGGAACCTTTAGTGATATTCCATACGCGTTCCGCATATTGCAGCAGTTTTTCGCGTTTAGTTTCACGTTTTTCATTCCACAGTGCTGGCAGTACAATCGCCAGTGTTTGCGCGTGATCCAGCCCGTGCATTGCGGTCAGTTCATGGCCCAGCATATGAGTTGCCCAGTCCTGCGGTACGCCCGCACCAATCAGACCGTTCAGCGCCTGTGTCGCTGCCCACATCACATTGGCGCGAACATCGTAGTTTTCCGGTTCCTGCAATGCTTTCGGGCCTTCTTCGATAAGCGTCAGCAGAATGCCTTCGGCGAAACGATCCTGAATTTTGCCATTCACCGGCCAGGTGACGTACTGCTCAACAGTGTGTACGAACGCATCGATCACACCATTCGCCACCTGGCGCGGCGGCAGAGTGTAGGTATAAACCGGATCCAGCACGGCAAACACTGGCTGGACGAACGGCGAGTGGAATGCCTGCTTGTCGCCTGTGGCTTTACGTGAAACCACGGCACCGGCATTGGATTCAGAGCCGGTAGCGGGCAGTGTCAGCACAGAGCCCATCGGAATAGCGCTTTTGATTTCGCTACCACGGGTTTGCAGGATGTGCCACGGATCGATGCCGTCAGCATAGTTGGCGGCAGCCGCGATAAATTTGCTGCCGTCCAGCACAGAACCCCCGCCCACGGCCAGCAGGAAGGTAACGTTTTCTTCGCGGACGATTTTTACTGCTTTCATCAGGGTTTCGTACGTCGGGTTTGGCTCGATACCGCTGAATTCAAGAATGTCCAGCCCTTCAAGCGCGCTGTAAACCTGATCCAGTACGCCGTTTTTCTTCACGCTGCCGCCACCGTAAGTGATCAGCACGCGTGCGCCAGTTGGGATTTGCCCACGCAGGTCGGCAATCGCGCCTTTACCAAACAGAATGCGGGTCGGGGTATGCAGATTGAAGTTGTTCATTGCTCGTTCCCTTCTAACTAGAGGTGAAAAAAAGAGGCAGCGGACTGCCTGATGACGGTTATTGTGGGCGTGCGCGCCCACTCTCTCAATGCACATTCCTGCCGATGTCTTGCCTGTTTCTCCACGCGACTGGAGAAAAGGCACAAAACTCTGCACACTGTGCTCGTCAAAACGTCTTGCCGGAGCAGCGGAAAATGAAGCGTGAAGAGATTTGCCTGCAACTGACAGAAAAAATTAAACGACTGAAAATAAAAGAAAACCGTCTAACTGAGTTGTTACCGGATATTCGCCTGCTGTACGGTACGCAGCCGGGAACCCGCACGCCGGTGATGTACCAGCCCGGGATCGTTTTTCTCTTTTCCGGCCATAAAATTGGTTATATCAATGAAAGGGTGTTCCGTTATGACACCAATGAATATTTGCTGCTGACGGTTCCGCTGCCGTTTGAGTGCGAAACGTTTGCTACCCCGGAGGTTCCATTGGCGGGGTTACGCTTAAATGTTGATATCCTGCAATTGCAGGAGCTGCTGATGGATATTGGTGAAGATGAATATTTCCATCCTGGCGCTGCGGCCAGCGGTATCAACTCGGCGGTGCTGTCGGAGGAGATCCTCTGCGCGGCAGAACGTTTGCTGGATGTGATGGAGCATCCGCTGGATGCCCGTATTCTCGGTAAGCAGATTATCCGCGAAATGCTGTACCACGTGCTGACCGGGCCGCGCGGCGAAGCACTGCTGGCGTTGGTCAGTCGTCAGACGCATTTCAGCCTGATCAGCCGTGTGCTGAAACGTATTGAAAGCCAGTACACGGAAAATCTCAGCGTGGATCAATTGGCGGCGGAAGCCAACATGAGCGTCTCTGCGTTTCACCACAACTTTAAGTCAGTTACCAGCACGTCGCCGTTGCAGTATTTGAAAACGTTCCGCTTGCACAAAGCGCGGATGCTGATGGTGCATGACGGGATGAAAGCCAGCGCGGCGGCAATGCGCGTAGGGTATGAAAGTCCGTCGCAATTCAGCCGAGAATTTAAGCGTTATTTCGGCCTGACACCGGGGGAAGATGTGGCAAGGATCCGCCTGATACAGGGCGCGTGATTTTCCCTCTCCTGGAGCGGAGAGGGAGAGAATCAGGCGCTGCAATACTTTTTCTTCAGCACCACGGTGACCGCGCCGACAAGGCCAACCACCAGCAGGAACAGCGGCAACAGCATCAGGAAGGTCATCACCTGATCTTCATGACGTTTGACGAAAGGGATCATGCTGATGGCATAGCCCAGCGACATCACCACGCCAACCCACAGCAACGCGCTCAGCCAGTTAAATAACTGGAAGCGGCGGTTCGACAGACCGGAAATGCCCGCCATGGTCGGTAGCAGCGTGCGCACAAACGCAAGAAAGCGTCCAGCCAGCAGCGCCAGCAGGCCATGACGGTCAAACATATAAGTCGCCCGTTCGTGATACTTCACTGGCAGATGTGACAGCCAGCTCTTCACCACCCGCGTATTGCCGAGCCATTTCCCTTGCAAATAACTCAGCCAGCAGCCGAGGCTGGCAGCCGTGGTGAGGAGCGCGATGGTGGAGATGAAATCCATGCAGCCACGCGCAACCAATGCACCAGCGAGCAGTAAAAGGCTGTCGCCTGGTAAAAATGAGGCAGGAAGCAAGCCGTTTTCTAAAAACAACGTGGCAAACATCACCAAATAAACGACACCGACAACATGTGGATTTGCCAGCGCAGCAAAGTCGTGATGCCAGAGCGCCGCAATAATATCTTGAATAACAGCCATGGACTTTCCTGTGGTACTGCGTAGAAGAGGCTATTGTACTCCAACTCGCCTGAAACACCTTGATCCGGGGCGCAAGAAATAAGAAATTTCCTGCCTTGCAGCCCCGGACGTCAGGTTTACACGATGCGTTGGAAGCCTGCTACTAAATCTTCGATCAGATCATCAACATTCTCTAAACCGATATGCAGGCGGATTAATGTTCCGCTGAAATCGATGCCGCCATCCGGGCGAATCGCAGCGAGCTGTTCTGGTTGGTTCGCCAGAATCAGGGATTCATAGCCGCCCCATGAATAGGCCATGCTGAACAGTTTGAAGTGGTCGAGATACTGCGATAGCTCTTCGTTGCTCAGTCGTTTATTCAGCACAAACGAGAACAGACCACTGCTGCCCGTAAAATCGCGTTTCCAGTATTCATGCCCTTTACTGCCAGGCAGCGCGGGGTGGTTAACGCGCGCCACTTGCGGATGCGTTGCCAGCCATTCGGCAATCTTCAGACTGCTTTCATGATGCTGGCGCAAACGGACGCCCAGCGTGCGCAGGCCCCGGCTGGTCATATAGGCGGTGTCGGCATCAACCATTTGTCCCATCAGGTAGGCATTTTCACGCAATTGTTCCCAACAACGTGCATTGGATACCGCTGTGCCTATCATGCCGTCGGAGTGACCAATCAGATATTTTGTGGCGGCCTGAATGGAGATATCAATATCGAATTCCAGCGCCTTAAACAGGATCCCCGCCGCCCAGGTGTTATCAATCATGATAATTGCCTCCGGCGCGACGCTTCTTACCGCCTGAACGATGGCCGGAACGTCATGGACTTCCATGGTGATTGAGCCGGGAGATTCGAGAAACACCACTTTGGTGTTGGGCTGGATCAGCCTGACGATACTGGCGCCAATCAGCGGGTCAAACCAACTGGTGGTAACGCCCAGTTTGGCGAGAATTTTGGTGCAGAAATCCTGGCTTGGCTCGTAGGCTGTGTTGGTCATCAACACATGATCGCCCTGTTCGACGAACGCCAGAATGGTGTTGGCTACTGCCGCCGCTCCGCAGGGGAAGAGCGCACAGCCCGCACCGCCTTCAAGTTCGCACATCGCTTCCTGTAATGAAAAGTGCGTCAGCGTACCGCGGCGGCCATAAAACAATTCGCCATTGGCGCGATTGCGTGTAGCATATTTTTTGGCTTCAACCGTGTCGAATACCAGTGAAGATGCGCGCTGGATAACGCTGTTCACCGAACCCTGCGTGTATTTTTTACTGCGCCCTGCGTTTACCAGAGCGGTATCTATATGCTTCGCCGTCATTGTTGCTCAACCTGTTTTTATACGTCTGGATGTCCAGACTACCACGATTGCGCGTTGATGCATCGCCATGTTGGCGGCAGAGCGTTAATTTTTTCTCATTCCTTGTCTTGCGTAGCGGTTTACTGTGTTAGCGCAAAGAAACAGGCCTCTCTTTACGGCACTACGCAAATAGTAATGAGAACCACTATCAATTCGGTGGTGTTTTGATATTATTACGCGCAGATTTTATGATTTGCATCCCGGAGATATACAGTGGGTAATAATTTGATGCAGACGGATCTATCCGTGTGGGGTATGTATCACCATGCTGACATCGTCGTAAAGGTTGTGATGATCGGCCTGATTCTCGCGTCAGTCGTTACATGGGCGCTGTTCTTCAGTAAAAGCGTGGAGATGATCTCGCAGCAGCGCCGTCTTAAGCGCGAGCAGCAAAAACTGGTTGCAGCGCGTTCTTTGGATCAGGCCAGCGAAATTGCTGCTTCTTTCCACGCCAGAAGTCTGAGTCTGTCATTAATTAATGAAGCCCAGAATGAACTGGAGCTATCCGCAGGCAGTGAAGACAACGAAGGCATTAAAGAGCGTACCGGTTTTCGCCTCGAACGCCGTGTCGCGGCGACAGGTCGCCATATGGGGCGCGGTAACGGCTACCTTGCGACGATTGGCGCCATTTCACCGTTTATCGGTCTGTTTGGTACGGTATGGGGCATCATGAACAGCTTTATTGGTATTGCGCAGACACAGACCACCAACCTTGCTGTTGTGGCGCCGGGTATCGCAGAAGCGCTGCTGGCAACGGCTATCGGCCTGGTCGCGGCAATTCCTGCGGTGGTGATTTATAACGTCTTTGCCCGCATGATTGGCAGTTACAAAGCCACGCTTGGCGACGTTGCCGCGCAGGTTCTGTTGCTTCAAAGTCGCGATCTCGACCTGGCCGCCAGCAATACTCAGCCGGTTCGCGCCGCTTCGAAATTACGTTTAGGTTGATGCTCCATGGCAATGCGTCTTAATGAAAACCTGGATGATAACGGCGAAATGCATGAAATCAACGTGACGCCGTTTATCGACGTTATGTTGGTGCTGCTGATTATCTTTATGGTGGCCGCGCCGCTTGCCACCGTTGATGTAAAAGTGAATCTTCCAGCCTCTACCAGCCAGCCGCAGCCTCGCCCTGAAAAACCGGTCTATCTGTCGGTAAAAGCTGATAACACCATGTTCATTGGTAACGATCCGGTAACCGACGAGACGATGATTAACCAGCTTAATGCCGTGACGGAAGGTAAAAAGGACACCACAATCTTTTTCCGTGCGGATAAAACCGTGGATTACGAGACGATGATGAAAGTGATGGATGCCCTGCATCAGGCGGGTTATCTCAAAATCGGTCTGGTCGGCGAAGAGACGGTTAAAGCACACTAAATACGGTGCTAATAAGTGATAAGAGTTGGCAAACGCCAGCTCTTTTATGTCTGAGACATTAGCAGTATAAAAAAGTGGCGCACTTACTTTAATTTTGTGCCTGCGGTTTTTTCTTGCTTCTCCGGCGCGGTTTTTGGGGTTTCTGGCTCTGGCGCGACGGTGGAGACCGTCGTTGTATGGTATTCACCGTCGCTGAGTTTGCGGCTCAGGCGCAACGTCGCGGTTTCCCGCGCCAGTAGATGCTGGTAGTGAGCCTCCAGCCGACCCATAATTTTGTCACGTAGTTCCGGCTTTAGCTCGATGATGGCGTTGATTACCGCACCGTAAATTTCTTCTTTCACCTGTAACGGGTAGATTTCACGGCGGTTCTGCCATTTCAGGCGCACAAGCGCCGCAGGAATGGAAACCAACTCGTGGGCAATACGGGCGATGGTTTCATTTTTACTGAGTATCAGAGCCTCTTTATTTTGCTCTAAGATAAATTCATCGCTATTTTTGTCGGCTAAAGTTAAATAAATATTATTATCGACATCACTCACGTTATTCATCCCCAAGCTTATAAAATAGTGGCCCGTCCTTTTCGCGAGTAATCAGGTTAAGCCAAATCACATTCCCGTTTTCATTAATTTGCTGCGTTTTTTCGGTAATTATCTGACTTAATGTTTGAGGTTCAATCTCGCCCTCTTCCTGTAACTCATTAAGCAGACGAGCGAATGTCTCGATTTTTACCACCCGTAACAGACGATCTTTTATTTGGCGATCGTGCTCTTCAAGTAACATATTTCTTGACTGCCCACCACGGCTGGCATTAGCTAATATATCGTTGGCATGATCGGCGAGGGTTGTTTTCCCCTGAGCTAAATTAGCTTCTGTTCCTTCTTCTCCAGGGTTGGTTTCAGCAGTAGCAATATGAAATCGTGCCGGGACAAGATTCTCGGGAAGCATTTCTAATATCCTTTAATATCAACAAGGAAGAGGTGACGCAGGCGTGAGGTTCGTTGACAATATCACGGCACACTTTTAAAATCAAAAAAAAGGAGCCTGCTCATGAACAGTGTTTTTTATTCTGTTATTGCTATATTGCTGCTGACGGGCGGCGTACTTTTATTGATGCGTGAGCACAATAAAAAAACTCCCCTTAGTGAAATTGACAATCGCCCCCCGCAGTATCAGCCATTGTCGAAAGAAGAAGGCGAAGATCATTTTTCGTTATTAATGAACGCGATTACTCCGGTATGGTACTGGCGTGTCAACCATGAATATATTGATTTTCTTCATGCGACAATTAAACGTATGAACATGGCGGAATTAAATAGCACACCGGGTTTATTTGAAGCACAGCGTCGCTGTAGCGATCTCAACTCAGCGGTGTACAAGTATTATGACAACATAAAAAAACGTTGTGTCAACGGTGAAAAAGTCGCGCAGTCCGATCTGGACGTCCTCAATCTACGCCAATGTTTTCGCGAGTTCAGTATGGAAGCCTATCCGGCGCTGGTGGTGTTGGTCTGGCCTGAGAATCAACGGCCGTGGGTGAACCCGGAGGATGTGTAACCCCGGCTGGTTGTATCACTGATTCTGCGAGAGAAAGCGAAAGCCTCAAGAGGGCTGAAAGCCGGGTAAGCAACGCTACCCGGCTTTTTTGTTACTTATCTGACGATGCCTGCCAAAGATTCAATTCACCGTCGGCTACATGCTGATCGATTTGCGCCAGTTCTTTTTCACTGAACATCAGGTTATTCAGCGCCAGTACGTTCTCTTCGAGCTGCTCCGGACGGCTTGCACCAATCAGCGCGGAGGTAACGCGCTGATCTTTCAATAGCCAGCTCAACGCCATTTGCGCCATCGACTGCCCGCGATGTTGCGCCATCTCATTGAGCAACCGCAGGCTGTTGAGATTGCTCTCCGTCAGCATTTTCTCCGTTAAACCGCGTACTTTCTTGCCTTCACGCTGCATACGCGAACCTTCCGGAATGCCGCTCAGGTATTTGCCGGTCAGCAGCCCCTGCGCCAGCGGAGTAAAGGCGATACATCCCACGCCGTTATCTTCCAGCGTATCGAGCAAGCCAGTTTTGTCGACCCAGCGGTTCAGCAGGTTGTACGAAGGCTGATGGATAAGCAGCGGGATCTTCCACTCGCGCAGCAACGCTGCCATCTGTTGTGTACGTTCAGTGGAGTAAGAAGAGATGCCGACATATAGTGCTTTACCGCTTTGCACCGCCTGGGCGAGCGCAAAGCGGTCTCTTCCATCGGCGTTTTTTCATCTACGCGGTGTGAGTAAAAGATATCCACGTACGCAACGCCCATGCGTTTCAGGCTCTGATCGAGGCTGGCCAGCAGATATTTACGCGATCCGCCGGAACCATACGGGCCAGGCCACATATCGTAACCAGCCTTGGTGGAGATAATGATTTCGTCGCGATAAGCCGCGAAATCATCGCGCAACAGGCGACCAAAATTCTCTTCCGCGCTGCCTGCCGGCGGCCCGTAGTTGTTGGCTAAATCAAAGTGGGTAATGCCAAGGTCAAACGCTTTACGCAGCAGAGCACGTTGCAAATCCCGCGCCTGCCCATGACCAAAGCTGTGCCACAAACCGAGGGAAAGTGCGGGCAGTTGCAGGCCACTTTTACCGCAGTATCGATATTGCATCTGTTTGTAGCGATTCGGATTGGCGAAACCGGGCATGATGTCTCCTTTCTTATCTGGCTTTTATATGAAAATCGAAACAGCGTTTTTATCTTACGTCCGTTTTCTGTGTATCAAAAGGGCGTCAGCTGTAACAAAAAGTCGATCCCACAAAACCGATGAATGGCTTCTTTGCCGCCATTGAGTTTCTGCAAAAGCATCCGGATGTCACTGGCAAAGTAGAGACCACCAGTGTTTGCTACGGCGGCGGAACTGGTCTGGCAATGGTCCCAGTATGGTTTAAAAAACATCTGCATTGCGTGGATCTTTCCCGAAAAAAGAGCAGAAAATCGCCAGTGGAGGAATGTATTGTGAATAATAAATTGCTTATGATTATTCGTAGGAAAATGAATTATTGCAGACTTTTATGCCGTCAGACGGCGAAAAACAGATTCTGTATAGATAATGGCGCATTTTTATTATCCGTTCGCAAGTAAAACTGCGCTATTAATTTACGTTAGGTGTTGCCATTCTTCTGAGAAAATTCCTGGATAAACGTCTGAGAAAAATCTTCCGAGCGAAACGCCAGTGAGAGATCGAAAATAGAATGGATGCAGCGCTGAATATAAGCCTTGTTCTCACTGCGGCTGTAACCGGGCGTATGAGAGAATTCGCAGATTCACAGCTGTATCGTTGCAGGTCAGTGTTTATGCGGCCTACGGCGATATGTCCGCGCCAGTAAGTGCGAAAAACATCACAGCGGTCAGTGTAATAAATAATCCGTTAACCGTACTTAAAATAAGTTTTATATACCTTAAGCGTCATTTTTATTCGTTATAAAAAACATGCTGAATTATCTAATGTGTTCTTTGGTTGCGTGTTTTTATTCATTTTTTTTTAACTTTTTTAGAGTTATTATTCTAAGTTTTTGCAACATTTAATCGTGTCTTTTCTATATATTGTTAAGTGGTGATGTTTTTGCGCATTATTTATCATGGGTTTTTGAAGTATTAACGCTTGAAATATTTAGTGAATTAATATTTATTTTTTTATTTTAAAAAACAATTACTTATGTAATGCCTCTGGAAAGAAATACCATGATGGTAACGATAATTAATAACCCAGTGATGAAATGGGATAACATTCTGTACGGCTACGATGCAGGTTGACGAAAAAACATAAGGGTGAAATTTTTTTATCATTTTTTTCAGCTTTACCATGCAGAATTTCCTTGTCCATGCCGATAACGAAGATAAGTCTTGCCCGCAGGCGAGAGTGTACCTTCACCGCAAGGATAATATTATGAGTATGCTTCGTAACTTTACTATACGAGCCGTTATGCTGGCGATCCTCGGGATTTTCGGTGTGCTGTGGTCAGGCGTTGGCTTGTATAGCGTTTTTTCTTTGTCAAAGGTGGCCGATGGCAATGAGGTAGATCGCCAGTTAGTGTCACAGATGACTCTGCTTAGCCAGGGCAATGATCAGTACTTTCGGTTTGTGACTCGTCTCAGTCGCGCAATGGAAGCCAAAGCTGCGGGTGGCTCGCCGGATATGGCGCCCGTTCAACAGGCGCTGGACAATATGGCCCGTTATCTGGCGGCGTTTAAAGCGATTTCACCAGGGCCGATAGATGCGAAAATCTCTGAGCAAGTGATCAATAACTGGCAGGCGCTGCTGGAGCAGGGCATCACGCCACAATTTCAACTGGCTCAGCAGGGAACGCCAGACGCTTATCGCCAGCAAGCAAATAATGTCACGCCGGGTTTAAGCCGCAACTTTGGCGCATCGGCCGAAAGCTTTAATAAAGCTGCGGGTGATATGCTCGATCAGACTCGCGTTGTCGTCGATAGCCGGACGAGAAGTACCCGCGTGGCAATTATTGTAGCGATGGTGATTGGCCTGTTGATCCTGCTCTTTACCGATCGCTATCTGGTCGCCATGCTGGTGCGCCCGCTGGAGCGTATCCGCGCGCATTTCATGCTGATGGCGCAGGGCGATCTCAGCCAGCCGCTGGAAGGTTTTGGTCGTAACTGCGTTGGCAAAGTCGTGCCGCTGTTGCTGGCAATGCAGGATAGCCTGCGTGAAGCGGTTAGCAGTATCCGTCACGGCAGTGAAAATATCTGGCGCGGGGCGAGTGAGATCTCTTCCGGCAATAATGATCTCTCTTCCCGTACCGAAGAGCAGGCCGCCGCGCTGGAGCAAACGGCAGCCAGCATGGAAGAGCTGACTTCAACGGTCAAACTGAATGCTGATAATGCCAGCCAGGCCAGCCAACTGGCGGAAGTGGCTTCAGCCACTGCCAGCAAAGGCGGTGCGCTGGTTAAAGATGTCATCAGTACGATGGATGGTATTTCCGGTAGCTCGAAGAAAATTGCTGAGATCACCACTGTGATTAACAGCATTGCTTTCCAGACAAACATTCTGGCGTTGAACGCTGCGGTTGAAGCGGCGCGCGCGGGTGAGCAAGGGCGTGGCTTTGCCGTCGTCGCCGGGGAAGTCCGTAATCTTGCCAGCCGTAGTGCCGGCGCGGCGAAAGAAATCGAAACGCTGATTGCCGATTCAGTCAGCCGCGTTGAGAAAGGGGCGCGACTGGTTAATGACACCGGCAGCACCATGGAAAGTATCCTGCGGGCCGTGACCGAAGTAACCACCATTATGAAAGAAATTGCCTCGGCCTCTGCAGAACAGAGTAAAGGCATCTCTCAGGTGGGCGTCGCGATCAGCCAGATGGATAGCGTCACGCAGCAGAACGCCTCGCTGGTAGAGCAGATCTCTGCGGCAGCGGAGGCGCTGGAACGCCAGACAGAAGAGCTGCAACGCTCTGTTCAGCAGTTCCGTCTTTCCAGCAACGAGCAGAATACCCCGGCAACAACCACGCTGGTGAAACCGGATTTGTCGCGTAAAACCACCTCTAAATCTGCTGCATCGCCGGACGAATGGGTGGCATTTTAATCAGCGCTATCGCCCCTGCAATATATCGTTATATAATTATTTATATAACGATTAGGGTGATAACGATGGAAAACCACTTTGGTAAGGGTTTAATGGCCGGGCTGAATGCGGCGCAGGCGGATAGCGCCAGCAATGTGGCGCATTTCTGCCCGGACTATAAACGGGGTTTTGTCCTTGGATTTTCGCACCGCATGTTTGAAAAGACAGGCGATCGACAACTCAGCGCGTGGGAAGCAGGAATTCTCACTCGCCGCTACGGGCTGGATAAAGAGATGATGATGGACTTTTTTCGCGAGAGTCACTCCAGTACGGTGATCCGATTTTTTATGGCGGGATACCGCCTCGGAACATAACAATACGCTTCGCTCAATATGTAGTTCTCTTTTGTGAAGGTCGCTTTTGTCGGGTGACTTTCATTTTTTTTGTTCATTTGTGCCCTAATATCCCTACAATAAGTCCGTGTAATGTAATCTGCGTCTCATTTTTGCATAATACCCATGATTTTTATGTGCTTAATTGTCGGAGCGATCGCAGCACTCTTCTTCCTGTTGGATGGAGAATATTCTTAGTTCGGGCTGAGGAATAAAAAATAAATGGCAGGAGATAATTTACATTTAGCATCGCAGGGTGTGAGTCGTCGTGATTTTATGAAGCTGTGCGCCGCGCTGGCGGCCACGATGGGGCTGAGCGGCAAGGCGGCCGCAGAGATGGCGGAAGCCATCAGCCATCCGCAACGTCCTCCAGTTATCTGGATTGGTGCACAGGAGTGCACCGGATGTACTGAATCGCTGCTTCGCGCTACTCATCCCACCGTTGAAAACCTTGTGCTGGAAACCATTTCGCTGGAGTACCACGAAGTGCTTTCCGCCGCGTTCGGGCATCAGGCTGAAGAGAACAAACACCATGCTCTGGAGCAGTATAAAGGCCAGTACGTGCTGGTGGTTGACGGCTCTATTCCGATGAAAGATGGTGGCATTTACTGCATGGTGGCCGGCGAGCCTATTGTTGACCATATTCGTAAGGCGGCAGAAAACGCAGCCGCCATTATCGCGATCGGTTCCTGCTCCTCCTGGGGTGGTGTGGCTGCGGCAGGGGTGAATCCCACCGGTGCAGTCAGTTTGCAGGCAGTGTTGCCAGGGAAAACGGTGATTAATATTCCTGGCTGTCCGCCGAACCCACAAAATTTTCTCGCCACCGTGGCGCATCTCATCACCTTTGGCAAACCCCCTGCGCTGGACAGCAAAAACCGGCCTTCTTTTGCCTACGGGCGTTTGATTCACGAAAACTGCGAGCGACGCCCGCACTTCGATGCCGGGCGTTTTGCGAAAGAGTTCGGCGATGCCGGGCACCGGCAGGGCTGGTGTCTTTATCACCTCGGTTGTAAAGGCCCGGAAACCTGGGGCAACTGCTCTACATTACAGTTCTGCGATGTCGGCGGCGCATGGCCAGTTGCTATTGGTCACCCTTGTTACGGCTGTAATGAAGAAGGCGTTGGCTTTCACAAAGGTATTTCTCAGCTTGCTCATGTCGAAAATCCGACACCTCGCGCTGAAAAACCCGACGTACAACTGAAAGAGGGCGGCACGGTGTCGGCAACGGCTGTCGGCCTGTTGGGTGGCGTAGTCGGTCTGGTGGCGGGCGTTGGCGTGATGACGGTGCGCGAGCTGGGACGGCAACAGAAGAAAAACGACGCTGATTCGCAGGGAGAATAGCCGTGAACAGACGTGATTTTCTCAAAGTGGCGTCCGGCGGGGCGCTGCTGATGGGGGGATCGTCCACCGGTTTTGCCGCTGCGCAAAACCGGCCGCCGATCCCAGGAGCGCTGGGCATGTTATATGACTCTACGCTCTGTGTCGGCTGCCAGGCCTGTGTCTCACGTTGCCAGGCGATCAACTCGCCGGTGCCTAATCCGCAGGGTGAACAAACCTGGTCGAACAACGACAAACTCTCTCCGTATACCAACAACATTATTCAGGTCTGGCACAGCGGTAACGGGCAAAACAAAGACCAGGCCGAAAATGGCTATGCCTACATCAAAAAGCAGTGCATGCACTGCGTGGATGCTAATTGCGTGTCGGTCTGCCCGGTACAGGCGCTGACGAAAGACGCCGTCACTGGCATCGTTCATTACAACCCGGATGTTTGTACCGGCTGCCGTTACTGTATGGTCGCTTGTCCTTTCGACGTGCCGAAATATGATTACGACAACCCGTTCGGCCAGATCCACAAATGCCAGCTCTGTAATCAGAAAGGCGTCGGGCGTCTTGATAAAGGCGAGCTTCCCGGCTGTGTGGAAGTTTGTCCGGCAGGGGCGGTGATCTACGGCACCCGCGAGGAGTTACTGGCCGAAGCAAAAAAACGCCTCACGCTGAAGCCGGGTTCCGAATATCGCTATCCCCGCCAGACGTTGCACGCCGATGATGTTTACCTTCACGATGTCCCGCATTACTACCCGCATTTGTACGGCGAGAAAGAGGGCGGTGGCACGCAGGTGCTGGTATTGACAGGTGTGCCTTACACGGATCTCGGTTTACCAGCGCTGGACTCTCTGGCTACTGGCGCGCGATCCGAACACGTTCAGCATACGGTGTACAAAGGCATGATGTTGCCGCTGGCGGTGCTGGCAGGTCTGACAGCGCTGGTACGGCGTAATACAAGGGAGCACCACGAGGAGGATGACCATGAGTCATGATCCACAAGCCATGGGCGGTAAGCTGCTGAGCAAACCCGTGCTTCTGTTCGCCCCGTTGGTCGTGCTGTGCGCGATCTTTATTCTCAAGCGTCTGATCTTCGGTCTGGGATCGGTCTCCGATCTGAATGGCGGATATCCGTGGGGGATCTGGATCGCTTTCGACCTGCTGATCGGCACCGGTTTCGCCTGCGGTGGCTGGGCGCTGGCGTGGGCGGTCTATGTCTTCAATCGTGGCGATTATCATCCGCTGGTGCGTCCGGCGCTGCTGTGTAGCCTATTCGGTTACTCGCTGGGCGGGCTATCCATCACTATTGACGTTGGTCGTTACTGGAATCTGCCGTATTTCTATATTCCCGGATACTTCAACGTCAATTCGGTGCTGTTCGAAACGGCCGTCTGTATGACCATCTATATTGGCGTAATGGCGCTGGAATTCGCGCCTGCACTGCTGGAAAGACTGGGCTGGAAGGTTTCGCTGCGTCGTCTGAACAAGGTGATGTTTTTTATCATCGCCCTTGGCGCACTGTTGCCGACAATGCACCAGTCATCGATGGGATCGCTGATGATTGCTGCCGGATACAAAGTCTATCCGCTGTGGCAAAGCTACGAAATGCTGCCGCTCTTCTCACTGCTGACCGCTTTTATTATGGGCTTTTCAATCGTTATCTTTGAAGGCTCCTTAATGCAGGCCAGCCTGCGGGGTAACGGCCCGGATGAGAAGCGCCTGTTCAATAAACTGATGGGCGTGCTAAGCGTCTTGCTGGCACTGTTCCTGCTGCTGCGCGTCGGGGAGATCAGCTGGCGCGGCAAGTGGCATTACGCGTTCGCGGGGGATTTTTACAGCCTGATATTCTGGCTGGAGCTGGCACTGCTGGCCTTCCCGCTGCTGGCGCTGCGCGTTTCCCGCTGGCGCAACGATTCCCGCGTTCTGTTCCTGGCCGCTCTCAGCATGCTGTTAGGCTGCGCGCTGTGGCGGCTCTCTTATTCGCTGCTGGCCTTCAATCCCGGCAACGGATACGGCTACTTCCCGACCGGGGAAGAGTTGATGATCTCTATTGGTTTTGTGGCAATTGAAGTCTGTGCATACATCTTACTCATACGTCTGTTGCCGATTATTCCTCCGTTAAAAACACCTGCGCGACATGAGGCGAGTGAAGCATGAGTCAACGTATCACCATCGATCCGGTGACCCGTATTGAGGGTCATTTACGCATTGATTGCGAAATTGAAAACGGCGTCGTATCAAAGGCCTGGTCATCGGGAACCATGTGGCGCGGAATGGAAGAGATTGTGAAGGGGCGCGATCCGCGCGATGCCTGGATCATCATGCAGCGTATTTGTGGCGTTTGTACCACCATTCACGCTATCACCTCGGTGCGGGCAGTCGAAAGTGCGCTGAAGGTCAATGTGCCGCTGAATGCGCAGTACATCCGCAACATCATTCTTGCCGCACACTCGATCCACGATCATATCGTCCATTTTTATCAGCTCTCGGCGCTCGACTGGGTGGATATCACCTCGGCATTGCAGGCCGATCCGGCAAAAGCAGCCGCGCTGCTGAAAGGGATCTCCGACTGGCCGCTGAACAGTGAAGGCGAGTTCAAAGCAGTGCAGGATAAGATCAAAGCGCTGGTCGCCAGCGGTCAGTTGGGTATTTTTGCCAACGGTTACTGGGGACACCCGGCAATGAAGTTACCGCCGGAAGTGAACCTGATAGCTGTCGCACACTACCTGCAAGCGTTGGAGTGTCAGCGCGACGCTAACCGCATCGTGGCGCTGCTCGGCGGCAAGTCGCCGCATATCCAGAACCTGGCAGTCGGCGGTGTCGCCAACCCGATCAACCTCGACGGCCTTGAAGTGCTGAACCTTGAACGTCTGATGTACCTGAAGTCGTTTATCGATCGCCTGGAGGGTTTTATTGAGCAGGTTTACAAAGTTGATACCGCCGTCATTGCCGCGTTTTACCCCGAGTGGTTGTCGCTTGGCAAAGGCGCGGTGAATTACCTCAGTACGCCGGAATTTCCCACCGATGCCAACAACGGCAGCTTCCTGTTCCCTGGCGGGTATATCGAAAATGCCGATCTCAGTACCTTCCGGGCGATCACGACGGGTGACGATCCCTTTATGGTGAAAGGGATCCAGGAGAGTTCTAAACACGCATGGTACAAAGATGAGGCGCCGCAGGCACCGTGGCAGGGCACGACATTGCCGCAGTACACAGGCTGGCAGGAAGAGGGCAAATATTCCTGGGTGAAATCGCCCACTTTTTACGGCAAAACGGTGGAAGTTGGTCCGTTAGCTAATATGCTCTGCAAACTGGCGGCGAAACACGAAACTACGGCGACTAAGCTAAATGACATTGTCGCTATCTACCAGAAACTGACCGGCAAAACGATCGGCGTAGCGCAGCTACATTCAACTCTGGGACGTATTATTGGCCGCACCGTTCACGCCTGCGAACTACACGGCGTGTTGCAAAATCAGTATCAGGCGTTGATCGATAATATCGGCAAAGGCGACATGCAGACCTATGCGAAAACCGACATTCCGCAGAGCGGCGAATTTAAAGGTGTCGGCTTTCTGGAAGCGCCGCGCGGCATGCTCTCCCACTGGGTGGTGATCAAAGACGGTAAAATCGAGAACTATCAGGCAGTTGTGCCATCGACCTGGAATGCCGGGCCGCGCAACTTTAATGATGATGCCGGGCCCTACGAACTGTCGCTGGTGGGTACGCCAGTTGCGGACGTGCAAAAACCGCTGGAAGTGGTGCGCACCGTGCATTCGTTCGATCCCTGCATGTCCTGCGCGGTGCATGTGCTGGATGCGGACGGCAACGATGTTGTGTCGGTAAAGGTGCTGTAATGTCGATTTTAGTACTGGGCGTCGGCAACATTTTATTGACTGACGAAGCGATTGGCGTACGGGTTGTGGAGGCGCTGGCGCAGCGCTTCCATCTGCCGGAAGAGGTTGAAGTGCTGGATGGCGGTACCGCCGGAATGGAACTGCTCGACGCGATGGCTAACCGCGATCATCTGATTATTACCGACGCGATCGTCAGCCGGAAAAGCGAGCCAGGAAAGGTCATTATCCTGCGCGACGACGAAGTGCCGACGCTGTTCAGCAATAAAATTTCTCCGCACCAGTTGGGGCTGGCGGACGTACTGTCCGCGCTGCGTTTTACCGGTGAGTTTCCGGCGAAACTCACGCTGATTGGCGTTACGCCAGCCTCGCTGGAGCCGCATATCGGCATGACGCCGGTGGTGGAAGCCAGCCTTGATAGCGCGCTGGCGGCGGTGATTGATGCGTTGGCTGAATCCGACGTTGTGCTGACGCCACGGGAGGCTGCTCATGCACAATGATGAATTGCCAGGATTTGACGTTTCGCCGCACCGCGAAGTTCAGCATGCTTTTAAGACGATTGCCGCCCATGAGATGCAAGGGTTGCCGTTCGTGCATCCGCAAATGGAAGTGTATACCACGCCGTTTACTCTGTTTGAAAACCAGTGGCTTGGCTGTGTTTTGACGCCGTGGATGCTGAGTTTGCAAATCTATCCTGGCCCGCAGCAATGCTGGCCGGTGCGGCGCGTCAGCGAGCGGCTGGGGTTACAATTACCCTATGGCGAGATGACCTTTACCGTGGGTGAATTACCGGCGCTGGGGCAGTACCTGAGTTGCTCTTTGATGTCGCCGCTAACGCCCGATCTCAACCCGCAGCAGGGCGTACAACTGGCGGATAACTGCTTGAAGATGGCGCTTTCGCTACCGGTCACGGATGCCAGCGTAAGCCGCCGCGCATTGCTGTTCGGCCAGCGAGGCGCGCAGCATGCATGAGTTATCGCTGTGCCAGAATACGGTGGAAATTATCGAACAGCAGGCGAAGCAGCACGGTGCGCAGCGTGTGACCGGCGTCTGGCTGGAAATCGGCGCACTAGCCTGTATTGAAGAGAGCGCTCTGCGTTTTGGTTTCGATATTGCCTGTCGCGATACGCTGGCACAGGGCTGTGCGCTGCATATCATCCATAAACCCGCGCAAGCGTGGTGCTGGAACTGTAGTGCGTCGGTAGAGATCACCCGGCACGACGAATGTCCGCGCTGTCACCGCCCGACGTTGCATATTGAGCACAGCGACGGCGTGCAGATCAAAAGTATTGAAGTGGAGTAAGGCAACGATGTGTATAGGCGTACCGGGCCAGGTGGTGGCTGTTGGCGAAGATTTTCATCAACTGGCGCAGGTCGATGTGTGTGGTGTGCGTCGGGACGTCAATATTGCGCTGGTGTGCGAAGAATCGCCGCGCCAATTGCTTGGACAATGGGTGCTGGTGCATGTTGGTTTTGCCATGAGCATTATTGACGAGCAGGAGGCGCTGGTGACGCTCGCGGCGCTTAGACAAATGGAGAGCGACGAGCTGGCGCGTTAGGGCGTATGTTCCGGCCGGTTCAATAGTGGTGTCTGGCCAATCGCCGGTATCTAAGACTCTGGTTGTGTTTGCCGCGAAAAAACAGCAGAGGGTCGCGGGAGCGGGATAAGAAACCGGGCGGCATTCCGCCCGGTGAGGAAGATTAGGCGTTGCGTTTATCTTCAGTCTGCATATCGAAATCGCTGGCGTCATGGCGTTCGTGTAACTGCTCGTTCGGCGCGCCGAACGTACGGTTAACAATGCGACCGCGTTTCACTGCCGGGCGGGCGAAAATCTCCTGTGCCCAGCGTTGCACATTTTTGTAGCTGCTGGCATCGAGAAATTCGGCGGCGTCATAGACATTGCCAAGCACCACGTTGCCGTACCATGGCCAAATCGCCATATCAGCAATGGTGTACTCATCACCCGCGATGAATTTATGGTTGGCCAGTTGTTTATCCAGCACGTCCAACTGGCGTTTGGCTTCCATGGTAAAGCGGTTGATTGCGTACTCAATTTTAACCGGCGCATAGTTGTAGAAATGGCCAAAGCCGCCGCCGAGGAACGGTGCAGAGCCCTGTAACCAGAACAACCAGTTCAGCGTTTCCGTACGTCCTGCCAGATCTTTTGGCAGGAAGTGGCCGAATTTCTCTGCCAGATACAGCAGGATTGCGCCGGATTCAAACACGCGCGTCGGCGGTGTAGTGCTGTGATCGCGCAGCGCCGGGATTTTGGAGTTCGGGTTGACTTCGACAAAACCGCTGGAGAATTGATCCCCTTCGCCGATACGAATCAACCAGGCGTCGTACTCTGCTTCGCTAACCCCTTTTGCCAGCAATTCTTCCAGCATGATCGTGACTTTCTGACCATTCGGCGTGCCGAGCGAATAGAGCTGGAGCGGGTGTTTGCCCACTGGCAGTGTTTTATCGTGCGTCGGGCCGGAAACCGGGCGGTTGATATTAGCGAAAGCGCCGCCGCCGGATTTATCCCACGTCCAGACCTTCGGTGGCTGATAGTTGTCTGACATTTTGGTCCGCCTTTTCGTTGATATGTTGAAGTTCAGGTTAAGTGAGTATAGGTGGTCGTGGGTTCAGGCAAGAATGCGCTGCGCCCAGACGCTGATGTCATCACCGCTGCCAAGATCGGCCTGCACCAGCCCATTAACCATAAAGGTTGGGGATACATGAATGCCGTTCTGACGCGCGTATTTACAGTGCCATTTGATTTCGGTTTGCAACTCCGGGCGGGCAAAAGCGTCTGCAAGTTGCACGCCGCTGTAATTTTCAATGCGTTCAATAATCTGCTGCGGTGTGGCGTCCATATTCGGACCGCTGCAATGATCCGTAAATTCAAACTCTTCACGATGATCGGCAACCGCACGCAGCACTTTATGCGCCGCGTTTTTACCATCGGGCAGCGTTGAAGCTGCGAGGATGCAGCGCACAATCACACCAGAGAAGAGATGCCAGGGCTGTGATTGCAGGCGAATTTTGACCGTCACGTTCTCTTCGCCAACGGCTTCTAACAGCGCTTCCTGCTTGTTAAACGTCCGGACGGAGAAGGGGCAGGTGGGTTCGATAAAGATCTCGAAAGTCCGGTTGCCGTGGCCCCAGCTTAGCGGTGCGGCATGTAAAGGTTGTTGGCTCATGGTCACTCCTGCTGTTTTTTCATTTTGTGAGAATGTGAGAGTAGCAGCATGCCGCAGGAGCGGGGAATTCGCTTGGCGTCAGATGCGGTTATCGTGCGCTGTTCGATGGCTGTAGCATTTTCAAATATGAATGCTATTAATGATAAGAAATAAATACTACTGTAATGCATATAATTAATTTTTAATAGATGACTTAAATAATATTTAATTTAATAAATCCACCTTAACGTAAATTCACAGGGTGGTTGATCAATCTTTGCTTATTTAAATTTTGCCTGTGGCGCCTGGTATTTAATCATTATTTGTTATTAATCCGTTTCTCTCTGTTGTCGATAATCGTTATGAGGGTTTTTTTCGACTCAGATCGGATGAGTCAGTAGGGAATTATCCGGGTAACCAGCAGCGGAGATAATGATGCAGGAGATTCAGGCGATTCAGGCAACCTCGCACCTTGCCAATGCAACACAAGAAAATACGGCCACCAAAGCCGATCTACACATCACCAGTGAAAGCGGAGCGGGTAACACATCTCATCAGGAGGAAAGTACCAAAGTCACGCTCTCCAGCCGCGCCGAAAGCCATAAAGAGGCGAAGGCTATAAAGGCGGAGCAGCAGCTTGAAAAAAATAAAGAAGTCGAAAATCATCAAATTGATTATTCGCTGGCGATGACCGGCATTCCGCAATTTGGTGGACGTCTGGTAACGGTTGTTAAATATCCTGACGGCAGTACGGAAATGATTGACGCCTTTTCCGGAAAAAAAGTGACGCAGCAGGAATTAGACATCGCCCGGGCCGAGAAAGAAAACAACGAACATGTGCAACGCAAGCAGGAAGCGAAAAAGGTTGCGCAGGAAGTGCAGGCATTCACCCCTGGAGAATCACAGCCGACGGATCTGAAATAATCCTCTGGTGGTAAATCCGAAAGAAAAGTAAAGGTTATTCAGAAATTATCCATAAAATATACCTTATATGTTGTGGGCGGCCCGAGTGGAATAGTCTGGCTGTGTTGATGTGTATTTAGTTTAAGTCAGTATCGGTGCCATTTTGCTTCAGCTATTTATTGCTGAGGGTTGCGGCTGTCTGGCGTTCTGCCACAAGAGAAGGCACATCGCTGTAGCTTTTTTGGCGGCAGAATGCACTACTTGCTTAGCATGCTTAATATTGGCTTTATTAGGAGTCTGCCGGGATAAACGGAGGTTATGATGATGAAGAAGAGTGGCATAACCATATTAATTACATGGCTAATTTTTACGGTATCTGACGTTTGGTTTTGTTGTGTTTTTCTTTGTAGTCGGCAATTGCCTGATTGATGTTTTCTGTTTCGATAACATCGACCTTTTCATCGTTAAAGAACACTTCATAGTGGCCGGATACATATTTAAATGTGAATATTTTTCCCTGATAGCGAACGCGTCTCTCTTTCACCGACAAGCCTCTGCTGCGCATCGCCACTTTCGCCATCGTATCTATCTTTTTATTTTTCATAGCTATTTTTTTCCTTTTCAGGCTGTTATGCGGTGCCTGTATTCTATTCCGTATGTTCCGGTGCTAATTTGTTATCCTCTCAAAGAAAATCAACGGTTGCTATAACCCCATGCTTAATATTAGAGGAAATATTGCCTGATAACTTAAGGTTATCTTAAGTTTAAGCGTATTCTGTAATTAATGACCAGAATATTAATTTGGTTATCCTTGTTTTTATAGTATTTAATTTCGAACGACATTTTTTGATAATTATTTTGATTCTCATTTATACTTCGCTGGTATTAAACTTCTGCCGGGTCGCATGCGCTGACTATTACACTTATCTTAAAAGGAATGATGATGAAGAATCGCTTTTTGCCGTTCTGTTCAATCGCGCTGGTCATCTCTTCGGTTTTCGCCGCGTCTATGGCCTCTGCCGCCAATAACGACGACGGGATCGTGGTATATAACGCGCAGCATGAAAACCTGACAAAATCCTGGGTTGATGAATTCACCAAAGAAACGGGGATAAAAGTGACGCTGCGTAACGGCGGCGATACGGAGTTGGGCAACCAGATTGTTCAGGAAGGTAAAGTTTCTCCGGCTGATGTCTTCCTCACTGAAAACTCCCCGGCAATGACGTTGGTCGATAATGCCAACCTGTTCGCGCCGCTGGATGCCGATACTCTGAAGCAGGTTCCGGCGCAGTTCCGCCCGGCGCATGGCCGCTGGATAGGTATTGCTGCGCGCAGCACGGTGTTTGTTTATAACCCGACAAAAATCAGTGCGGCTCAGCTTCCGGCATCGATGATGGATTTAGCAAAACCGGAATGGAAAGGTCGCTGGGCGGCGTCTCCGTCAGGCGCAGACTTCCAGGCGATTGTCAGCGCGATGCTCACACTGAAAGGTGAAAAGGCCACGCTCGACTGGTTGAAAGCCATGAAAACTAATTTCGTGCCTTATAAAGGCAACAGTACTGTCTTGAAAGCGGTGAATGCCGGGCAGATTGATGGTGGTGTTATCTACCACTACTACTACTTTGTTGATCAGGCCAAAACCGGCGAAAACAGCAAAAATACGCAGCTTCACTACTTCAGGCATCAGGATCCGGGCGCTTTTGTCAGCATTTCCGGCGGCGGTGTTTTAGCCTCCAGTAAGCACCAGAAACAGGCGCAGGCCTTTATCAAATGGATCACTGGTAAAACCGGGCAGGATATGTTGCGTACCAATACCGCTTTTGAATATGCCGTCGGTGTGGGTGCGGCTTCCAATGCGAAACTGGTGCCATTGAATCAACTGGATGCGCCGAAGGTTGAGCCTTCTGCACTGAACAGCAAAAAGGTGAACGAGTTAATGACCGAGGCCGGTCTCCTGTAATTGCGGTATGAATGAGCGTTTTATGTCCAGTTTGAGTTTTCCGGCGACACGCCGCGCGGCCAGCCAAACCGTCCGGCGCCGCCCTTCCGGGGTGCTGGTGGTATTAGCCACTTTTGCGGCACTGCTTGCCTTATTGCCCCTGGGATTTGTTATTGGGGTGGGTATTGATACCGGGTGGCCGACGGTGAAAGCACTCATTTTTCGTCCGCGCGTTGGTGAGTTACTCAACAACACCTTTTTGCTGATTGCCTGCGCCGTTCCGGCCTGTGTGACGGTGGGCGTTGCCATGGCCTGGCTGACGGAGCGAACCACACTGCCGGGGCGGCGCGTCTGGTCGCTGTTGGCTGTTGCGCCGCTGGCGATCCCGGCGTTTGTGCAAAGTTATGCCTGGGTCAGCGTCGCGCCGGGTTTCAATGGTTTGTCCGCCGCCGTTTTTCTCGCTGTGCTGGCCTATTTCCCCTTTATTTATATGCCGGTAGCTGCCGTATTACGTCGTTTGGATCCGGGACTTGAGGATGTTGCGGCCTCACTGGGCACTCCGCCGTGGCGCATCTTTTTCTGCGTGGTTTTACCACAACTCAAGTTGGCGATTTGCGGCGGCGCGCTGCTGGTTGCGCTGCATTTACTGGCGGAATATGGCCTGTTCGTGATGATCCGTTTTGATACCTTCACCACCGCCATTTATGACCAGTTTCAATCTACCTTTAGCGGCCCGGCTGCCAACATGTTGGCGGGCGTGCTCGCCCTATGCTGCCTTGCGTTGTTACTACTGGAGACCGCTGCACGCGGTAAAGCGCGTTATGCCCGCGTCGGCGCAGGTGCGGCACGTAAACAGCACCGCTTTATACTTGGCGGCAGGAGTTCGGCGTGCGGATTCGCGCTGATGCTGGTGATGGCCATCCTTGCGCTCGGTACGCCGATGGTGGTGCTTGCCCGCTGGCTATGGCTTGGCGGTCTGATGAACTGGTCCAGCGCCGATTTGTGGCTCTCTCTGCGTCAGACGTTGTTTCTGGCATTTTGTGGTGCGTTGCTGACAACCGCGTTTGCATTGCCGACAGCCTGGCTTGCGGTGCGCCATCCGCGTCCGCTGATACGTGTGCTGGAGGGATGTAACTACGTCACCAGTTCGCTGCCGGGCATCGTTGTTGCGCTGGCGCTGGTAACCGTCACCATCCGTTACGCCCGACCGATTTACCAAACCGAGGTAACGCTGTTTCTGGCATATATGCTGATGCTGATGCCCAGAGCGCTCATCAATCTGCGCGCCGGGATTGCGCAAGCGCCGGTGGAGCTGGAACAGGTGGCGCAGAGTCTTGGCACTTCGCCCGGCAGAGCGCTGTTGAGTGTCACGCTGCGGCTGGCGGCGCCAGGCGCAGCGGCTGCTGCTGCGCTGGTTTTTCTCGGCGTCAGCAATGAACTGACCGCCACGTTGCTGCTTTCACCGCTTGGTACCCGCACGCTGGCGACCGGTTTTTGGGCGCTCACCAGCGAGATCGATTATGTTGCGGCCTCGCCCTATGCGTTGCTGATGATATTGATTTCCCTGCCGTTGACCGGCCTTCTCTATAAGCAATCACAAAAACTGTCGGGTCTTTAAGATGTTAGAACTGAGCAATATTTCCAAAAGCTTTGGCTCCGCACGCGTGCTGGACGGTGTGAACCTGCTTATTCCACCCGGCAGCCGTACGGCGATAGTTGGCCCGTCTGGCTCGGGGAAAACTACGTTACTACGGTTGATTGCCGGGTTTGAGCGGCCGGACAGCGGGCAGATTATGATGCGCGGAAGGGCGCTATTTGCTGGTGATCAGTTTGTTCCCGCTCATCAACGTAAAATTGGTTTTGTTCCGCAAGAAGGTGCGTTGTTCCCGCATCTGCGCGTGGGGGAAAACATTGCCTGGGGGCTGAGCGGATCCCGTCATGAGAAGCGTGCGCGTGTGGAGGCTTTAATGGCGATGGTGTCGCTGGATAGTAAACTGGCCCAGCGCTGGCCGCATGAGATCTCCGGTGGTCAGCAGCAGCGCGTCGCTCTGGCACGTGCACTGGCACAGCAACCGTCACTGATGCTGCTTGATGAACCTTTCTCCGCGCTTGATACCGGTTTGCGTGTCGCCACACGTAAAGCGACAGCGGATTTACTTACTCAGGCGGGTGTGGCGTCGATTCTGGTCACTCACGATCAGAAAGAAGCTTTGTCATTCGCCAGTCAGATTGCGGTGATCCGCCATGGGCGCTTTGCCCAGATTGGCTCGCCCTTTGAGGTCTATTCGCAGCCTGCGGATGAAGAGACGGCGCTATTTTTAGGTGACGCGCTGATTCTGTCAGCCGACGTGGCGCAGGGGAAAGCGCGCTGCCAGCTTGGCGACATTCCGGTTGATAATGCGTCAATATCCGGCGTGCGGCGCATTATGCTGCGCCCGGAGCAAATCAGCGTCGAGCCGTGCGATAGCGCTGCGGGGCTGCCGCAGGCGCACATCGTGGATATTGATTTCGTCGGTTACCTCTCCACGCTGACGCTCGCTTTTGCGCATACAGACGAACACATTACCGTGCAGACTGTTACCCGGCCCGGCTGGTTGCCGGGTATGAAGGTCAATATCCAGATTAACGGCTGTGCGCGCGTGTTTGCTTTGTGATCGCCCGCCATTGGTCTGGTGCCGGGCAGGGCGGCGCACGTTACCAACTCTCGAAGGCGAACGCAGCGCAATACAGCCTGGCTGCGATTTTTGACCTGCTGGGGTAAATTTTCAGGCACTGCCTCCGGTAACGGGGGCAATTATCGTCATCAGTTACCATATTTAATGTTAAAGCCGAGAGCATCCCCAACAGTATCGTATTCGCGGAAATTAAAAATAAGCGGCTTCCATTTGGTGGAATCGACAATGCCGTTTTCACTTAATAAGCCGTTTTCTACCCACAGATTGACAATATCCAGCTCGGCGAGAATAAAACGGCCTTTATCGCTGATGGACACTAAACGGCATTCTGCCTGAATTGGGCATTCAGCAATACGCGGCGGCGCAACATCAATCGAGGCTTCCGCAGTCAGCCCGGCTTTAGCGAATTTATCATGGCAGATTTCCACGCCCCATTTAGAACCTATCTCATTAGGCTATTTTATTTGCTGGTTTGGCCCTGGGCAGTGCTCAAAATCCTCACGTACTACGTGTACGCTCCGGTTTTTCCGCGCTGTCCGTGTCCAAACCACCGGCAACAATTACGCCTACTGGGATAGGCTCTTAGTCTGGTTTTCCGACAGCGTATCGCCGCCGGTCAGCCTGCCAACCTGCTCGACTTTCTCCCACTGGGTATGATCGGGAATATTGATGACCGCATCGGAACCAGCAACTAAATTACTATGTGTTTTGCTCCCCTTGCTTATTCCAATAATGATTTTCTCGCCAAGGGAAATGGATGAGGATGCGGTGCAAATATTATTTCCCCCTTCACTATCTTGTGTTGTGACCATGAAAACAGGAAAGCCATAATAGAATGAGTTGAGTTTTGATTTGTTTTTCATTGTCCTTTTCCCTTATATTTAAAGCCGTAATGTGACTATTTTTCACCCTGTTGATGGTTTTTTACAATAACTCTTTTTGAGTAGAGAGAATTAGCAAGAAATAGCCATCAAAAAAGTTTCCCACAAATTCCAAAAGAGGTATATTATATGCAACATATGCTTTTCCCCCTCCCGGTGAGTACAGCTTGCTGAGAACTTTGAGGATGAAACATGCAACGTATCGCCATACCCGCAAACTATGTTCACACCCGCACGACGCCGTTCTGGACGAAAGAAACCGCTCCGGCGTCTATTTGGAAACGCCATCTGGACGCTGGTACCCGGCAGGGTGTGTACCCGCGATTGAGCGTGTCACAAGGGGTGATCCGCTATAACGGCTATGCGGATGAAACCAGCCCGCAACCGGTGGAAACTGTGACAATCAACGCTGGGGAATTTGCCGTCTTTCCGCCGGAAAAATGGCACAACATTGAAGCATTAACCGACGACACGATATTCAGCGTCGATTTCTATGTTGACCCGAATATTTTGCTAGAAGAGTGAGGCATTTATCATGACGACTGAAAATAGAGGTTATTCTTTAGCGGTTTCTCATTCCAGCAAGCGTGAGTCGAAAGAAAAAATATGGCTGAAGCCGATGTCGTTATATGTACCGGATGTCGCCGTAGAAGCGGTTGCGGAGCTGACTTCCGGGTTTAGCGAAAATAACAGTGAATATGTTCTGACGGTCACGAACAATAATAATGGTGTTTCTGTTGATAAAGAATTCCCCAGCCTTGATGCATTGAAAGATCCGCTTAATGCCGCCGATGCGGTAAAAGAGTTGATTAACATTGTCCGTGGCTACGAATCGGATGAAGAAACCAATGTGTGCGGCTGGTAATACGATACTTCAGGAGGTTCACGATGGCATATCAAATTCCGGCTCACTTCCGCCATACCCGCTCCACGCCTTTCTGGACGAAAGAAACGGTACCGCAGGCGCTGCTCACCCATCACAATACGAAAAAGGGTGTTTATGGGCGGTTGTCGGTAATGCAGGGTGCAGTGAAGTATTTCGGTTTTGCCAATGAGCACGATACCACGCCGGAAGTGAAAGCGGTGATTGAGGCCGGACACTTTGGCATCAGCCCACCGCAATACTGGCATCACATTGAATTACTTACCGATGATACGTACTTCAATATCGATTTCTTTGCCGATCCGCACGAAGCGCTGGAAGGAAAAGGGATTGGTCAGGTGGTCAATACACACCGCAGATAGACGCCACGCGCCCGGCTCAAACCGGGCGTTTTCATTCAGAAGTTATCAATAAACCGCCTCACCGCCGGTGAACGCTCGAATTTTCTCCACGCCAGCGCCACGTCTGTTTTCAACACTTCACCTTTGATGCGGTGGAACGTCACCAGCGGATGACTAAAGCAGGACATGGACTGCGGGACAATGGCGAAACCAAACCCTGCGCTGACCATGCTCAGCGATGAAGAAAATTGTGATGCCTGCTGCGGGTGGCTTATATCGATACCCGCGCGCAAACAGGCGTTGTAAATCAGTTCGTACAGCCCCGGCGCAACCGCCTGTGGGAAGAGCACCAAAGGCGTGTCGCACAACTCCGACAGTGACAGATCGGCTTCATCAGCCAACGGGTGTGAACGGTGCAACGCAATTAGCATCGGCTCTTCATCAATCAATTTCAGATTAAATATTTTGCTGTTTTCACAGGGCAGGCGCACAAAGGCGACGTCGATCAACCCTTCATCCAGCTCCTGCATGAGCGTCGCCATATTATCCTCTTTCTGATGGAGCGTGACCTGCGGATAGTCATGCTGGAACTGGCGCAGCACGGCAAAAATGCGGATGTGAAAAGCGTTAGAACTGGTCACGCCAAGATAGAGTTTGCCGTTGATTCCCCGCGCGATGCCTTTGGCTTTTTCCAGCGCGGCATCACTTAAAGCGAGGATCTGGCAGGCATCCTCGTAGAAGGCTTCGCCCGCCTCGGTAAGCTCCACGCCGCGCGTTAAACGGTGAAATAACGGCGTCCCTACTTCCTGCTCAAGACGGCGAATTTGTTGGCTCAGCGGAGGCTGTGACATGCCCAGCATTTCCGCCGCGCGGGTGAAATGTTGCGTCTGCGCAACAGCGACAAAATAGCGTAGATAACGAAGTTCCATATCGAAAACATCTCAAACCTTGATGGTTTGTATATTGGAATCTCTCGCTGAAGCGAGTCAATATTTAATCAGCTTTTCTAAAGGTCTACTCAATGAGGTATTAGAGGATGACTAATCTAAATTATTGTTCCTGCAAAGAAAATTTAAGTGAAACAATTCGTGCTTTTTCTAAAAGCAAACCTGAATGTGTGATATATCAAACATCGCTAATGAGTGCGCTATTAAGTGGGGTTTACGAAGGAAATACCACGATTAAGGATTTACTCAATCACGGAGACTTTGGACTCGGCACGTTTAATGAACTGGATGGCGAACTGATTGCCTTCAACAGCGAAGTCTATCAGTTGCGTGCAGATGGCAGCGCCAGGGAGGCGCGTCCGGATCAAAAAACACCGTTCGCCGTGATGACCTGGTTCCGGCCGAGCTACAGCCAGCAGTTCGATGCTCCCGTCAGCCGACAACAACTGCACGAGATCATTGATAAACAGATTCCTTCCGACAACCTCTTTTGCGCCCTGCGCATTGAGGGCCATTTTCGCCACGCGCACACCCGCACCGTGCCGCGCCAGACGCCACCTTATCGGGCAATGACCGACGTGCTCGACGATCAGCCGGTCTTTCGCTTTAACAGTCGCGCGGGCGTATTGGTCGGTTTCCGCACACCGCAGCATATGCAGGGAATCAATGTTGCCGGTTATCACGAACACTTTATTACCGATGATCGACGCGGCGGTGGCCATTTGCTGGATTATCAGTTGGATCACGGCACGTTGACCTTCGGTGAGATTCACAAACTGATGGTTGATTTGCCCGCGGATGAGGCGTTTCTTCAGGCCGATCTGCACCCGGATAATCTCGATGCCGCAATTCGTTCGGTAGAGAGCTGAGACACGGACAAAGGAGTGACTAATGAGCAATGAAAACCATACGCAGCAGTGGGCGCATGGCGCTGACATGGTGGTGAAACAACTGGAAGCTCAGGGCGTTAAACAGGTTTTCGGCATTCCAGGCGCGAAAATCGATAAAGTTTTTGACTCCCTTCTGGATTCATCCATCCAAATAATTCCGGTTCGTCACGAAGCCAATGCCGCCTTTATGGCGGGTGCGGTTGGCCGTATTACCGGCAAGGCGGGCGTGGCGCTGGTAACCTCCGGGCCCGGTTGCTCCAACCTTATTACTGGAATGGCGACGGCTAACAGCGAAGGCGATCCGGTGGTGGCGCTGGGCGGAGCAGTTAAACGCGCCGACAAAGCCAAACTGGTACACCAAAGCATGGATACTGTCGCGATGTTTAGCCCGGTAACCAAATACGCCGTGGAAGTCTCTTCTTCTGATGCCATTGCCGAAGTGGTGTCAAATGCATTTCGTTCCGCAGAGCAGGGGCGACCAGGCAGTGCTTTTGTTAGCCTGCCGCAGGATATTGCCGATCAGCCCGCCAGCGGCGCGATCCTGCCTGCCGGCTCGCCTCCCGCGTTAGGCGCTGCGCCGGATGTGATGATTAGCGACGTGGCAAAAATGATTGCAGCGGCGGAAAATCCGGTGTTTCTGCTGGGGCTGATGGCCAGCCGACAGGAGAATATCGAGGCATTGCATCTGTTGCTGGAAAAAAGCCACATTCCGGTCACCAGCACTTACCAAGCGGCAGGTGCAGTTAATCAGCAACATTTCAGCCGTTTCGCCGGGCGCGTTGGGTTATTCAATAACCAGGCCGGGGATCGCCTGTTGCATCTGGCGGATCTGATTATCTGTATTGGCTACAGCCCGGTGGAATATGAACCTGCGATGTGGAACACAGGTAACGGCAGACTGGTGCACATTGATGTACTGCCCGCCTATGAAGAGCGCAACTATATTCCGGATGTTGAGCTGATTGGCGACATCGCCGGCACGCTGAACAAACTGGCGGCGAAGGTTGAAAAACCGCTAATCCTCACCCCGCGCGCGTCGGAGATTTTGATTGATCGCTGCAACCAGCGCGATTTGCTCAACCGCAAAGGTACGCAGCTTAACCAGTTCGCCATTCATCCGCTGCGCATTGTACGGGCGATGCAGGACATCGTGAATAACGACGTGACGCTGACGGTTGATATGGGCAGTTTTCACATCTGGATCGCCCGTTATCTCTACAGTTTTCGCGCCCGCCAGATGATGATTTCTAACGGTCAACAGACGATGGGCGTCTCCCTGCCGTGGGCGATTGGCGCCTGGCTGGTTAACCCTGGGCGCAAAGTGGTATCGGTTTCCGGCGATGGCGGTTTTCTGCAATCCAGCATGGAGCTGGAAACCGCTGTGCGTCTCGGCGCGAATGTGTTGCACATCATCTGGGTGGATAACGCCTACAACATGGTGGCAATTCAGGAAGAGAAAAAATACCAGCGTCTTTCCGGGGTGAATTTCGGCCCGGTGGATTTTAAAGCCTATGCCGAAGCGTTTGGCGCAAAAGGTTTTGCCGTCGAGAGCACGGCGGAACTTGAATCGACCCTGCATGCAGCGATGGATACAGATGGTCCGGCAGTTGTTGCCATTCCGGTGGATTACAGCGATAACCCGCTATTGATGGGCCAGCTCAACCTTAACCAGATCCTTTGAATAACCAAGGAGAAGTGATGAAAAAAGTCGCATTAGTGACCGGAGCCGGTCAGGGCATCGGCAAAGCCATTGCGCTGCGTCTGGCAAAAGATGGTTTTGCTGTCGCCGTTGCCGACTATAACGCCGCCACCGCCGAAGCCGTGGCCGACGAGATCAATAGCCATCAGGGCAGCGCGATTGCTGTGACAGTGGATGTTTCCGATCGCGAACAGGTTTTTGCTGCGGTGGAAGAGGCCAGAAGCAAGCTAAAAGGCTTTGATGTTATCGTCAATAACGCAGGTGTTGCGCCTTCAACGCCCATTGAAACGATCACCCCGGAAGTGGTGGATAAAGTTTATAACATCAACGTCAAAGGTGTTATTTGGGGGATTCAGGCTGCGGTCAGCGCTTTTAAAGCGGAAAAACACGGCGGCAAAATCATCAATGCCTGCTCGCAGGCCGGGCATGTTGGCAACCCGGAACTGGCGGTTTATAGCTCAAGCAAATTCGCCGTACGCGGGTTAACCCAGACCGCCGCACGCGATCTGGCGCCGCTGGGCATTACGGTTAACGGCTACTGTCCGGGCATTGTGAAAACCCCGATGTGGGCCGAAATTGATCGCCAGGTTTCTGAAGCCGCGGGCAAACCGCTCGGTTACGGTACCGAACAGTTCGCTAAACGCATCACGCTTGGGCGCTTGTCAGAGCCTGAAGATGTTGCAGCTTGCGTCTCATATCTTGCCGGGCCAGATTCAGACTATATGACGGGTCAGTCTCTGCTGATTGATGGCGGTATGGTATTTAATTAATACGTTTGCTGGCTCGGACACAGCCTTGCCTCTGCGATCGCGCAGGGGCCTTTTTATATTCAGGAATGAAGTTCATTATCATCAATAAACAGACATTTGAAGGTGTATCTAAATACACCCTATAGATGAAGCGTATCAGATGGCGGATAGCAAAAAGTGTCTAACGATTTGCGTAACCGTGAAAATCACGCTTGTTTCCTCAGGATGTTCCGCTTTTCCCTCGCTAATCGACGCCAGTTGAATTATGTCGCCAGTTGTTCGCGAAAATGATCTGCCGGGTATATGCGATTTTCGGCAATCCAGTGCAAAAATTCTCGTTTTGATTATGGAGGCGTTTGCGCTTAACTGAAGAGGTCAACCTTAGCCGGAGCATTCGCGGATGAAGAAAATATTGCAACAGTGGTTCGATCGCCGTACTCCTGTGCTGCCTGTGCACGTGGAGGAGGGGGAATATGATTCTGGTCGCCATGTGGCGCTGATGATCCCATTCGGTCTACTCTACGGCCTTGATTATCACCCTTCTGTATGGATTTACGATGAAAAATGAGCGCTTTCATCTGGTGATGCGCTACAGCTATTGGAATGAACTGTGCGTAGCGGATTAGAACCCGCCTGAAAATGAACTGCATCCCACCAAAATTCATTTTGAAATTGCGTTTCATCTCTCATTTCCATCTTATTAACTAGCGTAAGCAAAGCTTTGCCCGGGAAATAACATAATGGAAAGCTTTACGAGCGATGTTAAATAGCGTCAGTGCAGCGCTGTCGAAAATTGTAACCATATGGTCATGTGTAGAAAAATACGCTTACACTCTTTCGGCGCTTTTGTCATATAGCTGCGATTTTTTCACTATCTAATAATCCCCGGCTACTGCAACTTCGCCCAATCTTTGATTGCCGGGTTGCACATTTTAACCCTTAGGTTAATTTCATTTTTATTTTGCTTTTCATACACTCCTCCGGGCTAATGCCCGGAGTTTTTTTTCTGCTGATTGATATTGCTCTATTTTTTTGTCATGACACAAAATTGTCATGTAAGCGCTCTATCCTTCCCTTCGTCCGCAAAATTATTCAAAAATCTATCAACTTTTTCGTTTTTGGAGAGATTATGGCAACGTTTAATGCATCTGTTCGCCTGATGGCCGCAGCACTTGCGCTTTCTACGACTACCGTGTTCGCAGCAACCAATGTGACTGGCGCGGGTGGCACCTTCCCGGCACCGGTATACGCAAAGTGGGCCGCTGAGTATCAGAAACAAGTGGGTTCTCAGGTCAACTACCAGGGAATTGGTTCTGCTGGTGGTATCAAACAGATCATTGCGAAAACCGTTGATTTTGGCGCATCTGACGCTCCGATGAGCGATGACGATTTGGCAAAAAACGGCCTGTTCCAGTTCCCGACCGTGATTGGCGGCGTGGTACTGGCGGTGAACATCCCGGGCGTGAAATCAGGCGAGTTGACTCTGGATGGTAAAACTCTGGGTGATATCTACCTGGGCACCATCAAAAAATGGAACGATCCGGAAATCACTAAGTTGAACCCAAAAGTAAAACTGCCGGACACCAATATCAACGTTGTGCGTCGTGCAGATGGTTCCGGCACGTCATTCGTCTTCACCAGCTACTTGTCTAAAGTGAACTCAGATTGGGCAAGCAAAATCGGTAAAGGTACAACCGTTAACTGGCCGGTCGGTCTCGGCGGCAAAGGCAACGATGGCGTGGCCGCTTTTGTTCAGCGCCTGCCTGGTTCTATTGGTTATGTGGAATACGCCTATGCCAAACAGAACAACCTGACCTGGACTAAACTGTTTGATGCTGACGGCAAAGTGGTTGAACCGTCGCAGCAGAGCTTCAGCAACAGCGCCAAAGGGGCTGACTGGAGCAAATCTTTCGCCCAGGATCTGACCTTCCAGAAAGGCAAAGATGCATGGCCGATCGCCTCTACGACCTTTATCCTGGTCTACAAAAAACAGGATGACGCAGCGAAAGGCGCAGAAGTGCTGAAATTCTTCGACTGGTCTTACAAAAACGGTAATGCGATCGCGAACAGCCTCGATTATGCTCCGTTGCCGGAATCTGTAACCAACCAGATTCGCGCCGCCTGGAAAGCGAATGTCAAGGACGCTTCGGGTAAAGCGCTGTTCTAATTTTTTATCCACTACGTCAAAGCCCGATATTAGGCTGTGTCCCGTAATTGGTCGTGGTGGCGACGCTGGGTACAACGCGCGTTGTCAAGGCGGAGGATGCAGGGCATAGTGGGCCTATGTTCAAGTCCGACAACGCAGAGAACGCGCTTTTTAAACTCGTCCCGAAGGGCTGAGGCCATTTTTACGCATGACTGCGTTGCTCACGGCTCATTTGGGTCCCCAAACGTCGCCGTTCGCGCCTTGCCCTGCGTAAAAATGACCATCAGCGCCACTCGCGCACAATTACGGGACACAGCCTGGCGTACCGGGCTTTTTTTATTGCCAACGCGCGCTTTCACGCTTCCAGAGCGCCGGAATGCTGACCGGATCCCAGCCGGCGATAACGCTGTGTGTTTGCAGGCAGGAATAGGCCTCGCTATGTTTCATCTCCGATAAGGAATGAAATGGAATCAAAATTTGGCAGTAGGTACACATTTTTTAATTGTAAGGAGACTATTCTGAGATGGGCAAAATAATACAGGAGATCGAAAGTGTACAACTCTATTCTGGTTCCCATCGATATTTCTGAAACAGATCTGACTCGCCAGGTCATACCCTTTGTTCAGGCGCACTCCGTGATGAATACTGCCAAAGTGCATTTTCTTACGGTTATACCCTCGGTACCGTATTACTCATCGTTGGGTCTGGCCTATTCGCTTGAAATGCCTAAAATGAAAGAAATCCAGCACGCAGCGTTATTAAAACTGGACGAGCTTGCTAAGCAATTCAAATTGCCAGCCGAAAAGATTCAGACCCATGTTGTAACCGGATCACCAAAGGATCAGATCCTCAAGCTTGCCGATTCGATTAATGCAGATTTAATCATCATTGCCTCTCATCGGCCGGATATCTCTACCTATCTGTTAGGTTCAAATGCTGCGGCCGTGGTGAGACACGCCAGATGCCCTGTTCTGGTCGTCCGGTAACATGCCCAGGAAAAGGGAACCCGGGGAAGGCGGGAGTTTCCTGCTTTCTCCTGAAACTCCTGCATGCAGTCGTTGACGGGGGGCTGAGTCAGAGTTGGTTTTACTGAGTGTGATGAACTCGCAAGAGTGTTACTGTGCCGATGGTTTCTGTTCCGGAAACCGCATTGCATCGGGCATTGTCGGTTTTAGTGTCTCTGGTTTGTATTTCCCGACATCAGGATTCCCGGCCAGTTAGTCAGTTATTCGCTGAAACTGTGCAGGAAATACAGCAACTCAGGCAGGGATTCTGCCGGTAATGATGGTAGTCGCTTCAGTACATCGTTCAGCCAGGTATGAGGCTCCAGGCCGTTCATCTTCGCTGTTTCCGGCAGGCCATTATCCTGCCCGCCCGTGCACCCGCAGCAACCGAATCCGCGAAGAGCCAATTGTTACAGCCCATCACCACGGGTCTGATTGCACGTTCACAGCGGCTATTATCTCAGAGGTAATTTGCCATTTTCCAGGAAGCGATTGAGCGTAACCCGTCGTTTCAGCATCCAGGCAATGAGCTCTCGTCGCATGTCGCGAATATTCTGCAAAGCAGCGTGTTAAAATCCGGGCCATCTGGAAGGTTATTCGTTAGATAAATTAGCCTGTTTGAGTTATTCATCATATGTTTAATATCTGTTAAAGTGTGGGCGATAGACTAAGTGTTTCGCCAACGTACTTATGATCCTATGGAAATTGAACTTAACAAAAGTGTTCAGGAACGAATTCTTCATGCAGTTCTGTTTGAAGTGGTTGCGAACGTAAGCATTGCTTTCTTGCTTGCATGGATAATGAATGTTTCAGTTCTGCAATCTGGCCTTCTGTCAGTCATTTCTGCTTTTACAGCTACGGGGTGGAATTTTATTTTTAACAAATGTTTCGACAATATTCAGAAGAAATATAAATTTTGTCGTAATTTTTTTGTGCGATCTCTTCATGCGGTCATGTTCGAAGCCGGACTTATTATTATTTTAGTTCCTGCGGCCATGTTTACTTTAAATTTATCTGTACAAGAAGCTTTTTGGACAGAAGTTGGATTGGTTTTTTTCTTTCTCCCTTACACCCTACTATTCAATTGGATCTACGACTATCTTCGCTGGATTTTTGTAGGGAGAAAAGTTATCAGCGTCATGAAAGGCTAAACATAAATGATGGCAGTCATGGGATTTGATTTAATAGAGGGTTGAGAACAGCCTTTCTTTTTGTGGATGTTTATGTCATTCGAACACAATAGTTATGTCGCTAATAAATTTAGCTGACAGCGGTTGCTTGATTGTTTTTGTTAGTGAGAATCGTAATCATTTTCATTTCATGAATGTAATCTTATGAATTATTTTTTATAGAAATATTTCATAAGATTACTTCCTTTTCGATACATGGAGTATTACAATTATTCAGCACACATATTATTATCAAAAATTTTGATGATAATATGTTGTTTTATAATTCGTGATTTTTTAAATCTTATATAAATAGCTCTTGTCAGGTTTTTTCAAAAGGATGGTTGATATGCTGAATAAGTGTATGATGTTATTCATCATTGTTACTCTCTCTGGATGTGTACAATACAAGTGGGTAAAACAGGGTGCAAGTGAAAGAACAGAGCAGATAGATGAAACTGAGTGTAAGGCAGAATCCTTGCGTGCTCTCCCTCCGGATAATATAGTAACTGGTAAATATACGTCTAAAGACAAAAAATACAAATCAACTGACACCTCTTATACAACAACTGATGTGAATGAAGAGCAGAGAAAAACTCTTGTTAAAGCATGTATGTATAAAAAAGGCTGGTCGCAGATAGAAGTCCAAAATTAGTAAAAAAACGGGTGCTTTGCGCCCGTTTTTTTTTACGCATAAATTAACTAAATAAATGATGGGTATAAAATTTTAGAAATATTCTGTAAATATTATGTCGGGATTAGAATAATGCTTGTTTTTTTATTGGATATTTTGAGAGCGTTCAGAATTCTGTGTCACGTTAAAAACTCTACAACGTCATCACGCTATTCAGACGTCCGTCAAAATAAATGGCTAACTGAGACAATGTCAAATTCCAGCTCTGAATGGGCATTGTCCATTTTTCCTGTGCGTTCATCAGCCCCAGATAAAGCAGCTTCAGCAGACTGTTTTCGTCAGGGAAGGCCCCTTTGGTTTTCGTCAGCTTTCTGAACTGGCGATGCACCGATTCGATGACATTTGTGGTGTAAATAACCTTACGGATATTTGCCGGATAGCGGAAGTAAGCCGACAGATTTTCCCACTTCCGTCGCCATGACTGGAGCACCACCGGATA
>NZ_FMBC01000008.1 GCF_900094795.1 Kosakonia oryziphila
CGCCGGTCAGCGCACCTTACGGTGCGCTCAGTTCTGAATGCAGAACGCCGGACAGGCCTCCCGGGGTAAGCTCAGCCGCTTTCACCACACACCTGCCCAATCTACCACCCCGGCTCTTGATGGTTATGGCCTTTGCAATCAATGGCTTGCTCCGCCTGCCGGGTAGGCCTCGTATCGGATTTCTGTTCGTCAGGTCATGGTTTTGCTCCACGCTTCCTTCAGACCCCGCCTCACGACGACGCCCTTGCGCTTCACTAGTCCTTCGCCACCATCAGGCTGGACAGGGGACTTTCACCCCCAGGCTGCTGAGCATGCCCGGCACACCATAAAAAAACCCGCTTTATCAGCGGGTTTTGGAATTCTTGCTTACGTAGCTGAATTAAACAGGCATTACGTTTGCAGCAGAAGGGCCTTTGGCACCGTTAGTGATTTCAAATTCAACGCGCTGACCTTCGGCCAGAGTTTTGAAACCATTGCTCTGGATTGCAGAGAAGTGTACGAACACATCTTTGCTGCCATCTTCCGGAGTAATGAAACCGAATCCTTTGGATTCATTAAACCACTTAACGTTACCTTTAATCTTAGACATCAAAATTACCTTTACATGAAAAACGACACAAATGCTGTGTCGGGTATCAGTACATCAATTGTAGCGACCTTTGTCCAGTCGTTATTAGCTAAAAAGTGATATATGTCGCTAAGTTTGCTTCTTTGATGCTTTATTCCGCATTTTTTGTACTGTTCAGGAACTGTGCAGGGCATCATCTGCGGATCATCGTCAGAACTGAAAGCGCATCCACGCGAAGTAAACATTGCCGTTATTGTAAGTCCCTGGGATGTAGGTCATCTGGAAGGTTGCCGGACCGTAGCCAATTGAAGCCATCGGTAACAGCACAGGAATCGGAATGTAATTCCAGTTATCGCGCGCAGTTACGCCTACGGTGTAACCGAGTCCGAGATGGAAATTATCATCCGCAAGCGGTCGCCAGGTTTTCTCCCAGCCGTAGCCACCAATCGGTTCCCATTTATTAAATGAGTCTTTAAAGGCCATCAGGTACAAGCCATGCCAGTTGCCTTTCTCATCCCAGCGATCCTGACCAAATCCGACGCCCCACGGGCGTTCGTTATAATGGTCGGTTTTCTCCTTGTCATAGGCAAAACGCGCATGCCAGGTAATAGCCGGAACATAGAGATCATAATGCTCTGGCGCTTGCCAGGTTTGCTTTACATTGTCGGTAAAATCGGAGAACCAGGACTGCTGAGCTGCATGCGTCAGAGAAACAACCGAAAACTGACAAAATAGAGTGAAGAGTATGAATTTCTTATTTTTGACAGACACCGTATGCATTCCATTTTACGTATTGACGTATAGTCTGTAGCAGACTAACTGAATAAATTCTTAACGATATCAGATTAATTCTAAAAATATAACAAAAATTGTTTGTCGTGCTAATGTTTTCCATTTTAAATACAATACGTTATACCTCAACAGTATTGATTGCGGTGTACATTTTCTTAGCATCGGCGGTACCACCGCCGGAATGACAAGTATCGACAGTAATGGCGCAGTGACCATACCGCCAATCAATGAGAAGGATAATATTCCCATTATTAACAGAGCATCGGTGACGCATTTAAAAGTAATAAACAGCAAGACAAAGATAATCATTAACGTTACTGGCAAGACGATCTTCAACTACGCTGTCGCGCGCTCCAGATATTCAAACTGTCCAGACCACGACAGCAGCCCCCCTTGCGGCAACTTGACCTGCTGCGCCACCCGTTGCTGCATCTCTTCAATGGCAGATTTTAAATCCCGCCCGCGCAGGTTGACATGGATCCAGTTGGACAGGTGCGCATTTTTGCCTTTCAGCATCGTTGGCCCTTCCGTAACTACGATATCGGCCAGATCACCAAGTGCAATCTGGCTGCCATTTTCGGTTATTACGGATAACGCGCCAAGAATCCCCAGCGGCAACGAGACGATTGCCACCAGCGCAGATCGGAAGTGGAACAAGAACAGTGTGCAAACAAGTACAACAACGATAAATCCTTCGATCAGCGTCGGACGATCATAAACCGCCACGATCTCAACGCTGGCAGGCAGCCTTTTATGTATTTCACCCTATTTGGCTTTAGCAGGTGGATAGTACCCAGTGCCTTTTTGCCGTAACGAATTCACTCAACTTATCAACCAGTCATTATTTATTCTGTAGATTGATAGCAAATTTCCGCGATATTACCCTAAACATTACGCTTCATTGATTTTAATCATCTACTAACCGCACGTTATTCGGCACATTGCGTTGCTGATTTTTTTTACTTACTTATCTTTCAGGCCAACCTCCGGGACCAATAACATGATTTTAACATTGCTCGAACTGCTGATCGGCGTGGTGGTGATTGTCGGCGTTGCACGCTACATCATCAAAGGCTATTCCGCCACCGGCGTGCTGTTTGTCGGCGGTCTGGCGTTATTAATCGTCAGTGCGCTGATGGGGCACAAAATATTACCTGGTAGCGCCACCAGTACCGGTTACAGCGCCACGGATATTGTCGAATACATTAAAATCCTGCTGATGAGCCGCGGCGGCGATCTCGGCATGATGATCATGATGCTGTGCGGCTTTGCCGCCTATATGACGCACATTGGTGCGAACGATATGGTGGTCAAGCTGGCTTCGCGCCCGCTGCGTTTTATCAACTCACCTTATGTGCTGATGATTGCCGCATACTTCGTTGCTTGCATGATGTCATTGGCGGTATCGTCGGCCACGGGCCTCGGCGTGCTGCTGATGGCAACGCTGTTCCCGGTGATGGTCAATGTCGGTATCAGTCGCGGCGCAGCAGCGGCGATTTGCGCCTCGCCAGCGGCAATTATTCTCTCACCCACTTCCGGCGATGTAGTGCTGGCCGCGAAAGCCGCCGAAATGCCGCTGATCGATTTTGCCTTCAAAACCACACTGCCAATCTCGATTGCGGCGATTATCGCCATGGCGATCGCACACTACTTCTGGCAGCGCTTCCTCGATAAAAAAGAGCACATTGCCAGCGAAATGTTGGATGTGAAAGATATCACCACCACGGCGCCGGCGTTTTACGCCATTCTGCCATTTACGCCAATTATTGGTGTGCTGATTTTCGACGGCAAATGGGGTCCGGAGCTACATATCATTACCATTCTGGTGATCTGTATGTTGTTGGCGGCAGCGCTGGAATTTTTACGCAGCCTTAATACGCAAAAAGTCTTCTCCGGGCTGGAAGTGGCGTATCGCGGTATGGCCGACGCTTTCGCGGGAGTGGTGATGCTGCTGGTCGCCGCCGGGGTTTTCGCCCAGGGCCTGAGCACCATCGGTTTTATCCAGAGTCTGATCTCCATCGCCACTTCTTTCGGTTCGGCGAGCATTATTCTGATGCTGGTTCTGGTGATCCTCACCATGCTGGCGGCAATGACCACCGGTTCCGGTAATGCGCCGTTTTACGCATTTGTCGAGATGATCCCGAAACTGGCCCATGAATCCGGCATCAATCCGGCTTATTTGTCGATTCCAATGTTGCAGGCGTCCAACCTCGGTCGCACCATCTCTCCGGTTTCCGGCGTGGTGGTTGCGGTCGCCGGGATGGCGAATATTTCGCCGTTTGAAGTGGTAAAACGCACGTCAGTTCCGGTGATGGTTGGCCTGATTGTAGTGATTATTGCGACTGAATTTCTGGTTCCGGGAGCTGCGGTTTATTAATCAACAATAAACAATAAACACCGCTTATGAAAAAGCGCCTGCCCGGCGCTTTTTTTATGCTTTAATAACTCATAGTAATTACCCGGACTCATCCATCAGGAAACGAAATGATTAAAAAGGGACTCTCCATCGGCCTGTGCGTTGCTGCCATCCAGATCTCTTCTGCACACTCTGCCCCGCTCCAGCCCAAACAATATGGTGATTTCGATCGCTATGTGCTGGCACTATCGTGGCAGACAGGTTTTTGCCAGACTCTGCATGACAGCGGGCGAAGCGAGCCCGATGAATGCCGTCTGCGAAAAGAGCCCGCCAATAAAGCGGATTACCTGACGATACACGGTCTGTGGCCAGCGTTGCCGAAATCCATCGCCGCGCGCGGTGTTGATGATCGTCGCTGGATGCGTTACGGCTGCGCCACTCGTCCGGTTCCTAATATGCCGGAAGCCAGAACCAGCCAGAAATGCGCCGCAGCGGAAACCGGTTTATCGCTGGAAGTGGCGAATAAATTGAATGCCGTCATGCCCGGCGCAGGTAGCAATACCTGCCTTGAGCGCTATGAATATGCCAAACACGGCATCTGTTTCGGATTCGATCCGGATGACTATTTCAGTACGATGGTGCGCCTGGATACCGAAGTCAAAGCCAGCCCGCTCGGCATTTTCCTCGCAGAAAATTACGGAAAAACCGTTACCCGCGACGCATTCAACGCGGCTGTCGCCAAAGCATACGGCGAACAAAGCGTAAAAGCGGTGAAGCTGACCTGTAGCGGCAACCCGGCCTGGCTGACGGAAATGCAAATTACCATCAAAGCTGATGCCATCAATGCCCCGCTGGTTAACGGTTCCCTTTTACCGCAGCCGCATCCCGGTAACTGCGGGAACAGTTTTGTGATTGATAAAGCGGGTTACTGAACCGACGACTGGAACGTTCATATTTCCAGCAAATGTGCACCACATCACTTCACAGTGGGCCGCACGCTCAGTATCATCCGTTGTAGACAAACCCTCGCTGCCCGTCGGCGAGGGTTTTTCTTTGGATCAATCAAACGACATGGAGTAACTGATGTCCAGACCTGCCATTATGATTAATGAGCTAGACGCCGAGCGTCTTGACCGATTACTGGAGCAACCCGATTATGCCAACTTGCCGGTCGCGGATGCGTTGAACAATGAGCTGGATCGTGCTCAGATGTGCGCGCCGGAAGCGATGCCGCATAACGTGGTAACAATGAACAGTACGGTGAAGTTCCGCGAGTTGAAAAGTGGTGAAGAGCGGGTACGCACGCTGGTGTATCCGGCGCAGATGACCGACAGCGCCACGCAGCTTTCCGTACTGGCCCCGGTTGGCGCTGCACTGCTCGGTTTACGGGTGGGTGACAGCATTCACTGGCAGTTGCCAGGCGGCACCACCACCGATCTTGAAGTGCTTGAACTGCTTTATCAGCCCGAAGCAGCGGGCGATTTCCGGCTTTAATTTCCCCCTGTTTTGTTCACAGAGGATGCGCCCGCATCCTCTTTCCGTTCCTGCCATCATATTCCTCATATTTGCCATATACGCAGCAAAAAATTCACACCATTTATGCTTCAATCAGCACAACATAACCCACAGGGAGAAGCGTTTATGTATCAGACCATTATTATGCCGGTTGATGTTTTCGAAATGGCGCTGAGCGACAAAGCAGTGCGCCACGCTGAGTTCCTCGCCCAGCACGAGGGCGTTATTCATCTTCTGCACGTATTACCCGCTTCCGCCAGCATGAGTCTTCACCGTTTTGCTGCTGATTTGCGCCGCTTTGAAGAACATTTGCAGCATGAAGCGCAAAACCGCCTCGACACCATGAAGACCCATTTTTCCATTGAGCCGTCACGCATCCACACCCATGTGCGTTTTGGCAGCGTGCGCGATGTGGTCAACGAGCTGGCGGAAGAACTGCTCGCAGATATGGTAGTCATCGCCTCGCGTAACCCGTCTATTACCACTCACCTGCTTGGCTCCAATGCCGCCAGCATTGTACGCCACGCGCATATCCCGGTGCTGGTGGTTCGGTAAATATTGCTTGCTCGCCAGGTGGCACAAACTGCTTTTCGGCGTAAAAAAGAGGCTACCCGAAGGTAGCCTCTTTCATTTGCAGGTATTGCTTACTTTCTTATTTTGCTTATGCAGACTTAGTACGAATCAGGTAATCAAACGAACTGAGAGACGCTTTGGCACCTTCACCAGTCGCAATAATAATTTGTTTGTACGGCACCGTGGTGCAGTCGCCCGCCGCAAACACACCTTTCACGCTGGTTTCGCATTTAGCGTCGATGATGATTTCGCCCATGCGGTTGCGCTCAATCGCACCTTCCAGCCAGGTGGTGTTCGGCAGCAGACCAATCTGGACGAAGATCCCAGCCAGCGCGACCTGGTGTACGTCACCGCTAATACGGTCACGGTACTCAAGGCCGGTCACTTTGCTGCCATCGCCTTTCACTTCGGTGGTTTGTGCGTTCAGAATGATGTCGACGTTTTTCAGGCTGCGCACTTTATCCTGCAACACCTGGTCGGCTTTCATCTCCGGTGCGAATTCCAGCAGCGTTACGTGCTCAACAATCCCCGCCAGGTCGATAGCTGCTTCCACACCAGAGTTACCGCCGCCGATCACCGCCACGCGTTTGCCTTTAAACAGCGGGCCATCGCAGTGCGGGCAGTAGGTCACGCCTTTGGTGCGATACTGATCTTCACCCGGAACGTTCATGTTGCGCCATTTCGCGCCAGTTGCAATGATGATGCTGCGTGCTTTCAGCACCGCGCCGGAGGCGGTTTCAATCTGATGCAGGCCGCCTTCAACTGCCGCAGGGGTCAGTTTTCTGGCGCTCTGGCTGTCAATCACATCCACGTCATAGTCTGATACGTGCGCTTTCAGTGCGCCCGCCAGTTTCTGGCCTTCGGTTTTCGGTACGGAGATGTAGTTTTCGATATCCACGGTATCCAGCACCTGACCGCCGAAACGTTCTCCTATCAAGCCGGTACGAATACCTTTACGTGCGGAATAGACTGCCGCAGCCGCGCCCGCCGGGCCGGAACCGACGATCAACACATCGTAAGCATCGCGTTTGTTAAGCTCTTCCGCTGCTCGTTTTTCCGCGCCGGTATCGATTTTAGCGACGATTTCCGTCAGCGTCATGCGACCCTGACCGAATTCTTTACCATTCACGAACACCGCCGGAACGCCCATCACGTTGCGATCGGTGATTTCGTTCTGGAACGTACCGCCGTCAATCGCCGTATGTTTGATGCGCGGGTTCAGCACAGCCATCAGGTTCAGCGCTTGCACCACATCCGGGCAGTTATGGCAGGAGAGCGAGTAATAAGTTTCAAATTCAAAATCACCGTCGAGATCGCGGATCTGCTCCAGCAGCGCCTGCGCCTCTTTGGATGGATGCCCGCCGGTCCACAGCAGTGCCAGCACCAATGAGGTAAATTCGTGGCCCAGCGGCGAACCAGCAAAGCGCGGGCCGCTGGTTGAGCCTGGGTTGGTGATCAGAAATGACGGTTTACGCACCGCCAGGCTGTTGTCTTCTTTAAAAGAGACCTTGTCAGACAGCTCAGCGATTTCGCCCAGCAGTTCTTTAATTTCTGCCGATTTCGCGCTGTCATCCAGCGTAGCAATCAACTCAACAGGTTTAGTTAGTTTCTCAAGGTAGGCCTTGAGCTGGGTTTTCATTGTGGTGTCGAGCATTTTTAGTCCCTCGCTTAAAACATCATCATGCAAGCCGCGTTGTTCAGCGCTGCATCAATGCAACTTGCATCATGGTGCTGAATAAAACGGGTACCCAAAAGCACCCGTTTGCAGAATAATTTCTCCAGTATTTCGCGTCATAGCAAGGCGGCTAGCCTGAGAGTCCCCGGGAGCTCACACCAGTAAGTGAGCAGGTGACGCCAACGCCGCTATGACATGAAAGACGCCAGGAAATTTAGATTTTGCCGACCAGATCCAGAGACGGAGCCAAAGTCGCTTCACCTTCTTTCCATTTCGCCGGGCAAACTTCGCCTGGGTGGGAAGCAACATACTGGGCCGCTTTGATTTTACGCAGCAGATCAGAGGCGTCACGGCCTATGCCTTCAGCGGTTACTTCGATGGCCTGGATAATGCCCTGTGGGTCAACAACGAAAGTGGCACGGTCAGCCAGGCCTTCGTTTTCACGCATGTTTTCGAAGTTACGGGTCAGGGCGCCAGTCGGGTCGCCGATCATCGCGTATTTGATTTTCGCGATGGTTTCAGAACTGCTGTGCCACGCTTTGTGGGTAAAGTGGGTGTCGGTAGAAACAGAGTATACGTCCACGCCCAGTTTCTGCAGTTCTTCGTAGTGGTCAGCCACGTCGCCCAGTTCAGTCGGGCATACGAAAGTGAAGTCAGCCGGGTAGAAGAAGAAGACGCTCCAGCGGCCTTCAGTATTTTTCTCGGTTACTTCGATGAACTCACCGTTTTTGAACGCCTGGTTTTTGAAAGGTTTGATCTTGGTATTAATTAAGGACATCTATACTTCCTCCGTGTTTTCGTTGAGGTGTAAGTTAACGAACTTTGTTTGCCAGGGCCAATGCGTTTGCTTTATCAAATCAATAAGCGTTAGCTAACAGACCTTAACGAGCAACCATGTGAACGGCTGATATACCAAAGTAAAAAGGCCACCGCGACGGGTGGCCTCGATACCTGAAATACCCGTGGGTGCTTCAGCGCCAGCAAGCTGGCTATGCGTTGCGCTCATAACCTTAAGGTCATCAAGCCATTCGATTAGAACACTGCTGGCGGCTGACGACAACGTTTCATTTCGCGATCCTGCCGATGATTGTGATAGGTTTCCCCTAAGTTGAATATCAACCATTTAATTAGTAAGGATTTTTATGCTTAAGCGCCTGTTAATGCTGATTTTACTGCCACTGACCCTGCACGCCGAAGAGCTGCCCGCGCCGGTAAAGGCCCTTCAAACACAAGGAATCACTATCATCAAATCCTTTGATGCGCCAGACGGTATGAAGGGATATCTCGGTAAATATCAGGATATGGGCGTTACCATTTACGTCACGCCGGACGGTAAACACGCCATTTCTGGGTATATGTACGACGAGGCGGGCACAAACCTCAGCGAGAAGTTAATCAGCAAAGAGATCTACGCCCCGGCGGGCCGCGCGTTGTGGCAGCAGATGGAAAAAGCCGACTGGATCCTTGATGGCAAAAAAGAGGCGCCGCACGTGGTGTATATGTTCGCCGATCCCTACTGCCCGTACTGCAAACAGTTCTGGCAGCAGGCGCGTCCGTGGGTAGAGTCCGGCAAAGTGCAGTTGCGCACGTTACTGGTTGGCGTAATCAAGCCAGAAAGCCCGGCGGCGGCTGCGGCGATCATGAGCGCGAAAGATCCGGCGAAAATCTGGCACGATTATGAGCAGTCCAACGGCAAGATGGCGCTAACACTGGCGAAATCCGTGCCGCCGGAGATGTTGAAAAAGCTCAATATCAACCAGAAGCTCATGGACGATCTCGGTGCGAATGCCACGCCAGCGATTTACTACATGAATGAAGATAACGTGTTACAGCAGGAAGTGGGCTTGCCGGACGCGGAAAAACTGAAAACCATCATGGGCGATAAATAACGGCGACGCAGGCCGCGCCGCCGGGGAACATTACAGCTTACACAGGCGCTCTGCCGCTGCCAGCAGCGTCGATTCCTGTTTTGCAAAGCACAGGCGAATCAGCTTATGCGGAAAGGGATCGGCGCAGAACACCGACAGCGGGATCGCTGCCACGCCAACCTCTTTGGTCAGCCACTGGCAGAAACTCACGTCATCCAGATCGGAAACCGCGCTGTAATCCGCCAGCAGGAAGTAAGTGCCCTCACACGGTAAAACCTCCAGCTTGCTGTTGCTAAGCGCATTAACCAGCACATCGCGACGCGCGCGGTAAAATTCCGGCAACTGGCGATAATGTTCCGGCTCGGCGCGTAGCATATCTGCCAGCGCCAGTTGCGCCGGGGTATTGACCGAGAAAGTCAGATATTGATGCACCTTACGCAGTTCGGCGCTGATGGCAGCAGGCGCTACGCAGTAACCCACTTTCCAGCCAGTCATATGATAGGTTTTACCGAATGACGATACCGCCACCGCGCGCTCACGCAGTTGTGGATGCGCCAGCACACTGGCATGACCCTCTTCGGCAAAACAGATGTGCTCATACACTTCATCGCTCAGCACGTAGATTTCACGCTCGGCAATCGCCTGCCACAGGGCGGCAAAATCCGCTTTGCGCCACACCGTTGCCGACGGGTTGTGCGGCGTATTCAGAATCACCAGCCGCGTACGCTCGCTAAGCTGTGCAGCAAACTGCTGCCAGTCAACGCGAAAGTGCGGCGGCTGCAAAGCAATGCGTTTTAGCACGCCGCCGGAAAGTTCCACCGCAGGCGCATAGCTGTCGTAGCTCGGATCAAAACAGATAACCTCATCGCCCTGACGCACCAGCGCAGTAATCGCCGCGTACAACGCTTCTGTCGCCCCGGCGGTCACTGTAATATCCGTGTTCACATCCGGTTTATGGCCATACAGTTCCGCCGTTTTATCGGCAATGGCTTCGCGCAGCGCCTGCACACCCGTCATCGGCGCATATTGATTCGCCCCCTGCGCCACATGAAACGCCAGACGTTCCTGCAAATAGCGCGGGCCGTCGAAATCCGGGAAGCCCTGCGACAAATTAATGGCGTTGTGCTGCTGCGCCAGCGCGCTCATTTGCGTGAAGATGGTGGTACCTAAAGCGGGGAGTTTACTTTGCGGAATCAATGCGTTATTGCTCATCGTTGTGTGCCTGCTTGTAATACGCGTGTTGCTGCCACTATAACACGATGTTAGTATTTGGCAATCAAGACGCTTAGACGTCTATACGATAACAATATTCCTTATAAGGAAGGGTTATGACAGACCACCTGCACCTCCAACAACTCGTCGCCGCTTGCCACTGGATCGGCGCGAAAGGCTGGGCGCCCGCCACCGGCGGAAACATGTCCGTTCGCCAGAGCGCCGACTGGTGCTGGCTGAGCGAATCCGGCAAAGACAAAGGCAGCCTGACGACAGCGGATTTTTTGCAGGTTTCCATTGCCGATAACCATGCGCCCTCCGGCCGAAAACCCTCGGCGGAAACCGGCCTGCATACTTTGATTTATCGCCTTTACCCGCAAGCTAACGCGGTGCTGCATGTGCACACGGTGAACGCCACGGTGCTCTCACGGGTGGAGAAATCCCCTGCCCTGCTGCTGAACGGCTTTGAAATGCAAAAATCCCTCAGCGGCCAGACCACGCACCTTGATACCGTGCCAGTGGCGATTTTCGATAACGATCAGGATATCGACGCGCTGGCCGATCGCATTGCCGACTACGCGCAGACGCACCCGCTGCGCTATGGTTTTCTGCTGCGCGGCCACGGGCTGACCTGCTGGGGGCGCGATGTCGCCGAAGCTCGTCGCCATCTGGAAGGGCTGGAATTTTTATTTGAATGCGAAATGCAGCGTCGCCTGCTGGAGAGACCATGATCCGCGCTATCGTTACCGATATTGAAGGCACCACCAGTGACATCCGCTTTGTGCACAACGTCCTGTTCCCGTACGCCCGCGAGCGTCTGGCCGGGTTTGTCACCGCAGAGCAGTACAAAGAGCCGGTCAGTACCATCCTCAATAATCTGCGTGAAGAAGTGGCGCAACCGGAGGCAACCGCCGCCGAACTGATCGAGGTGCTGTTTGCCTTTATGGATGAAGATCGTAAATCGACGGCACTGAAGGCATTGCAGGGGATCATCTGGCGCGACGGCTACGTGAATGGCGATTTTAAAGGCCATCTCTACCCGGATGTGCTGCCAGCTCTGGAAAAATGGAAAGCGCAGGGCATTGATCTGTATGTATATTCCTCTGGCTCAGTAGCGGCGCAAAAACTGTTATTTGGCTACAGCGATGAAGGTGATATTACTCATCTGTTCAGCGGATATTTCGACACGCTGGTCGGCGCGAAACGGGACGTGCAGTCGTACCGCAATATTGCGACGCAAATTGGGCTACCGCCCGCTTCCATTCTGTTCCTCTCCGATATTTATCAGGAGCTGGACGCCGCCGAAGCGGCAGGTTTTCGCACCACACAACTGATTCGCGGCGATGATGACGCAGCCAGCCATCATCACCAGGTTAACTCTTTCAGCAACATTAAGCCGGAGCAGATCCCTTCATGAGCGCACTGACGATTTATACCGACAAAGATGCCAGCACGCCGGTGTGGCACAGCACAGAGGCCAGTGAAATTCAGCAGCAGCTAAACGCCAAAGGCGTGCGTTTTGAGCGCTGGCAGGCCGACCGCGATCTGGGCGCGAACCCGACGCCAGAGACGGTGATCACCGCTTACCAGCACGCCATCGACAAACTGGTGGCCGAAAAAGGCTATCAGAGCTGGGATGTGATCAGCCTGCGCGCCGACAACCCGCAAAAAGAGGCGATGCGCGCCAAATTCCTCAACGAACACACCCACGGAGAAGATGAAGTTCGCTTCTTCGTTGAAGGCGCGGGCCTGTTCTGTCTGCACATCGGCAGCGAGATCTATCAGGTGCTGTGCGAAAAGAACGATCTGATTTCCGTACCGGCCGGAACCCCGCACTGGTTTGATATGGGATCGGAGCCGAACTTCACGGCGATCAGGATTTTCGATAATCCCGAAGGCTGGATCGCGCAGTTTACCGGGAGTGATATTGCGCAAGGGTATCCGAAGTTAGTTTAGTTTTTTATTAATCATCTAGCCTCTTGTCAGGGGGCTAGAACAACGTTTTTGAGAGCCTGCCTGGGGTCCAACTTCTCATCGAATGATGGAGATCACGGTTGGCGTTATCAGTAAATTACAGTTTGGCGTTAGCACAAAAGGAGCGAAACATGTCAGAGAAGGACAAATAACATGATCACCACTGGTGCCTGAATGCCTAAAAAGCTCCAGTTCATAAAGCTCATTTGCAGATGGTGGGATTGCGGGCCAAATTCCGTAGGCAATTGGTTCATCACGGTGGATGCAATTAACAGGCACAGCCATAGCAGCGCCGTGGCCAGAATGCCCTGCAGGACAAAAACGCAGCCGTAAAGTGCCACCAGGAAATAGACATCCCAGCCGAAGCTGCGTTTGAATTTAAAGCGCGTGGAGAGATCGTGCGAGGTATACCAGTAACCGCAGACCATTAATACCATGAAGATGGCAGTTCCCATATTTACGCCCTCTTCAAAGCAGCAACATGACGTTTAAAATCGTCCTGCACCTGCTGACAGTGAATATTCACCGAGGTATTACCATCGGCATCAACAACAATACGATCGCCATCTTCAATCGAATCCTGGATCTCGCTATGGCTCATCACCTGTAATAACCGATCGGGACTGGCAAACAACGAATACAACATTTTTTTCATTCATCACCTCCGCAGTCAGTATAGAAACTGACTGCGGATTATGTGATTTTTTATCCTTACAGAAGACGATCGCGTGCCGCACGCCGTCTCCCGGCTGGAGTTGTTAGATGTGCGGCGCTGAAAATACCTCCAGAGCGATTTCCCAGAAGCTGGGCTACGAAGAAAAAACAGCCTGATTGCATGACACGCCGGAAAGCCACACTTTCCGGCTGATGTCAGAAGATCCTTCGCACCATGCCAGGTAACGCGCCAAACATCAGCAGGTGCATCTTCAGCACGGTGCCTTTTTTGTAGCCGTAGTTCAGCAGCGTTAGCGAGATAAACTCCAGCACCACCACCGAGACGGCGGCACCGACAATCCCTTCAGAGGTGATAAAAAAGAACGACAGCGGCACGCACAAGATGAGCGCAATGAGCGATTTACAGGAGAGATAACGGTAGCCCGACGTCTTTAAAATATAGCGTGACGAAATAGCGCCCATCGTGGAAAGCATCGTACCAACACATAATATCAGCGCCGGTAACCAGGCATCGGCAAATGCCGGGCCATACAACATACTAATAAACATTTTACCCACGGCAGCAAAACCGACAATCACACACAAAGAAATCGCCGCAATCGCAATATTCAACTCCGTGGCTTTTAGCGCCGCCGCACTCTCATTTTTTTCATTGTAGACAGCCGGAAAATAGGAAGTAACCAGCGCCAGCACGACAAAACTCCACGAGGTGGCTAACGTGACCGCCACTGAGTAGATGCCTAATTGATGAGCATCACTTAACCCGGAGAGAAAAAACAAATTAATACGTGGATATATCGCCACGGAAATATTCGCAATCAACATCGAACTACCGGTAATAACCAGATACTTCAGGTAAGTTGCCGGTTTCTTTGTTTTCTCCGCCAGTGCTTTTTTATTGCCATTTCTGGCAAAATGGATCAACCGAAGCAGAAAAGGTAATACCGTTGTCACGATAATCGGAATGGTGAGTAATAAAGGATTTAATTTCAGTTCGGCAATAAAAAAGCGCAGTATTAGCGCCGCAATCAACCCGACCACATTGAAAAACGCATTGATTTTTGAATTTAACGTCGTGTCATTGTAGGTGGCAACAACATCAATGGTAGTAAAAAAGCTGGCCACCGCCACCGCACAAAAAAAGACAAATTCAATCATATCCTTACTGTGGCTGTACCAGAGTACGGGAAGCGCAACAATAATATAAATACCCGAACGTAATAGCAGCGATATTCTGGCCAGCACTACGCCAGAGTAGATATTCCTCGACAACCGTCTGATAATAATATTTTCACTACCAAATTGTGCAACCACCATCACAATTTGAAAGCTGGCTACAGCCAACGCTATTTTCCCCACCAGCACCGGGCCAATATATTTGGCAACAAAAGCGCTGACCAAAAAAAGGCCAACCATGGAAATAATTTTTTCCATAACCAGCCAGAATGAATTTATCAGCGATTTACTCTTCATTTTATCACCGCTGCGTATCATCGTTATCTTTATAAAGTAAATCAATGAATTTCATGACATCCATTGAATCCCTTTGCTTTATAACAAAAATAACGAACGCAGCTATGATTGCAATGAAAATCAATGCAATCCAGACCATAATGATTACCTTTGCTGTGTGAGCCAAAAAAAAGCAAATAAAAATATTATTAATCAGCGCGTCTTAAAATAAGACCCTGCGCAATTTCATTATGACTACAAATTAATAGTAATATTAAAACATCCCTTGTGGCTTCACCAGCAGTTTTAGAAATATAGGATTTTCCTTGATGCTTTATTATGATGAATCTACTGCGCCATGTTTGTTTAATAGGTAAGGAAGAGATAAACAGCGCCAAACACCGAGCAGGCAAGGAACACAGCAAATGGATGGCGCAACTGACGTCACGATCAGTGCGCCATGTCAGTCAATCCGTCGATAATCACCTGTCTCATCCCCTGCGAACAGGGTTCCACGCGCCCGCGCACACCATAAACCTGCGCCAGACTTTGCGGGGTGATCACCTCATCAGGTTTACCGTTGGCTAACAGCTTGCCCTGCTTCAGAATCAATACATGGTCGCCATGGCGTAGGGCGATATTGATATCGTGCACCACCACCACCGTGACAATGTTGCGTTGCTGCGTTTCGCGCTTCACCAGATCCATCACATGGAATTGATAATTGAGATCCAGTGCGCTCAGCGGCTCATCCAGCAGCAGCAGCGACGGTTGGCGGATCAGCGACTGCGCCAGCCCCACCAGTTGTTTTTGCCCACCGGAAAGCTGATCGAGAAAATGCAGCGCCAGATGTTCGATTCCAAGTTGGCGCAGCAGGGTCATCACTTCCGCCTGCTTTGCTGCGCTGTGCAGGCCACCAGAGGCGCGCTGGGCGACGATGATCGACTCCAGCACATGCAGATGCACGCCCGCTGGTAACGACTGCGGCAGGTAGACCACCTGCTCCGCCCGTTTGGCAAACGGCTGGCTCAGCAGATCGGCATCATCCAGCCGCAACTCACCCTCGGCTTTGTTCAACCCGGCCATGGCTCGCAGCAATGTTGATTTCCCGCTGCCGTTCGGCCCCAGCAAAATGGTGACTTTGCCGCGCGGCAGCTCAGCGATATTGAGATCGTGAATAATCTGACGTTTGTGATAGCCCGCGCCAAACCCGCGCAGGCTCAGACCACTATGGCTCATACACTCCCCCGGTGACGCACGATGATAGTGATAAAGAACGGTACGCCCACCAGTGAAGTAACAATACCGACCGGGATAATGACGCCGGAGATCAGGTTTTTCGAAACGATGGATGCCAGCGACAGCACCAGCGCGCCGAGCAGCGCACTGGCCGGCAGATAGAAGCGGTGATCCTCGCCAAACAGCAGACGCGCAATATGCGGCGCCACCAGGCCGATAAAGCCAATCGGCCCGACAAATGCCACCGACAATGCCGACAGGATACTGATGCGCAACAGTGTTGCCAGCCGCAGACGGCGCACGTTAATCCCGAAGCTGATTGCCCGGTCTTCACCGAGGCGCAGCGAGGTGAGCTTCCACGCACTGAGCATCGACAGCGGCATAATCACCGCCAGCGCCAGCAGCAGAATGCCGAGTTTCTCCCACGAAGCGCGGGCAATACTGCCCATCGTCCAGAACACCAGCCCCTGCAAGGTATCTTCGTTGGCAATAAATTGCAGCATCGACACCAGCGCGTTAAAAGTGAACACCAGCGCAATACCGAACAGCACCACACCAGAGGTCGCTACCTGCGTCCAGCGGGTGATGCCGTCCAGCAATAGCGCCGCCAGCAGCGCGAATATAAAGGCGTTTGCTGAGATAAACCATTGCGCCGGAATGCCCGGAATACCAATGCCGAGCACGATTGCCAGCGCCGCGCCGAACGCCGCCGCTGACGAAACGCCAAGCGTAAACGGGCTGGCAAGCGGATTATTGAGAATGGTCTGCATCTCCGCCCCGGCAAGGCCAAGCGTCAGGCCAACGATAATCGCCATCAGCGCGTACGGCATGCGAATATCCCAGACAATCACCCGCGTCCCGGCATCGACACTGCCCGGATCAATCAGCGTCTGCCACAGCGTATCCAGCGGCAGGCCCGACGGGCCAAGGGTAAAATCGAGCAACATCGACGCCATAATCAATACCGCCAGCAGCACCAGCAGGCTAGCACGGCGGCGCAAAATCGCGCGGTAGTTAAGCATCAGGCCGTCGGTCTGCGATACCCCCGCTTCAATGGTCGTACTCACGGTTAGTTACTCTGCTGCCAGCTAAAGACGAAATTGTCATCCGGTAGTTTGGTGAAGTTTTTGATGATGTGGTGATACGTCGCATCCGGGTTGAGATCCGCGAAAGCCTGCGGATAGATATCTTTCGCCAGATACTCCATCCCTACAATGTTGTACGGATGGTTGTAGAAGTGGTGATAAACGCCATAAACGTGTTTCGCCGCCACCGCCGGGATCTGACCGACGCCGGTACGCTGCAACAATATCTGCGCCTGGGCATTCACCTCCTGCGGCGAAACCTTCAGCCCCAGCGGCAGTACCTGACTGTTACCGCGTTTCGAGCCGGTCATGATGTAAGCATCAGGATTTTCACTAATTACCTTCTCCAGCGCGATAAAACCGCTGGCGCCCGGCAGCAATTCAGAACCGATATTTTTCGCGCCGACGGCTTCCACCAGCCCGCCCCAGCCGCTGTGGCCGTGGGTAAAGCAGCAGGCATCCGTGTTACCGGCCAGCGCTTCAACAAACACTTTCGCCTGCGGTTTGATAGTCGCGGTTTTCTGTTGGATGGCGGTTAATTGCTGGCGATAGTAGGTGGTATACGCCGCCGCATTGCCCTCGCGGTTCAGCACTTTTCCCAGCAAATCGACGCTGGAAGCGGTATCTTTCACCGGATTGACTTCGTAATCGATAAACAGCACCGGGATATGCAGCGCCGCCAGCTTGCTAAGCACGCCGCTATCGGCGAGCGCCGGTTTGGCACGTAGCTGGGCGACCATCAGATCCGGCTGTTTTGCCAGCACACTTTCCAGATCGACGTTGCCTTTATCGCTAAAGCCCATATCCATAATGCCAGTTGCCTCCGGCCACTGGGTTTTCAGCATCTCCCAGGTAGCAACATCCTGCTTTTTCGCGAGGTTGTTCCATGCCACCAGGCGTTTAAACGGATCGTCACGATCGAGCAGCGCCATCGCCATAATGTCACGGCCGTCCTGCAAGATCACGCGTTGCGGCTCATGCGAGATGGTCACTTTTTGGCCGGAAAAATCGGTCACCGTCAGGGGATATTGCGTGGCGTGGGCCAGCAGCGGAACGGCGAGTAAAGCCGCGAATACGAACTTACTGATGGATTTTCCTTGCATAAAAAAACAACCTTGCTGAGAGTTGAATCATAATGATTTTGATAATAATTACTATAAACTAAACAAGCGATATATACCCTAAATAATTCGAGTTGCAGGAAGGCGGCGACGCAGTGACAAATTCGTCGGGAACGAATTTGCCCAACCGAAGGTTGGCCTCCGGTGAGAGACAGGATGTCTCTCAGTAATCCCCTGGAGCTTACATAAGTCCGTGGCTGGGGTGAGCAACAAATCTGCCGGGAGCAGATTTGAACGCTGTAAGCAGCGGCCCCGAAGGGGTAAGGCTCAGGGATGAGCCGAATAAGAAAGCCAACGCACGTGCAACTTGAAGTATGACGGGTATACAACATCAATAATTCGTTGTGTCGCAACCCCGCTTTAACATCCTGATCCGTTTTCTGCGTAGCTGACATAATTTATTACGGATGGTTATCAGGGAAATGATTAGGGAAATGATAGTGTTGCAGACATTGTGCCTTATCCGGCCAGAGCTGGTTTGCAAAACCGCAGGCCGGTAAGCGAAGCGTCACCAGCAATGGTGCCGGATAGCGGTAACGCCTACCCGGCTTGTGAGCGCTCGGGCAATACGTTATTTAGGCTGAAACGCGCCGTTCGCTACCTCCGCTGGCGTCACTACGCCGCTGTCGAGCACCCAGCCGCTGATAAGCGCCGCGGGCGTCACATCAAATGCCGGGTTGTAGACTTGCGCATGCTCCGGCGCCCACTGCACCGTGCCGAAACTGCCAGCTACGCCAGTCACTTCCGCAGCCGCACGCTGCTCAATCGGAATCGCATCGCCATCAGGACACAGTGGATCGAGCGTAGTCTGCGGCGCAGCAACATAGAACGGCACATCGTGGAACTTAGCCAGCACCGCCAGTGAATAGGTGCCGATTTTGTTCGCCACATCACCGTTGGCAGCAATACGATCAGCGCCGACCCACACCGCATCCACCTGCCCTTTCGCCATCAGGCTGGCGGCCATCGAATCGGTAATCAACTGATAAGGCACGCCCAGTTCACCGAGTTCCCAGGCCGTCAGACGACCGCCCTGCAACAGCGGACGGGTTTCATCCACCCAGACACTCGCCACTTTGCCCTGCTGATGCGCCAGCGCAATAACACCGAGCGCTGTCCCGACTCCCGCTGTCGCCAGGCCGCCGGTATTGCAATGCGTCAACAGGCGGCTGCCAGCAGTGACCAGCGCGCTGCCTGCCTGCGCGATGCTGTCGCACAGTTGTTTATCTTCATCGATCAGTCGCAGCGCTTCTGCCGTCAGCGCCGGAACAAACGTCTGCTGCGCCAGCACCTGCTTCATGCGATCAAGGTTGTTCATCAGGTTGACCGCCGTCGGGCGCGCCGCGCGCAGCGTTTCCAGTGCCTGCGCTAACTGGTCGCGGTTTGCGCCCCGTTCAGCAAGCAGCGCCAGTAACAAGCTGGCGGAGAGGCCAATCAACGGCGCGCCGCGCACGCGCAAAGCGTGAACATGACCGACAAGTTCCGCTACCGTATCCGCCGACAGCCAGCGTTTCTCCTGCGGAAGCGCCTGTTGGTCGAGAATAAATAAGTGATTGTCGGCGACTCGCAGGCTGGTGGTCTGTAATGCATGCATATCGTTAAATCCCTGTTGCGTTGTTGTATCGTATTGTGTCAGGATGACATTCAGATGTATAGACGTCTAAATGGCTTAATCAGCAAAAAGAGGATCGAGGCAATGTCGCAATACCGTACCTTCTCCGCCCGTGATGCCGTGGCGTATGCACAACAATTTGGCGGCCTGGACAACCCGTCTGAACTGGTGGACGCACAGGAGGTGGGCGACGGTAACCTCAATCTGGTGTTTAAAATTTTCGACGCGCAGGGCATCAGCCGTATCATTGTGAAACAGGCGCTGCCTTACGTGCGCTGCGTTGGCGAATCCTGGCCATTGACGCTGGACAGAGCCAGGCTGGAAGCGCAAACGCTGGTGGAACACTACCAGCACAGCCCGCAACATACGGTGAAAATCCACCACTTCGACCCGGAACTAGCGGTGATGGTGATGGAAGATCTCTCTGCCCATAAGATCTGGCGCGGCGAATTGATCGCCAATGTCTACTACCCGCAGGCGGCCGCGCAACTCGGCAACTACCTGGCGCAAACGCTGTTCCACACCAGCGATTTCTACCTGCATCCGCATCAGAAAAAAGCGCAGGTGGCGCAGTTTATTAACCCGGAAATGTGCGAGATCACCGAAGATTTGTTCTTCAACGATCCGTATCAGATCCACGAGCGCAACAATTATCCAGCGGCGCTGGAGGCGGATGTTGCGGCCCTGCGCGACGATGCGCAGCTCAAACTGACCGTCGCGGCGCTGAAGCACCGTTTCTTCTCTCACGCCGAAGCCCTGCTGCACGGCGATATTCACAGCGGCTCGATTTTTGTGGCCGATGGCAGCCTGAAAGCTATCGATGCTGAGTTTGGCTATTTTGGGCCGATCGGTTTTGACGTCGGTACCGCCATTGGCAACCTGCTGCTCAACTATTGTGGTCTGCCGGGGCATCTGGGCATTCGAGATGCCGCCGCAGCACGCGAACAGCGCCTCGCCGATATTCAGACGCTGTGGACAACGTTTGCGGAACGCTTCCAGGCGCTGGCAACGGAAAAAACCCGCGACGTTGCGCTGGCGCAGCCCGGTTATGCTTCAGCTTTCCTGAAAAAGGTGTGGGCCGATGCAATTGGTTTTTGCGGTACTGAACTGATTCGCCGCAGCGTCGGGTTGTCACATGTAGCGGACATCGACACCATTAAAGATGAAGAGATGCGCCACGAATGCCTGCGTCACGCTATTTCGCTCGGCAAAGCGCTGATCTTGATTGCCGAACGTATTGATAGCGTGGAAGAGCTGATCGCGCGGGTACGCCAGTATTCGTAACGCCATCCGGCAAACATTATGCTCCTATGGTAAATATCGGGTGGCGGCTCTACAGCAACACATTCGCTGTTTCCAGGCACAATTCTTACAGCAATGGGGTTGTGTCCCCGCTCGAAATCGGCGAACCGAAGCACAGATGACAAGGTCTGGACGCCAGGGAAGGCGGCCAGAGGCGAAACGAGACAGGACGTCGAGTCGAGCCGACCGCAGGCAGATGCGCGGGAGGTGAGCGCAGTGCGCAGCACCGATTTCTCTGCGGGGCCGCGGGGGATTGAAAAGGGGGAGCGCGGCGGCGCCCCCTTTTCCCGTTCACGTGCCACATAGATTATGTGTCTGCCAAACATCTGGTGAACGGAACTTTTCCTCATACGCCGAACGCGCGTTTTACCAGATGTCGGCTTCGCCTTATCCAGCCGGTGGTTTACCCCAGATACTCAATCACCGACAGCCCACCGTTATAATCGGTGCTGTAGATAATCCCCTGCACATCAACAAACACATCACACGACTGGATCACGCGCGGGCGTCCTGGCCGGGTATCCATCATCTTCGCGGGCGCAGCAGGTACCAGTGCACCGGTCTCCACCGGACGATACGGGTTGGAAATATCGTAAGCACGGACACCGGCATTCTGGTAGGTGGCGAAAATCAGCGTCGAACTGATAAAACTGCCGGGACGGTTTTCGTGCAGGTTGTGCGGGCCGAAGTGCGCCCCTTTTGCCACATAATCCGTCTCGTCCGGCTGCGGAAAGGTTGAAATGCTGACCGGATTCGACGGCTCGCGAATATCAAACAGCCAGATCAGCTTCTCGCCATCTTCCTGATTGTCGAGCACCGCTTCATCCAGCACCACCAGCAGATTGCGATCCGGTAGCGGCAACGCGGTATGCGTACCGCCGCCAAACGGCGGGCTCCAGTTCCGATGGCTAATCAGCTTCGGCTGAGTGCGATCTTTCACATCCAGCAGCGTTAAGCCACCGTCGCGCCAGCTTCCGTAGGCGGTGTCACCACTGATAATCGCGTGGTGCAGCGCATAGCGTTTTCCTTCCGGCCACGTGGGTGTTTCTCCGTTCTGCTGGTTCATACCCGGTAGCCACCAGCGCCCGGCGACCTGCGGCTTACGCGGCTCGGCCAGATCAATGGTCAGAAAAATATAGTCGGTAAAACCGTCGATCAGCGCCGATACATAAGCCCAGCGCCCGCCAACGTACCAGATGCGGTGGATACCAATGCCATTGAGCGACAGAAAGCTAATTTCACGCGGTTTATCCGGCGTGGAGATATCAAAAATACGCAGCCCGGCGCTCCAGCCTTTATCCTGCACATCGCTGACCGTGTCGCCAACCGATCGGGTGTAGTAAACCTTTTCATCCGCAAAGCGCGCATCGGCGAACAGATCGCGGGCATTAATCACCAGCAGCAGATCGTCATGCGCCTGTAAATGCACATTCCAGGTGCCCGGCGGTGCAGCTACGTAGCCCGCGGGTTTCGGTTTTTTTGGGTCGCGGACATCAACAATAGAAAAACCCTGCGACACCATATGGCCGATATACGCAAAGCCGCGATGCACCATCAACTGGACGCCATCCGGGCGTCCCCCCTGATCGCTGTGCCCAATCAACCGCATATTGCGGCTGTATTCGGGACGCGGAAGTTCAGTTGCCATGATTAATCCTTTCCGCTGCCGGATGTTAAAATGCCGGATGGCGGCCGCGCCTTATCCGGCATGTCTATTATTTGTTTTTCGCTTCCAGCGTCGCGAACCACGGCGCAATAAAGTCTTCCGTCTGGCCCCAACCCGGAATGATTTTGCCAAGCGATGCAACGTTCACCGCACCCGGCTGGCTGGCCAGCAGCGCCTGCGGGATTGCCGCCGCTTTAAAGTCGTAGGTGGCAGGCGTCTGCTCACCGGCAATCTTGTTGGCAATCAGGCGGACGTTAGTCGCGCCAATCAGTTTCGGATCCACCGCCACGCTCACTTTCCACGGGCTGTTAGCTTCGCGCATCAGTTGCAGATCCTGGTTGGAAATATCGATGCTGTAGAGTTTGATCTCCGTGCGGCCATTCTCTTTCAGCGCCTTATACGCGCCCTGGCTGAAGGCATCCCAGGTACCCCAGATAGCATCAATCTTACCTTTCGGGTATTTCGCCAGCACCGCGCCGACCTTGTTAGCCGTATCGCCCTGCACATCGGAAGAGACCGCGCCGATGGATTCCAGCTCTTTAATACCCGGATTGGCTTTCAGCAGCTCGGCATAAGCTGCCTGACGACGCTCCATCGGCGGGAAACCGGCGACCCACAGTTTGATAATATTGGCTTTGCCGTTGAAATCTTTTACCAGTTCGCCAAACGAAAGTTTGGTCAGCGAGGTGTCATCCTGTTGGGTGACGGTCACACCCGGAATCTCCCCGTTAACCGCAGTATCGAACACCGACACTTTGATCCCGGCTGCTACCGCTTTTTTAATCAGATCGGTGGAATAGGGATCGCGGCCCTGCGACAGGATGATGCCGTCATACTTCTGGCTGATCGCCTGGTTTACAAAGTCCTGGAATTTGGCATCGTCGCCATTGCTCAAAAAGGTGCTGATTTTAAAGCCGAGTTTTTTACCTTCCTGTAAGGCACCGGAGACGAACTGCGTCGTGTTATCGTCGGAACCAAGGTTACGGATCAGCGCAATACGCACCGGGCCGTTGTGATTGGCGATAGCATCCGGTACCGGCGCGGGCAGGGCCGCATGGCCCGGAAGCGCGCTCAGTAACCCCAGCGCTAACAGTGAGAGTGCAATTTTTTTCATGTCTGTTTTCCCCTGAAAATTAACGACGCTGGAAGTAAGTCAACGCAAGAGCACCGGCCAGCACCAGCCCCTTAATAATGTCCATCGCATAGTAGGGCACCGACAGCATCACCAGCCCGTTTTGCAGCACGCCAAGGATCACCGCGCCCACCAGCGTGCCGAGCGCATTCGGTTTGCCGGAACCAGCGAGCGAAAAGCCAATCCATGCCGCTGCCACTGCATCCATCAAATAACCGCCGCCCGCGTTCACCTGCGAAGAGCCAATACGCGAGGCGAGCAGAATGCCGCCAAGACCCGCCAGCAGCGAGGCAATAACGTACGCCACCACTTTATAACGCGTGGTACGGATACCCGAGAGACGCGCCGCTTCCGGGTTACCGCCAATGGCATACATCCGGCGACCGTGCGTGGTCAGCGACAGGCCAAGCTGTGCCACTACCGTCACCACCAGCATAATGATCACGATCGTCGGCACCTGGCCAAGCAGACTAAAAGCGGCCGGAATCGTCCCTTCCGCCATATCGCCGCTCGGCAGCACCATATTTTCCGTGATCGAGCCGCCGTAGCTGTAAGTCATCGCTACGCCCTGAATCACAAACAGGCTGCCAAGCGTCGCCAGCATGTCGGGAATACGCAGCACCACAATCAAAAAAGCATTGAACAGGCCGACCAGCGTACAGAGCGCCAGGGTAATAATGATGGCCTCCGTCGTGCCGAAGCCGTGCCAGACAAACAGCGAAATAACCAGCGCATTCGCCAGCGAAGCCGTCGAACCAACGGAGAGATCAAAGCCGCCGATAGTCAGCGAAATCGAGACGCCTACCCCAATCACCGTCACAATAGCGATTGAGCGTAAGATATTGATAATGTTAAACGGGTCGAGGAAGTTGTTCGACGCGAGGCCAAAAATCGCGATCAACAAGACCACGGTAAGCAACATGCCCCATTTATACAGAAAATCAAAAAACTGCTGGCGGGGCGTTACCGCCGCATTGACTGACAGGGCCTTACTCACAGCGCCGTTCCTCCGGTGGAATAATAAAGTAATGTCTCTTCACGGGCCTCCTTACCCGCCACTTCTGCTACGATGCGCCCATCCCACAGCACACAAATTCGATCGCACAACCCAACCAACTCGGCGAATTCACCTGACGCATAGATCACGCCTTTCCCTTCCCGCGCCAGCCCGTCAATCAACTGGAACAGGTCGGTCTTCGCTTTCACATCCACGCCTTTGGTCGGCTCGTCGAAAATCACCACGTTAGCGTTACCGCGCAACCATTTCCCAATGGCAACTTTTTGCTGGTTACCGCCAGAGAGGCGACGCAACGTTTGCGCCGGGCCGGTAGTGCGAATGCCGACACGGGCAATCACCTCTTCCGCCCAGCGCCAGGCCAGACGATGACCAAACACTCCCCAGCGTGAAAAGCTGTTATCCGCGCTGATGGCAAGGTTCATACTGATCGGTTCGTCAACAAAGATGCCCTCTTTGCGCCGCTCTTCCGGCACCAGCGCCAGACCGCGTATCACCGAGTCGGCCGGATCGCGCGGCCGCCACGGCTGGTTATTCAGCTCGCCACGATTGATGCGGCTCTTACTTGCGCCAAACAGCGCCTTGCATAATTCGGTTTTCCCCGCACCCGCCAGCCCGGCAATACCCAGAATTTCGCCTTTGCGCAGGCGTAGCGAAATATCTTTCAGCAACCCTTCGTCGTGCAGACCGTCAATACTCAGCAACACCTCATCGCTGCGCGGCGGACGCGCAGGCGGATAGATATCGCTTAATTCATGACCTAGCATCTTCTCGACAATCTCTTCGCCGCTCAGCTCCGCCATTGGCCCGGATTCAATCAGCTTGCCGTCGCGCAGCACCGTTAAGGTGTCGCAAATCGCTTTCAACTCGTGAATGCGGTGCGAGATAAACACGACGCCAATCCCCTGCTGTTGCAGGCGTTTCACCACGGTGAACAAGCGCTCACTTTCATGCTGATCGAGCGGCGCAGTGGGTTCATCAAGAATCAAAAAACGGCAGTGGTGTGACAGCGCCCGCGCCAGCAGAATTTGCTGCTTCTCCGCCAGTGTGCAGCTATCAATTGAGCGCGTTACATCAAGCTGAACGTCAAGCTGCGCCAGCGCATCACGCGCCTGCTGGCGGACATCGCGCCAGCGGAAGCGGTGCCCGGTTTCTGCCAGCGTATCGAGCATGATGTTTTCGGCGATGCTTAAACCGGGGATCAGCGCAACATCCACTTCCTGCTGCACCAGATGAATACCGAGTCGTTTGGCATCGCGCGGGGTGCGAATAGACACCACCTGATTGTTGATGTTGATTTCACCTTCGTAGTGATCATGCGTGCCACATAGCACCGCCATCAGCGTAGATTTCCCCGCGCCGTTCGCCCCGGTCAAGGCATGCACAGAGCCGCCATGCAGGCTGAAGTCCACTTGCGACAGCGCCCTGAAGCCGCCGAAGGCCAGGCTAATGGTGCGCATTTGGAGGTGGTTACGGCTCATGCTGCATGAATTCCTGCAATTAATAGATTGATTTAACGAATTTTTCACAGCCTCGCTTGACTGGCAACGACAGAAAATGCATAAGATAAAGCAAAATATTATTAGCCATCCGGATGTCCAGACATAACATCAGGTTAGCAAACATGCACAAGGACACTACACATGAGCAACACTGATATTCGCGTTGTACCCGGCCCTGCCAATTATTATTCCCATGCCGGAAGCCTTGCGCGTTTACACGACTTCTACAGCGCAGAGCAGCTCGCGCGCGCGGTGTGGATCTACGGCGAACGTGCTTTTGCCGGGGCCAAAGCCTTTCTACCGCAAGGGTTCAACGCGCCGGGCGCAAAACACATTTTGTTTCAGGGCCATTGCAGCGAACGCGACGTGGCCGAACTGGTTCAGCAATCCGGCGATGACCGCGCGGTGGTGATTGGCGTTGGTGGCGGCGCGCTGTTGGATACCGCCAAAGCGGTGGCGCGGCGCCTCGGTTTACCGGTAGTGGCGATCCCGACCATTGCTGCAACCTGCGCGGGCTGGACGCCACTGTCAGTGTGGTACAACGATGCCGGGCAGGCGCTACATTTTGAGATTTTCGACGACGCCAACTTCCTCGTCCTGGTCGAGCCGCAAATCATCCTCAATGCCCCGGCGGAGTACCTGCTGGCAGGTATCGGCGATACGCTGGCGAAGTGGTATGAAGCCGTAGTGCTGGCGCCACAGCCGGAAAACCTGCCGCTGACCGTGCGGTTGGGGATTAACGGCGCACTGGCTATCCGCGATGTACTGTTGGGAAGCAGCGAACAGGCGTTGGCCGATCAACAGCGCGGCGAAGTAACGCAGACATTTCGTGACGTGGTGGACGCCATTATTGCTGGCGGCGGTATGGTTGGCGGGCTGGGCGAGCGCTATACCCGCGTGGCGGCTGCACATGCCGTGCATAATGGACTGACGGTACTGCCGCAAACGGATAAATTCCTGCACGGCACCAAAGTCGCTTACGGCATTCTGGTGCAGAGCGCCCTGCTCGGCCAGGATGATGTGCTGGCGCAACTGATCGACGCGTATCAGCGCTTCAACTTGCCCGCCACGCTGGCGGCGCTGGAGGTGGATATCAACAATCATGCTGAACTGGATAAAGTGATTGCTCACACTCTGCGTCCAGTGGAATCCATCCACTACCTGCCGGTAAATCTCTCCGCCGACACGCTGCGAGCGGCGTTTGAAAAAGTCGAGGCGCTGTCGCGCTAATAATAACGCCGGATGGCGCTTATCCGGCAATAAGCGGCTATGCCGGACACTGAGCCAAAAAACAGATTGAAACTCTGCCACCTAATCGCTACGATTTTTAAAAAATCACACTGATTGAGGTGCCCAAATGCCTGGGACGAAAGTACTGACAGCGCATGTACCCATTGAACTCGCCGATAAAGTCGATTTACTTGCGGAAAGCAGCGAACGCTCTCGGGGCTGGATTATCAAGCGTGCGCTCGCGGAATATGTTGAGCGTGCAGAATTACGCCAGACCATGATCCAGCAAGGATTGGATGCCGTTGAACGCGGTGAAACCGTCAGCCATGCAGAAGCAGCGAACTGGCTTAAAAGTTTGGGGACGGCAAATCCACCGCCACTGCCAGGCGTTAAAAAACGGGGATGGTGAATGCAGTTAGAATGGACGCAATTCGCTCTTCAGGATGTAGAGAGACTGTCAAAATTCCTGTTTATCAGAAACCCTGAAGCAGCCCGCAAAGTTGTCATCATGTTGGCTGACGCCCCTGAAATGCTTTTACTACATCCGCAGGTTGGCCCACCGGATGAAAGCTGGTATCCGCGTGAAGTCCGTTCTTTGTTTGTTGGCAGTTATGAAATGATTTACGAGCTGACAGACAGCCATATCATCATCCTGCGGATCTGGCATACAAAAGAAGACCGCTAATGCTCATTGCCGGATGCTGACATAAAAACGCGTTAGCAGCAGCGCGCGCCGCCTTTACCGCCGTAGCGCGCATCCTGGCGTTCGCGGAAAAACTCCTCGTAGGTCATCGGCGTCTGATCCGGGTGCGTGACGCGCATATGCTCAACGTAGTTGTCATAGTCCGGCACGCCAATCATCATCTTCGCCGCCTGGCCCAGATATTTTCCGGCTTTTGAGAGCGTATCAAACATCTTTTCCCCCTAAGAAAACCCTCTCCCGCATGGGAGAGGGGGAAACCATTAATGGGCGCTTTTTGCGTGGCCGACAATCTGTTCAAGATCCTCCGGCATCGGTTCGTACGGCGTCTCTTTCGCCGTCGGTTCATTCACCTTCAGCGCCGCCAGCGCAGTTTTCAGCGAATAAAACGCCAGTACCACCACAACCACCATAAAGAAGATAGTCAGCCCGGCATCAAGACGGTTATTAAATACCAGTTGTGCCAGTTGCGACTGAGTATACTGCGCCGGAATGTTACCGCTGTCGATCATCGCCTGGAATTTATTGGCGATAGCCAGGAAGCCGACTTTACCATCCGGGCTGAAGGCTTTCTGCCAGCCAGCGGTCAACGTACACACCAGCAACCAGGCGGTCGGCACTAATGCCACCCACGCATAACGCTGGCGTTTCATTTTAAACAGCACCACCGCGCAAAGCATCAGCGCCATACCTGCCAGCATCTGGTTGGCGATACCAAATAGCGGCCACAAAGTGTTGATGCCGCCGAGCGGATCAACCACGCCCTGATGCAGGAAGTACCCCCACGCCAGCACGCACAGCGCTGTCGCCAGCAGGTTGGCAGACAGCGACTCAGTCCGTTTCAGGTTCGGCGAGATAACGCCCAGCAGATCCTGCAACATAAAGCGCGCCGCGCGCGTACCGGCATCAACCGCCGTCAGAATAAACAGTGCTTCAAACAGAATGGCGAAGTGATACCAGAACGCAACGCCCATCATGCCACCGAGCGCGCCGTGCAGAATGTACGCCATCCCCACCGCCAGCGTCGGCGCACCGCCCGCCCTTGAGATGATCGACTGTTCGCCCACTTCATTGGCAATCTGCGTCAGCGCATCTGGCGTGATGGTAAAGCCCCAGCTACTGACCACCTGCGCCGCCGAGGCGACAACATCCGCCGTGCCTGCGGGTGCCAGCACTGCCATCGGGCTGTTCATCGCGAAGTAAACGCCCGGATCGATGATGCACGCCGAGACCAGCGCCATGATTGCCACAAACGACTCCATCAACATACCGCCGTAACCGATAAAACAGGCTTGCCCTTCGCTGGCGAGCATTTTCGGCGTGGTGCCGGAAGAGATCAGCGCATGGAAGCCGGAGACCGCGCCACAGGCGATGGTGATAAACAGGAACGGGAACAGGTTGCCAGTCCATACCGGGCCAGTGCCGTCGACAAACCTGGTCAGCGCCGGCATGGTTAACGTTGGGCGCATAATCAAAATGCCAATCGCCAGGCCAATAATGGTGCCAATTTTCAGGAAGGTGGAGAGATAATCACGCGGTGCCAACAGCAGCCACACTGGCAGTACCGAGGCAATAAAACCATAGCCCACCAGTATCCACGTTAGTTGCACGCCAGTGAAATCAAAGAACGGCGCCCAGGTCGGGCTGGCGGCAACCCAGCCGCCGGAAATAATGGCAAATACCAACAGCACGAGGCCAATCACCGACACTTCGCCGATGCGTCCGGGGCGCAGATAGCGAATATAAATACCCATAAAAATGGCGAGCGGAATGGTGAATGCTACGGTGTAGGTGCCCCACGGGCTGTGGGTCAACGCTTTGACGACAATCATCGCCAGTACCGCAAGGATAATCACCATGATCATAAAAGTCGCCACCAGCGCAATCACGCCGACGGTCGATCCCATCTCTTCTTTTACCATCTCGCCGAGCGAACGCCCATCGCGGCGGGTCGAGATAAACAGCACCATAAAGTCCTGCACCGCCCCGGCCAGCACCACGCCTGCGAGGATCCAAATCATACCAGGCAGATAACCCATCTGCGCCGCCAGTACCGGCCCTACCAGCGGCCCTGCCCCGGCAATTGCCGCAAAATGGTGACCGAACAGCACTTTTTTATCCGTCGGCACATAGTCGAGGCCATCGTTATGCCGTACCGCCGGGGTCATGCGCGTAGGATCAACCTGCAACACATTTTTGGCGATATAGAGGCCATAAAACCGGTAAGCAATAAGGTAAATACAGACGGCAGCAACCACGATCCACAGTGCATTGATCTGTTCGCCGCGATTGAGCGCGATATAGCCGAGGGCAAAGGCTCCAACGAGGGAGAATATTGCCCAGATAAGGTATTTCCCTGGGTTGTTCATAGCGGTTATCCGTGTGAGAAACAGAGAGATGTTACATTTTGTATCTATATCAACCCACGGCTTTTAACAACTTTAGAACATGGGAAATTTGCCCTGCAACCAGGTATTTACATGATTGTGTTAGCGGGATCGCAAGAATGCCCTCTCCGCGACAGGAGAGGGATAAATTAGCCGAGCACGGTGGTACTCAGGCGGCAGGTACAGCAGCGACGCCCCTGCTCGTCAAACACCACAATTTCCCAGCACTGGTTTTGCCGCCCAAGATGCAGCGGTTGGCAGACACCGCGCACTTTCCCCTCGGCAACCGGGCGGTGATGCGTGGCGTTTAACTCGGAGCCGACCACGCACTGGCCATCACGCGTCATCATATAGCCCGCCATTGAGCCAAGCGTTTCCGCCAGCGCCGCCGATGCGCCGCCGTGCAACAAGCCAAACGGCTGATGGGTGCGGGCATCGACCGGCATTTCGGCCTCGATAAAATCGTCGCCGATGCGGGTATAGAGAATAGCCAGATGCGCCACCAGCGTGTTTTCACTGCTGGCATTTAGTTCCTCAAGGGTTAGGTGACGTTTCCAGATCATCTACGCCCCCAGCGTTGAGCCGCCATCCACCACAATATCCTGCAAGGTGATATGGCTGGCCAGATCGGACGCCAGAAACAGTACGGTATTCGCCACTTCCTGCGGCCTGGCGATTTTGCCCAGCGGAATGCCGAGCTTGAACTGCTCGCCAAAGCCACGAATGCGCTGCTGTTCAGCAGCATCACTCGCCCACAACGTGCGTTGCATATCGGTGTCTGTCGAACCCGGCGAAACGACATTACAGCGTACACGGCTTGCCGCCAGCTCAAGGCCGACTGTCAGCGCCAGGCTTTTCAGCGCGGCTTTCGACGCGCCATAAGCACTCATGCCGATACGTGGCGTATGAGCCGCATCAGATGCCACTGTGACGATCGCCCCACCCTGCTGACGTCGAAACTGCGCCATCGTCTGCTGAAACAGGTTGAACGCGCCGCCAACATTCACAGCAAAGGTGCGCTGCCAGGCTTCTGCGCTCAGCGCATCGGTGGCGCCTATATGCAAAACCCCGGCGGCATTGACCAACACGTCCAGCCGTTCGTTCTGCGCCAACAGGCGTTTGCAGACAGCTTGCGCCTGCGCGGCATCCGCAATATCCACCGTTTCACAGGAGAAGGGATAATCACTGCCGGGAAAGGCCAGATCGAAGCCAGTAACCTGCGCCCCCGCCGCAACAAAGGCCAGTGCGGTAGCATAACCGATACCCTTCCCGGCGCCGGTCACCCATACAGTTTTGCCGATAAAATCCAGGCGGGTCATTATTTCACCTCGCGCGCGAGCAGCGCCCACCACGCATCAATGGTCGGTTTTTTCGCCAACATAATAAAATCGATATCGCTGTGGACTTTGCGCCAGCGGGCGGCAAGCGCCATCATGCGCACGGAATCCAGACCGTAGTCGATCAGGTTCTCGTCATCCAGCGGTTCGTCGGATTCATCCAGCAGCGGCAATACTATTGCGCGCAGCGCTGCTTTGCTGCCCGGTACCGACAGCAGTTGCTGGGTGAGCACCACACGGCCGGAACGCCCGGCGACATATTTCAGCGACATCAAATGTTCTTCGCGGCTGAAATCCGCTAACGCATCGGCCACCATAAACGGCTTGATATCACGCATAAACGCATCCGTGGCGGTGGTCATACAGCCAATGTGCGAATAGACCCCGGTGATCAGCAACTGGTTGCGCCCGCACTCTTTCAACATCTGCTCCAGCGGCGAGCGATGAAACGCGCTATAGCGCCACTTCACCAGTACTGTATCGGCTTCATCGGGGGTTAGTTCGCCGACAATTTTCTGCTGCTCCGGCGAACGGGTCAGTCCCGGCCCCCACATATCATTCAGTAACGCACGATCCTCATCGCTCTGCTCTTTTGGCTGCGCGGTGTAGTAAACCGGGATGCGCTGCTGTTTGCAGAACGCGCGCAACGCAGCAATGTTCGCGACTACCTGTTGCATCATCGGGCTGTTATCGCCCCAGAAGCTAACAAAATAGTCCTGCATATCATGAATCAGCAGCGCCGCGCGCCCCGGCTCAAACGGCCAACTGACTTTGTTCTGCGGAATATCGGTCGCAGCAGGCAGCGCGTAACCCTGTAATTTTGGAATAGCCATCTTCTCTCCTTTACGCAGTGGCGCGCCCGGCCAGCCACTGACGTAACTGTTTTTTATCCACTTTGCCGACCGGCGTTAGCGGTAGTGCCTCCAGGCACTCCACGCGATCCGGCAGCTTATATTCCGCGACGCCCAGTTCACGCAGGTAACGACGCACAGCAACGGCACGCAGCGGTTCTTTCACTACCAGGCATGCGCAGCTTTTTTCCCCCAGCAGGCTATCTTCCATGCTCACCAGTGCGGCATGGATAACCGACTCGTGGCGCAGCAGCAGGTTTTCTATCTCCTCGGCAGCGATCTTCTCGCCGCCACGGTTGATCTGATCTTTTTCCCGCCCCTGCACGGTGATGTAGCCCTGCTCATCCATTGAAATCAGATCGCCGGAGCAGTAAAAACCATTCGCGTCGAAGGCGCTGGCGTTATGCTCGGGGCTATTGAAATAGCCGCGGAAGGTGTACGGCCCGCGTGTCATCAGCCGACCGACATGGCCTGGCGGCAGCCGATTACCATGTTCATCCGCCACCCACACTTCATCATCCGGACACATCGGACGGCCCTGCGTATGGATAACGCGATCAAAGGGATCGTCCAGCCGGGTGTAGTTCACCAGCCCTTCGGCCATGCCAAACACCTGCTGCAACTGGCAGCCGAGTTCCGCCGGAATACGCGCTGCCAGCGTGGCTGACAACCGCGCGCCGCCGACCTGTAACAGTTTGAGCGATGTCAGTTGCGCATTGCTGCCCCACTCGGCAATCGCCTGCAACCACAGGCTTACCGCAGGTGGCACCAGCGCAGTGACGGTAATCCGGTGCTTTTCGATCAGCGGGAAGCAGAGTGTGGCGCTCGGATCGGCAGCCAGCACCACGCAACCTTGCGCGAGAAAGACGCCCAGCGCGCCGGGAGAACTCATCGGGTAGTTGTGCGCTGCGGGCAGTGCGCATAAGTAGCGGGTTTGCGCGGTGAAACCGCAAATCGCGTTGCTGCACGCAATGCTGTAGTAATAATCGTTGTGGGTGCGAGGGATAAGCTTCGGCGTGCCGGTACTGCCGCCGGAAAGCTGGAAAAACGCCACTTCATCGGTCGGTGTCGGCGTGGCGACGAAGTTACCCGCCGGGCGGGCAATCACCGCGTCCAACGCGCGCTCGCCCTGTTCGCCACGCAACAGCACCACGCGAACGGAATCCAGCGTGCGAATAAAAGCGTCATCGGCAAACAGCCCGTGATCGCGATTGGCAATTAGCAGCGCCGGTTTGATCTGGGCGGCATAGGCGGCTAGTTCGCTGCGCTGATGGCTGAACAGCGCATTCACTGGCGCAACGCCGAGTTTCAGCAGAGCAAACAGCGTGATGTAGAACTCCGCCACATTGCCCAGTTGCACCAGCGCGGTCTGGCCGCGCGCGATCCCCTGCATCTGTAAGCTGCACGCCAGATTATCGGAAGCCTGATGCAGTTGACGGTAGCTCAACGCGCACTCGCCATCGATCACCGCCGTGGCATCGCTGTGCGCATGACGGGTCAAAATGTCAGTGAGCGGCAGATCCTGCCAGTACCCTTTTTCGCGGTAACGACGGGCGAATTCTTCCGGCCAGCGGGGAAAAGGAATGCTCATCTTCGCTCCTCAGTGCAGACCAAATGCGTTCAACATGGTGGTCAGTTTCACCCCGGTTTCGCGCCACTCCGCCAGCGGCGAGGAAGCAGGCACAATACCGGCGCCGGCAAACAGCCGGACATTGTTTTCATGAATACGGGCGCAGCGGATAGTCACCACCCATTCACCATTTCCTTCGTCATCACACCAGCCGACAATGCCGCCGAACAGTTCCCGATTGAACGGTTCCAGCCCGGCAATCAGTTTTTTTGCCGCCTGATGTGGGAAACCGCTCAGCGCCGGTGTCGGATGTAGCAGACAGGCGAGCGTCGTGGCGTTTTCCCCCGCCAATGCTGTGCCTTCAATTGGCGTCGCCAGATGCCATAACGTGGGCGTGGTCACCAGTTGCGGGAAATCTGGCAAGGTCAGAGAGCGGCTGCGCGGTTGCAGCACTTTTTTCATCGCCTGCGTCACCAGCTCGTGCTCGTGACGGTCTTTTTCCGACGCCAGTAACTTGTTGCCTGCTTCGCGATCCAGCATGTCATCCGGCTGGCGACGGGCGGAACCTGCCAGCGGCAGCGAACTGAAATGATCACCCTCTTTGCGCAGCAGCAGCTCCGGGCTGGCACCCAGTAGCGCGCCGCCATCCGGCAACGGAACGTGGAAGTTGAAACTGGCCGGGTTCTGGGCAATCAATCGCTCCAGCAATACACCACTGTCAATGTGGCTGTCGGCGGTAATATCTATCAGGCGGGAAAGCACCACTTTATCCACTTCCGGCGTGGCGGTCTTCTGCGCCGCGCACGCCACCATCTGCATGAAGGTGTCCTGCTCCGGGATTTCGCGTTGCTTGACAATATTCGGCATGTTGCTGGCGCTGAAATAGCGGGCAGAACGCTGGCGCGCCGGGCGGGAGAAGGTTTGCCATGACGCCGGAATAAACAGCGTCGAAGGTTGCGTGGTATCGAACGGGATCGCGCCGACCATCACCGGACGGACAACGCCCTGCGCTTTCGCATCGGCAAAGGCCTGCGCCAGTTTGGTCTGGAAGGCGCTCTCTGGGGAATCTCCGCCGACGGCAGGTTCAGAGAAACGGGCAACGTATCCAGAGGTTATAAAACTGCGGTACGGCGACATAAACAAAAACTGATCTGCGGCCAGTGTCTTCGCAGACTGCTGGATGTCCTCAGCCTGGGACATATCCATATCATCCTCCAAAAAAACCATAAGTGATTTTAATAATCATTATCATTTGTTTTTCACATTGATAAGATAAAAAGTTATTGCCCACGCTGTCAACAGCAGATTCTTCTTCTGCGCCGCTAATGCTTGCATCCCTTTCATACAATAAGGAAAATGAGAAGCATTAACATCAACAAAACAGGACGCCATCCGTGAGATTGTCTTTTTTGTTCCGTAAGTCCTTAGTGGTTCTGGGTATTTTTGTTTCAGGATTAACCTCAGTGAGCGCCGCCGAATGGCCTCGCCAGGTCACCGATAGCCACGGTACGCATCAACTCGACAGCAAGCCGCTGCGCATTGTGTCAACCAGCGTCACTCTTACCGGTTCGCTGCTGGCGATTGATGCAGCGGTGATTGCCAGCGGTGCGACCTCGCCGAATAACCGTTTTGCCGACGCACAGGGCTTTCTGCGTCAGTGGGGTGACGTAGCGAAACAACGCAACGTCGCGCGTCTTTACATTGGGGAACCGAATGCCGAGGCCGTTGCCGCTCAGATGCCGGATCTGATCCTTATCAGCGCCACTGGTGGCGATTCCGCCCTCGCCCTGTACGACCAGCTTTCCACCATCGCGCCAACGCTGGTCATCAATTACGACGACAAAAGCTGGCAGGCGCTGCTCATCCAGCTGGGTGAAATCACCGGGCAGGAAAAACAGGCCGCTGTGCGCATTAGCGAATTCAACCAGCAACTGGCCGACGTCAAAGCGCGAATGAAACTGCCGCCGCAGCCGGTTACTGCGCTGGTTTATACCCCCGCCGCACACAGCGCCAACCTGTGGACCCGCGACTCCGCGCAGGGCAAGTTGATGCAGCAACTGGGCTTCACCCTTGCGCCGTTACCGGCTACGCTGCAAACCAGCCAGAGCCAGGGTAAACGCCACGATATCGTGCAATTGGGCGGAGAAAACCTTGCCTCCGGGCTGAACGGTGAAGCGCTGTTCCTGTTCGCCAGCGATCAAAAAGATGCCGATGCGCTGAACGCGAATCCGCTGCTCGCGCATCTGCCTGCGGTACAGAACAAACGCGTTTACGCCCTCGGTGCAGAAACCTTCCGCCTGGACTACTACAGCGCCACCCGCGTGTTGCAGCGTTTAGCGGCGCTGTTTGGCTAATCCGTCTGCCGGATGGCGGCAGCGCCACCCGGTAGTAAGCTTTCTATGCGGCAGGCTATGCGGCAGGCGGCAGCGCCACCCGGTAGTAAGCTTTCTATGCGGCAGGCTATGCGGCAGGCTGCATCCGACGAAAACGGCGCAGCTCACCGAGCACCACCACCAGTGCTAAACCGACCGCCGCCAGTACCAGCCCGCCAATACTCGCCGATGACGCGGGCGTCATTATTGATCCCATCGCCCCCAGTAGCGCCGCGCCAATCGCATCGCCCGTCACGTTCTGTGCGGTCCACAAGCCGTTGATGCGCCCGAGCATCGCTTCTGGCGTCTGGGTTTGCAGCAGGGTGTATTGCAACAGTGAACTCACGGCGGTCAGCCAGCCACATAACGCCAGCAACAGCACGCCGAACGCCCACACCGGCATCAGGCTGAATAGCCCTATCGCGACAAAAGCGCCGACGCTGGTCATCAGCATAATCACGCCAGGCCGTTCGCTGTGCGCCAGTTTGCCGCTGGTCAACGCCCCGATCGCCGCACCAAGTGGTAATGCGGCATACAGCAGGCCGATTTCCGCCGCCGACATGTTCCAGCTTATCGCCAGCGCCGGATAAAGCACGCGCACTGCACTGGCCATGGTTAACAGCCCACCGAGCAGCGCAGTGCCGCCAATTAACGGGTTACGAAATAAAAATTGCAGTGCTGTCAGCAGCGATTTCAGCGGATGCTCGCGCGGCTGAGGCGGTGGCGGCAATGCAGGCAGGCTGAGTAACGGCAACAGGGTGATAAACGTCCCCGCCGCCGCCAGACCGTAGTTCCATACCACACCGCCCGAAGCCAGCAGCAGACCGCCGCACATCGGCGAAATCACCGACCCCAAACGCACTGTCAGCATGGTGATCGCACCCGCGTGCATCAGATTTTCCCGCCCGACCAGCGCAGGCGTTGCCGCCAGCAGCGCCGTCACGCCAAGCGCGCCAAAAAAACCGTCCCACAAACCAAGCAAGTAGATCGCCACCAGCGAAGGCTCCGCCAGTTGCGCATTCATACACAGGCCGATAAACCCAACACCGCAGGTGGAACGCGCCAGTAAAATCAGTCTTTTACGCTCATAGCGATCCGCCAGCACGCCGCCAAACATCAGGCCAACAAACATTGCCGAACCGGTCAGCGTGACCGATAACCCCACCAGCCAGCTTGAGTGGGTCATAGCCTGAATCTGCACCGGCACCGCTACAGCAAGCAGGCCCAGCGATAAAATCGAGATAAAACGCGCCAGAAACACCGCGCGAAAAGCCTGATGCGTACGCAGCAGACTAAGGTTCAACAGCCAGGATTGTTGTTTCATCACAGCGCCTTAAATACGTACTTTTTATGTCCATATGTCGGCTTCGCATGTTAACATATCAAAACAATATCGATAACGATAATTACTATCATTATCAAACTCGGGACGTTCTTATGTCGTGTTCTGCTTTTCCGGCGCGCCCCTCTGTTCTCGCCGGATTACTGGTACTGCTTGTTGTCGCTGCTGCACTCAGCCTGTTTATTGGCGCCAGACCGATGCCCGCGGCCGTGGTGATCGATGCTCTCTCTGGCATCTGCCAGAGCGCCGACTGCACCGTGATCCGTGATGCACGTCTGCCACGCACACTGGCAGGTCTACTGTCAGGGGGCGCGCTGGGGCTTGCCGGCGCGTTGATGCAAACCCTCACCCGTAATCCGCTAGCCGATCCTGGCTTACTTGGCGTTAACTCAGGTGCCAGTTTCGCCATTGTGCTCGGCGCGGCGCTGCTTGGTATTTCGTCTCCAGTGGAACAATTGCTGCTGGCGTTTGGCGGCGCACTGGCCGCGTCGCTGCTGGTGGCCTTTACCGGCAGCCAGGGCGGCGGGCAACTCAGCCCGGTGCGTCTGACACTGGCAGGGGTAGCGCTTGGCGCAGTGCTGGAAGGACTCTCCAGCGGGATTGCGTTGCTGAATACCGATGTCTACGACCAATTGCGATTCTGGCAAGCCGGGTCGCTGGATATCCGCACCCTGCAAACGTTGAAAATTGTGATAATTCCGCTGCTGCTGGCGGCGGCAACCGCGCTGATGCTGAGCCGCTCGCTCAACAGTTTGAGCCTCGGCAGCGATACCGCCACAGCGCTTGGCAGCAAGGTGGCACGTACGCAGTTGCTCGGATTAGTGACCATCACCGTGCTGTGCGGCAGCGCGACAGCGGTGGTCGGCCCGATTGCTTTTATCGGCCTGATGATGCCGCACATGGCACGCTGGCTGGTGGGCGCGGATCACCGCTGGTCTCTGCCGGTCACATTGCTTGCGACGCCAGCGTTGTTGCTGTTCGCCGATATTATTGGCCGCCTGATTGTGCCAGGTGAGCTGCGAGTTTCGGTGGTCAGCGCCTTTCTCGGTGCGCCGGTACTGATTGTCCTGGTGCGCCGCGCGCGCGGAGGTGGTCTGTGATTTCGCCGTCCCGTCGTTTAGTCACCAGTTGCTTGCTGATGGTGTCTTGTACCGTGCTGATGGCGGTCTGGAGCCTGCGCAGCGGTGCGGTGACGCTGGAATTGACCCAGGTGATGAATGCATTAACCGGTGATGCGCCGCGCGCGCTTCAACGCGTGGTGATGGAGTGGCGTTTACCACGCATCCTGTTGGCGCTGCTGGTTGGTGCCGCGCTCGGCGTCAGCGGCGCGATTTTTCAATCGCTGATGCGCAACCCGTTAGGTAGCCCGGATGTGATGGGCTTTAACACCGGCGCGTGGAGCGGCGTGCTGGTGGCGATGGTGCTGTTTGGTCAGCATTTAACGGCCATTGCGCTGGCGGCGATGGCCGGCGGTATGCTCACCTCGCTGGTGGTCTGGCTGCTGGCCTGGCGCAATGGCATTGAAACTTTTCGCCTGATTATTGTCGGCATTGGCGTGCGGGCGATGCTGGTGGCGTTCAATACGTGGCTGCTGCTGCGGGCATCGCTGGAAACTGCCGTTACCGCCGGGCTGTGGAATGCTGGCTCGTTGAACGGCCTGACCTGGGCGAAGACGCTGCCTTCTGCGCCAATCATTATGCTGATGTTTGTGTGCGCCGCCCTGCTCGCACGCCGGATGCGACTGCTGGAGATGGGCGATGACAGCGCCTGTGCACTCGGCGTCAGTGTCGAGCGCTCGCGCTTACTGTTAATGCTGGTGGCGGTGGCACTGACGGCGGCGGCTACTGCGCTGGCGGGGCCGATTTCATTTATCGCGCTGGTGGCACCGCACATCGCCCGGCGCATCAGCGCCACCGCCCGTTGGGGCTTAACGCAGTCGGCCCTGTGCGGCGCGCTGCTGCTATTGCTGGCGGATTTTATCGCCCGGCAAGGGTTTACGCCTTATCAGTTGCCAGTGGGCGTGGTCACCGTCAGCCTTGGCGGTATCTACCTTATCGCCTTGTTAATTCAGGAGTCCCGCAAGAAATGACCGAGTTATCTTCCCGTTTGCACGGCGCAGACTTAACACTGGGCTATGGTAAAAAAATCATTGCTGAGCAGTTAAGCGTCGCCATTCCCGACGGCCATTTCACCGCCATTATTGGCCCCAACGGCTGCGGTAAATCAACGCTGCTGCGCACGCTGAGCCGCCTGATGACGCCCGCACGGGGACATGTTTATCTCGATGGCGAACAGATCCAGCGCTTCGCCAGCAAAGAGGTGGCGCGTCGCGTCGGGCTGCTGGCGCAAAACGCCACCACACCGGGCGATATCACCGTGCAGGAACTGGTGGCGCGCGGGCGCTATCCGCATCAGCCGCTGTTCACCCGCTGGCGTAAAGAGGATGAAGACGCCGTGGCGCGGGCGATGAAAGCCACTGGCGTGGATTTGCTGGCCCGCCAGAGTGTCGATACACTCTCCGGGGGCCAGCGGCAGCGGGCATGGATTGCGATGGTACTGGCGCAGGAGACGGCCATTATGCTGCTCGATGAACCCACAACCTGGCTCGATATCAGCTACCAGATCGATCTGCTGGAGCTGTTAAGCGAACTGAACCGCGAGCAGGGTTATACGCTGGCGGCGGTACTGCATGATTTGAATCAGGCCTGCCGCTACGCCACGCATCTGATTGCGCTGCGCGATGGCAAAATTGTCGCGCAGGGCGCGCCAAAAGAGATCGTTACCGCCGAACTGATAGAAGCAGTCTACGGGCTGCGTTGCATGATCATTGACGATCCGGTGGTGCATACGCCGCTGGTGGTGCCGCTGGGGCGCAGCGGAATTCTCCCCTAAGGATATGTCATGTCAGAGGTATAGCTCCGTTCACCAGGCATGCAAGAGTTTCAGAAACGCACTAACACGTGAACGGGAAAAGGGGAGCTACCGGATCTCTACATTAACTTCAGCAATGAAACAGTTTTGGGAAACACCAGGCCTGCCGCGATGGGGTTGAGTCCCCGCTGAAATCGGCGAACCGGAGGGCAGATAACAAGGGCTGGACGCCAGGGATGGCGGCCAGAGGCGAACCGAGCCATAGACGGCGAGTTGAGCCGACCGCAGGCAGATGCCCGGGAGGTGAGCGCAGTGCGAAGCACCGATTTCCCGCGGGGCCGCGGGGATTGAAAAGGGGAGCGCGGTAAGCTCCCCTTTTCCCGTTCACCGCATAGTGATTCACTGGAACTCCCTCGCGCCTGGTGAACGGAACCATTCCACAAACGCCTTACCCAACCTGCACATTCACCTTTACTCCCCCAATATCTCCCTTAACACCGGCCCAATACGCTCAAACGCCTGCGGCGAAATAATATCAACATGGGCGCAATCCTGGCGATACACCTCCAGTTCCCGCACCCACGGTGCCCAGGCTTTATGTGGATCGGTGCCTGCGGGCAACGTGCGCACGGCGACAAACAGCGTCGCCTTACCGTCAAACGGCAGGCTATGCGCGGTGGTCAGCAAACGCACCGCGTCAGCGTAGTTGCCCTCAATAGTCGAAAACAGCTCCCCGGAGCCTTGCTCCTGCCGGGCGGCAAGAAAAGCCTGCCGCTCACGCTCAATCTCTGCCAACACTTGCGGATCAAGCCCATTGGCCTCTTTCTCCGCCCAGTTTTGCGTCTCCGGTGGCCAGGTGTCGAGCAGCCCAAGGAAGGCCACCTCTTCGCCCCTTGCCCGTAAACGCGCGGCAATGCCCTGTGCCAGCGTGCCGCCAAGCGAATAACCGAACAAGTGATAAGGCCCGTGCGGCTGCTGAGCCAGCAGCGTGGCAAGATACTGTTCGCAGGCTTCATCCAGCGTCGCCGCCTGCTGTAGCGGTCCGAAAGGTCGCGGCGACTGAATGCCGGTTATCGACCAGCGCGGCGCAAGGTAACGCGCGAGCACGCTGAACTGCCAGGCAAAACCGGAAGCCGGATGGAAGCAGAACAGCGTCGGGCCGTCGCTTTCACGCAGCGGCAGCAGCGTTTCCATCCCGAAACGCTGCGTTTGCTCCGCCGTCAGGCTCTGTTCCAGCAGCGCGGCCAGTTTCTCCACCGTAGAAGCGACCATAATCTGTCCCGGCGTCACCGGCCTTTGCTGCTCGCGGCTGAGTTGTGCCGCCAGACGCATTGCCAACAGCGAATGACCGCCAAGCGCAAAGAAATCGGCCTGTGCATCCTGCACCTCGCAGCCCAACAGCGCAGTAAACGCCTGCGCTACATGCGTTTCCATACCGACGTTCAGCGGGCGACCAGGACGTATCGCTGCCAGTTCCGGCAACGGCAATGCTTTGCGATCGAGTTTACCGTTCGCGCTCAGCGGCAAGGCGCTCAGTTGCAGCAGGCGCACCGGCACCATATGCGGCGGCAGTTGCCCACGCAGTTGATCCAACAACGCGGCGGTATTGAGTGGCAAACCGGATGCGGAAACCACATAACCCACCAGTTGGCGCGCATCGCCGCCGCTGGCCGCCGCTTGATTAAAGACGCAGGCATGAGCCACCGCCTGCGCCACATCCGCCAGGGTCTGCATCGCCCGATCAATTTCTCCCAGTTCAATACGCTGGCCGCGAATTTTCAGTTGATCGTCGCTGCGCCCCAGATATTCCACCGCGCCATTTTCCAGCCAGCGCGCCACATCACCGGTACGGTACATGCGCTCGCCGGGCGCGAACGGATCGGCAATAAAGCGGCTGGCGGTCAGATCCGGACGGCCCAGATAGCCCTGCGCCAGTTGAATGCCAGTCAGATAGAGATCGCCCGCCACGCCCGGCGGCAACGGGTGCATCATGGCGTCGAGAATACGCAACCCGGTATTCCACACCGGGAAGCCAATCGGCACGCTGTTGCCGCGCACCTGCGCCAGCGTTTCTCCGTGCGCCGGATACCAGCTCACGTCCACCGCCGCTTCCGTCGGGCCATACAAGTTATGCAGCGGCGCACCGGTCAGTTGTTGCCATTCGCGACATAATTCCGTCGGCAACGCTTCGCCGCTACAGAACACCAGTTTTAGCGAACGACAGCTTTGCTGCGCACTCTGAGGCGTCAGCGAAACGACAAAAGCCGCCAACATCGACGGTACGAAATGAGTCGTGGTCACACCATTTTCGGCAAAGAAAGCCTGTAACGCCTGTGGATCGCGGTGCGCTTCCGGCTCGGCCATTACCAGGCTGGCCCCGGCGATAAACGGCCACCAGAATTCCCACACCGAGACGTCAAAACTGCATGGCGTTTTCTGCGCCACCACATCCTGCGCATTCAGCGGATACTGCTCCTGCATCCACAGCAGACGGTTGACGATAGCGGTCTGGCCGACCATCACCCCTTTCGGTCGCCCGGTCGAGCCAGAAGTGAAAATGATATACGCCGTCTGTTCCGGGTGCGCCAGATTAAGCGCTTCACTGCCCTGTACGGCCAGCGGCTGCTGGTAGCAGAAGTGTGCCAGCCCCGGAATATCGCTAAAGCGGGAGCGTTGATCTTCTGCGGTGATCAATAATACTGGCTGCGCATCTTCCAGCATCATCCGCAGACGCTCGTCCGGGTAACCGGTATCCAGTGGCAACCAGGCGGCGCCCGCTTCGACAATGCCATGTAGCGCCAGCGTCAGGAAGACCGAGCGCGGCAACGCCACCGCTACGCTGTCGCCGGGCTGCACGCCAAGCTGACGCAGATGCTGCGCCAGCGCGACAACCTGTTCACGCATTTCGCGGTAGCTGAACTGCCAGCAGGCATCGCGCAATGCGGGCGCATCCGGGGTTTTCGCCGCCTGCGTCGCCACTAAATCGCTTAAGGTGGTGGTCGGCAACCTCCTGCTGGTATCATTAATATTTGCCAACTGCTGCGCTTCCTGCGGGGCAAGCAGATCGGCATCGCCACAGCGCAGCGCCGGGTTTTCGGCAAACTGAGCCAGTAATTGGCCCAGCCGCGCCACATGGCCGCGCAGCGTGGCCTCATCATAACGGCTGCGGTTCGCCAGCACTTCAACGGCAAGGCCGCCCTCGTTATCCGGGAACAGTGCAATCTCCAGATCATTAACCGGCCCGGTAGCCAGCGTGTGCGTGGTGCCATGAATGCCATCGACATCCAGCAGATAGTCAAACATTTTGACGTTGAATACCGGGCCAAACAGCGGCTCATCGCCTGCGGCGCGGCCCGCATCGCGGACAATCTGTTCGGCATCGTAACGCTGATGGCGGCGCATCACTTTCAGGCTGCCCGCCAGTTGCGCGGCCAGTTCTGCGAGGGTTTGAGTGCCATCGATATGAATGCCTAACGGCAGCACGTTCAGTACCGGCCCGGTCGCCGTCAGCGCGGCGGAGCCCATGCGGCGCATAAAGATAAATCCTGCGGCGTAATCCATCCGCCCGCACAGACGCCCGAACCACAGCGCCATCAGCGCCAGCCCCAGATCGGCGGGCTGACTGTTCGGCTGTGCGCGGGTTAAACGATGGAAATCATCAATATTGAGCGCAACGTTCAGACGCAGAATATCGGTGGTCGCTGCGCGTCCCGGCAGCGGTGCCGGTGAAAGTGAAACCGGCGGTGGCAGTTCGCTGCGCTGTTTCGCCCAGAAAGCGGCATCACGCTGCCAGCCGTCGCTATCGCGATAACGCTGATACTCGTCCACCACTTGCGCAAACGGCGTAAAGGGGGACGGCGGTACCGCGTCGCCGCGTCGCCGGGCGCTATAAATTGCGGCTATCTGGCGGGTAATGGCCGGAAAACTGAAACCATCGACCAGTAAATGATGATAGCGCTGATACCAGTACCAGCACTGCTTACCCACGCGCAGAAGTTGATGGCAGACCAGCGGTTTGCCGCTCTCGACACGCAGGTTTTGCGCCAGATCGGCGCGCATCATGTTGAGTGCGACGGTATGCGCATCACGGTGGGCGCGTAAATCGGTGATGGCGGGCAGCGCAAACTGTTGCGATTCATCCACCCACTGCCAAACTTCTCCGTTATCTTCCACAAAGCGCATGCGCAGCGTATCAGCCTGCACCATACCGGTGACAATTGCCTGCGCCAGCAGCGCGGCATCGATATCGCCATTCAGTTCAACATAGTGCGCTACGCTCCAGGCGTTGGGTAACGACGAGAGTTTTTCTGCCATCCAGATCCCTGGCTGGGCGGCGACCAGCGGTAAACGTTGCGTCATTGGCCGCTCCTTGCTGTCACGTAGTGGGCCGGGGTTAAGGTCTGCCAGTGAGCATCAAGCCACATATTGCAGGCCTCCTGCGGTTGCGGTTCACACACCACGCGCCAGCCGTCAGGCAATGCACACTGTGCAGGCCACAAGCTGTATTGCTGCTGGTCGTTTTGCAGAATATAAAACTGCCCTTGCGGATTATCGAAGGGGTTAGTGAACTCCATAGCAAACTCCTGTCATAGAAAGGCGCGTCAGCGGTCGCTGGCCAATGGCTGCCAGAGCGTAATCAGCCCGGAAGTCAGCCCGCCACGCCAGCAAAGTGCATCATGCCCGCCGTCAACCTGACGCCAGAAAACCGGCTGTTGTATGCGTTGTAGCTGAGAAAAAAGAGCCTGATTGGCGCGAAAAATAAGCGGTTCGCGCACACCCGCTTCCAGCACAATGCGCAGGCCGGAGGGATGCAGTTCACCACTTTGAAGTTGTTGGATAATGATGCCATTCTGTTCTGCGCCACGATGCGGCCACCAGTAAGAGCCGGACTGACTCAGTACGCAGCCAAAACGCTGCGGCCAGTGCAGCGCGGCATAAAGTGAAGAGAGACCGCCAAAACTCTGTCCGGCCACCACAGTGCGCTCAGCACGATCGCTGAACGGCGCCAGTACCTGCACCTGAGGCAGCAGTTCTTCCTGCACTGCCAGCCAGAAATCGGCATTGCAGGGCAGTTCGCGCGTGCGGTGCGCGTTATCAATCACATCGATCAGCACATAGACCGCCGTCGGTAATTGTCCCTCGTTGGTGAGCGCGGCCAGTGCAGGCCAGACCGGCATGCTCTGCGCCCAGAATTGCCCGTCAAGCAGCACCGCCAGCGGGCGTTCAGCGGTGTTTTCCTCGCCAGTGGTGTAGATCCACACGCGGCGCGTGTTGTTCAGTCGTTGGCTACGCCAGTGCAGTAATTGCGGTTCATTAAAAGGGTTCTCAGATGCCTGCCAGCCCGGCTGTAGCGGTGCATCGGGCATTTCCAGCGCCGAAACCGGATGCCCACGCCCGCCACGCCAGCTTTGCGGGTTAAGCGGATCGGCAATCGCCTGCGTCAACAGTTTGCGCCAGCCTTCGCGCAGAGCGGCGTGATCTGGCGGAATGGCCGCAAACACTGCGGGGGGAAAATCGTCGTGATTTTGTGAAGGTATCAGGCAGTAGCTGCCGCGCCAGCCCGCTTCAAGGCGGATTTCCCGCCACCAGACATCGGTACCGGCAACGCGCTCAAGTGATTGCGGCCGGGCATTTTGATGATGATCGGTCACGCCGGTGATATAGAGCCAGACCCGTTGAATGGGGGACGTGGTTTCCGTGCCTGCCGGATCCCGCCACCAAAACGTGACGCGGTATTCACCCGATTCCTGCACCCATTCTGGTCCCTGTTTTGACTCCCACCAGGCATCACTTCCTGTTGTTGATGTCACGTCTATTACTCCAAATATGCTGTGGAAATTTTTGCTTGCACTTCGAAATTTATTGATAATAATATTGATAACAATTTTCATTTGCAATAGCGTATTGACACACTGTGCGAAGCGCGTCTTTCACTACATTGGCCACCTTTGTCGATGCTGCTCAGGCTGAGTAGCTCGCTTTATGTTGGCTCCATGATGCCGCCTCCTCTCCCTCTGGGAATGGATTAACCGGGAAGCGGCGATGAGATGAAAAGCAGGTAAAACAATGAATAACAAAATCAATACCTTGACCTTGTTGGTCAATCTGGGGATCTACGGTGCTGCCTTGCCCGCCATGGCGGCAGACAGCAATACCACCAACTCCACCGCGACGGATGACACCATCGTCGTTACCGCCGCGCAGCAAAATTTGCAGGCGCCGGGCGTTTCCACTATCACCGCTGACGAAATTCGTAAAAACCCGCCAGCGCGCGACGTTTCTGAAATTATCCGTACCATGCCAGGCGTTAACTTAACCGGTAACGCCACCAGCGGTCAGCGTGGCAACAACCGCCAAATCGATATTCGCGGTATGGGCCCGGAAAACACCCTGATCCTGATTGATGGCAAACCGGTTACCAGCCGCAACTCCGTGCGCCTTGGCTGGCGCGGTGAGCGTGACAGCCGCGGTGACACCAACTGGGTGCCGCCAGAGATGATCGAACGTATCGAAGTGATTCGTGGCCCGGCAGCGGCGCGTTACGGTAACGGCGCGGCTGGCGGCGTGGTGAATATCATCACCAAAAAGGATAAAACAACCGAATGGCACGGCGCATGGAACACCTGGTTCAACGCGCCGGAACATAAAGACGAAGGCGCCACCAAACGTACCGACTTTAGCCTGAGCGGCCCGCTGGGCGGCGATGTCAGCTTCCGCCTGTATGGCAACCTGGCTAAAACCCAGGCCGACGCGTGGGACATCAACCAGGATCACCAGTCTGAACGTACCGGGATCTATGCCAACACCATGGCCGCCGGGCGCGAAGGTTCGATTAACAAAGATATCAATGGCGTGGTGCGCTGGGACTTCGCACCCTTGCAGTCGCTGGAGTTCGAAGCCGGGTACAGCCGCCAGGGGAATCTCTACGCGGGCGATACGCAGAACACTAACAACGACAGCAGCACCAATAACTACGTGAAAGAGAACTATGGCAAAGAGACTAACCGCCTTTATCGCCAGAACTACTCTGTCACCTGGAATGGCGGCTGGGATAACGGTGTGACCACCAATAACTGGCTCCAGTATGAGCACACACGCAACTCGCGTCTCGGCGAAGGCCTGGCGGGCGGTCAGGAAGGGTTATTCAACACCAATAAGTTCACCGATATCGATCTCTCGGACGTGATGCTGCATAACGAAGTGAACCTGCCGCTGGATCTACTGGTTAACCAGACGCTGACGCTGGGAACCGAGTGGAACCAGCAACGGATGAAAGACATGGCGTCGAATCAGCAGGCTTTCCAGGGCGGCCCGATTTCCGGTCTGAGCAGCACCAACCGCAGCCCCTACTCCAGCGCCGACATCTACTCGGTATTCGCGGAAGACAATATGGAGCTGACCGACAGCACCATGCTAACGCCGGCTCTGCGCTTTGATCATCACACCATTGTCGGCAATAACTGGAGCCCATCACTGAACCTGTCGCAGGGGCTGGGCGATGGCTTCACGCTGAAAATGGGGATTGCCCGCGCTTACAAAGCACCGAGCCTCTATCAGACCAACCCGAACTACATCCTCTACAGTAAGGGCCAGGGTTGCTACGCCAGTGGCAGCGGCGTGGGTTGCTACATGATGGGTAACGACGATCTGAAAGCGGAAACCAGCATCAACAAAGAGATTGGTCTGGAGTTCAAACATGAGGGCTGGCTGGCTGGCGTGACCTGGTTCCGCAACGATTACCGCAACAAGATTGAAGCCGGTTATTCACCGCTGAGCCAGACCTCTGTTGGCAGTACCAAAACCGATCTCTATCAATGGGAAAACGTGCCAAAAGCGGTAGTGGAAGGTTTAGAAGGCACACTGAACGTGCCGGTCAGCGATGCGGTAACGTGGAGCAACAACTTCACTTACATGCTGCAAAGCAAAAACAAGACCACTGGAGAACGTCTGTCGATCATTCCGGAGTACACAGTAAACTCCACCCTGAGCTGGCAGATTGTGCCGGATATTTCTGTTCAGTCGACCTTTACCTGGTACGGCAAACAGGAACCGAAAAAGTATGACTATCAGGGCAACCGCGTGACCGGTTCCGCCACCAATGGAGTCAGCCCTTACAGTATTGTTGGCCTGAGCGGCACCTGGGATGTGACCAAATACGTCAGCCTGACGGCCGGTATCGATAACCTGTTCGATAAACGCCACTGGCGCGCGGGTAACGCCCAGAGCACCGGCGGTAGCACCGGCTGGATGTATGGCGCTGGCGCAGAAACCTATAACGAATCGGGCCGCACCTGGTATATGAGTGTGAATACCCACTTCTAAGTTGCACCCGCCCTCTCCCCCAACGGAAGATCTCCCGCTTCCCGGCGGGGAGAGCGCCAGGCGAGAAAACACCATGCACACCACGCATCACACTATTTCCCTCGCCGGTCATACGCTTCATTTGATCGACTTTCTTCCCGCGACGTTTACCCACGCCGATCTGCTCTGGTTGCCCCATCACGACGCGCTGGCACACTGTGCGTTAAAGCGCCAGACCGAGCATCTGGCCGGGCGTATCGCCGCGCTGTACGCATTACAGGAGCATGGTTTCAGTACGATTCCGGCCATTGGCCTGGCAGGTGAACCCTGCTGGCCGCAAGGCGTATCGGGTAGCATCAGCCACAGCGGGCAGCGTGCCGTTGCCGTGGTGGCACCGCATCCTGTAGGCGTTGATCTTGAGGCGCAGTTCAGCCCGGCGCTGTGCGATGAATTGGCTGCAAGCATTGTTAACGAGCAGGAACAGGCGCTGCTGGCCGCCTGCACCTTGCCGTTTCCGTTGGCGTTAACGCTCGCCTTCAGCGCGAAAGAGAGCCTTTACAAAGCGTTTTCCTCGCTGGCGCAGCCCTTCCCCGGCTTTGCCAGCACCCATATCACCGCCATTGACGAATGGCATCTTGAACTGCGTTTTCTGGCGGAATTTTCCCCACAACTGATTGATAAAAAAGCAAACATCCACTGGAAAGCCAACCATAAACAGGTGATGACGCTAGCCGTTGGTTTGCCGTTCGGATGGTGATCTTTTTATCTTAATAATGCACTTTACCAACACCCGTGCCGCCGCGCGCAGTATCGCCATAGTGTGCCAGGAGCTGAAGTTGTTTGAAAATCTCAACGTCGCGGAGAATATTTTTCCCGGCTGCGGGCGGCAAAAAGGCGTGGCGGTGATGGAAGGTAAATAGACCAGCTTGCCCGGCTCGCACGATGCGGCCGGGCATTTTTTATTAAAACGCTTCCCACTCGGTATTCGGCGCTTTACTGGCGCTGGCGAGCGTCGGGCTCAGCGCCGATTTTCCGGCATTCGGCGCTTTAGATGCTGGTTTGCTGGCAGCCCCTGGCGCAGCAACATCGCCCGGCAGCTTAAACACCGACACGATTTCGGTCAGTTGGTAAGCCTGTTGCTCCAGCGAAGCGGAGGTGGCGGAGGACTCTTCCACCAGCGCGGCGTTCTGCTGGGTAACGCCGTCCATTTGCAAAATCGCCGTGCCGACCTGAACTATCCCTTTACTCTGCTCGCTGGATGCCGACGCGATCTCGCCCATGATGTCCGTCACGCTGGTGACTGAACGCAGGATGTTATCCATCGATTCGCTGGTCAGCGTCACCTGGTCGTAACCGTTATTGACGTTAACCACTGACTCGTCGATCAGCGCTTTGATCTCTTTCGCCGCACCGGCACTGCGCTGCGCCAGGTTACGAACTTCGCTGGCGACGACGGCAAAACCGCGCCCCTGTTCACCAGCACGCGCGGCCTCCACGGCGGCGTTTAGCGCGAGGATATTGGTCTGGAAAGCAATGCTGTCGATCACATTGATAATGTCAGTGATTTTCTGCGAACTTTCGGTAATGTTCTTCATGCTGGCGATGACTGCCTGCACCCGTTGTTCACCGGTGTTCACCGCTTCCGACGCGGTTTTCGCCAGTTGGCTGGCTTGGTTGGCGTTGTCGGCGTTCTGTTTCACCACTGCGCTTAACTCTTCCATGCTGGCGGCGGTTTGGGTCAGCGCCGCAGCCTGCTCTTCGGTGCGCGAAGAGAGATCGGTATTCCCGGAAGCGATTTCGCTGGTTCCCTGGTAGATTTCTCCGGCACTGTTACGGATCTGAGCGACGGTTTTCACCCAGTTCTCCTGCATCGTTGCCAGATACGGGATCAACTGCCCAACTTCGTTGCGCCCCAGGTCCCTGGTCGGTTTATCCAGACTCCCAACCGACAGCACCTGCAAATGCTGTTTCACCCACTCCAGCGAACGCGCCAGGTACAGCGCCAGGTAACGTTCCGACAGTACCAGCATCGCCAGGCCAATGACCATCGCAATAATAATGATGGTGCGCGTCACCGACACCCAACTGGCTATACGCCCATTCGCCGCAGATTTCAGATCGTGAATTTCCTGGTTGTAAGCGACGATAGCCTGCGAAAAACCACTGCGCAGCGGGCTGAACTGATCTTTCGACAGTTGCGCATAACTCGTGGCGTTGTTCCCCTTAACAGCGGCAAACATAGGAGTAATGGCCTGGTTAAACAGTGTCAGCGAACTGTTGTAGATATTATCCGTGGCAGTGGTGCTGATATTAGCGTGGTCGGTAGCTTTAAACTGATTCAACCCGCCCTGCAGAAAGTCGATATCTTTGCCGATTTGCTCGATGGTTTGTTGGTAGTTTTGAGTATCGTTATTTGCCTGGTAAACCATCGCGCGATCCATCAGCAGTTTCACCTGATAGTAGCGGTCGCTGGCGTTATTGATAATGTCGCCGTTCACCTGCTGAACATTGGTGAGTTCAACTTCGCCCGTTAAGCCGTTTAATGCATGCAGTGAGAAAAACGACACACCGCCCCAGAGCAGAGTGAAAATGATCAGGATCGCAAGCATCACGACCTTGATTTTTAAATTTCGAATAAAGTGCATAAAAATCCCGGTAAGTTGCTGTGAAGAAAAGAAATAGCAGTCATACAGCGCTGCTTAAATTTCCATCGGCGTTACGACAGAGTTAATTAAGATTAAAAAGAAATAAGGCGGTGGCTTTTATTTGAAAATAGTGATGACAACCACTGCGGGTGTCGTGGGGGAAATGCCCGCTGACGCTGCGCGAACCGGGTCTACGAATTTAGCAAACCGCTGACTCACCCTATGAGTAAAGGTTCCGTTCACCAGACGTTCGGTAGTTTCAGAAACATGACATCACGTGAACGGGACAAGGGGAGCTGCCGCGCTCCCCTTGCCAATCCCCGCGGCCCCGCGGGAAATCGGTGCTGCGCACTACACTCACCTCCCACGCATCTGCCTGCGGTCGGCTCGACTCGACGTCCTGTCTCGTTTCACCTCTGGTCGCCATCCATGGCGTCCAGACCTTGTCATCTGCGCTTCGGTTCGCCGATTTCAGCGGGGACACAACCCCTCGCTGTGAGAGTTGTGCCCAAAAATAGCTTAGACATGGCTGTATGTGCATTGGTCATTGGCCGGGTGAGCGCAGCGATGCGCCAGAACTATCAGCAATCGGCGCTGGGTACTCGCCCTGCGCATTTTTCCCCTAATGACAAAAAAATCTGGCTTATGCGCATGCAGCATATAGAAAGATGAATTTAAACTTTAAGAAACGGCGGAAGCTGGCCTACCTTAGCAGTACAAAATAATCACATCGTATTAACTTTTCAGGGATTTCTTATGACTAAAAAACTACTGTCTGTTGTCATATTGACGCTCCTTTCTGCTGCCAGCTACGCAGCAACACCGCCGGATACGCTGGTAGTCGCTCAGGGTTTAGATGATATTGTCAGCCTTGACCCAGCGGAAGCGAACGAACTCTCCAGTATTCAGACCGTGCCGAGCCTGTATCAGCGCCTGGTACAGCCCGATCGTGAAAATCCGGAAAAAATCACCCCAATTCTGGCCGAAAGCTGGCAGGCAGACCCAGCGGCAAAAACCCTGACCATCAAACTGAAGAGCGACGCGAAATTTGCCTCCGGCAACCCACTGCGCCCGGAAGATGTAATTTTCTCTTATACCCGCGCGGTGACACTCAACAAATCCCCGGCGTTTATCCTCAACGTCCTCGGCTGGCAGCCAGATAATATTGCCAGCCAGTTGAAAAAAGTGGATGACCACACCCTGCAACTGCACTGGACGGCGGATGTCAGCCCGGCGGTAGCGCTGAATATTCTCTCCACGCCGATTGCCTCGATCGTGGATGAGAAGCTGGTCAGCGCTAATGTGCAGGGAAATGACTTCGGCAACGCCTGGCTGAAGATGCACTCGGCGGGCAGCGGCGCGTTTAAAATGCGCGTCTACCAGCCACACCAGGCCATTGTGCTGGATGCCAACGCCAGCGCACCAGGCGGTGCGCCGAAGCTTAAAAACATCATCATTAAAAACGTACCGAATCCGGCTTCCCGCCGTCTGTTGATCCAGCAGGGCGATGCCGATGTCGCACGCGATCTGGGCGCCGATCAAATCAGCGCGCTGGCGGATAAAAAAGGCGTGAAAGTGCTGAGCATTCCGTCCGCCGAGCAGAATTACCTGGTATTTAACACCGGCAACAGCGCCAACCCGCTGCTGAACAACCCGGCATTCTGGGAAGCCGCGCGCTGGCTGGTTGATTACAACGGCATCACCAAAGATCTGCTGAAAGGCCAGTATTTTGTTCACCAGAGTTTCCTGCCGGTTGGCCTGCCGGGCGCGCTGGAGGATAACCCGTTCACCTTTGATCCGGCGAAAGCAAAAGCGATCCTCGCTAAAGCGGGCATTAAAGATGCGCACTTCACACTGGATGTCGAAAACAAACCGCCGTTTATCACCATTGCCCAGTCAATGCAGGCCAGCTTCGCCCAGGGCGGCGTGAAAGTGGATCTGCTGCCCGCAGCGGGCAGTCAGGTGTACGCCCGAGTACGGGCAAAACAGCATCAGGCGGCGATTCGTTTGTGGATCCCTGACTACTTCGACGCTCACTCTAACGCCAGCGCTTTTGCCTGGAACGATGGAAAATCCAGCACCGTAGCCGGGCTCAACGGCTGGCAGATCCCGCAACTGAATAAAGAGACGCTGGCGGCAGTGGCCGAGCCGGATGCGGCAAAACGCCTCGAACTGTATAAGAAAATGCAACAGGAATTGCAGCACAACTCACCATATGTCTTTGTCGATCAAGGCAAAACGCAGATCGTGGTACGTGATAACGTGAAAGGCTACCAGCAAGGCCTGAATGCCGATATGGTATGGTACGACCACGTCACCAAGTAACGTTTCCTCCTCCCGCCCACGCGGGAGGGTTCTTTCGCTGAAGACGAGTTTTTCCATGTCAGTGGTCTTACCCAACAGAGCAGAGCGGCGCATCAAACGCCCTCTGCTCGCGCTATTTCAGGGGCTGCTCACGCTAGCCCTGACGCTTTTTGGCCTGCTGCTGGTGACCTTTTCGTTATCGGCCTTCTCCCCCGTTGACCGGGTTTTGCAGATTGTCGGCGATCATGCCAGCCAGTCCACCTACGATCAGGTACGTCATCAACTGGGGCTGGACCAGACTTTGCCAGTGCAGTTCTGGCACTACCTGGTGAACCTGATACATGGCGATTTAGGCACTGCCAGCGCGACCGGGCAACCGGTGTTGCAGGATCTGCTCGCCGCGTTTCCGGCGACGCTGGAGCTGGCAACGTTGGCGCTGGTTGTCGGCAGCGTGCTCGGCGTGATCGCGGGAGTTTTATGTGCGCGCTTTAAAGGCTCGCTGTGGGATATGGCGGTGCGCACCTTTACACTGCTCGGCAACTCGGTGCCAATTTTCTGGCTGGGTTTGTTGATGCTGGCGCTGTTTTACGCCCGGCTGCAATGGAGCGCCGGGCCGGGCAGACTCGATGATATCTACCAGTACACTGTCACGCCGCGCACGGGTTTTGCGCTGATCGACACCTGGCTTTCCGGTGACAACAGCGCGTTTAAAAATGCGCTCAGCCACCTGCTGCTGCCGGTATTGCTGCTGGCCTACTATTCGCTGGCAAGCATTACTCGCCTTACCCGCTCTGCCTGCCTGAGTGAAATGAACAAAGAGTACATTTTGCTGGCGCGCGCCAAAGGCGCAGGTGAGATGACCATTCTGCTGCGCCATGTACTGCCGAATATTCGCGGTACGCTGCTGACGGTGATCGCGCTGGCATACACCAGCATGCTGGAAGGCGCGGTACTCACCGAAACGGTCTTCTCCTGGCCCGGTATTGGCCGTTATCTCACTACCGCACTGTTCGCTGGCGACACCACAGCCATCATGGGCGGTACGCTGGTGATTGGCGTCTGTTTTGTGCTGATCAATAACCTGACCGACCTGCTGGTACGGTTAACCGATCCGAGGGTGCGCTGATGCCGACGACTCTTTTTCTGCGCCGTCTGCGCCGCTCGCCCGCCGCGTTTAGCGGGCTGCTGATTGTCGCTGTACTGCTGCTGATTGCCCTGTTTGCGCCGTGGCTAGCGCCGCGCGATCCCAACTGGCAAGACGCCGCCGCGCGCTTGCAGGCACCGGGCGCGAAATACTGGCTCGGCACCGACAGCTACGGGCGCGATTTACTCTCGCGGCTGATTTACGGCACCCGCCCGGCGCTCGGTCTGGTGGCGCTGGTGACCGCCATTACCCTGCCTGTCGGGCTGCTGATCGGTATTGTTACCGGTTATTACGGCGGCTGGCTGGAGCGTGTGCTGATGCGCTTTACCGATGTGGTGATGTCGATGCCGCGCCTGATCCTTGCCTTTGCCTTCGTCGCCATGCTTGGCCCAGGGCTGGTGAACGGTGCGCTGGCGTTGGCACTCACCACCTGGCCCGCTTACGCCCGCCAGGCGCGCAGCGAGATCCAGCGTTTGCGCCACAGTGATTATCTGGCTGCCGCCGAAATGATGGGCATTCGCGGCTGGCGGCTGCTGTTTGGCCATATTCTGCCGCTCTGTTTGCCCTCGGCGATTGTGCGGCTGGCGCTCGATCTTGCAGGCATCATTCTGGCTGCCGCCGGGCTGGGTTTCTTAGGGTTAGGCGCCCGCCCGCCGATGGCGGAATGGGGCGCGATGATCGCCGACGGTATGCAGGTGATTTTCGATCAATGGTGGATTGCCGCAGCGCCTGGTGCGGTGATCTTACTGGCAAGCCTCGCCTTCAACCTGCTGGGCGATGGTCTGCGCGATGTACTGGAGCCGCAACATGACTGAGACTCGTATCGCGGTAAGCGGCCTGAATATCGACTACCCCGGTGCTCGGGTGGTGAAAAACCTGAGCTTTACGCTTGGCAACGAGCGGCTGGCACTGGTCGGCGAATCCGGTTCGGGAAAATCGATGACCGCCCGCGCCCTGATGGGACTGGTGCGCAAGCCGGGTCACGTCAGCGCCACCACGCTGAATGTATTGGGACGGGATGTCACCACACTCAACGATCGCGGATGGCGCGCGCTGCGCGGCAACGATATCGCGATGGTCTTACAGGATCCGCGCTACGCGCTGAACCCGGTGAAAACTGTGCTGGCACAACTGGATGAAGCGTTGACGCTCCACCAACGGATGAACCGCAAGCAGCGGATGGAGAAGATCAACGAGGCGTTGCGGGCTGTAGAGCTGGAACCAACAGTGCTGCAACGTTACCCCGGCGAACTCTCCGGCGGTATGGGGCAGCGGGTAATGATCGCCATTGCACTGGTTAACGATCCACATGTGCTGATTGCGGATGAACCCACTTCTGCCCTGGATGCGCGTCTGCGTAACCAGATCCTTGAACTGCTGGTCGCCCAGTGTGAACAACGACAAATGGCGATGCTGCTCATTAGCCACGATCTGCCGCTGGTGGCGCAGCATTGTCACCGGGTGATGGTGATGTATCAGGGGGAGTGCGTGGACGCGATGGCGGCGAGCAATCTGCCTCACGCACAGCATCCCTACACCCGCACGCTGTGGACCTGCCGACCGGGCGCGGAAACCTGGGGCCAGATGCTGCCGACGCTGGATCGCAGCCAGTCCTTCACGGAGGTGAATGATGAGCATCGTTAATATCGCGCAGTTGCAGGTCACTTTTGGTGAGAAAACGGTGGTGAAAGGTGCCAGTCTGTGCGTGGAAGAAGGTGAAACCTTCAGCCTGATTGGCGCGTCTGGCTGCGGAAAATCAACCCTGCTACGTGTGCTGGCAGGGTTGCAGCGCGAATGGCAGGGCCAGTTGTCGCTGTTCGGCCAGCCGGTGAAAGCCGGAACACGTTATCAAGGGGCGCTGCGCCGTAATGTACAGATGGTATTCCAGGATCCTTACGCCTCGCTACACCCGAACCATACGCTGTGGAGAACGCTGGCGGAGCCGCTGAAAATCCACGGCGAACCGGAGATTGATAAGCAGGTGGCTACCGCGCTGGAGCAGGTCGGGCTTCCGGTTGATGCCGCACGCCGTTACCCGCACCAGTTATCCGGTGGCCAGCGCCAACGCGTGGCGATCGCCCGTGCACTGTTGCTGCGACCGAAAATTCTGCTGCTGGATGAACCGACGTCGGCACTGGACATGTCGGTGCAGGCCGAAATCCTTAACCTGCTTAATCGCCTGAAGCAGCAGCACGGTATGAGCTATCTGCTGGTCAGCCATGATGCCGATGTGATTGCCCATATGTCTGACCGGGCCGCATTTATGGCTAATGGCGTGATTGAGCGCTTCTTTGACCGTAGCGCGTTGGTGCGCGGCGAACATCGGATGGGGTAATGCAGCGCACCGCAAGAGATCGGTGCGCTGTGGCTTACTGCTGTTCGTGGAAGATGTCGAGTTTCTGTTTTTGTTGTCCCTGCGCGTCAAAGTTATCCGCGTTCAGCCACGCAGAAATGGCGGCGTCGCGCAGCGGCCATTCGCTGTCCAGCATGGATAAATAGTCGGTATCACGATTGCGCCCTTTGCGCACCATATGCTGGCGGAAACGCCCCTCCCAGGTGAAACCGATGCGTTCTGCCGCGCGGCGCGAAGCGACGTTCAGCGAATCACATTTCCACTCCACACGGCGGTAACCGCAGGCAAAAGCGTGGCGCAGCATCAGCCATATCGCTTCCGTGCCGAGAATGCTGTTTTTCATCTGCGCCGACCAGGTCACATGACCAATTTCTACCGAACCGTTGTCGGTGTTAATCGCCAGCCAGGCAATCACACCGAGCGCATCGCCGCTGGCATTTTCCACCACGGCAAAAGGCTCTACGCTGGTGTCAATCATTTTGCCGACGATCCAGCGCGCCATGCTTTCCAGCCCGTCAGGCCTTTCACCCGCCAGCCAGGTCCAGCCGCTGTCATTTTCCGCCTGCGCGTAAGCCCGCAACAGATCGTGTGTATGCGTTCTGGCGTCGAGCGGTTCCAGCCGACAATATTGGCCCGGCAACACACTGCGCGGCAACGGCTGAACGCCGTTCCAGTGCGGCAACCTGTCGCCGACTATTTGACCGAAGTGATTGGTTTCCGGCACGTTTTTTCCCCCAGCAAAAAAGGACAATGTAAAAGAGATGTTTTATCAAGTCTGCGCGAGGGAATACAGTGCTAAAAATTGGAGGTTTTGTTGTTAAAAAAATTCATCAAATCAGGAGGCTGATCAGGTTTGGCGTCAGAAGACTCTGACGCCAGAGGGATTATTTCGCGAAGTTGCCAAATTGCGCTAAAACACGGTCAAAAATGGCCAGGCCTTTATTCACTTCTTCCGCGCTCATGGTGCAAGGCGGCACCACGTGGATGCGGTTTTCAACGATAAAACTCAAAATACCGGCCTGCGTGAGCGCCGCTTTGATGGCCCCCATCTCTGCCGCCGCCAGCGGGGTTTTGCGTGGCCGATCGCTAACCAGTTCCATGGCCTGGAACATACCGCGCCCGCGCACGTTGCCAATCAGCTTATGTTTCGCCGCCAACGCGTCAAGCCCCGGACGCAGCACGCCGTTACCCACCCGCGCCGCATTCTCCACCACATTTTCCTCTTTCATCGCATCCAGCGTGGCGACAATCGCTGCCATCGCCAGCGGATGGCCGGAGTAAGTCAGACCGCCCGCGAAGAAGTGATCGTCAAAGTAGTGCGAAATCGGTTCTGAAATCAGTACGCCGCCCGCAGGCACATAACCGGCGTTAACGCCTTTTGCGAAGGTGATCAGATCCGGCACGATGCCATCCTGTTCGAAGGCAAACCAGCTACCGGTGCGGCCAAATCCGGCCATCACTTCATCAAGGATCAGCACAATACCAAACTCATCGGCCAGTGCGCGCACGCCCTTCATATAGCCTTCCGGCGGCACCAGAATACCCGCCGTTCCCGGCACGGATTCGAGCAGGATCGCGGCGACAGACGTCGGCCCTTCGACCTCAATCATCCGGCGCAGGTGCGCCAGCGCACGTTCGCACTCTTCTGCTTCCGTCGTCGCGTTGAATTCGCTGCGATAGAGGTACGGGTTAAAGAAGTGTACATGCCCGCGTGAATATTCGTTCGGTACGCGCCGCCAGTCGCCAGTGGCGGCAATCGCGCTACCGGTATTACCGTGATAGGAACGGTAGGCGGAGAAAATCTTGTCACGCCCGGTGTAGAGACGAGCCATACGGATGGCGTTTTCGTTGGCATCTGCCCCGGCGTTAGTAAAGAAGACTTTGCTGAAGCCTTCCGGCGCCAGCGAGACAATACGTTTGGCCGCTTCGCCGCGCGCCAGGTTGGCCGTCGCTGGTGCGATCGTCACCAGTTCGTCGAGTTGCGCTTTCATCGCCGCCAGCACGCGCGGATGCTGATAACCAATATTGACATTCACCAGTTGGCTGCTGAAATCGAGATACGTATTGCCTTCGTAGTCCCACAACTCACAGCCTTTCGCTCCGGCAATTACCATCGGGTTAAGGTTGCCCTGCATCGACCATGAATGAAACACATACGACCGGTCCAGTTGACGTACGTCGTCGTTGGTTATCGCCATCTCGCTCTGAAGTGCCAGTTTCATATCCTGCTCCTCTCATGCCGTTATTGTTGTCCGTATCATGCGGCGCGCGGGCAAACCCCGGATAGAGCCAGTCGTGTTAGCAACATGTGACACAGGTGTCACACCGCGACATAGCAACTGGCACTGTCTGGGGCGGACGGGCGTTTTTATAGTGACGTCACAACCCCGCACAGGAGAAGACGATGAGTGAAGCAAAGAAAGTGGTGTTTATTACCGGCGCGACCTCCGGTTTTGGCGAAGCGGCAGCACAGGTGTTTGCCGATGCGGGCTGGTCACTGGTGCTAAGCGGGCGTCGTCTGGCACGTCTCGAAAGCCTTAAAGACCGCCTTCAGGGAAAAGTACCGGTGCATATTATTGAGCTGGATGTCCGCGATAAAGAGTCAGTGAAAAACGCCGTAGCAACGCTGCCGGCTGAGTTCGCCGATATTACCGCGCTTATCAACAACGCCGGGCTGGCGCTGTCGCCACAACCTGCACAGCGCGTGGATCTTGAAGACTGGCAGACCATGATCGACACCAACGTGACCGGGCTGGTCAATGTGACTCACGCCCTGCTGCCCACGCTGATTCAACACGGCGCAGGCGCTTCTATCATCAATATCGGTTCGATTGCCGGGCAGTGGCCCTATCCTGGTAGCCATGTTTATGGCGCAACCAAAGCATTTGTGAAGCAGTTCAGCTATAACCTGCGCTGCGATTTACTCGGAACCGGAGTGCGTGTGACCGATCTGGCTCCGGGGATTGCGGAAACGGAATTTACGCTAGTGCGCACCAAAGGCGACCAGACCGCATCGGATAACCTCTACCGAGGCACCACGCCGCTGACCGCGCAGGATATTGCCGAACAGATGTTCTACATCGCCACTCTGCCGGATCATATGAATATCAACCGCGTGGAAGTGATGCCGGTACGCCAGGCCTGGCAGCCATTTGCCATCGACCGCGACTAACTGAGTTATCGCCCTCTTCCGGCGGGAAGAGGGTTTGGCTGACATACAAAACAAAACGCCCCGGCTAATGCCAGGGCTGGTGTTTTAAGTGTATCTAACATACCTGAAAGGTTTTACCCCGCCCGGCGCTTATCTCCGGCACTCACATTAATGTGGCGTTAGCTCTGTAAGGGGTATGGATATAGTAGTTAATCAGATTAATCCTGGCAATACGTAAGGCACACGGCGCGAAAGATGTATGACGTCGATCATTCTTTTCGCGCAACTGGCTCACAGAAATACGACAACTGTCACTAACCACGCGCGCTGCGCCTGTTTATGCTGCCGTTTCCCGCCTCAATCCCCTTCCTGCCCCATCACAAAGCAAACTCGCCGATATCTGCACTAAATTGATGAACAAAATTCGTCATCGTGCCGACAAATACCGCAAAAATGCTCGAATTAACCCCTGGCACAAAAATGGCATGGAGAGAAGAAACCTAACCAGTTAGTCAAAAAACAAGGGGAGCAGGATGAGCCAGGTGATGTTTACTGAGGAGAGCGCAGTGGTGTCCTTAAAGACCGCCAGCGCCACAGCGCGACCCGCCATAACCGTTAGTCAGGCCAGCGTTATCTATCCGGCGGCGGATAAACCCGTACACGCGTTACAGGACATTAATCTGACGATTCGTCAGGGCGAGTTTGTCTCGTTTATCGGACCATCCGGCTGCGGCAAAACCACCCTGCTGCGGGTCATTGCCGATCTTGAACCGATTACCTCCGGCGATGTACTGGTGAACGATATGTCACCGTCGGAAGCGCGCCAGGCTGGGGCTTACGGCTATGTCTTTCAGGCACCAGTGCTACTGCCGTGGCGCACCGTGGTGGCTAATGTCAAATTGCCATTGCAGATCCAGGGCGTACCGCCAGAACGCTGCGATGAGATCGCCCGTGAGCAGCTTTCACGCGTTGGCCTGAAGGGTTTTGAGAAAAAGTACCCGTGGCAGCTCTCGGGCGGCATGCAACAGCGCGTGTCTATCGCGCGAGCGCTTGGCTTTGAGCCAAAGATTTTAATGATGGATGAACCTTTTGGTGCGCTCGATGAACTGACCCGCGACAACCTCAACCAGCAGCTTCAGCAACTGTGGTACGACGAGCAGCGCACAATGGTATTTGTCACCCACTCCATTGCCGAAGCGGTCTATCTGTCGACCAAAATCGTAGTGATGTCGCCGCGTCCGGGACGCATTGTGAAGGTGATCGACTCCCCGCTTCCGGCACAGCGCGATTTGGCGATCCGTAATACGCCCGCGTTCCTGGCGCTGGCACGTGAGGTGCGCGAAGCGCTGGTGGAGGGGCATCATGATCACTGACCGGCGTCTTATTGCGAACGCGCTACCGGTGGGTATGGTGCTGCTGGTTGCGCTGGTACTGTGGTATTTGCTGGCTCTGGCGCTGAATGCGCCCGGAGTGATTGACCGCGTACTGGCCCCGCGCGGCGCATGGAATTATCACGATGTGATGCAGGCGGCGCTGAATGCCAGCCGTCCGCTGCTGCCTGCGCCGCACCAGATTGCCATCGATATCTGGAACAGCATCACCCAGTGGCCACTCACCTCGCCACGTAACCTACTGTTACATACCTGGGTCACTGCCAGCGCAGCGCTGACAGGTTTTGCCATGGGCGTCGTACTCGGCGTGGTGCTGGCGGTGTGCATTGTTCACTCGCGCACACTGGATAAAGCCCTGCTGCCGTGGATCGTCGCCTCGCAAACCATTCCGGTGCTGGCGATAGCACCCATTGTGCTGATCATTCTGGGCAGCATCGGTATCACCGGCATGCTGCCAAAAGCCACTATCGCCATGTATCTCTGTTTCTTCCCGGTCACCATCGCCACCGTGCAGGGGCTGCGCTCGCCGCAAAAAATGGAGATGGAACTGATGCACACCTGGGCTGCCCGGCGGGTCGATATCTTCTGGACTGTGCGTCTGCCCTCTTCGCTGCCATATCTGTTTCCGGCGTTTCGCGTGGCGATTGCCAGCGGGCTGGTCGGCACGATGGTGGCCGAGCTGCCCACCGGGGCGCAGGCCGGGCTGGGCGCGCGCCTGCTGACCGGTTCCTACTATGGCAACACCATTCAGATCTGGTCGGCGCTGGTGATGGCCTCGCTGCTTGGGCTGGCGTTAACCGGGCTGGTCACGCTCACGGAACGGCTGGTGATGCGCCAGCGTAAGGGGGGATGATGAAACGCACTGCGATACCCGGCACATTTTTGCTGGTCGGCGCGCTGCTGTTGTTGATGCTGTCGCTGATCCAGTTGAGCGGGCAAACACCGTTATCGGCTCCGCTGCTGCTGGTCAATGTACTGCTGGTGCTGTGCGCGCTGGCAGGTTGCACCGCCACCTTCAGTCGTCTGCGCGGCGGTCTGTTCGCCGTCACACTGCTGACAAGCGTTCTGTGGCTGGCATGGCAACCGATTCATGGTCTGACGCTGTGTGCTGTGGCGCTACTGGCGATGGTCAGCGTGCAACGTCTGGCGCGTTCAACGCTTCCGGCAGCCAGCGTTGCGGCGCTGCTCGGCCTGTGGTTGCTGTGGTTCTGGCAGATTCTGGTGATCGGTTTTGCCGTTCCGCAGGTCATTCTGCCCGCGCCGCTGGACATTCTTGCCGCACTGGTCAACAGCGTGCCACTGCTGGCAGGCGATGTGCTGCAAACGGTCATCAAATCCGTGCTGGCAGGTTATTTGCTCGGCAGCGGTCTGGGGATTGGCGTGGCGATTCTTATTGACCGCCTGCCGTTTTTACAACGCGGATTACTGCCAGTGGCCAGCCTCACCAGCACCGTACCGCTGGTCGGCGTCGCACCGATTGCGGTGATGTGGTTTGGCTTTGACTGGCCTTCCAAAGCCGCGGTGGTAACGCTGGTGACCTTCTTCCCGGCGCTGGTCAATACACTGGCCGGGTTAAAAGCCAGCGGCAAACTGGAACAGGAGTTGATGTATTGCTACGCCGCCACGCCGGGACAAAGCCTGCGGGTGCTGCGTCTGCCTGCCGCGATGCCGTTTATTTTCAGCGCCCTGAAAGTGAATGCCACGCTATCGCTTATCACCGCGATTGTGGCGGAATTTTTTGGTTCGCCGACCGCCGGGCTGGGTTTTCGCATCTCCACCGAGTCAGCGCGTATGCATATGCCGGTGGTGTGGTCGGCGATTGTTGTCGCCTCGGTTGCCGGTTCCCTGTTTTACAGCCTGCTGGTTCAGCTCGACCGGCGCGTAAATTTCTGGCACCCCACGCTACGTGGGAGCGCCGCTCAGAAGTAAGGCAATTAGCACCTATCCAGGTTCACTAACCCGAGGAGTTCTCTAATGATAAAAAGTTTCGCTTTGCGCCGGGGGTTGTTGCTGGCGGCAATGTCTGTACTGGCCTTTCAGGCGGCCGCCGCCGAGAAAGTCACACTGCAACTGAAGTGGTTGCCGCAATCACAGTTCGCCGGCTACTACGTGGCGCAGCAAAAAGGGTTTTATCAGGATGAAGGGCTGGATGTCACCATTAAACCCGGCGGCACAGATATCTCTCCAGTGCAGGTGATTGCCGGTAAATCCGCCGATGTGATTGTCGACTGGCTACCGGATGCGCTGGCCTCACGCGAAGCGGGCGTGCCGTTGGTGAATATCGCCCAGGTATACGATCGCTCCGGGATGATGCTGACCTGTAAAAAATCGAGCGGCATCAAAACCCCGGCCGATTTCAAAGGCAAAACTCTTGGCGTCTGGTACGGCGGCAACGAATATCCGTTCTTTAACTGGATGAACAAACTGGGTCTCAAGCCGGGTAAAGACATCACCATCTTAAAACAGGGCTTTAACGTTGATCCGCTGTTGCAGGATCAGGCCGCCTGTATTTCGACCATGAACTACAACGAATACTGGCAGTTGATCGACGCCGGGCTGAAGCAAGACGACTTAATCACCTTCCCGTATGAGGACCAGGGTGTTTCCACACTGGAAGATGGGCTGTATGTCCTCGGCTCCGATCTGAAAGATCCGGCATTCGTCAGCAAAATGGCGAAATTCCTCAAAGCGTCGTTTAAAGGCTGGGATTACGCGGTGAAACACCCGGATGAGGCGGCGAAAATCGTGGTGGCAGAAGATGCCTCCGGCGCCGCCACGGAAGAGGTGCAGACTCGCCAGATGGAGAACGTGGCGAAGCTTATCACCAATGCCAATACGCCGAAAATCGGCTATCTCGATCCGGCCGCGTACCGCCGCACCATTGATGTGTTGCTGCACAGCGGCGGCGATACGCCGGTTATCAAAAAAGATCCGGGAGACAGTGGCATGACGCACGAAGTCTGGGACGCCGCCGCCAAATTGAAATAACCCCCACCGCCAGGGAGGGCGGTTTTCTCACGGAGCACACTATGAATGAGGTTCTTCTCCACGGCGTGGTGGAATCACCCGATAAGGGACGCATTCGTCAGGATAACGAAGCCATTATCCTGCCAGCGGCGGAGCGCGTGTTTGCTCGCTACGGCTTTCGCGGCGCGACGATGCAACAGATTGCCGACGCCGCAGGTCTGCCGAAAGCCAATCTGCACTACTACTTCGGCAACAAACACAATCTCTACCTGCGGGTGCTGGAAAACATTCTCCACGACTGGTTGTCGCCGCTTGCGGGGATTTGCGCCAGCGCCGAGCCGAAAAGCGCGCTGGCGGAGTATGTCGGGCGCAAAATCCACTTTAGCTTCAGCCGCCCGGAAGCCTCCAAACTCTTTGCCAACGAGATCCTGCAAGGCGCGCAGATCGTACATCCATTACTGAAAAGCGAACTGCGGCAACTGGTGGAAGAGAAAGCGCGCATTCTCGATGGCTGGATTGCCGCTGGCAAAATGCGTGCGCTGGATACCACACACTTTTTCTTTACCGTCTGGTCGATGACGCAAACCTATGCCGATTTTGATATCCAGGTGGAAGCCGTTTGCGGCGAAGACGCTTACAGCGACACGATGCAGGCGCGCGCCACGCAGCATGTGCTGAGCGCCGTCTGGCGTATCTGCGGTCTGGAATAGCTTGCTGCTAAATGCAGCAATAAACGATAAATTTGGTGCGAAATGCACCAAAATGCGACGATCATTTTAGTGCAATCGATCCTGAAGATCCCAGAACCACTGATTCCGCCAGCCCTGTTGTCGTTGCCGTCAAGATGGCATACAAATCGCATGGCTATTTCTGAAAACTTAACCATCTGGTCAGGATTATTCAGGAGGCATAATGAACACTCTCGATACGCCGGGGATCTGCCCCGGTCGGCTGACGCCTGCGGAATATGCCCGTGCGTTCAGCGATGGCGACCCCGCGCTCTCTTCCCCTCAGGCAGTGTTGGAAGCGGAACGCTGCTACTACTGCTTTGATGCCCCCTGCACCCGCGCCTGCCCGGCGGAGATCGATGTACCGAGCTTTATTCAGCGTATTGCACAGAGTAACGATCGCGGCGCGGCGGAAGTGATCCTGCGGGCCAACATTCTTGGCGGCACCTGCTCGCGCGTCTGCCCGACAGAAACCCTCTGTGAACAGGCTTGCGTGCGTAATGCGCAGGATGGACGTCCTCTGGATATCGCCCGTTTGCAGCGCTATGCCACCGATCGCTTTTTCACCTCCCCCGGCAAACCGCTGTTTACTCGCGCCGCCAGTAGCGGTAAACGCGTGGCGATTGTTGGCGCCGGGCCTGCCGGACTGACTGTAGCGCATGCGCTGGCGCTCGCCGGACATGAGATTGACCTGTTTGATGCCCACGCGAAACCCGGCGGTCTGAACGCATACGGCCTGGCCCGTTACAAAGTAGCCGGGGATTTTCCGGCGCAGGAAGTGGAGTGGCTGCTGTCGGTGGGCGGTATCACCCTGCATTGCGGCCAGGCGCTGGGCCAGCACTTCACGCTGGCGCAACTGCGCGCAGAGTATAACGCGGTATTCCTTGGCCCCGGTTTAGCGGGCGTAAATGCGCTCGACAGTGACATGCCAGAACCACACGGCGTGCACGAAGCCGTCGAGTTTATTGCTGAACTGCGTCAGTGCGCCGATCTCAGCCAGATGCCGGTGGGCCGCAATGTGGTGGTGATTGGCGGCGGAATGACTGCAGTGGATGCCGCAGTGCAAGCGAAAAAGCTTGGCGCGCGCGAAGTAACGCTGGTTTACCGCCGTGGAGAAAGCCAGATGAAGGCCTCTCTGAAAGAGCAACTGTGGGCAAAAGCGTGTGGCGTCACATTGCGCTTTCTGGCCGCGCCACTGCGTTTTGAGCAGCAAAATAATCAGTTAACTGGTGTGACCTTTTCCCGGACGCAACAGACCGATGCAGGGCTGATGCCTGGCGGTGAAACCTTCACGCTGGCAGCGGATATGGTGCTGAAAGCGATTGGGCAAAGCTACGATCCGCGTCCGGCGCAGGGCGTGGCGTTAAGCGGTGGGCGCATCGCCGTTGACGAGGAAGGACGCACCTCGCTACCCGGCGTCTGGGCCGGTGGCGACTGCTGCGCAGGCGGGCTCGATCTCACTGTCGATGCGGTTAGGCAGGGCAAAGCCGCCGCGCGCTCCATCATGCTGGTACTGGCTATTTCGCAAGCCGACGCCGCCAATGCCACCTTTTTCCAGGAGCCTTCTCATGGCTGATCTGCACAGTAATTTTCTCGGCATTCACAGCCCCAACCCGTTCTGGCTGGCTTCCGCGCCGCCCACCGATAAAGAGTACAACGTCGAACGCGCTTTCCAGGCTGGCTGGGGCGGCGTGGTATGGAAAACGCTGGGGCTCGATCCGCACGTTGTTAATGTCTGTGGGCAGCGCTACAGCACCTTTCGCGGCGCGGACCGCCGTATTCTTGGGCTGAACAATATTGAGCTAATCACCGACCGCTCGCTGGAGACCAACCTTGAAGAGATCGCACGCATTAAGCAGCGCTGGCCGGATCGGGCTGTGGTGGTGTCGATCATGGTGCCCTGTGAGGAAGAAGCGTGGAAGTGGATCCTGCCGCAGGTGGAAGCGACCGGCGCGGACGGCATTGAATTGAACTTTGGTTGCCCGCACGGTATGAGCGAACGCGGCATGGGCGCAGCAGTTGGGCAGGTGCCAGAGTATATCGAAATGGTCACCCGCTGGTGCAAGCAGTACTGCCGCCTGCCAGTGATCGTCAAACTGACGCCGAACATTACCGATATCCGCTATCCGGCGCGGGCGGCAAAAGCGGGTGGTGCTGATGCGGTATCGCTGATCAATACCATCAATTCGGTGATGGGCGTTGATCTTGACCAGATGCTGATGACACCGCACACCGGCGATCAAGGTTCACACGGCGGCTACTGCGGCCCGGCGGTGAAACCCATTGCGCTGAATATGGTGGCGGAAATTGGCCGCGACACACCGACGCGCGGATTGCCGATCTCCGGCATTGGCGGTATCTCCACCTGGCACGATGCCGCCGAATTTATCGCGCTAGGCTGCGGGACCGTTCAGGTCTGTACGGCAGTGATGGTGCACGGCTTCCAGATTGTGCGCGACATGATAAGCGGCCTGGAAAACTACATGGATGAAAAAGATTTTCGCATGCTGGAGGATTTTCGCGGCATGGCGCTGGGCAGCGTGACCGACTGGCGCTACCTCAACCTCAATCACGTCGAAAAAGCCGTTATCGACCAGACAAGCTGCATCAAATGCGGGCGCTGCCACCTGGTGTGCGAAGACACCTCGCACCAGGCGATCTCCACCAACCTGATGGGAGAGCGTCACTTCGCCGTACGCGAGGAAGATTGCGTTGGCTGCAACCTCTGCGCCTCGGTTTGCCCGGTAGAAAACTGTATTTCGCTGCGCCACCTGCAACCCGGCGAAGTGGATAAACGTACCGGAAACGTGGTTTCCGACCAGTACGCCAACTGGACAACCCACCCCAATAACCCGATGGCGACCACGGCATAAACCGGGTCAGGCCCAGGAGAAGAGCATGTGTAATGTGTTGATTAAAGGTGGCACGGTGGTCAATGCGGACTGTCAGCGCCGCGCCGACGTGTTGTGCGTTGATGGCCTGATCGCCGCCGTTGGCGACGCCTCGCAGTGGGATCTTCCGGCACATACAGACGTTGTCGATGCCGGAGGCCTGTACGTGATGCCCGGAGGTATCGATCCGCATACCCATATGAATTTTCCGTTTATGGGTACGACAACGGTCGATGATTTCTACAGCGGCACAGCCGCCGCGCTGGCGGGCGGTACCACAACGATTATCGATTTTGTTATCCCCAATCCGCAGCAACCGCTGATGGAGGCGTATCAGCAGTGGCGCGGTTGGGCAGAAAAAGCCGCCGCCGACTACAGCTTCCACGTCGCCATTACCTGGTGGGATGAGAGCGTACGCGAGGATATGGGACAACTTGTACAGCAAGAAGGGGTGAACAGTTTTAAACACTTTATGGCCTACAAAAACGCCATCATGTGCGATGACGAAACGCTGATGAACAGTTTTCGCCGCTGCCTGGAGTTAGGCGCCATGCCAACAGTGCATGCGGAAAATGGCGAGATGGTGTACCTGCTGCAACAGGAGATGCTGAAACAAGGGATCACCGGTCCGGAGGCACATCCTCTCTCGCGCCCACCGGAAGTGGAAGGCGAAGCCGCCAACCGCGCTATTACCGTCGCCAGCATTATGGGCGTGCCGATTTACGTAGTGCATGTCTCCTGCCGGGAATCAGCAGAAGCGATTGCCCGCGCGCGCGGCCGTGGTCAGCGCGTTTACGGTGAAGTGCTGGCCGGCCATTTGGTGGTGGATGACAGCGTTTACCGCCACCCCGATTTCGCCTTCGCCGCCGCCCATGTAATGAGCCCACCGTTTCGCGATAAATCGCACCAGGCTGCGCTGTGGCATGGTTTGCAGTCCGGTCAGCTTCATACCACCGCCACCGATCACTGCACCTTCTGCGCCAGCCAGAAAGCCGCTGGACAGGATAATTTCACCACGATCCCGAACGGTTGCGGCGGCGTGGAGGAGCGTATGGCAGTGCTGTGGGATACAGGGGTTAACAGCGGCCGTCTGACGCCGAGTGAGTTTGTCGCCATCACTTCAGCCAATACTGCGCGGCTCTTTAACATCTACCCACGTAAAGGTGCGGTCACGCCCGGCGCGGATGCTGATCTGGTGCTGTGGGATCCGCAGGGCAGCAAGGTGCTGTCCGCTGCGACCCATCATTCACGCAACGACTTCAATATTTTCGAGGGCCGCATCGTCACTGGCGTTCCGGTCTATACCCTCAGCCAGGGCGTGGTGGTCTGGGCTGACGGTGCACTGCGCGCGCGTGAAGGCGCAGGCCGCTATATCAAACGCCCGGCCTTCGGACCGGATTTCAGCGCCGCTGCGGTCTGGGAGCGCCATCGCGCGCCGCAGGCCGTACAACGTTAATTTGGGAGAAAAAAGATGAGTGAAACGATCTCCGCACCGAACGCCGTGGTTGCGACGGGCGACCTGCGCATTAATGGCCAGCGTCTGTGGCAATCGCTGATGGATCTGGCGCAAATCGGCGCGACACCGAAAGGCGGTTGTTGTCGCCTGACGCTCACCGACCTTGATCGCCAGGGGCGCGATTTGGTAGTCGGTTGGGGCAAAGCGGCCGGACTGTCGGTGGAAATAGACCAAATCGGCAATGTCTTTATGCGTCGTGCAGGGCGAAATAACAGCCTGCCGCCCATCGTGGCCGGGAGCCATATCGATACCCAGCCGACCGGTGGCAAATTCGACGGTAATTTTGGCGTGTTATCCGCACTGGAAGTGATTCGCACGCTCAACGACAACGCTATTGAAACCGACGCGCCTGTCGAAATGGTGTTCTGGACGAACGAAGAGGGCTCACGCTTTGTTCCGGTGATGATGGGTTCTGGTGTTTTTGCCGGGATCTTTACGCTGGAGCAGGCCTATGCGGCGACCGATACCGCAGGCAAAACAGTATATGATGAACTGCGCAAAATTGGCTATGCGGGCGAGCATACGCCAGGCCAGCATCCGATTGGCGCCTATTTTGAAGCGCATATTGAGCAGGGGCCGATTCTGGAAGAGCAGGATATTGCCATCGGCGTAGTGCAGGCGGTGCTGGGGATCCGTTGGTATGACTGTACGGTTACAGGTATGGAATCGCACGCTGGCCCAACGCCAATGGCGATGCGCAAAGATGCACTGCAAGTAGCAACCGGCCTGATGCAGGAGGTGATCACCATCGCCAACCAGTTTGCCCCGCACGGGCGCGGAACCGTGGGCATGGTGCAGGTGCATCCTAACAGCCGTAACGTGGTGCCGGGCAGCGTCACCTTCTCTATCGATTTTCGCAATATGACCGATGCAGAGGTCGATAAGATGGATGTGGCACTGAAAGCCGTTATCCAGCAAACAGCGCAGAAAACCGGGTTGGATATCGCTCTGCGCCAGGTGTCGCAGTACCCGGCAGCGCCCTTCCATGCCGATTGTAAGGAGGCTGTACGCCGGGCGGCGCAGCAATTAGGTTATTCTCATATGGATATTGTTTCAGGAGCCGGACATGACGCCGTATATATGAGTATGCTGGCACCGACCGGAATGATCTTTATTCCCTGCAAAGACGGCATAAGCCATAACGAAATTGAATATTCATCGCCAGAACAGGTAAGCGTCGGCGCCAATGTGTTATTGCACGCGATGCTGGAAAAAGCCGGTGTTGTGGCGCGCAAGATCTGATGTCAGTATGGGAAGTAGCCCGATTGTCTGCCGTCGGGTTATTTTCTTGCCTCAGTTGCCGATAAATATCGCAATACTGTACGATCCTGCAATTCTGAATTTGACTTAAATTCCGCAGAAGTTTACAAAAGATACTGCCTTCCCCAGCTCCGACTTGCGCCTTTTCCGTTTTCGTCCAGGCTTCCATTTTACCCTACGGAAAAAATGGCGGGGATTGACCTGGTCAAGCTCGCGTATTACCGACTTTTAAAAGATTTACTGGCATCTGTAAATGGAGTTTCGCATGTTCTCTTTTGTCGCCCGCCAGGCGATTTTTGATGCAAATATGAACACAGTCGGTTACGAGTTGTTGTTCAGAGACAGTATGACAAACCGATTTCCGGACGTAACGCCGGAGTACGCGACTGCTCAAATTATTGTGGAACAATTTCTCGGTTCGCCACTGGGCCGCCTGAAAGAATACAGCGCTATTTTCGTCAACTTCCCCTATGAATTGCTGGTGCAGGGCATGGCGGAAACGTTGCCGAAAGACAGGGTGATAGTGGAAATCCTCGAAACGGCCAAACCAACGTCGCTGCTGCTGCACACGGTAAAACAGCTCTCTGCTCACGGTTTTCGCCTTGCGCTGGACGACTTCGAGCCTGGTGATACGTGGGATGACTTTCTCCCCTACATCAACATCATTAAATTTGATGTGCGGGTAAACACCCCGGAAGAAATAAGCGGCTATATCAAAGACAAAGGCACCTTACTAAAAGATACGGTGTTTCTGGCAGAAAAAGTCGAAACTCAGGAAGAGTATGAGTGCTTTAAAAATATAGGATGCACGCTGTTTCAGGGTCATTTTTTCAGCAAGCCGGTGATCCACGCCGCCAACAAGCTGATCCAGAACCAGGCCATCACCCTGAAGCTGATGAAAGAGGTGAATGCCGATTCACCGGATTTCAATAAGATCGAAGCGTTGCTGAAGCAGGATCTGGCGCTGTCGTTCAAAATCATGCGTTATGCACAAAACATTGTCTTTAACGCCCGCGGCATTAAACATATCCGCAGCCAGTCGTTAAAAGACATTATCTTCTATCTTGGCGCCAACGAGTTGCGCCGCTTCGTACTGGTCTCCTGCCTGACATCGGTGAATAAAGATGAGACCGATGATATTTATCGCCAGAGCCTGATTCGCGCCAAGTTTTGCGAACTGGCCTCGGCGCACTCTATCAGCCGCCACTCCGCAGACGATGCCTTTATTGTCGGCCTCTTTTCACAGCTCGACAGCATTTTTGAAATGCCGATGGCGGATCTGATAAGTCAGATTGATATTTCTGCCAACGTCATGCTGGCGCTGCGGGAAAAGAAAGGCGCGTTGTACCCTTACCTGCGCCTGATCGAACTCTACGAACAGCATCAGTGGGAAGAGGTAAGCGCCCTTGGTCACCGTCTGGGTTTCAACCGCAGCATGATTGCGGAGCTGGTTAAAGCGGCAACCAAATGGACCAACGATATTCCTTCTGACAGCCTCTGAGGCCATCAGCTCCAGCTAGCGTTTGTGGCAGATAATGCATCATCTGAAGCGCAAGCTGGAGCAATTTGATTTACCAATACTGCAGGTGGTGAGAAAGGTTACACGTTCCCTGCTGAAAGGGTGCTTAAACCTTATTATCGGGAAGGTTTTTTCAAAGCGGATGGCTACGCACGGCTTCAATAAACAAATGGAAAGCATTACTGTGCTGTTGCCGGTTCGGGTAATAGAGAAAATAACCGGGAAAAACCGGGCACCACTCATCTAATACCTGTACCAATTCGCCGGATGCCAGCGCATCGTTAACAAGATCCTCAGGTACATAAGCCAGACCAAGCCCGGCGCTCGCAGCTTCAACACACTGCCTCACCGTATTGACAATAAATCGCCCTTTCACTTTCACTTTTATTTCCTGCCCGGCCCCGGCGAATTCCCAGCAATAAATCCCTCCGCTCGTCGAGAGACGAAAATTAATGCACTGATGCTGATGTAAATCATCCGGTGTCACAGGTGCGGAATAACGTGAAAAATAATCGGCAGAACCGACAACTTTCATACGAAAATCGGGGCTAATGCGTACCGCAACCATATCTTTTTCAATGGATTCTCCCAGCCTGACGCCAGCATCAAAACGTTCAGCGACAATATTATTAAAACCATTGTCAATAAACAGTTCGACATTAATTTTTGGCCAGGCCTCCAGGAATTCTCTTACTTTTGGCCATAAATAAGCATCCGCCGCATGTTCACTGGTGGCAATGCGAATATTCCCCACTGGCAAACTATTATTGCTCGCTAGATCGTTAAGCTTTTCATCAATTTCTCCCAGACGCGGAACAAGGATATTCAGCAACTGTTCGCCAGCTTCCGTTGGTGCGACATTACGTGTGGTACGGATCAGCAACTTCACCCCCAGACGCTCCTCCAGCGTTTTCACCGAATGACTTAATGTCGATTGGGTAACGCCGAGTCTTGCCGCCGCTTTCGTAAAACTGCACTCACGAGCCACTTCAATAAACGATAACAGATTGACAATATTCTCTCGTAGCATTGATTTTGTGCGCTATTCCCAACATTAATTTTTATGTGTAGAAATCCTTTTCAGGCAACTCCCGGCGTCAGCATACGCTGATATTTCGCCAAGTCATTTAACACTTCAAGCTATTATTCTTAGCAATGGAATAATGCATGCACACCTAACCAGAAGGCCATCAAGCTGTCAGCGTGTTGGTAGATTGCGTTTTTCCGCTTGTTATTTCGCTGCTGCTTTTATCTATGAATATCGCTCATAAAGACATCCGCATAATCGCTTTATTAACCAATTGATAATTTTCTCGTTACCAGAATCTATTAAATTGATATAGAAACGCAGTAACCTCAGGGACGATGGTGTTACGCCATCTGGCATTATTCAATGCACAAAATAACGCAGCGTTTCAATTAAACGTGCAAAGGCGGCGGTATGCTGTTTACGGCTCGAATAGTAGAGAAAGTAGCCCGGAAAAGGTTCGCACCATTCATCGAGCACTGTCTCAAGTGTTCCCTGTGCCACCGCATCGGCCACGCAATCTTCCGGTACGAACGCCAGCCCCATTCCGCTGGTTGCCGCATTAATACGCGAAGCCAGATTATTGAAGGTTAATTGCCCTTCCACCCACACGCGGATCTCCTGTCCGTCTTTAGAAAATTCCCATGCATATAACCCACCAGGCGTCGGCAAGCGCATATTAATACAGTTGTGGTTCTGTAAATCATGCGGTGTTTGCGGTTTACCGTAACGAGCAAAATAAGCAGGAGAACCCGCCACAACCATGCGCCAGTCGGGGCCAATACGCACCGCCACCATATCTTTGGCAACCTGCTCGCCAGGGCGGATACCGGCATCATAACGCCCGTCAACAATATCAGTCAGGGTATTATCGATAGTTAATTCAACGTGAACATCGGGGTAGGTTTCGAGAAAAGGTTGCAGCACAGGCCATACGGTGGAATGCAAAGCGTGTTCGCCAAGTGTGATACGAATATTTCCCGCTATCCGATCGCGCATATCGGTCAGCACAATCAGTTCTTCCTCAATCTCGTTAAAACGCGGGCCAATACTATTAATTAATGATTCACCCGCTTCGGTTGTCGTAACACTGCGGGTAGTGCGTGTTAATAAGCGAATTTGCAGCCGCTCTTCCAGCCCGCGAATAGCATGGCTGAGCGCAGATTGCGATACACCTAATTTTGCTGCCGCTCGGGTAAAACTCCGCTCCCGCGCCACCACAATTAAATAGAACAGATCGTTAAAATTATCTTTTAGCATTTCTGCTCCTTTGTCAGATTACATCATTGCGAGTTATGCTACACTCTGCCTGCCATTAAATATATGTTCATAATTCACGAATCGTGCGGCAAAATGGCTCTAACTGCGAAGCAGGTCACTTGTTTTCATGCTATAGCCGACTTTTTAGATCACCTTTAATGAATTTACTTCATAACCTCAAGTAATAATCACCTCTTAATCAGCACTCATCCAGGCGGTATTATCACGCTCGTTATGGCAGTAATATTCCCCACAAAACTGACGAGGTTTTTATGCAACGTTTTACTTTTATCATGACCACTCTGTTTATTTTAGGTACAGCACAACAGGCCTTTTCGGCTGAGCAAATTAGCGACAGTACCGGCAAACAAAGAATTGGCGTGGTCTCTGTCAGCAATGCGCTGACGCTGGACGAACTGGTGAATAAGCTTGCCGATAAAGCCGATCAGCAAGGCGCGAGCGCTTTTCGGGTCTTAGCAACAACCGGCAATAATAAACTTCACGGTGATGCCGAACTCTATAAATAACGGCGCGGCAATCCCCTCCGCTCATTCACCGAAGACGTCTGGTATTTTAATCAACCGGGATTGTATTTGACAAAAAATCAAGGTTACTAAAAAGGATGCTTCAGTGGTTAAACTCGAACATATCATTGATGAGTTAATAATCTGGATTGACAGAAATATTCATAAGCCACTGAAAATAGAAGATGTGGCACAGCGTTCCGGCTATTCAAAGTGGCATCTGCAACGTGTTTTCTATCAAGTGAAAAATACCAACCTGGCGAATTATATTCGCGACAAAAAACTGGAAATGGCGGCAAGCGATTTAATCCAGAGTGACGAAAGCATACTCTCAATTTCGTTGAAATATGGCTTCGACTCGCAGCAGTCGTTCACCCGTAGTTTTGCAAAAAAATACCGTTTACCACCCTCGCGCTTTCGGCGTTTGAACGGCAAGACAAACACCTCCCACGCACCAATTTGATTCTACCTGCCCTTTTCTTTTGAGGATCCTGATGTCGGATTTTTTCATCAGCCGCCCCATTTTTGCCTGGCATGTTGCCGCTGGTAAGCCGCCACCGTTTCCCCGGCACGAGAAGCCACGATGAGGACAACAAATTTTCAAGCAAGAGGCCGGAATTTCCGGTCTTTTTTATTTTACTGCTATGTTAATATTTTCTATTCATATTAATTATATTTAGCCATGCGGCAGCGACAGATATTCGAAAATCAAACATCTGCTATTAGCAGTGAACAATAAAAACTGCCTGATTAACCATTGAAATTTAAAAGCACATATTGCCAATAAAACTCCCGGGGAACACCCCGGGATATAAAAAATAAGCAATAGACAACTAAAAAATGCAATGAGGTTAATAAAACGCTATCAACCTAACCTGGTTATGGCCCTAAAATATTATCGATATGTGCGATAAAAAATAGTTCAACTGAATCAAGGTAAATATTTATCAATCTGTGCTAAAAATAATTTACATATTTACAGCAGCGGATCCTGGGTGATAAACAGTACGTTACAACTTGAATTAACCATGAACCATTTTCATAAATGGTGGCAGATTCTTGTTGCTATTAAAAAACAGTGGCAATTTCTAAGGGTTTATTTATATGAAAATTTCTCAACTGAGTCTTTTAGTCTCTGCTGCGGTACTGTGCTCTTCCGTACAGGCAGCAGAAATCTATAATAAAGACGGTAATAAGTTAGACTTATATGGTTTAATTTCAGCAGAACATTATTTTTCTGATAATAGCGGCTGGGATGGTGACCAGACTTATATGCGTCTTGGTTTCCGTGGTGAAACCCAAATCAACGACCAGCTCACGGGTTACGGCCAGTGGCAGATGCATATCGATGCCAATAAATCCGAAGGCGACACCAATACACCACGCACTCGTTATGGTTTTGCTGGTTTAAAATTCGCCAATTACGGCTCACTGGATTACGGTCGTAATAAAGGCGTTTTGTATGACTCACTGGGTTATACCGATATGCAGCCTGAGTTCGATGGCATGACCTACGGTTCCGATCAGTTTATGTTCAGCCGTGGTAACGGCATGCTGACTTACCGCAACTCTGATTTCTTCGGCCTGGTTGATGGCCTGAATTTCTCCCTGCAATATCAGGGTAAAAATGACGGAGCGGGAGAATCTGGTGCCGGCCGTAATGTGCTGCGCCAGAATGGCGACGGCTATGGTATGTCGCTGGAATATAAAATTGGCGCAGGCGTAAGCGTTGTCGGTGCAATGAGTTCTGCTGATCGTACTAATGCGCAGAATGATACGGCCAATATTTATGGCAGCGGCAAACGCGCTGAAGCCTATTCCGGCGCAATCAAATATGATGCCAATAATATTTATCTGGCAGCCATGTTTACTCAGGCGTATAACGCTTCACGCTTTGGTAGTTCATCCAGCGATACGCAAACCTTCGGTTATGCTAACGAATCGCAGATTTTCGAAGCCTACGCCAGCTATCAGTTCGATTTTGGCTTACAGCCGTTCGTTGCGTATAACGCGCTGAAAGGCAAAAAAATCGGCAGCAATACCAGCGGTGTTAGCTATAGTGATGAAGATATCGAAAAATATGTTGACCTGGGTGCAACTTACTATTTCAACAAAAACTTCAATATGTTCGTCGATTATAAAATTAACCTGATCGATGATGATAAATTCACCCAGGCGGCTGGCATCAATACCGATGACGTTGTTGCTGTAGGTATGGTTTACCAGTTCTGATTCTCTACAGAGGCGGCACTCGCCGCCTCTTTTCCCCTCCGCGGAGATTGTATTGTTCTCTGTACGTAACCTCTTTTTATTAAAAGAATTGTTGAGTTTTGTTATCTGACAAGTTCGTAATTTTCAGGTCAGAATATTGTCAGCCTCGCCGCGTAAAATAGCAGCTGTAAAGACGATTTTTTACTTCTGTATAGTATGAGGTGGTTAAGATGAAAAAGGTTACAGCAGCGCTTTTCGCAACGACTCTGGTTATTTTCTCAACGGCAACATGGGCAGCAACGCAAGTGACGTCCACAGCCGGTTTGAACGAGATTGGCAGCGTCTCCGTGTCCGGTGCAGATACCTTAAGTGACCTGCAACACCAGTTGCGACAGAAAGCAACTCAGGATGGTGCCAGCAGCTTTAAAATCGTTTCTGCCGGTGGCGATGATAAATATTATGGTGTTGCAACACTGTATAAATAAGCCGCAGGCCGGATATCCGGCAGACAGTGAATGAAAAGGGAGGCCAGTCGCGCCTCCCTTCTCTTTTCTCACTCAGAAAAGCCGTTATGCGATCCGCTTACCTGCGGCATCCACAACCTGCTCGCCATCTTCTTTCGTGAATGCTCCTTTTTGCTGACCGGGCAGAATATCCAGCACCACTTCCGAAGGGCGACATAGCCGCGTACCCAACGGCGTCACCACGATCGGACGATTGATCAGGATCGGATATTTCAGCATAAAATCGATCAACTGCGAGTCAGTGATAGTCTCCTCCGCCAGCCCCAGTTGTTCATAAGGCGCGACGTTTTTACGCAGCAGCGCTCGCACCGAAATGCCCATATCCGCAATTAACTTCGTTAGTTCATCACGCGATGGCGGCGTTTCAAGATAGAGAATAACGGTCGGCTCTTCGCCGCTGTTACGGATCATCGCCAGCGTATTGCGTGACGTGCCGCACTCCGGGTTGTGATAAATGGTAATGTTGCTCATAGCGATGTCCCGTTATGGGTGAATAGAGAGGCGCAGCGCCAGTGCTACCAGCGTGACAAACAGTACCGGCAGCGTCATGACTATGCCGGTACGCCTTTAGGCGATGAATCTGACGTAGAAGAACGACGTATTTCGCTTCGGAGTAACCTGCGTCGCGAGGAGTGCGGCGGGATTTTCCCCGCCGCTTCAGCATAAAAAAGTGCTCTTAGCGCTTTTCAGCCTCAAGGTTGTCCGCCTCACGCTTCAGTGCCAGGGTAAAGCCGAAGGTATTGATCCCATTGACACTGGTGGCAAACACATCACCTTGATGCATATTCGCCACTGCGCGGACAATCGACAGCCCCAGCCCGTGGTGTGTATCGCTGCGGGTGCGGGAGGCATCCACACGATAGAAACGTTCAAACAGCCGCGCAAGGTGGTTTTGTGCAATCTCCTCGCCGTGATTCGACACTGCGACATGCGCCAGTTCACCGACATTTTTCAGCCGCACAATAATTGTGCTGCCCTGCGGCGCATGGCGGGCGCTGTTTTCCAGTAAATTCGCCAGCGAACGGTGGAACAGACGGCGGTCAATAGATGCCGTTACATCCCCTTCGACCTGCACCTGAAGGTTCTTCTCAGCAAACGAAGGCTCGACATACTCAAAGGTTTTGTAAGCCTCTTCGCGCAGAGAAACCGTGGTGAGTTGCGTGGCGTGTTCGCCCGCCTGGGCATGGGATAAAAACAACATATCGTTGACGATGGAGGTCATGCGCTCCAGCTCTTCGAGGTTGGACTCCAGCAGATCCTGTAACTCCTCGACGGAACGCTGACGCGACAAGCCAAGCTGCGTCTGACCAATCAGGTTGGTCAGCGGAGTGCGCAATTCATGCGCTACATCGGCATTAAAGCTCTCCAGTTGTCGCCAGGCGATCTCCTGGCGCTCCAGCGCGCCATTAAACGAGACCGCCAGCGTTTGCAGCTCGTCCGGCAAGGTGTGCGCTTGCAGACGCTGGCCATGGTTACCCGGCGCAAGTTGGTGTGCTTGCTCGCTCAATGTATTCACCGGACGCATACCGAAACGGGCGATCAGGTAACCCAGCAGCGCAATCAGGAAGACACCGATACAGCTGGCCAGCACCAGTGCGCGGGTAAATTCATATAGCGTGCCCATATAAGGCGTGGAATCGATCGCTACCACATAGCGCATCGCCGGACGTTCGCCGCTCGCCGGGATTTCGCGCGAGTAGAGGAACAGCAGACAGGACGCTTCCGTTTCACCAGGCGCGGTGCTGAACCCCTCTTTCAGCGAAGCCCATTCAACACCTTTCGGCGGCGGGCCGCCCATATCAAAGTGGGCGTCATCGGCCACCAGCCAGTACTTCACGCGCCCGCCTTCATAGGAGGAGAGCGTGTTAAATTTGGTGGACAGGGATTTCCAGCCGTCGATCGACTGGCGGTTTTCCACCCACGGCGCCATCAGCGACTCGCGGAATAATAGTTCGTTATGCATCTGGCTTTGCAGCGACTCATACAATGAGCTTCTGAGCACAACGCCAAAGGTGACGACGATAAACACATACGCCACGGCGAACATCAGCGCCATGCGTCCGGCAATCGAGTGTTTACACAAAGAGAGCGCGTTCAACTGGCTTTGCTCTCCACGCGGGTTTCCAGCACATATCCCATACCGCGCACCGTATGCAGCAGCTTAACGGAATAAGGATTATCAACTTTCGCGCGCAGGCGTTTAATCGCCACTTCGACCACATTGGCATCGCTGTCAAAGTTCATATCCCAGACCTGTTCGGCGATCATCATTTTCGACAAGATTTCGCCCTGATGACGCGCCAGCAGGCTCAGCAGCGCGTACTCTTTCGCCGTCAACTCGAGACGGTCACCGCCGCGCGTTACGCGCCGCGCCAGCAGATCGAGGTGCAGATCGTGGATATGCAACTGAGTGATGTCCGCGCCGTCGCCAGGTCTGCGGCGCAGCAGCGCCTGAATGCGCGCCACCAGTTCGATCAGCGAAAAGGGTTTTGGCAGATAATCATCCGCGCCCTGGCGCAGCCCTTTTACCCGTTCCTCAACCGAGCCGCGCGCCGAGAGCATCAGCACCGGCGTCTGTTTACAGGCACGCAGCCGCTCCAGAATCTGGTAACCGTCCATACCGGGCAACATGATATCCAGCACAATCGCATCGTACTCGTACTCCAGCGCCATGTGCAGCCCTTCGACGCCATTATCAACGACATCAAGGGTGAAACCCTGTTCGCTCAGCGCACGATTAATATATGACGAGGTCTTTTCCTCGTCTTCGATGAGTAACAGCTTCAAAGGGGCGACTCCTTAAATGTTCCGGCACCTGCCGCAAACCTATTCATATACCCTAAATAATTCGAATTGCATAAAGGCGACAACACAGTGACAAATTCGTCGGAAACGAATTTGCCCAACCGAAGGTTGGCCTCCGGTGAGAGACAGGATGTCTCTCAGTAATCCTCAGGAGCTTACATAAGTCCGTGACTGGGGTGAGCGACAAATCTGCCGGGAGCAGATTTGAACGCTGCAAGCAGCAGCCCCGAAGGGGTAAGGCTCAGGGATGAGCCGAATAAAAAAGCCAGCGCACATGCAACTTGAAGTATGACGGGTATAGCCGCAATTTTACCGCTGTTGGGCTGAAATTTAGTTGACATTTTTTCACCGTTTTAGCGACAAAATGCAACCTGATGATTAACCACATATCGTGACGTCAATTCTGCGCTAGCCTTGATGGTACCGACGCCATACACCCGGCGGCATATGATATTTACGGGCAAAGGTGCGGGTGAAGGTTTGCTGTGAGTCATAACCATAACGCGTAGAAATGGTGATGATCGAATCTTCCGTCGTCAGCAACGCTTCGGCAGCGCTTTCCAGCTTCTTATTGCGGATATATATCCCCAACGGTACCTGCATCACTTCCTGAAAAAGACGCTGTAAATGCCATTTTGAATAACCAGCCCGCGTGGCAACATCGCGAATTCTGAGCGGTCGGTCGAGGTTTTCATCGATCCACTGCTGGATCTCATGTACCACCATCTGTTGCATACCCATCGAGAAAGCCTCCTTATTAAGGAGCTTTCACCTTAACGCAGGGATACTGACTCAAAAGTGACGCGAAAATGATAATCCTGTCAGTTTTGTTACCCCAGCGGGCAGAGGTAAGGTTTTCAGGCGTCAGCAAGCCGTGCCGTGTTGAGCGGCTGTGCCGAATTTTCCCGCCGGGCGTGTTCGGTGCGGAAAACGCTCATCAACGCCACCAGATTCCGTGACTGATCGCGCAAATGATCGACCGCCGAACTGGAGGCGCCCACCAGCGCGGCATTCTGCTGCGTTACCTGATCGAGTTGGGCAATCGCATCGTTCACCTGCGCAACACCCAATTCCTGCTCCTGGGTGGTCATGCCAATTTCGTTGATCATTTCAGCGACATGGTGCGACTGCTTAACCAGCTCGCCGATGGTGAAACCAGCATTGTTGACCAGCGTTGCGCCGTTATCCACACAATCAATACTGGCCTGAATCAGCCCTTTGATCTCTTTCGCCGCCGTGGCGGAGCGCAGCGCCAGTGAACGCACCTCTCCTGCAACCACGGCAAAGCCGCGCCCGTGCTCACCGGCTCGCGCCGCTTCCACTGCTGCATTGAGCGCCAGGATATTGGTCTGGAAGGTGATGCCGTCGATAACGGTAATGATCTCGCCGATTTTGCGCGCGCTCTGGCTGATCTCATCCATGGTGCGCACAATATTGTCGATCGCTTCTCCGCCTTTAGCGGCAATGTCGCTGGCAGCGGTGGCCTGCTGGTTGGTGACGCGAACCGTGTCGGCATTCTGGCGAATGGTCTGGCCGATTTGCTCCATTGACGCCGCCGTTTGTTGCAGGCTGGCCGCCTGCTGCTCCGTGCGCTGGCTGAGATCCATACTGCCCGCCGCCACGCCGCTGGCGCCTGCTGAGATCGATTCGCTGCTCTCACGAACCTGCGCCACAATGCGATTGAGGCTTTGACGCATTGCCTCCATCCCGGCCAACAAGCTGTGGCGATCGCCAGCCGCCAGCATCACTGGCATTGCCAGATTGCCCTCGGCAATATCGTGTACCACACGCAGTGCATAAGCCGGTTCACCGCCCAGTTGCCGCTTGATAAACCGCGTGGCAAACCAGGCGATCAACACGCCAAGCAGCGTTGCCGCTGCGGCCAGCATCAGCAGCAGATCGCCGGAAGCGCGCGCACCGCCAGTGGTCTCCGCTGCCGCCGTGGTCGTGCTGGCCTGCTGGCGCTGGATCATCAAGGTGATTTCATTAAACAGTTGTGCCTGAACCGGTTGCAGTTTATCCACCGCCATCGACTGAGAGTCGAGCATCTGGCCATTTTTAGCCATGCTCACCGTCTGGCGCACAACTGCGGCATATTGCGCCTGCGTCTGTTTAAAACGCTCCAGCATCTGCTGAATATCGCTGCCCTGAATATTCTGCTGTAACTGTTTAACCAGCGTGTCGATACGCTGGATTGCCGTTTCGGTGACCTTCTCTTCTGCCTCTTGTTTATCGGCGTCATCCTGAAACACCATAATAAAGGTTGCTTTAGTGGCGTTATTTAAGGTGTCCTTTAGCTCCTGCATCACTAGCAGGTTAGTCAGATGATATTTCTCGTAATATTCAATGTGCTTGCTGGTGCTGAGTAATTCTGTCCGCCCAAAAATCGCCACCAACAAACTGATCACAATAATGAAAGCAAAACCGGTGCCTAAAAGCGCACCAAGAGAGAAGGGTTTGATGACTCGCATAGTATCCCTCGTAGTGTTTCAACGAATTCCGCAATCTGAGCAATGTGTGTGATTTCACTATACGAAGACCATAACCTTACGGAAAATATGAAATTACGATGGGATCGCTGAATGGCATTAGCCCCTTGTCATGCCGCCAGGTGGGGTTTATAACCGCTTTAATCACAGTGCTGGTAAGCGCCAGCAAGCCGCGCTGGTAATAAAAGGCAGAGGCCACTATACCCAGTAATAAAGAAGAAGCCGAATGCACCGCCGCTGCCCACAAGCGGTTCGAGCATTTATTGCTGAAATGCTGGCACCCGAATACTTATTATAGGTTCACGTCCCACCGGGGGATTCGCTACGTTGCCAGGCTGTAAGACGCGGTGCAATCAGCGCCACTCGCGCACAATTACGGGACACAGCCTAAAGCCTGGTCGATGTTGTCCGTTATGCAGGGCAGCAGGGAGTCATCCTGGCTCCCTTTTTTATCAGGCAACACATTACGGTCTTAATTCACCTCACTTCGACGGTGTGGTGGTGGTGGTGGTACTGGTCGACGTGTTACTGCCGTTGTCCCCGCCGCCAATTGCCAGCAATGCCAGCCCGGTGACAGCGGCAACGCCTGCGACACCAACCCAGGCCGAACTCCCAATAGCACTCTCTGAAGCATTACTTCCCGCAGCCGAACCTTCGGCTACAGGTGCTGCGTGTGCCAATCCAGAAATAATTAAACTAACGACCAAAATAATGCGATGTAAATGCGTCATGATCCAACCCTCATATTTTATTGGGACCATCAGCACTTTAAATCTCATTCACAAAATAAGATCGCAAATTAAGACATTCCTCGACAATATGGAAACAATTGGGAGATTCCTCAGCTAAAATAAATTATCTAAGCGAAGCGGTAATAGCTTGCATAAAACAAAAATAAGAATATCCTCAGTTAACAACTTTTTGGCAGTATGATACAGATCAAACTATAAAGAAAAGATAAGAAGGATCAAAAAGCAGGAACCATTTTTTACTCGCCAATGTTTTTACACACAGTTTCATACGATCCGGGAGGATGTTAATATGGGAAGAAATATAGATATCGTATTGTTCAAAATTAATTGCTCTTATACTAAAAAAGGTATAATTCAATTAGTAAAAGAAATTAGAAATTGCAGTGAAATACAGATTGCCATTAATTTTAGTGCGCCTTTTTCCAATCGCGGGATGCTGGTTGTGACTAAAGGTCATTTTTTGCCGTTTACCCTGGTGCACACACCTATAATTGTGATTCCCGATAAGATACAAGTGGATGTTTTATTAGATATTTTAACTGAATTCATAAATGGCCGCGTCAGTAGCCATGTAAAAACCATTCGACTAGGTCGTCGAGAAATCGCAATCCTGAAGGGCATGATCTTCGAAAAGAGCGATGATGAGATATCTAACCTACTGAGTATTAACAAAAAAACAGTATCCTCACATAAAGACAACATTAAGAAGAAAATCTCAGCCAACTCCAGAATTGATATTTTTTACGCTTTCAGTATTTTTCCATTCAAAGATTTTGGACTGGCAGAAAATGAGGAAGAAATAATGCCTTGCCCCCAGCAAAAAACACCAAATCGTAAAGTGGTGGCCTACAGTTGATTACAGTCGATAAGTCGAAATAAAAATGTAATACTCACAACGTAAACCATAATAATTCCGTATAAAAAATGCTCTGTACCTGGTTTACGTTTGAGTTGGGTAGCATAAAAAAACAATAACAGCAAGGTTATCGTCGGTGATTTTTTTTAGTGTTTCCGACGGTCCTGGAACGAATCACTTTAAAATGTTTATAAAATGAAAACACAATTATAACCAGCAGCATACCAATCACAGCCAGTTCAATGATGATCATTTTTCGCACTCGCCAAAGAGAGGAGACTTTATTAACTGCTGAACAGCGTAGCGCGTCAATAGCTGATACAGAAAATAAGACTGACCTCACTACAAACGTTATTTTGAAAACATGTATTCATTTAAAAACAAGAGAAAATTACCATGCCTACTAACCTTTGTAGTATGACAACCCTGCGCCACTATTATCTGCGTATTTTACGCCGCTATTCCTCGCTCAATGCAGTTGAACAAATTTATGAGCTTCGGAGCCAAAAGCTAACCGGAATAGAGTTGGAAGCGCTGATCAGCGCCAGCGATCATCGCCGCGCCGAGCTTGTTCACCACTGCCGCTGGCTGAAAGTTCCGGCCAGCGCATGGCGCAATGTGTAGGTTACTGAGCGTCATTTATTCACCTTAGAGCCTGGTCCAGTAGGCGTATATTGTTGCAGCCAGTTTGGGCACGGACAGCGCGCAACAACCAGAGCGTACACGCAGTACGTGAGGATGTGAGCACTGCCCAGGACCAAAATGGCAAATACAATAGCCTGGTGGGCCAGGCTCTTTGTTATGCAAAAAAAGTCTTATCAGTAGTAAATCTTTTTAATCGCCTGCCGATAGCTTAAAAGTCTTTTATGACGTTGACAGGACAAAAAATGAAAAGACATCCCCTTTCTTGCAGAGCGCTAAAGGCAGCAGGTTATGACCCGAACTCCAGTGTGCTGGAGCTTGAGCACAGTAATGGCCGCGTTGAGCAGTACCTCGGCGTACCACCGAAGATCTGGCAGGTTTTTTTGATGAGTCAGCAGCAGGAAGCCTACTTCCGCGAAAATATTGCCAACAGCTACTTGAAAATCACCGTTGAGCCAGCGAATCGTAGCCGCTTTTAGACTGTAACACGGTCATTTTTATTGTTTTTGTGTTAACATTGTCTTCCCGCGCAGATAACGCGGCTTCCTGTAGACTAAGAGCCTGGCCCAGTAGGCGTATATTGTTGCAGCCAGTTTGGATACGGACAGCGCACAACAACCGGAACGTACACGCAGTACGTGAGGATGACTCGCTTCACTCGCCCTAAAGGGCCGCCGCAAGTGGCGTTCAAAATGCTGTAACATTTTGTGCGAGCACTGCCCAGGGCCAAAATGGCAAATAAAATAGCCTAATGGGCCAGGCTCCAGGCTTTTGACAACGTAAGAGGGTATATGAGAATTGGTATTGCCTTTCCGGTGCTGGTTTTTATTGTAGCAGTCGCTTTCCTTGCCTGGTTTATCCTCGGCGGCTACGCCAACCCAGGTTCCTGACGTCTTTCCCCGCACTCTGATTTATGTACACAGCGCATTCGCGAAAGCTGTATACGCTTACAGAAAATAAGTAAAACCAATGGAATGAATGAGCCTACCGTTCCGCCAGCGGGTGTAAACTACCGGGCAAGTACGTTTACCGGAGTGGTTCATGAATATCATTGAAATCATCATGTCGGCGGGCAAGGTTTCCGTGGATGTTGCACTGTATACCTTGCTGCCGATCATGGTGGTGATGCTCATCATAATGAAGTATCTGGAGGAAAAAGGGGTTCTGGATGGTATTGTTCGTCTCACCTCCCCGGTATTAAAGCCTTTTGGCATCAGCGGAATGGGGATTTTCGCCCTGATTCAGCTTAATTTCGTCAGTTTTGCCGCACCGCTCGCCGCGCTGGCTATTATGGAGCGCCGCGGAACCTCCGACCGACATCTTGCCGCCACACTCGCTATGTTGTTTGCCATGGGTCAAGCGAATGTATTTTACCCTCTTACTCCGTTCGGCCTGCACTGGGGCATAGCGATTGTGATTTCGCTGATTGGCGGTCTTGCCGCTTCAACGCTGACCTGGTACGTCACAGGACGCAGGCTCTCTGCCGACAGCTTGCACAATGAAGAGGGCGAACTGAATAAAGATAAGCCTCGCGCCGGGCTGATTTCGGTGATTAACGGCGCTGGCGCAGATGCGATTCGCCTGTCGCTGGGGTCGTTGCCGATGCTGCTGTTATCGCTGACGGTGGTGGGCTTACTGAAAGCGGCAGGCGTGGTGGAGGCGCTGACCTCGCTGTTAACGCCCATGCTGGCGTTCTTCCATATTTCCACGGTATATGTGCTGCTGGCGCTGACCAAATGCCTGGCGGGCGGTACGGCCTATTTTGGCGTGGCCTCAGAGATGGTGCAGCACGGACAACTGACGGCACAGCAGATCAACGCCTCGGCGGGCTTCCTGGTGCAAACCCTCGATTTACCGGGGATCGGGATTTTTCTCGGCATCGCCAGCCGCTTTGTTCGCCTGTTCCGCTTTGTACTACCCGGCGCGATTGTCGGCATTCTGATCCGCACGCTGTTACATGTGATGGTGTTTTAACGCGGAAAAAGCGCAAGGGCACGATTTGTGCCCTGGTTGGTCTGCGCTATTTTCCCAGTGCGGCGGCCATTCCGGCGCTGCATTTCATTGGCTCGAATTCAACAATCTCATAATCGGCCACACCCTCACGGTAAAAAGGATCTTCTTGCAGTAGTGCATCCAGTGCCGTGCGGGCCAGCGCGCGGGTTAAAATCACGCCACCGCTGCGCGGGTTTGTTGGCCCGGCAGCCAGAAAATAGTCCTCTTTAAAGCACGCGTCGAGATACATGCGATGCGCCTCAACGAAGCGATCAACCTCGCTTAACGGTTTTTTATATTTCAGCGTTACGATAAACATGCGCAAACTCCTCTCTATGAATAGTGAATTATCAACACGTTACGGTGCAGTATTCATAAGGGTTATATTGCGGTTAAATATCCGTTCAGGCTATTGCCATTTTTAACCCAGTTGAGACCGGATTTGTTGTGGACATCAAACTGCTGCGATCGTTTACCGTTGTTGCCCGGCTTGAACATATCGGCCAGGCGGCTGAAAGGCTAAATATCTCATCATCCCCGCTGAGCCGACAAATTCAGATGCTGGAAGATGAATTAGGCGTCATGCTGTTTCATCGCGACAAAAAACGCCTCCATCTGACCAGCGAAGGGGAAAAATTTCTCGATGAAGTGGGGTCTTTTCTCCAGCACTACGATCGGCTGAAAGATCACGCCAGACATCTGGGTCAGGCCAACGTCGGACGCATTGATATCGGCTATGTCGAAGCGGCCATTCACTCACGCCTGCTGCCCGATGCGCTGGCAAAATTAGCGCTACCGCCAGATATCGATATCAAGCTGCATTCGATGCGTTCAAAACAGCAGCTTGAGCAACTACAGGCGCGGTTAATTGATGTGGCATTCCTCTACACGCCGCCGCCGTCAAGCGACGCACAGTTTTGCCAGAAAATCGTCCTTACCGAGCCGGTGCTGCTGGCAATGCCGAAAGAGATAGCTCTCCCCTCGCCCACGCCCGCGCAGCTTGAGTACTATCCCTGGATAGCCGAGCAGGAAAACCTGAACCCGGCAGCGCGCGCGCAATTACTTCACGCTTGTCAGGAAAAAGGTTTCACCCCGCGCATCAGCCTGGAAGTTTCTGGCCCGCTGGCCGCGCTCTCTTGTGTCGAAGCGGGGCTGGGATTCACCTTTATTCAGCAAAGCCTGGCGCGCATTGCGTCAGAGAAAGTGGCATTAGTTGCTCTGCCATGGCTACCGCTGGCGATCGCACTACACCTGGTATGGAGAAAAAACGAAACAAAGCCGCTGGTGCGGCGTCTCCTCGCGGCTTTCGATTAGCGCCGTTCACCGGGCTGGTTGGATTCACTCCCCCAGGCCCGGTAAACGTAGCGCCATCAGACACCAGGTTATTTCTTCACCGTATCTTCGAGAAAGAAACGACCGAGCGGGTTCTGGTAGAAACCTTCAATATTTTTCCGGCTCACATTGCGATACGGGCTGTAGTAGAGATCGATCCAGTTCACATCGGCTTTGGCCATTTTTTGCAGATCGATATACATCTGTTCGCGTTTTTTCGCATCCATTTCCACGCGAGCCGCAGCGACCAGCGCTTTCACCTTGTCATTCTTATAACGCGTCATGTAGTTCATGTTGGTATCGTGGCCCAGCACGAAGGTGGTTTTCTGATCCGGGTCGAGAATATCGTTGGTCCAGTACATCACTGAAATATCGTATTCGCCCGCCACCAGCATATCCCAGCTCTGGCTGGGATCGACTTTTTGCAAATTCACCTTCACACCCGCTTTCGCCAGTTGCTGTTGCAGCAGAATGGCGATCTGCTCATCCACTTCATCTCCGGCGTTAACCACATAATTCAGCGTTAAATCGGAGGCGCCAGCGTCTTTCAGCATCTGTTTGGCTTTTTCCGGATCGTAGGCGCGGCGCAGGTTATCGCTGTAGTGATACAGCGCACCAGCCGGGATATAAGAGTTAGCCACCTGGCCGTAGCCAAAGGTCACGGTTTTCACGATCGCATCTTTATCGATGGCGAAGTCCAGCGCCTGGCGTACTTCCACTTTGCCGAGCGCGCCGTGCGAGTGGTTGATCAGCAGGTGATCTTCACGGGTTGACGGATCCAGTTCCACCTTCAGATTGTTGTCTTTTTGCAGTGATGCAATACGCGAGAACGGCACCGTCAGCGCAGCATCCAGCTCGCCAGCCTGCACTTTCAGCATGCGGGTGTTGTCATCGGGAATGGTCAGCCAGTCTACTTCGTCGAGGCTGACGTTCTTCGCCTGCCAGAAGTTCGGGTTCTTCACCAGCACGATTTTCTCGCCACGTACCCACTCTTTCACGCTAAACGCGCCGGAACCGACCGGTTTTTCGGCAAACGTCTCTGCCCCTTCTGCCTCCAGCGCTTTTTGCGAGATCACCGACGCATTCGGCAATGCCAGTTGTGACAGAAACGGCGCTGACGGCGATTTCAACGTGACGACCAGCGTGCGCGCATCCGGCGCTTCAGCTTTGTCGATAATGCGGTACGAATCGCGCCATAATGATCCGGCATCGTCACGAATACGCAGCAGGCTGAATGCAGCATCGCTGGCGCTCACCGGCGTGCCATCGGAGAATTTGGTGTCGCGAATTTTAAAGGTATAAACCTTGCCGTCCGGCGAAATGCTCCAGCTTTCTGCCACGCCCGGCTCCAGTTTGGTGCCGGTTTTATCCACCCGCACTAGCGGATCAAAGACGTTGGAAAACACCCAGTTGTCGGCGTTTTGCGCCGATTTGATCGGGTCGAACGTGGTGCTGTCTTCGCGACGGCCAATGGTTAATACACCTGCCGCCTGCGCCATTTCGCTGACCACACTGAGCGCCAGAAAAACGCTGGCCGCCAACAACTTAACATGCCTGTGCTTCATCAAAAGATCTCCTGCTCAAAGGAAAAACAGTCTCATCGCCTGTGTGGGTCAACACACAGGAATATGCGTGATCGGCAATCTGCCGGGTTGGAGGTAACGCGCCGGTGCGACACTGCACCTGCGCATAGGGGCAGCGCGGATGAAAAGCGCAACCCTGTGGAATGGATAACGGGCTGGGCGGTTCGCCGCCGAGCGGATCCGCAGGCAGCGGTTTATCAGGATCGATTTCCGGGATCGCCGCCACCAGCGCTGCGGTATAGGGGTGACGCGGCTGGGTGAACACCTCTTCGGACGGGCCTTCTTCGACAATGCGTCCGAGGTACATCACCGCCACGCGATCGCACAGGCGGCGCACAATCGCCAGATCATGCGCGATAAACAAAATCGCCAGCCCCATCTTTTCGCGCAGTTCCATCAGCAGGTTAACGATCTGCCCCTGAATAGAGACATCCAGCGCCGCCACGCACTCATCGGCCACAATCAACCGTGGTTCGATCGCCAGCACGCGGGCAATCCCGGCACGCTGGCACTGCCCGCCGCTAAGCTGACCGGGTCGGGACTTTGCCTGCTCCGGGCGCAACCCGACTAATGTCAGCAGTTCAGCCACTCGCGCATTCACGCCGCTGCGTGGCACTTTCTGATGCACGCGCAGCACTTCCGCAATGCTGTCACCTATGGTCTGGCGAGGATTAAGCGAGGCGAAAGGATCCTGGAAAATCATCGCCGTTTGCAGGCGCAACCGCGCCACGTCGCTCTTCAGCCCATGAGTAATACGGTGTCCATCGAAGCGAACCTCGCCCGCCGTCATCCGCTCAAGCTGCAATAACGCACGCCCCAGCGTGCTTTTGCCGCTGCCGGATTCGCCCACCAGACCGAGGGTTTCCCCGGCGTGAATTTTCAGTGTGACGTCGTTAACTGCGTGCACCATCCGCCCGGCACCCGGCAGGCCACCGGAAACCAGAAAGGTCACGCTGACGTTATCCGCCTCTAACAAGGGCCAGTTTGCTGATGTCGTCATGCTCCCTCCCGCTGGCTGAGTGGTTGTAATGCGTGATGGCAAGCCGCCGCATGCGCCAGCGTGTCGCGCCCTTGCCGCAGTACAGGCTGTTGCTGACAAGCGGCGCTGGCATACTGGCAGCGGGGATGAAAGCGGCAACCGGCCGGGAAGTTATCCGCCACTGGCGGCTGGCCGCTGATGGTCACCAGACGCCCCTGCCCGCCTTCGCTGGCTGGCTGGCAATCAATTAATCCACGGGTGTAGGGATGCAGTGGTTGCGCCAGCACATCGCGCTTACCACCCACTTCGCACAGCCGCCCGCCGTACATGACCGCGATGCGATCGCAGGTTTGCGCCACCACGCCGAGATCATGGGTGATCATGATCACCGCCAGCCCCAGTTGCTGCCGCAAATCGCTGAGCAGACGCAGGATCTGCATCTGCACGGTGACATCCAGCGCAGTGGTGGGCTCGTCGGCAATCAGCAGCGACGGCTCCGGAGCCAGCGCCACAGCGATCATCGCGCGCTGACGCATGCCGCCGGAAAATTCATGCGGATAGTTATGAATGCGGTTTTGCGGATCGGGAATACCGACCTGGCGCAGCAGTTCTTTGGCATCTTCCCGTGCCTGTGCGCGGCTGGCACCGAAATGACGACGGCGGCTTTCGGCAATTTGCTCTCCAATGGTCATCACCGGGTTGAGGTGGCTGGCCGGGTTCTGAAAAATCATCCCCATTTCGCGCCCGCGCACCGCCGACATTTGCGCTTCGCTTAACGACAATAAGTCGCGACCGCCCAACCGCACTTCGCCGCCAGTAATAGCCAGCCCCTGGCCGGGCAACAGACGCATCAATGCCCGACAGGTCACGGTTTTCCCGGAACCGCTCTCGCCAACCAGGCCGAGCATCTCTCCGGCATTCAACGTAAATGAGACTTTATCCACCAGCGCGATATCCGGCTCGCGGGTAATGGTCAGCTCTGAGACAGTCAGCAGTGTCATATGCGCGCTCCCAGTTTATCGCCGAGGCCATCGGCCAGCAGGCTGAAGCCCATCGCCAGCAGCACAATCGCCAGCCCCGGAAAGGTGGTTATCCACCACGCGGTGGTGATAAAGCTCTGTCCTTCAGCCACCATCACGCCCCACTCCGCCGTGGGTGGCTGCACGCCCAGCCCGAGGTAGCTGACCGCCGCGCCGTTTAGCAGTACCAGCACGCAGTCAGACATAGAGAACACCAACGCGCCGGTGATGGCGTTCGGCAACAGATGGCGGAACAGAATGCGCCCATGGCCATAGCCAAGGCTGCGCGCCGCAACAATGAAATCCCGCTGTTTTAGCGTCAGCACCTGCGCCCGTACCAGCCGGGCGTAAGAGACCCAGCCGACCATCGCCATTGCAATGTAGAAACTGCCCAGACCCGGCCCAAGGATGGCGATAATCGCCAGCATCAGTACCAGAAAAGGAAACGCCAGTACGATGTCGATCAGCCGCATAATGGCCGCATCCACCACGCCGCCGAGATAACCGGACAGCGCACCGAGCGTAGTGCCCAGAAAAAACGGGAAGATAACCCCCAGCAGGCAGATTTGCAGATCCACCCGTGCGCCCCACAGCACGCGTGAGAAGATATCGCGGCCAAAGTTATCGGTACCGAACAGGTGCGCGCCGCCGGGGGAAAGCAGGCTCGACGTTGCATCCTGCGTAATGGGATCAAACGGCGCCAGCCACGGAGCAAACAGGGCGATAAACAACCACAGACCGACAATCACTACCCCGGCGCGCAACGCGTGCTGGCGTGGGATCGCCCGGCGGCGTAACCCGGAAATCACGCTGAGAGCACTCATAATTTCACCCTCGGATCCAGCGCTACGGTCAATACATCGGCCAGCAGATTGACGGCCACGGTCGCCAGCGCAAACACCATCACCACGCCCTGCACCACCATGTAGTCGCGGCTAAAAATCGCTTTCACCAGTAACTGGCCCAGCCCCGGAATAGCGAACACGCTCTCAATCACTACCGTGCTGCCAATCAGCCAGCCAATATTCACCGCCAGCAGGTTTAGCGTCGGCACCAGTGAGTTGGGCAACACATGACGCCAGAAGATACGGTTTTCGCGCTGGCCCCGAGCCCTGGCTGCCACCACATAATCGCTGCTCATCTCCATCAGCAGGCTGGCGCGCAGGTTGCGGATCAATACCGCCGCCAGTGCCAGCGCTACCGTCAGGCACGGCAGCACCATATGGTGCAGTTGGTCGGCAAAATCGCTGCCGTAACCGGAGACCGGGAACCAACCGAGCACCACACTAAAAATGATGATCATCATGATGCCGAGCCAGAATGCCGGAAACCCTAACCCGGCGGTGGTGAACAGACGGATCAGTTGATCCGCCGCCCGCCCGCGCTGTCGCGCCGCCAGCGAAGCCAGCGGAACCGTCAGGATCACCGCCAGCAGCACGCTGCCCAGTACCAGCCACAATGTTGGTTCGAGCCGTGAGTTAATCAGCTTCAGGGTATCGACGCGGTAGACAATCGATTTGCCCAGTTCCCCCTGCAATAAATTGCGCAGGAAATAGCCGTACTGCACCCATAACGGTTCATCGAGACCAAACTGCGCACGGATACGCGCCAGCGCCTCTGGCGTACTGCGTACACCGAGCAGAATACGCGCCGGATCGCCGGGGATCGCCCGTACCATCGCGAAGGTGATAATGCTGATCCCAAGCAGTACAGGCAGCAGTTGTAAGGGTCGAAATAACAGAAAACGGTAACGATGCATCAGCGAACTCCCATGGTGCATACGGTGGTGAAGAGTTAAAAAATCGCTCCGCCGTAGTGCAACCCTGCGTCATAAATTTGCGCCCGGTCAGCCTTAGCGGGCGTTTTCTTTACGCTAACGACATCATTCAGGGCTGGGTAGTTAGCAAAAATACTAGTTTTACCCTTCCCGCAGGACGGCACCGGAATTGCATGCTTTGGCGAAGCCACGGGGAAATTGCACAAACCGTGCCCGTGGCATGGCACCGTTTACTCTGAGGGAGTTCATTATGCGCATTAATATCGAAAGCCCTGGTGCAACCAACGCTACCAGGCTCGAAGAGGCTTTTGCTGGGCTGTTTGCCCGGACGCAGGCGTTGGGTTTTGATGCGGTGATTTACGACTACACGCCAGTACCGCGTTCGCTGGAAGGCTCGCTGATTACGCCATCGTTGCTGGAGATGCGCAATGTGCCGGATGATATGCGCCGGCTGTGGTGCGAGCGAGGCTACTATCAGGTTGATCCGGTTCAGCATTTTGCGCTGGAGAGTTGCTCGCCGTTCGTCTGGTCTTATCAACGCCCGGATCGCAGTGCATTGCAGGGGCGACTGGGTGAAAATGCGCAAGAAGTGACGCACTATATGCGCGATAACAATATGCCCTGCGGCGCCACCGTGCCGCTGCATCTGCCGAATGGCGGTTTTGTCACGCTGACCGGAATTGTGACCGACCAGCGGGAAGAGCGGGATATAAGCGAAACGCTGGCACAACTGACCTTTCTGGCGCACCGTTTTCAGGAGTCGGCGTTTCCGTTGTTTGATGCCTCAATGCTTACCTGCCGACATGTCAAACTGAGCAACCGCGAGCGCGAATGTCTGGCGTGGTCCGCTGAAGGGCTGACGGCGAAAGAGATTGCCCGCAAGCTACACCGCTCGGTCGCCACTGTCACGCTGCATCTCAACACGGCGGCGAAAAAGCTCGGCGCGACCAACCGCGTGCAGGCTGTTGTCCGGGCGCTGCATTACCGTTTGCTTGACAGTTAAGAACTAGCATTTTTGCTAGTGTTCAGCGCAAGCAGTGACGTTCTAACCTGAAAGCCAGTTCACTTAACAGGGTAAACGTCACTCATGTACACCATTCGAGAAGGCTATGTCCCCTTCCGGGGATATCAGACCTGGTTTCGCATCTGCGGCGATCTGCACAGCGGTCAGACGCCGTTGGTGGTCGCGCACGGCGGCCCCGGCTGCACTCACGATTATGTTGATGCATTCAAAGATATCGCCGAAACCGGGCGCGCAGTGATCCACTATGATCAACTGGGTAACGGACGTTCCACCCATCTGCCGGAGAAAAGCCCTGATTTCTGGCAACCTTCACTGTTTCTCGACGAATTGAATCATCTGCTTCAGGCACTCGAGATTGCCGACAACTACGCGCTGCTTGGGCAATCCTGGGGCGGAATGCTGGCGGCAGAACACGCGGTCACCCAACCGCAAGGGTTGAAAGCAATAATTATCGCCAACTCACCGGCATCAATGGCGCTGTGGCTGGAAGGCGCGGCGAAACTGCGCGCTCAGCTTCCGCCGGAGGTGCAGCAGACGCTGCTGGCACACGAAGCGGCGGGCACGCTGGACAGCGCTGAATACAAAGCGGCCAGCCAAGTATTTTACCAGCGCCATGTATGCCGTCTCTCCCCCTGGCCGCCAGAAGTGCAGCGTACCTTTGATGCAATGGATGCCGATCCGACTGTATATCACGCGATGAACGGCCCGACGGAATTCCACGTTATCGGCAGCATGAAAGAATGGACGATTATCGACCGTTTGCCGCAGGTGCGTGTACCGACATTACTGATTTCCGGGCGCTATGACGAAGCCACGCCAGAAGTGGTGCAGCCGTTTATGGACCATATTACCGGGGCGCAATGGGTGATTTTCGAATCCTCCAGCCATATGCCCCATGTTGAAGAGCGGTCGTTGTGCATGCAGACCGTTAGTGATTTTTTGGCGAAAACCTGTTGATACTCCTCCCACACCAGGTGGATTGTGTTTGTTGTTTTTAAGCGCCGGCCAGGCGCTTTTTTTCTGTCGGCCTGCGGACCAGCAACGCTGCACATTAACGGCACATTGCGGGCTCCCCCCCGCTGCGCATTGCTGAATAGAGCGAACAGAGCGCTTGCAAGCTTTTGGTGCCGGTACGCTTCATCAGGCTGTTGCGCTGCACGCTGACAGTGGTCGGGCTGACGCCGCGTATCCGCGCGATATCCTCCACCGAATGCCCGCGCAGCAGCAAACGCATAATTTGCTGCTCGGCGCTGGTGAACTTAAAAGCGCCGTGAATATAGGCAGGCTGCTGGTTTTGCTGACAAAGCAGGATCATCACTTCCAGCGCCTGGCGCAGCTCGTGCACGTGGACATTTTCTGCGAGGCAGAGTTTCACCAGCCCAGGGAAAAGTAGCGTCAGTGAATCGAAATGGCGTTCAGATGAGATGAAAATAGAGTAATGCGGCGGCGGTCTGGAGAAAAACAGTGAATACATTTCCACGAGACCCATTCCTGCGGTCACATATATTACGGTGCCATCGCTGCGAAAACGGCTGCCTTTTTCCTTGCACAGTTGCCTGAATATTTTCTCAATACCGTAGATGAAAAGGCAATCCTTTCCATAGATTGTCATAGCGGCTCCAGAGGATCATTTTTATATTTTCCGCTCCGTTAGCGGAGGCATTTTTTTCTGAGTGTTAGGGATGTATTAAGGCAGATCAAGCCTGGTTTACTGTCTTGTTTAGCTTTTGTTTAGTTTGTTGATGACTCCAGTCTGGTTCTGCATTTCGTTCTCTCCCTGCTATGCGCAATGTATTGCATTTTTCGTCCAACGTTCACAATTTATTCCAGGAATAAATTTATTCACTTATTTATTTACGACCGTCAACCAACACTATTCCCCTTTCTTTTTTGTCTTACCTGTAAAACTTATGTCATTGTTTATAATAAAATTATTGCAAATAGGATTATCTTTAACACCATCACTTGAATAATTTTTCATCTCTATTTAAATGTTCGATCTCAGTCTCAAAACATAATTTCAATTTGTGTAAAAGTGCGTTTCACATTTATAGATGGGATGTGAAAGCAACAAAATTAAGGCATCTCACTAACCCTAAAAATTTGGTTGATAACGTATTCTGTGTGGTGAATCCCCCTAAGCGGCGGGGTCATGCTGATATGAGGTTATCCTCAATTATGTTTCATTTTTATGGACGAACTGGAAAGATCGGCTTCCAGTTCACCGGGAGGCACCCGGCACCACACACCACATTTATTATGCTTGCTGATTACACCAATTTTTATCAGAAGGGTTATGTCACATTCCCTCTGAATTAAACTTATCTGCAATTTTTTTGCGGAGAATCTTCTGTACCTTTGGATTAAAATAATAGGGGATATTATGTTGCGCACGTTGTTATTAACTACCATACCGTTGTTCAGTATTGCGGCTCATGCAGTGACTTTTGATTATCGTCATGAAACAAATGATAGTGGAGGTAATAACCACAAAGATCGTTTATTAATGTCGCACCGCTTTGCAAATGGTTTTGGTTTATCGCTGGAAGGGAAATGGAAAGGCTCACAAAATAAAGACAAGGCATATCACGAAACCGTCAGTAATGGTACGGAAGTGATCGCCAGTTATGTTTATAAAATTAATCCAACCTTCCAGATTGAACCGGGTTTTTCACTGGACAGTAGTTCAACCTCGAACAACTATCGCCCGTATTTGCGCGGCAAGGTCAACTTCTCCAGCGATGTCGGAGCTACACTGCGTTACCGCCCTTACTTCAAGCGCAACTCCAACAACATCGGCACCAAAAAAGACACCAGTGAAAACGGCTACAACCTAACGGCGGTCATTTCGTGGAAACTGTTTAATGATTATCAGCTCGATTACGAACTGGATTATAAACACGCAACGTCTGCTGGCGTACTGATTGCTGATAATGAAAATTACGAATGGACGCATGATGTGAAATTAACCTACAAATTTGATAAAAACTGGTCGCCGTATGTTGCGATTGGTAATGTATCCGGCAGTAAATATACCAACGAACGTCAAACTCGTTATCGCGTCGGTGTGAAATATAATTTCTGATAATACGGATATAAATAAGGGTTTCGGCAGGAATCCTTATTTTTAAAGAGGCGAATAATGAAACTGTCAAAAATGACTCTGGCATTAACAATATTGAGTACTTTCTCCTGCGCGGCTATTGCACAGGAAAGCGCACGCCTGAGCAGCGTCAAAACCTTTGCCGACACGGTGATGACGAAAGCGAGCGCGCAAAAGCAGCCTAACGTGCCGTTACTGGCCGATGGCGTTGATCCCCGCACCGGCAAGCAGATGGAATGGATTTTCCCGGATGGGAAAATTGCGGTGCTGTCGAATTTTTCCGCGCAACAGAACCTGATGCGCGTGCTGGTTGGGTTAAGTAACCTGAGTGGTGAGGCAAAATACAAAAAGCTGGCCGAAGATAACGTTCGCTACTATTTCCGCCATTACCAGGACAAGAGCGGGCTGCTATTGTGGGGCGGACATCGCTTTATCGATCTCAATACACTGCAACCGGAAGGGCCAAGCGAGAAAGAGCAAGTCCACGAACTGAAGAACGCCTACCCCTACTATGATTTGATGTTTGCCGTTGATAAACCAGCGACCGAACGCTTTATCCGCGCGTTCTGGAATGCGCATGTTTACGACTGGAAGATACTGGAAACCAGCCGCCACGGCGAATATGGCAAAGCAATGGGCAAACTGTGGAACAGCGAGTTTGAACAACAGCCGCCGTTCTTTGCTACCAAAGGCCTGAGCTTCCTCAATGCCGGGAACGATCTGATCTACTCCGCCTCGCTGCTCTATCAACACGATGGTGACAAAGGCGCGCTTATCTGGGCAAAACGGCTGGCGGAACAGTATGTCCTGCCGCGCGATAAAAAGACCGGATTGGGAGTTTATCAGTTTACCCAGGCGTTAAAACGTGCCGAAACCAACGACGACAGCGATACCAACTCAAAATATGGCGACCGCGCGCAGCGCCAGTTTGGCCCGGAGTTTGGTGCGGATGCGCTGGAAGGCAATATGATGCTGAAAGGCCGCACCAGCACGCTCTATTCGGAAAATGCGCTGATGCAACTGTCGCTGGCGAAATCCCTCGGTCGCGACGGGGAGGAGATCAAAAAGTGGACGCTGGATGGCCTGAAAGCTTTCGCCAAATATGCCTATGATGCGAACAGCAACACCTTCCGTCCGATGCTGGCAAACGGCAGCGATTTGTCGGGTTATACCCTAAAACGTGACGGCTACTACGGTAAAAAAGGCACCGTGTTGAAGCCCTACCCGGCAGGCAATGAATTCCTGCTCTCTTACGCCCGCGCCTGGACACTGGAGCCGGATGCAGAGATATGGAAAGTGGCACGCGGCATTGCCCGTAGCCAGGGGCTGGGAGATATTGGCGAATCCGGCGGAAAAAACCATAAACTGGATCTCAACACGCAAAACAGTGAGCCGTACGCCATTTTTGCACTGATCGATCTGGCGCAATCAACTGGCGATAAAAACTACCTCACGCTGGCGGATAAAGTGGCGGACAACATTATTGCCCACAAACGCCTTAACGGCTTTTTTGTCGATGATCAGCAGTATATCTACGCCAATATCGACAATATTGCCCCTTATGCCTTGCTGGCGCTGGAAGCGGCGATGCGCGATCAGCCGGACGCAGTGGCACCGTTCCTCAATGGCGCAGGGTTTACCGAAGGTGCATACCGGCTGGATGATGGTACGGTACGCTACTCCACCCGCGACGACGAGTTGTTCAGACTCAAGCCGGGTGAACAGTTAAAACCTAACGGTAAGAAGTGATTGAACGGCCTCTCACTGCCAGCCAGTGAGAGGCTATCCAGCTGATCGCGCGGTGCTTTGCGCAAATGACGAAAATATATCCCTGTGCTAGATTTTTCCTACACCAACCATCTGGAGGAGTGGAGCATGAAATTCAATGATGAGCACACGGGACTCATTGGATTAGCCATTGGCGCAGCAGTAATTGGGCTGGTTTCAGAAAGGAAGGCAATTAACCGCGACAGCATTGTGCAGGAGATCGAACGGCAAGGCAGACGTCGGGGTGATGGGGTTGAAGATGAGGTTTTTCTGAAAGCAGCGGAGCTGGTACGCAAAGGTGTTTAGCTCCGCTTAATGCTTTCAGGCAGGCGAGCCAGCTGCGATCAGGCTCGCCTGGATTGATTATTTTACCGTGCCTTTTACACCGTGCGGCTCCGCACGACGATACTGCGGCGCAACATGCACCGCGCCATGCAACGCTGCGGCAGCATGCCATGGCCAGCGCGGATCGTAAAGCGCACCGCGCGCCAGCGCAATCAAATCAGCCTCTCCGTGTTGCAGAATATCTTCCGCATGTTGAGGTTCCGTAATCAGCCCAACGGCTATCACCGACATACTGGTCTGCTGACGCAGCGCTTTGGCGAACGGCACCTGATACCCGGCGCTCACCTTAATGCTCTGCAACGGCGACAACCCGCCACTGGAGACATGAACATAATCGCCGCCCGCCGCTTCGATTTTCTTAGTCAGTACGGCGGACTGCTCCAGATCCCAACCCCCGTCTACCCAGTCGGTGGCGGAAATACGAATGCCAACTGCCACGGATGACGGCACTGCTTCACGCACCGCGCTGAAGACTTCCAGCGTGAAGCGCAGACGGTTCTCGAGGCTACCGCCGTACTCGTCGGTGCGCTGGTTGGAAAGCGGTGAAAGGAACTGATGCAGCAGATAACCGTGAGCGGCATGAATTTCGATCACATCAATACCCAGCGCCACGGCGCGACGCGCACTGTCGACAAAGCGCTGTTTGACGCGTTGTAGATCCTGCTGGCTCATTTCACGCGGCGGGCGTTCGCCCGGATCGTACGGCATGACCGAAGCGGAGATCGTTTGCCAGCCGCCCTCTTCCGGGCTGAGCTGTTTGCCGCCGAGCCACGGCGCGCTGACGGAGGCTTTACGTCCCGCGTGGCCCAACTGGATGCCCACCTTTATCGGTGAATAGTGGCGAATATCATCCAGCACCACGCGCAGTGCCTGTTGTGTCTCATCATCCCACAAGCCCAGATCCTGCGGCGAGATACGTCCTTGAGCCTCTACGGCAGTGGCTTCAATAATCAGTAGCCCGGCACCAGAAAGCGCCAGGTTACCCAAATGAATGCGGTGCCAGGCGGTCGCTTTCCCCGCCTCGGCGGAATACTGACACATCGGAGCGATAACAATGCGGTTATCCAGCGCAACACTGCCCACATTTGCTTGCGTAAATAATTTGCTCATTTCCCCTCCTTTATTCCGGCTAAGACTCATGACTTTCTGCCTGCCGTGCGCGATTGTCTTTGGCGGAACGTGCCGTTTGTTGGCTTTTGGTTTTCACAACATGATGAAATATTTCACTATTTATAAGCTGACCACGCCATGCTTTGCCGCGTCATCCCGCCACTCCAGCAATAAAGCGTAATCATCGCGTGTGACAGCAGCAAAACCGCCAATCAAAGCCGCCGCGCAAACGTGCTGGTACTGCGCATCGCTGACCAGTTGCTGTAATGATTCCCGCAGCAGCGCCAGTTTGGTGGCGGAGGTTGAGGCGGAGGTGATGAGCGGTAGTCCGGGCGTCAGCGGGCTTTGCCCGATAATTGTCAGCCCTTCAAGTAAGTCTGGTTGATGACGCTGCACCAGCGCCCAGGTGACACAGTCGATGGCGGCGATATCCGCCCGATCTTGCCGCAGCGCCACCAGTGATTGCCGGTGACTGCCGCTAAACTCCACCGCGGCAAAAAAACGTTCTCCGTCGGAAAGCGCAGCAACCATTTTCCGTAGGGCGTTATAGCCCGATTGTGATTCGATAGCGTTGCAGACCGCACGCTGACCGCGAAAATCCTCCAGCGTTTTCCTGCTTTCTTCTTCACGCGTCACCAGGAAGCTGCAATAGCCGATGCCTTCGCAGCCCGGTGCCTGATAGTGAAAACAGCCGACGGTTTGCACTTTATCAAGCTGCGTGACCAGCGGATAACCGCAGGTCTGGCTTAACAGCAGTGTATCTTCCTGCCAGTGCGTCAACAGATCCGGCTGCGGCCAGACATGCGTTGCTATTATGCCACGGGCGGCGAACAGCTCTTTAAGCACACCGCCCAGCGCCACGGTATCTGCGCGGTGCAGATCGTACATGGGCAAAGAGAACAGGTTAGTCGTTGGGTTGCTTGCAGCCTGGGTGTGCATTCACGTCCACCGATGTAAACAAAAAGCGTCGTAACCATTCACTATAGCCCCGAACCAGAAATCCGCGATTACGTTGGCGGTAAGCCTGCCGGTCACGCAGGTAGAGCGTGCGCAATCCATACCAGGGTACGCCAGGCGGATCGTCAGTATGTTGCTGTGCCACGTCGTAACGCACGCCTTCGCGATGCAGGATGTGCACATTTTTCACCACCGTCACCAGCGCCTGAAGGAAGGTGGCGGCGTTTTCGTGGTGCTCATACGCGGCTTCATCAGCCCAGCCTTCCACCAGATGAAAGGCGTTGGCGTCGGCCAGATCCTGAGCAAAGGCGTAGTAAATGCACCCAGGTTTCACCCGCCGTGTCGCCGCTGGTCATCGTCATCGGCTCACCGCTAATGGCAATGCCTTTCGACTTGAGGAAGGCCACGCCGCCCTGAATATCATCGGTGTAAAACGCAATGTGCGAGGCGCCGATATCCTGCATCGTCGGCATCTGCTTACTGCCGTTGGCGTCCTGATAAGCGAACAATTCAATGTTCGCGTCATTACCGCAGCGGATCATGGCAATCGTCACGCTGCCCAGCCCGTGATTCCAGGTCACCAGGGCCGGATGGAAGGCGCATGGCTGAATGATGAGAAAGTGTAACAGGGGAAAGCGCGGCTGGAACTCACAGGCTGTTTCGAAACCGTGGAGATCCATATCACACCAGTTTCCGGCCGACCGGATCAGGTAGATATCGAATATAAAGTGAAAGTGCGCATCCCGACTCTTTTGCTGAACAGTGAATTTATCGTCCCGACACCATTTGTTGGCCATAAATATGCCGATAGTTTGCGCACCTCATTATTTGTCAATGTCGGTACGGTGTGGAATACCTCCAGGCATAACACTGGCGATCTGCCAGATTCCAGCGAGCCTTATGATATCCTTTTTTCCGCAGGCATCGCCTTACAATGGATGTCACCGTTGGGGCCGCTGCTCTTTTCCTATGCCCAGCCATTAAAAAAATACATGAACGATAAAGCTGAACAGTTCCAGTTTAATATTGGCAAGACCTGGAAACGCCGCTTACGCCATTACCCGGCAGAATAAAAAAGGATGGTATGAAAAAAAAACCATATATGGTCGTCCACAAGGTGGATTTCTTTGATTTCCGCTATGTGCTGGAGCGCGCCGTACTGGCGACGGATCAAGATTATTCTTAACAATGTTTGACGCGGGTGAAATTCCTTAGTCACTTAATTGTGTCGGAATCTGAACCATCAATATGTGGTAATGTTTAACGAAACATTCAGCAGTGCTGAAATCGCAGTTGACGAAACGAGTAACAAGAAAGAGAAAAGGTGTCTCTTCAGAGACAATTTTTATCGGTTGAAACAGGTGCTAAACATGGAATGACGGGCTTTTGCGAGCAACCTTACCTTTGTATGGATGAAAAACGATGAGTTGTGCATTATTTCCTCAACAAGCCCGGCGGCCTTAACTACGGCTCAACATTAAATAACCCTTAAGGGATAGGCCTTTTCTTGTATATCGCTGGCTAAATTCTGCTTTATCCACATGTCGAGGTAGAGTATGTTTACGAAAGTGAATTTATATTTGCTAAAAAATATAATTCAGTATTGATTTTTATCTCATGATCACTAAAAATTAATTCCGATATAAATTACATTCTCTGCACACGGAGCGACGCTATGTCAGAAGCATTAAAATCATTAAATAACATTCGCACCCTGAGAGTTCAGGCTCGTGAAGTTACACTCGAAGCACTGGAAGAGATGCTTGAGAAACTGTCTGTTGTTGTTGAAGAGCGCCGTGAGGAAGAATCTTCAATTCGTAAAGAACAAGAAGAGAAAGAAGCCAAGCTGGCGGCCTTCCGTCAAAAACTGTTGGATGAAGGGATCGATCCAACCGAGCTTTTATCTTCCCTGAAAGGGCAAACCACGAAGTCTAAATCTATTCGTGCGCCTCGCCCTGCTAAATATAAGTATATTGACGAAGACGGCAGCGAAAAGACCTGGACCGGCCAGGGCCGTACACCGAAAGCAATTGCAAAAGCCATTGAAGGCGGCAAAAAGCTGGAAGACTTCGAGCTCTAAAATGTATCAGGGGCAGCGCAACTGCCCCTTTTTTTATTTCTGCCTTTTCCCATTACCGCTTCCGTTAATCTGTTTAGTAACCTCTGTTAGTGCTAACTACCGCACAGAATAGCCATCGTGATATACCAAAACGATCGTAACGGTCATCAGACGCTTATGTCGCTTTTCCCTGAGCATGCTCCGTACCCACAACATTCTCGTCTATGCTGGCGGCAGGGTTTATTCTCCGGCATACAATTAAATGCCCATCACCAGATCCGGGGAAAATGTTAATAAATCAAGCTACATAATGTAGCCACATGAAAAATAAAGAAATAATGCAGCTTATTTATCCGCTGTGTAGCTCTGCGTATGAGGAATATTCAACTGACAGCAACAATGCTCACAGCCGTCTTTTTCCCGAACCTGTGTGGCTAATTCTGTTAGTGGCGGCAAATATTGCTGAAAAACAGAGTCTGCACAATGCAATGTCCCGCACTCATCAAAACCACGCAACGTGATACATCCTTCGCGTTGCGACTGGCAGGTCTCGATCAAATCCCAGCCCTGGACAAGATTAAGCAGCGGCACCGATTGACCATCAATCAGGCAGTCGTTGCAGTAATAGCGCCAGGCCTCGATGACCTGCTGACATTCACTCGTGCGGGTATGTGTTTTCAACAACTGCATGTTGTTGAAAAAATGTCGCACATGCAATCGGGTATGCGGATCCTCTGCATCGATCGCCCGGGAAGGTTCATTAACTGCTGAATTATTAACAGGTTGGTTATCATCGTCGATAAATAATCTCGCTGCTGAACTTTTTGTCGCTAAAAATAGAGCTAAAGATAACTTTTGCAGCTCGAAGTAAATGCTTTTATCTACCATGATGCAACTATAAGACTCATTTCATTGGTGACCCGGACATTGATTTTAAATGAAACATTACCACAGGTAATTTATTTATCAATGAATCAATTATGTTACTCATTTTGCAAAAAAACGCATCAATGAAATGAAAAATTAATTTTTTCTTAATGTTTCAAAGAAATTAATACATGAGATGAATCTCATTCTCATTTTAATGGAAAGCCATACGAACAGTGTATATAAAAGAATAAAACCAACGCGGCCCCTTTTAACACTTAACACTGACCGAAGAGGCAATCTGGCAAACGCAATAGGTAAATAAATGCACTATATATTTTGATCTTTCCCCTACAGCCCTTCGGGAACATGCCGATAAAGTAATATCGGTAAGGACATCATCATCCCACGTTTCAGGTACGTCCTTTTCTGCTGCCACTCCTGCCTGGACAAAGATCCAGCAATTATATTTTATTTTTGAATGAAAAATTATGCATAGGTCTGCCTTTCGTTAGAAGCCATTGCTGCTTGCAATGGCGACTGTCTGGATGTCATTCACTCCTGCAAGTCAGGCAGCAATTGGTACAGAGATTTCCACAGCAGAAGGTCAAAGTTCTTTTATTGGTTTATTTGATACGGTGGCAATCACCTCTACCGGAAGTGTCGCCAGCCCCACGAGTAACGCGCTCTCGTTCCAGTCTGTCAATATGGGTACCTTTACCAATAACGGCACGTTTATGAGTTCCGGCAGTAACAGCAACGATTCCTGTATGTATATCGATAATAGTTCGTCTGTAGATCTGTTCTCCAACAACGGGTACGTCGCCGATGTGCAGGGCGAAACGCGCTTCACCAGCTTCGGTGCCATGCCGGTGTCCGATACTGCGGATATCGGTGCCGGAGTAGCGCTGGTACAGAATGACGACCTGAGTCTCAGCGCGCGTTATGACCTTTCTACTGCGCCGCACTTCGACGCTCAGGCAATCAGCCTGCGTCTGCGTAAAACATTCTAATGTGAAGTAAACCCGGTGGGAGAACAATAACCTCCCACCGCAAAGGCTTGTAGGGGATTAGCAAGACACGCACAGGCCTCTTTTTCTGTCATCCCGCTAGCAGACTCACGCCAAAAATACCCACCAGGAGGTATTTACACTATCCTGCATAAGAAAATACTTACTATTAATAAACAACGTATTGATTTTGCATACGATAAATACATCACTGGCAAAACAAGAATATAAAATATATTTAAAACCGGTGTTTCATATTAGTAGTTACCGACATTAAAAAATATCAATCTTGCAAAAAACGTTTTTATAGCATTTCAGACCACCAACTTAAGGAAAAATCAATACTTAGGCACATATAAAAATTAAAAACAGAATGAAGTTTGATAACTATCACAAAAAAGTGTCACCGATGATATTTGCATTAAATAAAACACAGCGCAGGCCGTTAATGTAAAAAGACCCGCGTATTTTATTCATCACAAGAAAAAGGTGAAGCATGCATGTTCTCGATGATAAAAACCTGCCTTCGCTGGCAGGCAATACGCATGGGATACTCAAGCAGACAGCAACATTAATGCTGGTGCTAATGATATTCATCTTTTTTACCATCCTTTTCACCCTCATCCAGACAAAAAGCGACCTTCAGAAAACTGAGCATCGGCAAAAAATGCATTTGCTGACTAAAGCACTTGAAAACAGTCAGGAAAACTTACGATTACATCTTGCTGATTACGCCAATTGGGATGAGGCTTTTCAAAATCTGACAAGTACCGTGAATGTGCACTGGGCATGGGGCATGCAGAACCTGGGAAAATCGCTTTTTAATAAGTTTCAATATGAAGGCGTTTTTGTCCTGTCGCCGGATGGCGTAACCCGCTATAGCGTGCTGGAGGGCCAGCTCGGGCATGTTTCCTTTGAAACCTGGTTAGGCGTGAACCTGACCAACACGTTAATGACAACATTAGCCACTAACCAGGGAGCCGCTTTCACCCGGCTGATCGCTATCCATAACCAGCCCACACTCGTCGCCGCATCATGGATCATGCCGGAGGATGCCACTACTGCCGGGATAAATCCAGCAGAGCATGCGGTGATGATCTTTGTCGATAAGCTCACGCCGCAAAAGTTTCAGCAACTTGGCAACGAGTACGAAATTAATGGGTTAAGCACTTTGTCGCCTGAAGTGGCAGCAATGCGCAAAGATGCTATGTTTCTTACGGCTGGAAACGATCGCATTTATGTCGAATGGCAGAGCAAAAACCCCGTTGAAACACTGTTAAGCAAAGTGCTGCCTTTACTGATGTTGTTGATGGTGGTTTCTGTTCTATTCGCCATAAGTTTGATGCGTAAAGCATTAACGAAAGCGCGCATGCATGATGAAAAAACCCTTCTGCTGGAACAAAGCCGCGCAGCGTTATCCGCCAGCGAACAGCGTTTCAGAGATATTGTTGAAACCACGACAGACTGGATCTGGGAAGCCAATGAAAACTTTGCCCTTACCTGGATTTCTGCCCGCTTTCCGGTGATCACAGGTCATCGAATTGAAGAGTGGCTGGGGCGAAGCTTCACCGATTTTTTAGTCGACAGCCAGCAAACCATCAGCCACTGGTTAACACTGCCGCATCCGGGCGATTATTTAACGTTGTCGCACTGCCGTTATGTTTCCGCGCTCAGCAGCCAACGCTACTGCAATATCACATTAAAAAGAATCACCCTGCCGGATGGCGCGATCGGCTTTCGTGGTACGGCTTCTGACGTGACGCTGGAGGTGGAGTCCAATGAACGTATTCGCTTCCTCTCCTATCACGATGAGTTAACCGGTCTGCCGAACCGCGTCATGATGCAAGAATTCCTCGACGGAAAACTGCACTCACGCAGTGAAGCGAATAGCACGCTGGTGATGCTTAGTCTCGATCTGACCGATTTTAAACTGGTCAATGATATCTACGGTCATAGAGCTGGCGATAAGGTACTGGGCGAGGTGGCACAGAGATTGCGTGACTGTTTACGCGCAACCGATCTGGTCGCACGCCAGGGCGGTGATGAATTTATTATTATCGCCCCCGCTATTCATAAAAAAGAGGATATCCGGGATCTCTGCCAGCTCATTATTGCGGTCATCAGCGAGCCATTTAACGTGTCCGGCAATAAAGTCTCTATCGGCGTCAATATCGGCGCGGCACAATCGCCACAAGATGCCCTGACGGCCAGCGATTTGTTACGCTTCTCAGACATTGCTCTGTATGAAGCCAAAAATCTGGGTAGTAACAATTTTGTTTTATATCAGGCTGACATGGCGAAACAGATCGTACAACGACGCGAACTGGAAAATGAATTACGGGAAGCGATTAAAGAAGATCAATTATTTCTCGTATACCAGCCTCGCTTCGACATTCATGCAGGCCGCATTCACTCTGTCGAAGCGCTGGTGCGTTGGCTACACCCACGTCACGGGTTACTGATGCCGGATCAGTTTATTCCGCTGGCTGAGGAGTCTGGAATTATTACCGACCTGACGGATTGGGTGCTGGTCAATGCCTGCCGGGATATCGGCAAGGAATTTAACCATATTTCTGTATCAGTCAATATTTCCCCGATAGAATTCAAAGACAGCGATGTTACCACACGCATTAAAAACGTACTGGCAGCAACCCATTTCCCGGCAGAACGTCTTGAACTTGAAGTCACTGAAACCGTGACATTATGTAGCCCCGAAAATGCACATACCGTAATGCAAGAATTAAAAACCTTAGGTATCCGGCTGCTGATCGATGATTTCGGTACTGGCTATGCCTCATTTTATTACCTGCACAGTTTTCCTTTCCATGGCATAAAAATCGACAAGTCATTTATCTTCGCGATGAACGATTCACAATCGGCAAAGAGTATTGTGGAAAAGATCATTGGGCTCGGCAAAGATTACAACCTTGAAGTAACTGCGGAAGGTATTGAAACACAAGAGCAATTGCAGCAATTAATAAAATACAAATGTGACGTTGCACAAGGATATTACATAGGTCGTCCAGTCTCATTAGAGGCTCTCAAGGATAACCTGCACATTATTGAATGTAATATCGAAGCGAGGTGTGATGCGACCCTATAACAACCAACAATAATTGCAGTTTAAGAAGTGCACTCTTTTTCTTGCGGCTCATCACAGTGCCGCAGAAAAGCTTACCCAATACGTAGTGGGGAAATACGATGAAAATACTTCGCGATATAACAATCAGAAAAATGGTTTTACTCATCCTCGTGCTGTTCAGTTGCATCTGGGGCATCGCCACGGCGATGACATTATTTAACTTCGCCACCATCGAAAACTTATTAACGCAGAATGCTACGCAAAAAAACTCATACTCTTACCTGGTTAAAGGCAACGACCAATATTTCCGCACCGTAACACGCATGCTGCGCGCTGTGGATTACCGCCAGACCGGCGATGATGCCAATGCAGATAAGACATTGATTTCCGCAAGTAAAGCGCTGGAGATCAGCCAGGATATGCTGGCGAAGTTCCGCCAGAGCAAGCATCCCGGCGTCAGCGATGAGATTGTTCAGAGCATGGTTCAGGACTGGGAAACGTTGCTGAACAACGCCGTTATTCCTATGTATAAAGCAGCGCAGGATAAGCAGCCCGATCAGTTCCGCGAACTGTTTCGCAAAACCTATCCACCGCTGAGCGTGCAATTTGGCGTGACCGCAGAAAAATATACCCAAGCCATTCAAAATGATGACTTCTTCACACAAACCACGGCGAAAGTTAGTTTTAACGAACTGGTACTGATCAGCGCGTTAATCGCCGGTATTGTGACGCTGTTCTTAACCGATCGTTATCTGGTCAATTATCTGGTTAAACCGCTTGAAACCATTGCCAGGCACCTTGAGACCATTGCCAGCGGCAAGCTGCACGCCAGGCTTGAGGAGTTTGGTCGTAACTGCGCCGGTCGCTTGATCCCCTTTATTCAGAGGATGCAGGAAAATCTGTACAAAACCGTGCAGGCGATTCAGGGCAGCTCAGCCACCATATTTACCAGCACCAACCAAATCCGCACCGGGAACGAAGATCTTTCCGGTCGCACGGATCAACAGGCCGCGGCGCTTCAGCAAACCGCCGCCAGTATGGAAGAGTTGACATCGACTGTCAGAAACAACGCGCAAAACGTACGCGAAGCACAAAAACTTGCTGGAAACGCAAGACAGGTGGCGAAACAAGGCGGTGATATTACGTCGACAGTTGTCGCCACGATGCACGGTATTTCGGAAAGCTCGCAGAAGATTGCGGATATCACCAGCGTAATAAACAGCATCTCTTTCCAGACCAACCTGCTGGCGCTGAATGCGGCAGTGGAAGCAGCACGCGCCGGAGAACAGGGACGAGGCTTTGCTGTCGTCGCCAGCGAAGTACGTTTACTTGCGCAGCGTAGCGCCCAGGCCGCTAAAGAGATCGACGCACTGATTAGTGAATCCGTTAACAGAGTGAAAACGGGCGCAGAGCAGGTACAAGAGGCCGGAGAGGCAATGTCGACAATTATCAGTACCGTAGGTCAGGTTAATGCATTGATGGGTGAAATCACCCTTGCTTCCGACGAGCAGAGTAAGGGCATCGATCAGATTGGCCAGGCGATGACAGAAATGGATCGGGCGACGCAACAGAACGCGGTACTGGTTCAGGAGGCCAAAGCAAATGCCATCGCTCTTGAAGAAGAAGCCGGGCGATTAAACGACGCCATTGCGCTCTTTGATTTAGGAGGTCACCCCGTGACCGCCCTTTCAGGGCAGGCAACACAAACTACCACGGCGGCAAAAACGCCTTCGCGCAAAGTCACCCGAAACGCGACTGCCAACGAAAACTGGCAATCATTTTAAACCCAACGCGCTGCGGCGTTGATTGCACAACGCCGCCAGCCAGGCCACGCTTTAGCATTAGGAGAAACAACGTGAATTTCCAGATCCGATATGCAATTAGCGAATTGACTGACCCCGTGCTGGCGGTTGCGGAATTTGCCAGACAGATGGTTCCGGACGAACCCGAGACGGTTATTTTCTTCTGTTCCCCGGACTATGACCTGAATATTCTGGGCCGTGAGATGCAAAAAACATTTCGCTGCCCCTGTATTGGATGTACCTCATCCGGGCAGATCGGCACCAACGGTTTCCAGCATTCCGGGCTGTTAGGGCTTGGTCTGGGTGCCAAATTTCGTACCCGCTCTTTTGTGATTCATCCCCTGACCGATTACTCCGCAACCATTGCAGAAATTGCCGAGGAGATCCGTCGCGACAGCGCGGCCAGACCCAATTTGCAACGATTTGGTTTGTTACTGGTTGATGGCTTGTCGATGGCTGAAGAACGCCTTATCGCTAATCTCTATCAACAGACGGGAAACATTCCGGTTATCGGCGGTTCTGCGGGTGACGATCTGCGTTTCGAAAAGAGTTACGTCTATAACGGTGAAGGTGAGTTTCTTTCCGATGCCGCAGTGTTCGCGGTTATAGAAACGTCCTCACCGGTGGAGATTTTTAAAGTTCAGCATTTCGAACCCGGCGAGGTGGAATTAATCATTACCGAGGCCGATCCCGAAAAACGGCTGATCCGGGAAATCAACGGCGAGCCAGCCGCACAGGTGTATGCCGAATCGCTGGGTATCACCGTGGCAGAACTAACACCCACCGTTTTTTCCCGCAATCCGCTAGTGCTCTCTTTTGGTGACGAACCTTATGTCCGCTCGATCCAGAAAATGAACGATGATCTCTCGTTGACCTGTTACTGCGCGATTGAGGAAGGGTTGATCGTCTCGATTGGCATTGCGGGAGATCCGCTCGAAACTTTTAATCGGGCGCTGGCAAAAGTTCATGAAACCATACCGGAACCGGCTGTGATTATTGGCTGCGACTGTATCCTGCGGCGTTTGCAGTTTGAGCAGGAAGAACTTGACTTGCAGATCGGCAATTTTATGGTGCAAAACCGGATCGTGGGTTTCTCAACTTATGGCGAGCAGTATAACGGGCTGCACGTCAACCAGACATTCACGGGCATGGCAATAGGAGGTAAATAATGTCTCCGTCATCCGAAGCAGCAGTCGCAACACTCTCCCTTGCCGATTATCAACGCAAACTTGTCGCGCGGGACAAAACCATCGAAGTGTTAAAGCGACGCATTGCGCAGGAGAGCCGACACAGCCACATGACCCCGTTCGCCATTCTTGAGCAGAATGTGGGACTGGAGAAAGTGGTTGCCCGTAAAACCATCGAACTGGAAAACGAGCGCCATGAGTTAGAGAAGGCGCTTGCTGAGCTACGTCTCACACAGGCGCAGCTTCTTCAGGCGCAAAAGCTGGAGTCTATCGGCCAGCTTGCCGCCGGGATCGCTCATGAAATTAATACACCCACGCAGTATGTTTCTGACAATGTCGGATTCGTGAAGACCGCCAACTATTCGTTGCTCAACCTGTTGGATGCGGCGATCGCCATGGCCGCCGTGATGCGGGAAAAAATGGCCGACGAGCCAACGCTTGCAACATTCGATACTCTGCTCAAGAGCAGCAAAATTGAGTTTCTGCGCCGTCAGATCCCCCAGTCTTTAGATGAATCACTCGACGGGCTTGGTCATATCTCCCGGATTGTCGCTGCCATGAAAGAGTTCTCCCATCCCTCGCAAAATAAAAAGGAGTATGTGGACATACGCGACATCATCAATACCACCGTGACCGTCGCCCGCAACGAGTGGAAATACGTGGCGGAACTGGAAACCCACTTCGCCAGTGATTTGCCGCTTCTGCCCTGTCTGCGCGATATGGTCGGCCAGGCGATGCTTAACCTTATTGTCAATGCAGCACACGCTATTGCGGACAGCCTTCAGACCCGCGAGCGGGAAAAAGGGCATATCCTCGTCTCTGCGGAGCAGGTCGGCGATATGATGGAGATTCGCGTCGCCGACAATGGCACCGGCATCCCTGAGGCGATACGCGATCGCATTTTCGATCCTTTCTTCACCACCAAAGCGGTGGGCAAAGGCACCGGACAGGGGCTGGCAATTGCCTACTCGACCGTCGTGGACAAGCATGGTGGACAGATACGCTGCGAGTCGAAACCCGGCTCTGGCGCTACGTTCATCATGAGCTTTCCCCTCTTCGTGCAACAGGAGGAGTAAGCATGCAGGTGATGTTCGTCGATGACGAAACACGCATCCTCTCGGGGATTGAGCGCGCCTTAATGATGCAGGACAGCGAGTGGAAATGCCGATTCGCCACCAGCGGTCAACAAGCGCTGAGCCTGCTGGAAGAAACCCCGGCCGACGTTGTGGTGTCGGATATGCGCATGCCGCTGATGGATGGCGCAGAGTTCCTGACGCAGGTACGTAACCGCTGGCCCAGCACGATCCGGATCATTTTGTCCGGTTACTCAGAACCCGAAGCGACGGTTCGTATGCTGGGCGTTGCGCACCGGTTCGTCTCCAAACCCTGCGACAGTACGCAATTACTGGAGATGGTGGCAAACGCGCTGGCACTGCGCACGCTTTTCAGAGATCCCGCCGTCGTCACGCTGGTCGGAAAAATAAATCAGCTTCCTCCCGCCCCGAGAGTATTTGCGGAAATTAACCGCCTTCTTGCCAATCCGGGGACGAATACCCGGGAGATTGCCGGGCTGCTGGCGAGCGATCCGGCGCTCAGCGCCCGGATTATGCAACTGGCGAACTCCGCCTGGTTCAACCGGGGAGAACATATTCATGACATTGGTAATGCGATCATTCACCTGGGGCAGGAACAAGTGAAATTGCTGGTACTGGCGTCGCAGATTTATGCCGATGCCGGTACCGATCCCTATGTGGATAAGCTACAGCAGACTGCGCTTCGCGCCTCAATGCTGGCGGCACGTATCTCCAGGCAGCGGGAACGGGAAGCTACTGCGGCACTGCTGGCCAATATTGCGCTGCTCATTCCTGAATTAAGGACCACCAGCGACAAAACGACGACTGAGCAGGATGATATCCCGCTGCGCGCCGCCATCGGCGCCTATTTACTGGCGCTGTGGGGGCTGCCGATGGACATCATTGAAGCTGTAGCAGGCCATGTACAACCTTCACGCTCAGCGGAAAAAACCTTTGGCATGATCGGTGTCGTCCATGTTGCGGTCACCCTTGCCAATCATGGTGTTCCCGATAAACGTTATCTCGAACAAACCGGCATGCTGGACCAACTGCCCGCATGGCAGGAGATGCTCAATGACTGATACTTCCTTACCCCGCGTGTTATGTGTCGACGATGAACCCAATGTGCTCGCGGCCATCGCGCGAAATCTGTTTGACGTGTTTGATGTGGTGACAGCACACAGCGGTGAAGCCGGTCTGGATGCGATTCGCAGCGGAAAACCTTTTGCTGTGATCCTCTCCGACATGCGTATGCCGGGAATGGATGGCGCGACTTTTTTATCCAGAGCGCGGGAAGCCTCGCCTGACAGCGTGCGGATCCTTCTCACCGGACAGGCCGATGTGGAGTCCTCGATCGCGGCAATTAATAAAGGTGCTATTTTCCGCTATCTCTGTAAACCGTGCCCAAAAGAAGATCTGATAGCGACGTTGAATGATGCGGTTCGTCAGTACCGGCTCGTTTGCGCAGAAAAAGAGCTGCTGGCGACCACACTTTCTGCATCGGTAAAAACGCTCACAGAAATACTGGCGATGGTCGCTCCCTGGGCTTTTCAGCGAGCGGCTTTTGCGCAGTCCTGCGTTCGCCACGCATTGCCGAAACTGGGGTGGCACGATGAGTGGCTCTATACCCTCGCCGCGTCATTGAGTCAGATCGGCTGTGTTGGCATTCCTGCTGACATCGTTCAGGCTGATGCCGCACAGCGTAAATTGACGGTGGAAGAGGAAAAACTGCTGCATGAACATCCGGACGTTGCTGGCCGACTGGTGGAGCAAATCCCGCGTCTTGAACTGGTTGCGGCGATCATTCGTCACCAGGCGAAAGAGCCCCCTGCCGACGCGCCGTTAGAAGTGGTACGCGGCTCTCAGCTACTGCGCGCCGCACTGGAACTGGAACGGCACGCCGCGCGCGGCTGGAGCCTGGAGCGCCCGTGGGATATCCTGCGTGCGGCACGTCCGGCACTCCCTGAATATCTCATCAAAGCGCTGTCAGATTTTCGCTCGAATGGTGAGGGGGTTCGCTCCGCACGTATCCGTGAATTGATGCCGGGCTGGGTCGTCGATGAAGATATTCGTACCACCAATGGATTAATGGTGCTGACCAAAGGACATGAACTGACCGATACCGCGATCTCCGCCCTTCAGCGCCTGCTCGCCGCGAACGCCGTCGAAGAGCCCATTCGGGTGCGCGGCCTGCCGGGTAAAAGCTCGCTCTGAAGATGTTTCCCGCCGGGAGCACTTTCTGCCCGGCGGCTATCCGCCCAAATCCCATGCTCAACGGCCTGGTCGCTGTCGCATTGCAGGCGAGCAAGGCCTGATATCATAAAAATCCCGCACGGGACGATAAGCGGGCTTGAAGTCGCGGCTAGCATTAGTACCTGGATCATTAAATTTCTGAATCGGGATACCGTAATTTGCGATTAGTAAATAATATGAAGGTAAGTTATAACATGCATAAGGGATATGACTTCTGACAAGCACTAACTTCTTTCACTGGCAGAAACGATGTCGCGTCTGCCAGTTTTATTTTCCACTTCGCTTGCCACACGCCGAACGAAGCGGAAAACAAAAAAGGCCCGCCAAAGCGGGCCCGGAAAAATTAGGCATAACGTCAATTATCAAGCCTGATGTTCAATGGCTTTCTGTGTATTCTCAATCGCAATTTTGCGTGGTTTTTCGCTCTCCGGGATTTCCTGATAAATGGAAACCTGCAAAATCCCGCTTTCCAGTTTTGCATTACTGACTTTGGTGTGCTCCGGCAAAGTGAAACTCAAACGAAAATCAGAACGGCGGATGCCTTTATATATCCAGCCTTGCTCATCCTGAGATTCATTTTCAGAGTGCTTACCAGAAACATTCAGCGTTCCGCCGACCGTCTCGATTTCGAGTTCGTCTTCCTTCCAGCCAGGTACGCTTACATTTAACAGATAATTGCTTGCATCGATTTTTTTCAGGTCATAAGCGGGTAATGAAGTGACCGGAGCGTCGCCCGTTAACTGGCTGAACAGCCTGTCGATACGATTAAAACGGTCAGCAAAAACAGAATCAGAAAAGCCCGGAAGTGCTGACAATGTTCTGAGTGCCATAATTAACCTCCTGAATCATCAATTCAAAAGCTCAACATACAGGCAAGCTTTGCTTGTCCGATCCAATAGATAATTCCTTCCATCCGTTTTTCAAGGCTACAAAATAAAAATTTTTTGCCTATGTGTGCCGGGCATCCGCACCGGCAGATACAAATCAGCAGGGATATCAAACGGGTGAAAACCACGGGCTGATCAGAGAAACAGAAGATAAGAAAGATTAAGTGCCCTGCACCACCTGAGCGAACACTTTATTGCCGATCGGTTCTGAGTCATCCACTCGCGCAACGTTTATCAGGTGAGTGCTTGCCTGCGGGCTACTGTAAGAGATCGACACTATTTTATTGGCTGTGTGCGCTACTCATCCGAACTTTTTAGCTCACTTCCTGATTTTCCTTCAGTTTCTGTGACCTCAGGGTCCAGTTTGGTGATGGCTTCCTCTGGTTTTATTTGTCTAACTGAACGATATTAAATATTCACATTGCAGGGGTACTCACGACAGAGCATTTCTTGTTTGCCGATGAGCGCCAGAGTATTTCGTAAGGAGAGATTATGAAGCCAGTAGAAGAAGTGATTAATGATTTGCAGTGTCGTGCTTTAGCGTATGAAATCATTTTTCAGTCTATTTGTTCAGAACTGCCTCAATTGTTCATCGATAAGGCCAAAGCGAACATTGAGCTTAACTTCAAAGCATTTGAATCTGGCACGCATTCTGAAGCCGGGAAAGCAAAGCTTGAAGCGGCGAAAGCCGTTGCCTCCAGAATTATAGGCTCGAAGATTTAACTCTCCTCCTGCGCTGATTCTGAGGTGGAGAGGAATCAACAATAACGTCTTCTCCGCTTTGTTCCTCTGCCGACACAACATGGAACTGGCCATGCATTTCGGACGCAAGTGACGCCATACACTTGTTTCGGTCTCAACGCCTAAACCGTTAACGATTTCAGGCTGGCTAATTATGATCGCCCAGATGCTACTACTTACACTGCTTTGGTGGCTTTTTCTGACCTACTTTTTGTAGAAGAACTTGGGTATTGTTGACTTCCCAAACCACTGACTCGCCTGAAAGAAAACACCATTTTGCTCCCCGCCCAGCCGAGAGCCTCTACCACAACGCAGAAGTTTGAATGGAAATACGTTGTAGTCATGTTTTTTACCTCTTAATAATTGAATGAGAACAGAGGGCTGGCTGTAATGTTGCAAAGACCAGTGACTGCGATACGTCATTGCGGGATGCGGGATTATTTGTATTCAGGCACGAATACAATGCCTGAATACTTTTATCAGAAAGAAATTAGATCAATGAGACTGCAGAAATTTCAGTTGGGCTGCATCCGGATTGCCAATTAACAGCTTTTTACCCCCATTACTGTAGAGACCCACGAAGGCTTTCAGATTGGGTTGGTAAAGGTATGCAATATAGTGATCCCCGCAATTATGCTGTTCGCAGGAAGATGAACGTAACCAGGTCACGCCCGAAATGGTCACTGGCTCCAGAGGTGTCTGGGGCCCACGAAGAATCCCTTTATTTTCCCATAGCTTACCCAGGCCAGCCTTATCCATTGCATGGCTGACAGTTTTTCTGAATGCATCATCGGCTTTTTCAACGTCAAATGGATAGGGGCACGCATCACCGGCCCCAGGGGTAGCGGCTGTATTACAGCTCATCGCCTGCTCAGCCGTGACGATATTACTGCCTGCATAGCCATATCCACTGATGAGCAGCAGAGAAAAAATGGTTGTTCTGGCTAAATCATTGATACGTAGATCCATAAATTTTCATCCTTAATTAATCAGTTATCTTTCACTTGAATAGCAACAGCGTAAAAATCCATCACGTCAATCCGTGCTCGCAAAGGATATCAGCGTCGCTCTGAATGATATCGCATGCAGGGTATTAAGAGATCAGATTGGCTATGACACAAAACAACATACCCCGGTCTGATTGTTCCAAATCTCTTCAATATTGTTCCAGTGTCGTTCCATATATAAATCATATAATCCAGTAAATACATAAAGTTACTTCCTAAAAACATATATAGAACAACCGGAACAACAGGAACGACCTGGTAACCTCGCACATGAAGGAGTAATAGTCAGATAAGTTGAATTCACTTAGCTTTAAGGTGGGCTTATGCAGACTAACAACAGTGATTCAGATGAGATGGCGAAAGCTATCGGCTACGTAGTGATGGAGTTAGCAAGGACAGGATGTGCCATCACGGAAGAAGCAATCAATGAGCGTCTGGACATCGTGCTGAATAAAGATGCCAGAGTTGCGAAGAAAAATGTTGAGCCACTAAAGCAGCTCAAGTTTAACGAGTCATTGTGCGGCTAGGTTAACCCTGAATCGCGCTATTGGGTATTGACTGGCTGTTGCAGCGCGATGACCCGACAGAAGATCATGGTTATGCAGCATTCATCGCGGACAAAGATTGGATTGTTATGGGGAGAGGTAGCTATGAGAAGGTGCTGACCTTTGACGAATGGCCTTATGATCGACCCGTGCTGGTGCTCTCCCGACAGCTAACCGATACCCCCGTTCCCGATGAGCTAAAGGGCAAAGTGCAGTTCTCATGCCGCACGCCAGGGGAGGTGCTTGCTGACCTGGCAGTGCAGAATGCGCATCGCGTCTATGTCGATGGTGGGCAGGTAATACAGTCGTTCCTGCGCGAAGGTCTGGTCGCCGATATCGTTATCACTACCGTTCCCGTCCTGCTTGGTTCGGGAAAACCGTTGTTCGGATCCCTGACCGGAGATATAGATTTGACTCTGCTATCAAGCCGCAGCTTCCCTTCGGGTCTGGTGCAGTCGCACTATCGGCTGAAGTCATAAACTGCATAAAAACATAGCGGTGATCTCCGCTAAAACGAGAGTACCGTCCTGCTGCCAGCAGTACTAAGGCTTGTCCATTGGCTTTGCACTTCTTACCTTCACATCGGTTAATGCCATTTGAGGCTTCATATGGATGTTGGTACAAGATTTTATCGAACGAGGAGATAGCATCACATATACCAACAAATACAACTTGTTGTAGGTTGATACCCCCCTCTGTCAGGATAGTTGTCACCCCCATCGGAAATACTAATGACAGGATGGGAACAGATCGTGAAACGAATTTCACCAGAACGTAAAGCTGCTGCACTGGCTAAATTACTGCCGCCTTACAACATGACCGTCACCGCAGTTGCACAGATGGAAGGGATATCGGAAGCTACCCTCTATTACTGGCGTAACAAGGCGAAAGCAGAGGGAATACCGGTGCCGGGTGCAGACAAAACCACAGACCAGTGGTCAGCCGAAGCCCGGCTGGCTGTGATTATTGAAACCGCCACACTCAGCGAAACAGAGCTCGCGCAATACTGCCGTAAAAAAGGGCTTTATCCTGAGCAGATT
>NZ_FMBC01000034.1 GCF_900094795.1 Kosakonia oryziphila
CTTAAGTGCTTTGTCAAAATCGAAGGGCTGGGACATGTGTCATTCCTTTTTGATTGTATATTACTGGAATGACACAGAATTTCTAACACTCCCACACCCACCAAAACAAACGTAACTTATTGATTTGAAATGGTACGCCCTACAGGATTCGAACCTGTGACCTACGGCTTAGAAGGCCGTTGCTCTATCCAGCTGAGCTAAGGGCGCATTGCGCGGATGTTCCACCTTTGCGGTGGAAACGGCTGGAATTATACGGTCAGCGCCTGATGAGTCAATGTATTTTCCGCTGTCTGCTTGCTTAATAAACGGCTGAGGGTACTTTTGCGCCATCCTTCCTGTTTTCAGGCCAATTCCTCACGGCTAATGACTTCTTTTCCGTGCCTTTCTATAACGATGCACTCTACGGCTACGAACTCAGCCTTCTGCCAGCGCGCCATGAATACGCACATCCGGCTTCACTCTCCTGCCAAATACCGTTTGATTCCTGACGACACTTAATACCAGTTAAAACATCTTCTTCCTGTAAAGATATAATTCAGTCGATATTCACTCCCTGTGTTTTCCCTCTCTCGCGGAAAACACCCTAACATTAATCTCTGCGGACAGAACAATTACCACCGCAATAAAGTAGACGCGTAATGAACAAGAAAATATCCATCGGAACTTTAACTTTCCTGTGGGGATTCTTAATAGGATCGAAGAAATAACCAGCTCAGAGTATTCGAATGGATCAGCAAATAGCGCGTCATACGTTGCAATGCCTGGCGTAGCCCCACACATACTGAGGGAGATGACTTGTTGAAATTTCGTTAAAAACGGGACTTCACGGGACATTTTCCGCTCTCTGCCCTCCTCTTTGCAGGTGAAATACGCAAACGATAACTGACAGCACGCTGCGCTTCTGACAAAATAGTCACATCCCCCTTAGTTGAAACGACAGATGGAATCCTCTCTCTGATGGCAGCAAAGATTATTGATGGTAAAACGATTGCGCAGCAGGTGCGCTCTGAGGTTGCAGAAAAAGTACGGGCGCGCGTTGCGGCCGGGAAACGCGCCCCAGGCCTGGCAGTCGTACTGGTTGGCAGCAACCCGGCATCGCAAATTTATGTCGGTAGCAAGCGCAAAGCCTGTGAGGAAGTGGGTTTCATCTCCCGCTCTTACGATCTTCCTGAAACCACCAGCGAAGCTGATCTGCTGGAACTTATCGACAAGCTGAACGCTGATGTCACCATCGACGGTATTCTGGTGCAATTGCCGCTACCCGCCGGGATCGACAATGTGAAGGTGCTGGAACGTATCGCGCCAGACAAAGACGTTGACGGTTTTCATCCGTATAACGTGGGTCGCCTGTGCCAGCGCGCGCCGCGTCTACGTCCCTGCACACCACGCGGGATCGTGACGCTGCTGGAGCGCTACAACATTGATACTTTCGGCCTCAACGCCGTTGTAATCGGCGCGTCCAATATTGTCGGCCGCCCGATGAGCATGGAACTGCTGCTGGCGGGATGCACCACCACCGTGACACACCGTTTCACCAAAAATCTGCGTCATCACGTTGAGAACGCCGATCTGCTGATCGTCGCGGTCGGTAAACCGGGCTTTATTCCTGGCGAGTGGATTAAAGAGGGCGCGATTGTTATCGATGTCGGCATTAACCGCCTGGAAAACGGCAAAGTGGTCGGCGATGTGATTTATGAAGAAGCTGCGGCCCGGGCGGCGTATATTACCCCGGTTCCGGGCGGTGTCGGCCCGATGACCGTCGCCACCCTGATCCAGAACACGCTGCAAGCGTGTGAAGAATATAATGATGTAGAAGGCGCATAAGATGGCAACATTTTCCCTGGGTAAACATCCGCACGTAGAGTTGTGCGATCTGCTGAAACTGGAAGGCTGGAGCGAGAGCGGCGCGCAAGCAAAAATCGCCATTGCTGAAGGTCTGGTTAATGTGGATGGCGCGGTGGAAACGCGCAAACGCTGTAAAATCGTCGCCGGTCAGACGGTGAGTTTTGACGGCCAGAGTGTGACCGTCACCGCCTGAACATCTAAAATACCGGATGGCGCTGTACTTACCAGCACCTGCAAATTACGTGTTTCCAGGCCGGGTAAGGCAATAGTCGCCGTCCGGCCTTTCTTATTTAATCACCTTTAATCACCCCGCAATCATCATGGTTTATTACCGATCAACATCAAATAATCATTAATTGATCTGGCTGAATGTGAAAATTTAGTTGCAGCATTTTCACCCTTATCTCACGATAAGTAGAACGTTCTACTAAAACGTTCTACTGACAATAATAACGCGCAAAATGCGCAATATCGGGGGAAATCAGCATGAGTCTGATATCAGGGTTTGTTAAATCGCTGTCTAAGTTATCGATGATTGGTCGCGCACTGATGCTGCCGATCTCGCTGTTACCGGCTGCGGGCTTATTACTGGCCTTTGGCGACAAATTTCATCTGCCGCTGATGATGAACGCAGGCGGCGTCATTTTTGATAACCTGCCCATGCTTTTCGCCATCGGTTCTGCTGTCGGACTGGCCTCCGAATCCGGGATCGCGGCGCTGTCGGCGGCGGTATCGGTGTTTATTACCAACATCACCATCGGCACCATGTTAGGCATTACGCCGGAGATGGCCTCGCAGGGTGGGAAATATGCCATGGTGGTTGGGATCCCGACGCTGCAAATGGGCGTTTTTGGTGGCCTGATCTGCGGTATTCTCGCCGCCTGGTGCTATAACCGTTTCCACACTATGCAGTTGCCGGAGTTTCTCGGCTTCTTCTCCGGCAAACGCTTTGTCGCCATTGCTACGGCGTTCCTGTCATTTGTACTCGGCCTGCTACTGCCGTATGTCTGGCAACACATCCAGGCGGGTATTGATGCGTTGTCGGTGATCGTCAACGGCGATAACCAGGCGGCCTCGACCTTTATTTTCGGGCTGGTAGAACGCGCGTTGATCCCGCTCGGTCTGCACCACATCTGGTATCCGTCATTCTGGTATTCGTTTGGCGATTACACCACACAGTCCGGCCAGATAATCCACGGCGACCAGACTATCTGGTTCAAGATGCTGGAAGAAGGGGTGAAATCATTCAGCAGTGACACCTACCAGAACGCCGGGAAATTTATGCAGGGTGAGTTTCCGTTGATGTTGTTCGCGCTTCCGGCTGCCTGCCTTGCGATGTACCACGAAGCGCAGACCCGCAACAAAAAGATCGCTTTCGGTATCCTCTTCTCGGCGGCGCTGACCTGCTTCCTGACCGGGATCACCGAACCAGTTGAATTTACCTTTATCTTTGTTGCCCCGATCCTCTATGTCTTTAACGCCATCATGGCGGGCCTGGCCTATATGACGATGTACCTGCTGCATGCGCACATCGCCAAATCGTTCTCTGCTGGTTTTATTGATTACCTGTCGTTCGGCATTCTGCCTTCGTTTAATGGCTATCAGACCCACTTCCTGAATGCCATTATTGTCGGTATTCCGATGGCGCTGATTTATTACTTCACCTTCCGCTTTGTGATCCGCCGTTTTGATGTCAAAACGCCAGGTCGTACCGACGTGACCACCGTGGTAGACGATAAAACCGATGACGAACTGGCCACTGAAATTATCGGCCTGCTGGGTGGCTCGAAGAATATTGACTCCGTGGGTTCCTGCATCACCCGTTTGCGCCTCGAAGTGGCAAAGAGCGAAATGGTGGATAAAGATGGTCTTAACGGGCTGGGCGCACGCGGCGTGGTGTTCGTTGGCGACAGCGGTATTCAGGTGATTTTTGGCGCGAGGGCACAATTTATCGCACAAACCATGTCCACGATGATCGGCAAATAATAATATGCCGGACTGGCGCCTCTGCGGTAGGCTATCTGAGGCGCTAACCCGGCGGATAAGCAGGAAATTCAGGGAGCAGAGTTGAAGAAAGTCAGTATTATTGATGTCGCAAAACAGGCGGGCGTTTCCGTCTCCACCGTCTCGCTGGTGCTACGTCAGAAAGGGAAAATCTCAGAAGCTACGATCGATAAAGTTCATGCGGCGATCGCGGCACTTGGTTATGTGCAAAACGTCGCAGCGGCTAACCTGCGCGCCAACACCTCAAACCTGATTGGACTTATTCTGCGCGATTTCAGCGACAGCTTTTCCATCAAAGTAATGGCAAGTATCGTTCAGGAGTTGGAAAAGCAGGGGTATATGGTATTCCTCGGCCAGCCGCTTAATGATGGTGAACATCTGGAACGCTGCCTGCTCTCCTTCCAGCAGCAAGGCGTGGCGGGCGTGATTTATCTGGCCTCGGATACACGCAGCGCCTCGCTGCCTGAACAGATCCGCCAGTGCCAGCTACCGCTGGTAGTCGTTTCACAGTCACTGCTCAACGAAAACTGCGATTTGGTGATGCGTGATAACCGGCAGGCGGCGAGCCTGGCGACGCGCTACCTGATTGAACGCGGACACCGCAGCATTGCCTATATTGGCGGGGTTGAGGGCGATTTACTTCGCCAGCAGCGGCTGCTGGGTTTTCGCAGTGCGATGAGCCAGTATGGGCTGGTGCTACGTGAAGGCTCAACGCCAGATTGCAGCGACGATACCCGGGCGGCAAGCTACGCCACCCGTCAGTTGCTGGAAAATAACAACACCATCACCGCCCTGCTCTGTCACTCCCCGGCGGCGATGATTGGCTCGATATCCGGGATTCACCACACCGGGCGCACCATCGGCAAAGATGTCTTTCTTTCTCAACAAGTTGCACTGATAGGGTTTGAGGATATGCTGCACGTCAATCTCACCTCGCCCTCGTTCACCTATGTCTCTTCTGCCAGCGAAGAGACCGGGCGCCAGGCCGCCGGACTGATGCTGCGCAAACTGAAAGAACCAGAGTTGCAAACCCAGCGTATTACGCTCTCCGGGCAGCTTATCGCTCGCGAGTCAGCGTAATTAGCCGCGGCGTCATCGCGTAAATCGAAGCGTTGTTAATGATGCACCCGCCTATCGGCTGCTGGTTTTTTATGATTTTTCTCGCTTCCTGAGCGCAGAAAAAACTGGCATGGATATTTGCCATCTACATGAAAATTCGCCATAAAATTTATGCGGTCGCTGATAGATTCGGAAAAGCACGCAGTCATTCCTGTTCGCGCAATCGTTATAATCTCGCTTTTGTTCAGGGAGACACCCTATGCCAACGATCGTCACTCATGCCGCCGTTCCTCTGTGCCTGGGCTTAGGGCTCGGAAATAAGGTCATTCCGCGCGGGTTATTAGTGGCGGGGATCGCGCTGGCGATGCTGCCGGATGCCGATGTGTTAGCCTTCAAGTTTGGCGTCGCCTACGGTAATGTTTTTGGTCATCGCGGATTTACCCACTCGCTGCTGTTTGCCTTTGTTGTACCGCTGCTGGTCGCGTGGTTTGGGCGAAAATGGTTTAAAACCAGTCTGCTGCGCTGCTGGGTATTTTTAACGGTTTCGCTGTTATCACATAGCCTGCTGGATTCAATAACCACCGGAGGTAAAGGCGTCAGCTGGCTGTGGCCGTGGTCAGAAGAACGCTTCTTTGCGCCCTGGCAGGTGATTAAAGTCGCGCCGTTTGCCCTGTCACGCTACACCACGCCGTACGGGCACCAGGTGATCATTTCGGAGCTACTGTGGGTATGGCTACCGGGCGCGATAGTGATGGGGTTCTTGTGGTGGCGCAGGCGTTAAGAGCCCCCATTAGGCTTTATTTGCCATTTTGGTCCTGGGCAGTGCTCACACAAAATGTTATGGCATTTTGAACGCCGCTTGCGGCGGCCCTTTAGGGCGAGCGAAGCGAGTAATCCTCACGTACTGCGTACGGTTTTCGCGTTAACCTGTGTTGTGCAGGCAGGATAAACGCCATCCGGCGCTCGCTACCGAATGGCAGAGAAAAATACGCCAGAGGTAAAAAAAGCGGCAAAAGCCGCTTTTTTGTTACTTACGACGCCAGGTGGTGCCCTGTGGGCCATCTTCCAGCACGATCCCCATCTCATTGAGACGGTCACGCGCCGCATCGGCCGCCGCCCAGTCTTTTGCTTTACGCGCATCCAGACGCTGCTGGATCAACTGTTCGATTTCTGCCACTTCGCCATCGCCCGCCTGTGCACCGCTTTGCAGGAAAACATCCGGCTCCTGCTCCAGCAGACCAAGCACACCCGCCAGCTTGCGCATATGTGACGCCAGCGCATTAGCCGCATGCGCATCTTCCGTTTTCAGACGGTTCACTTCACGCGCCATGTCAAACAGCACCGAGTAGGCTTCCGGCGTATTGAAATCATCATCCATTGCTTCAACGAAACGCGCTTCAAACGCCTCGCCGCCTTCCGCCAGCACTGCGCTGTCCGTGCCGCGCAGTGCAGTGTACAGACGCTCCAGCGCAGAGCGTGCCTGTTTCAGGTTCTCTTCGCTGTAGTTCAACTGGCTGCGGTAGTGGCCGGACATCAGGAAGTAGCGGATGGTTTCCGCGTCGTAATACTTCAGCACGTCGCGCACGGTAAAGAAGTTGCCCAGCGATTTAGACATCTTCTCGCGGTCAACCATCACCATGCCGGAGTGCATCCAGTAATTCACGTATTCACCATCGTGCGCACAGGTCGACTGGGCAATTTCGTTTTCGTGATGCGGGAACATCAGATCAGAACCACCACCGTGGATATCGAAATGTGACCCCAGTTGTTTGCAGTTCATCGCGGAGCACTCAATATGCCAGCCCGGACGGCCTTCGCCCCACGGCGACTGCCAGCTCGGCTCGCCCGGCTTGGACATTTTCCACAACACGAAATCCATCGGGTTACGTTTTACTTCTGCGACTTCAACGCGTGCCCCTGCCTGCAACTGATCCAGATCCTGGCGCGAAAGCTGGCCGTAAGTCGGATCCGTCGGCACCGAGAACATCACGTCGCCATTGTCAGCAACATAGGCATGCTTGCGTTCCAGCAGGCGCTGGGTGATTTCAATAATTTCATGGATATGGTGCGTTGCGCGCGGTTCGCTGTCCGGGCGCAGGATATTGAGCGCATCAAAATCCTTATGCATCTCGACGATCATACGATCGACCAGCGCAACAAAACTTTCGCCGTTTTCATTAGCACGTTTAATAATTTTATCGTCAATATCGGTGATGTTACGCACATACTTCAGCTTATAGCCGAGAAAACGCAGGTAACGAGCAACCACGTCGAAGGCAACAAAAGTGCGGCCGTGGCCGATATGACACAGATCGTAAACAGTGATACCACACACGTACATGCCGACTTCTCCGGCATGAATAGGTTTGAATTCCTCTTTTTGGCGCGTCAGTGTATTAAAGATTTTTAACATCGAAGATTCCATTTGGACGTGTGTGGAACGAAAACCGCATATATTACCTGTAATTCAACCCCGAAGCAGCACACTTTGCAAGGTGATCCCACCTCGCGGTTATGCTATAACAGGCGACTATCTCTGACCCACTGGCGGGTCTGCGCACTACACTATCAGAACAGGATGCAATAATGGTTACTTTCCACACTAATCACGGCGACATCGTAATCAAAACGTTTGACGATAAAGCGCCTGAAACAGTTAAAAACTTCCTGGACTACTGCCGTGAAGGTTTCTATAACAACACAATTTTCCACCGTGTTATCAACGGCTTCATGATTCAGGGCGGCGGCTTCGAACCGGGCATGAATCAGAAAGTCACTAAAGATGCGATCAAAAACGAAGCCAACAACGGTCTGAAAAACAGCCGTGGTACGCTGGCAATGGCGCGTACTCAGGCACCGCACTCAGCAACTGCGCAGTTCTTCATTAACGTCGCAGACAACGACTTCCTGAACTTCAGCGGCGAAAGCCTGCAAGGCTGGGGCTACTGTGTCTTCGCCGAAGTGGTTGAAGGTATGGACGTGGTTGATAAAATCAAAAGCGTTTCCACCGGTCGTAGCGGTATGCATCAGGACGTTCCGAAAGAAGACGTTGTGATTGAAAACGTGACCGTCAGCGAGTAAGCGTGGCGACACTCTTTATTGCAGACTTGCACCTGCAAACAGAAGAACCGGCGATCACCGCCGGTTTTCTGCGTTTTTTAGCCGGTGAGGCTCGCAAAGCGGACGCGCTCTATATTCTCGGCGATCTGTTTGAAGCCTGGATCGGCGATGACGATCCCAACCCGCTGCACCAGCAAATCGCCAGCGCCATCAAATCGCTGGTTGAAAGCGGTGTTCCCTGTTACTTCATTCACGGCAACCGTGATTTTCTGCTCGGCAAACGCTTTGCCCGCCAAAGCGGTATGCAACTACTGCCGGAAGCGAAAGTACTCGACCTGTATGGCCGCAAGGTACTGATTATGCACGGCGATACATTGTGTACCGACGATGCCGGTTACCAGGCGTTTCGCAAAAAAGTTCACACGCCGTTGATACAAACCCTGTTTCTTGCCCTGCCGCTGTTTATCCGCCGTCGTATCGCCGCAAGAATGCGCGCCGGAAGTAAAGCCGCTAACAGCAGTAAATCACTTGAGATCATGGACGTGAACCAGCAAGCCGTTATCGACGTGATGGAAAAGCACCGTGCTCAGTGGTTGATTCACGGCCATACGCACCGCCCGGCTGTGCATGAATTGACGGCCAATAACGCTCCGGCTTACCGCGCCGTTCTCGGTGCCTGGCACAGCGAAGGTTCAATGGTGCGCGTCAGCGAAACCGGTGTCGAACTGCTCTTTTTTCCCTTCTGATTAGCAACGCCAGCATCGCTGGCAAATGCGCAACACATCGCCACGCAACCGTTTTCCTTCGCCATTTTACGTGCTATTCTCTGTGCCCTCTTTTGTCGTCTGAAGTACACCCACAGGAGTTTTGAGACGCATGTCTTCAAGCAACCAACCGGCGCGCATCGCCATTGTTATGGGATCGAAAAGCGACTGGGCAACCATGCAGTTCGCCGCAGAAATCCTTGATACCCTGAACGTCCCGCACCATGTTGAAATCGTCTCTGCACACCGCACTCCGGATAAACTGTTTAGCTTCGCCGAAGGCGCGGAGCAAAATGGTTTTCAGGTGATTATCGCCGGTGCTGGCGGCGCAGCACATTTGCCTGGGATGATTGCGGCCAAAACGCTGGTGCCGGTGCTGGGTGTACCAGTACAAAGCGCTGCACTGAGCGGCGTTGATAGCCTCTACTCTATCGTCCAGATGCCACGCGGGATCCCTGTTGGGACGCTGGCGATTGGTAAAGCTGGCGCAGCAAACGCAGCGCTACTGGCCGCGCAAATTCTCGCCCAGCATGATACTGCGCTGCATCAGCGTCTGGCACAGTGGCGCCAAACTCAGACTGATGAAGTGCTGGATAATCCGGACCCCCGGGGTGCGGCATGAAACAGGTTTGCGTATTAGGTAACGGCCAGCTTGGCCGCATGCTGCGCCAGGCTGGTGAGCCACTGAGCATTGCAGTGTGGCCGGTCGGGCTGGACGCGGCACCGGAAGCGGTACCGTTTCAGCAGAGCGTGATCACGGCGGAAATTGAACGCTGGCCGGAAACGGCGCTGACCCGCGAACTGGCACGTCACCCGGCGTTTGTAAACCGCGATGTATTCCCGGTGATTGCGGATCGTCTGACACAGAAACAACTCTTTGACAAGCTGCAACTCGCCACCGCGCCATGGCAACTGTTGGCGGAGAAAAACGAGTGGCCGGGCGTGTTTTCGCGTCTGGGCGAGCTGGCTATCGTCAAACGCCGCATCGGCGGCTATGACGGTCGCGGCCAGTGGCGTCTGCGGGCTGCCGATACCGATCAACTGCCGGAAGAGTGCTACGGCGAGTGTATCGTCGAGCAGGGCATCAATTTTTCAGGTGAAGTGTCACTGGTTGGCGCGCGTGGCCATGATGGCAGCACCGTGTTTTATCCGCTGACGCACAATCTGCATCAGGATGGCATTTTACGTACCAGCGTGGTTTTCCCACAGGCCAATGCCGAACAGCAGCAGCAAGCCGAAGAGATGCTTTCGGCGGTCATGCACGAACTGAACTACGTCGGCGTGATGGCGATGGAGTGCTTTGTCACCCCGTCCGGGCTGCTGATTAACGAGCTGGCGCCGCGAGTTCATAACAGCGGCCACTGGACGCAAAACGGCGCCTCAATCAGCCAGTTTGAACTGCATCTGCGCGCGGTAGTAGATTTACCGCTGCCGCCACCAGTGGTCAACAGCCCGTCAGTGATGATCAACCTGATTGGCAGCGATCTCAATTACGACTGGCTGAAGTTGCCGCTGGTGCATCTGCACTGGTACGACAAAGAGGTGCGTCCGGGGCGTAAAGTGGGTCACCTGAACCTCAACGACAGCGATACCGCCCGTCTGAGCGCCACGCTGGAAGCGCTGGTTCCACTGTTGCCGCCGGAATATGCCAGCAGCATCGCCTGGGCGCAGTCAAAACTGCAATAATCCTGGTTCCGTACGCTGGCGACCATCGCCAGCGTTTTACAAAAGATAAATATGGGCGCTGTGCCGGAATATAGTGCAGACATCCTGATACTTATTCAAAAAGCGTTTAGCTTCCGCCATTGATCTCCGTGGCTTCGGGCGTAAAATCTGCACGCGGCGGTTACCGCCCGCGTTTTGCAGAAGGAAGCCCCATGAACAACACAACGGATTACCTGGCTATCCTGCGTGATACCACTCCCCTTATTGATGTCCGCGCACCGGTTGAGTTTCAACAGGGTGCCATGCCTGGCGCCATTAACCTGCCGCTGATGAATGACAGTGAGCGCGCTGCCGTCGGCACCTGCTACAAAAAAGCGGGGCCGGAAGCAGCGTTGCGTCTGGGCCATCAATTGGTTCAGGGCGAATTACGAGAACTACGCATACAGGCATGGCTACAGGCCTGCGCGAAAAATCCACGTGGCTATCTCTGTTGTGCGCGCGGCGGCCAGCGTTCGCACATCGTACAGCAGTGGTTACGTGAGCGAGGGGTTGACTATCCGCTGGTCACCGGCGGCTACAAAGCACTACGCCAGGCGGCGATAGAAGCGACACAGCAGCGTTTGCAGCGCCCGCTGTTGCTGATTGGCGGCTGTACGGGCAGCGGCAAAACATTACTGGTGGCATCCCGGCGAAACGGGATCGATCTTGAGGGGCTTGCCCGACATCGCGGCTCATCGTTTGGCCGCACGCTGCAAGCGCAACATTCGCAGGCCAGTTTTGAAAACCAACTGGCTGCGGCACTGCTGCAAACATCCCCCGCCTTCTGGCTGCTGGAGGATGAAGGTCATGCGATTGGCGCGAACCATCTGCCAGCGATACTGCGGGAGCGAATGGCGCAATCACCGCTGGCTGTGGTGGAAGAACCGTTTGAGCAACGGCTTGAGCGTCTGCGTAACGACTATTTTTTACAGATGTCACAAGCCTTTATCCAGCGTGATGGTGAAGAAGCAGGCTGGTTGGCTTATGCAGAGTATCTGCGCCACGGTCTGTTTGCGATTCGTCGCCGTCTTGGGTTACAGCGTTTCGTACAGCTTAGCGCCAGCCTGGAGGAAGCGCTGGTTCAACAGCAGCGCACTGGTAACACAAGCGTGCACTTTGCCTGGCTCGCGCCACTGCTTGAAGAGTATTACGACCCGATGTATCGCTATCAGTTAGAAAAGCGCACGAAAGATATTATCTTCCGCGGCGATTTCAATGAAACGGCCGCCTGGCTGGCGGCACAAACTCACCAGTAGTGATGCAGGTGAGTAAGCCGTCCAGATGAACCCACTCATGGATATCAATCCAGATCCAGCCCGACAGCAATAGCAAATGATGGGGAGATATTTTCAGGGTAAGATGATGAAACATAACGAAAAGCCTCTCTTTTCGCGGGTAATACGCCATTCCGTTATGCTTTGATAAGCATTGCCGAATTTAAACCAAAAGTTCGCGCCTGTTGGGGATTTTTTGATTTTTTGCGCCACTAAGTACTTTGCAACCAGGTACTTACACTTTGAAATGAAAACACACCATCAGAATTAATGGTGTGTTTTTCGTTAAGAAGGTATTGAGAAATGATTAACTGCTGAACTGACGAAACAGGGCTTTGCCCTTTAGCAGACGCGCACCTGACCAGCCACCACAGACGGAGAGCAATAGCGCGCCACATAGTGGCAGGGTGATCCACAGCCGCCAGTCTGGCTGCCAGGGGAAACCAAAGACCCGGGTTTGCAGTACCGCCAGCGCCGTTTCTGCGCCAATGGCCGCCACCAGCCCGGAGACTGCACCCAGTAAGGCAAATTCGCACCATAACGTGGCGCGCAACAACCGTTTTCCCGCGCCCAGCGTGCGATAAACCACCAGTTCCTGGTGACGCTGACGCATTCCTACCTGAACCTGCGCCAGCAGCAGCAACAGACCGCAGGCAGTAACCAGCACCACCATCACTTCCAGCGCCCGGCTTACCTGCGCCAGTACCTGGCTTACCTGTTTTAAAATTGCGCCAATATCCAGCAGGCTAACAGTGGGGAACTCCCGGTTAAGCTGAGTCAACATGCCGTTGCCATTTTCCCAGCGGAAGCTGGTCAGCCAGCTTTGCGGCTGACTATCCAGCGCCCCTTGCGGGAATATAAAGAAGAAGTTAGGTCGCATGCTTTCCCAATCAACTTTACGCAAGCTGCTGATTCTGGCGCTAAATTCCTGCGTATCACCCATAAAGGTTACGCTGTCACCCAGCTTCAGGCCAAGCCGTTCTGCCAGCCCCTCTTCGACAGAAACTTCACCCGCTTTTGGCGGCCAGCTTCCTGCGGTGATCGGATTATGCTCCGGTCGCTGCTGCTGCCAGGTAAGATTCAGTTCACGGTTTAGCGCTTCATCCTGATTTCCTTCGGTGGATTGCCCATTAATTTGCGTCATCCTGGCCCGCACAATCGGATAGAACGATTCCGGGCGCACATGGTGTTCAGCCAGGAAGGCTTTCATTGGCGCAACCTGTTCCGGCGCAATATTGATCAGGAAATAGTTTGGGCTTTCCGGCGGTAACTGCTGCTGCCAGCGATCCAGCAGATCGCCGCGCAGTACCAGCAACATCGCCAGTAACATAAAAGAGAGGGAAAATGCCGACAGTTGGCTCAGCGTTGACCACGGTTGGCGCAGCAGGCGATTCACCGCCAGACGCAGCGGCAGCGCGTTCAGGGTCAGCCGTTTTAAAATATTGAGCAACAGCCAGCCAACCACACCGCACAGCAATGCCAGCACCACTGCCCCCGCCAGCACAGACCATAGCAGCATACTGCCGCCCATCAGCCAGGCCAGCAGCAAAATCGCTACGGCGCAGATAACAGGAATATAGAACTTCAGCGGCCAGACGTTCGCTACCGCATCACGGCGCAATACGCGCAACGGCTGTGTGGCTAACAGCAAGCGATAAGGACGCAATCCCACCAGCAGCGAAATCACTATCACCGCGCCAATTGCCCACAGCCACGGCCACAAGCTGGCAGGTGGCAGCGCAGCGGGAAGTACCGGTTTGAGCAACACCATCAACAGGCTTTCAAAGGCCAGCCCCAGCACGCCGCCCGTCACCACTGCCAGCGACAGCACCAACAGCCACTGGCCAATAATCAGTTTGCGCAGTTGCACGCGCCCGGCGCCAAGCGTTTTCAGCACCGCCACCAGATCGTAACGGCTGCGACAGTAGTGCCCCATCGCTACGGCCACCGCAGCAATCGCCAGCAGCAGGGTTAGCAGCGCCGAAAGCAGCAGGAACTGTTGCGAGCGCTGGAGAGATTTACCGAGCGCCCCTTCATCCTGCTCCATCCCATACCAGCGATGCTCCGGTTTTAGCTGCGGCAGCAACCACTTTTCGTAGGCATCAAGCTGTGCGGGCGTACCGGCAAATTTTGCGCGCCAGCTTACCCGGCTACCCGGCTGTACGGCACCGGTCTTCGCCACATCCGCCGTATTCATCAGCAGGCGCGGCGCCATCTGGAAAGGATTGAAACCGGAATCCGGTTCCTGAATCACTTCACCCGCGATATGTAACGTCGCATCGCCAACATCGATCGTATCGCCGACCTTCAAATTGAGCAGCGCCATCAGCCGTGGCACCAGCAATACGCTACCAGCCTGTGGCTTCAGCCCGGCCGGACGGGTTTGCAGCTCGCCATAAAGAGGGTAAAGATCGTCGACCGCTTTCACATCCGCCAGTTGTGGCGTATCTCCGGCGAAGGTCATGGTGCTAAAGCTGATTTGCTCGCTCACTTTCAGACCGCGTTTACGCGCCTCATCCAGCCATGCTGAAGGGATTTCGCGGGAACTGCGCAGCGCACGATCACCGGCCATAAAGTCGCGGCTCTGCTGGCTTAGCCCTTTTTCCATCCGATCGCTGATATTGCCAAGCGCCAGCACGCAAGCGACAGCGAGGCTAAGCGCCATCCAGACAATCAGCAACGAGGGCGAACGCCATTCACGCCAGAACCAGCGGGCGATCATGCTTCCTCCCGCAATTCGCCATTAACCAGACGTAATCGCCGGTCGCAGCGCGCTGCCAGTTGCGGATCGTGTGTCACCAGAATTAACGTTGTGCCATGCTGCTGATTCATGGAAAACAGCAGATCGGCAATTTTGTCGCCGGTCTGGCGATCGAGATTGCCGGTGGGTTCATCGGCAAACAGCACGGCCGGATGGCCGTTAAAGGCGCGCGCCAACGCCACTCGCTGCTGCTCGCCGCCAGAAAGTTGCGCAGGCAGGTGATCAAGGCGCTTGCCCAGCCCCAGCTCTTCCAGCAGAGCTTTGGCGCTACCGCGACTTTGTCCGCCGTTTTCTCCGCGCAGTAAGGCCGGCAGTTCCACGTTTTCCAGCGCGTTAAGCGTAGGAATCAACATAAATGACTGAAAAACAAAACCCACATTCTGCGCCCGCAGTGTCGCTCGCGCCTCTTCATCCATCGAATGCAGTGGCTTACTCAGCAGATGAACTTCCCCACTGCTACCATCATCCAGCCCGGCGAGGATCGCCAGCAGCGTCGATTTACCGGATCCCGATTCGCCAATCAGGGCAATGGTCTCGGCTGGTTTGACAACAAGCTCAACTCCGGTAAGGATGGGAAGCTCATGCTCCCCCTGACCGACGGACTTCTTAAGACGATGAACTTCAATAATGTTTTCCGCTGGCATTTGCCCTTCCTGTTGTTGCTGTTGTTAACCTTTCGCGCCGCGGCGGCGGACACGTTATTGATTCTGGGCGACAGCCTGAGCGCCGGTTATCGCATGGCGGCGAGCGTGGCGTGGCCCGCGCTGCTCAATGACAAATGGCAGCAGAAGCCGATGGTGGTGAACGCCAGCATCAGCGGGGATACCTCACAACAAGGGCTATCGCGTCTGCCAGCACTGCTTAAAGAACATCAGCCGCATTGGGTACTGGTCGAGCTGGGCGGTAACGATGGCCTTCGTGGTTTTGCGCCGCAGCAGACAGAACAGACGCTGCGTCAGGTATTGCAGGCGATCAAAGCCGCCAATGCAAAACCGCTGTTAATGCAAATTCGGCTGCCCGCCAACTACGGTCGCCGTTATAATGAGGCGTTCAGCGCCATTTATCCTAAGCTCGCCAAAGAGTTGGACGTCCCTCTGCTGCCATTTTTTATGGAAGAGGTCTATCTGAAACCACAATGGATGCAGGATGATGGTATTCATCCCAACCGCGATGCCCAGCCGTTTATTGCCGACTGGATGGCGACGCGACTGGCTCCTTTAGTTAAACACGACTCCTGAGTATTCAGGGACGCCCCGCAGGTAAAGTTATGCAAAAAACGGTCTTAATAACAGGATGTTCCAGCGGTATTGGTCTGGAAAGCGCGCGCGAACTCAAACGCCAGGGGTTCTGCGTACTGGCTGCCTGCCGCAAAGCGGACGACGTTGCCCGCATGAACCAGGAAGGCTTTACCGGTATTTTGCTGGATCTTGATGATCCGGCGAGCGTCGATCGCGCCGCCGATAAAGTGATCGATCTGACCAACAACCGCCTGTATGGTCTCTTCAATAACGCCGGTTACGGCGTTTACGGCCCGCTGGAAACCATCAGCCGCCAGCAACTGGAACAGCAGTTCTCCAGTAATTTTTTCGGTACCCATCAACTGACGATGCGCCTGCTGCCCGCCATGACACCACACGGCGAAGGACGCATTGTGATGACCTCATCGGTGATGGGGCTTATCTCTACGCCCGGCCGCGGCGCCTATGCCGCCAGCAAGTATGCGCTAGAAGCCTGGTCCGACGCTTTGCGAATGGAGCTACGCCACAGCGGCGTCAAAGTAAGTCTGATTGAGCCAGGCCCCATCCGTACCCGTTTTACCGACAACGTTAATCAGACTCAGCGCGACAAACCCGTGGAAAACCCCGGCATCGCAGCACGTTTTACTCTTGGTCCAGAGGCGGTAGTGGCAAAAGTGCGCCATGCTTTTGAAAGCACGCATCCCAAAATGCGCTATCCGGTTACGCTGGTAACCTGGGCGGTAAGCCTGCTGAAACGCCTGTTGCCTGGGCGAATGATGGATAAAATTTTGCTGGAGTGAGTTGAAGGCGCAATATCTTCCCCCATGTAAGAACAATGAGTTAAAAAACAGAGAATTTCTTATGTCCGTACAGAATATTGTCAATATTACCGAAGTGAATCTGCAACAGGTGCTTGAGCAGTCGATGGCCACGCCGGTGCTGTTCTATTTCTGGTCCGATCGTAGCCAGCACTGCCAGCAACTGACACCGGTGCTGGAAAGCCTGGCCGCACAGTACAACGGACAGTTTATTCTGGCGAAAGTCGATTGCGATGCCGAGCAAATGGTGGCATCGCAGTTTGGTCTGCGTGCCATTCCTACCGTCTATCTGTTCCAGAACGGCCAGCCAGTTGATGGCTTCCAGGGGCCGCAGCCGGAAGAGGCCATCCGCGCATTGTTGGATAAAGTCCTGCCGCGTGAAGAGGAACTGAAAGCGCAACAGGCAATGCAACTGATGCAGGAAGGCAAGCACGCCGAAGCGTTGCCGCTGCTGAAAGAGGCCAGGCAGCTTTCACAACAAAACAGCGAAATCGGCCTGCTGCTGGCGGAGACATTGATTGTATTGAACCGCGCGGATGAAGCCGAAAACGTACTGAAAACCATTCCGTTACAGGATCAGGATACCCGCTATCAGGGGCTGGTCGCGCAAATTGAACTGCTGAAAAAAGCCGCCGATACGCCGGAAATACAGCAGTTACAAAAACAGGTTGCCGACAACCCGCAGGACGCGCTGCTGGCAACGCAACTCGCGCTGCAACTGCATCAGGTAGGGCGCAATGAAGAAGCGCTGGAGTTGCTGTTCAGCCATCTGCGTCACGATCTCAGTGCCGCCAACGGCGAAGCGCGTAAAATGCTGCAAGAAATTCTTGCCGCACTGGGAACCGGTGACGCGCTGGCCTCGAAATACCGCCGCCAGCTTTATTCCCTGCTCTATTAATTCTCCCCGCTAAATTTGGCGATCGTGCTGTTTTGATCGCCAAATAAGGCTAAGATGGCATCAAATTAAACAGGAGGTTTTTTTGATGCCAATCGTCATTCTGGTTCTTATCTTTGTCGCGCTGGTGGTGGTTATTTCCGGCGTCAAAATCGTACCGCAAGGTTTTCAGTGGACGGTAGAACGCTTTGGCCGCTTTACCCGAACCCTGCAACCGGGTCTGAGCCTGGTGGTGCCGTTTATGGATCGTATTGGCCGTAAGATCAATATGATGGAGCAGGTCCTTGATATCCCTTCGCAGGAAATTATCTCGAAAGATAACGCCAACGTTACCATCGATGCGGTCTGTTTTATTCAGGTTATTGATGCGCCGCGCGCCGCTTATGAAGTCAGCAATCTGGAACTGGCTATCGTCAACCTGACGATGACCAACATTCGTACGGTGCTCGGCTCGATGGAGCTGGACGAGATGCTCTCGCAGCGCGATAGCATCAATACGCGTCTGCTGCACATTGTCGATGAGGCCACCAATCCCTGGGGTGTGAAGGTAACGCGTATTGAGATCCGCGACGTTCGCCCACCAGCAGAACTGATTGCCTCGATGAACGCACAGATGAAAGCCGAACGTACCAAACGCGCCTATATTCTGGAAGCGGAAGGGGTTCGCCAGGCAGAAATTCTCAAAGCCGAAGGGGAAAAACAGTCGCAGATTTTGAAAGCGGAAGGCGAGCGTCAATCGGCATTCCTGCAAGCAGAAGCGCGCGAACGTTCTGCCGAAGCGGAGGCTCGCGCAACGCAAATGGTTTCGGAAGCGATTGCCGCCGGGGATATTCAGGCGGTGAACTACTTTGTGGCACAGAAATACACCGAAGCTTTACAACAGATCGGCTCTGCGAATAACAGCAAAGTGGTGATGATACCGCTCGATGCCAGCAGCCTGATGGGCTCGATCTCCGGGATCGCTGAGCTTATCAAAGACAGTACCAGCGAGCGGACTAAACGATGATCGTGCTGCTGCTCGAACATACCCACTTCGCCTGGCTGGTGCTGGGCGGATTGCTGCTCGTCGCCGAAATGCTCGGCGGTAACGGCTACCTGTTGTGGAGCGGCGTGGCGGCAGTGATCACGGGTCTACTGGCGTGGCTCATCCCTTTCAGTTGGGAGTGGCAAGGCGTGCTATTTGCCCTGCTCACCCTGCTGGCGGCCTGGCTATGGTGGAAATGGCTCAGCAGCCGGTTGAAACAGCAGAAACCCGCCGACGCCTCGCTTAACCTTCGCGGGCAACAACTGGTAGGACGCCACTTTCAACTGGATAACGCACTGGTTAATGGGCGTGGTCATATGCGCGTCGGTGACAGTTCATGGCCGGTCAGCGCTGACGACGATCTCGCCGCTGGCACGCGCGTCAAAGTAGTTGCCGTGGAAGGCATTACGCTACGGGTTAAAGCGGTGAGCAAATAGCGCTCACCCCTTCGCGTGATGGCAGCAGCCGGAAAGGTTATCAATAATCGGACACTCGGCGCTGTCATCGCCAGGGCAGGAATCCGCCAGCGCCAGCAGTTGCGTGCGCATGACTTGTAATTCCTTAATATGACGCTCAATCTCCGCCACTTTTTGTAATGTCCGGGCTTTTACATCGGCGCTGTGGCGGGCCGGATCGTTGAACAACGTCACCAGTTCGCCGCACTCTTCAAGGTTAAACCCAACTTGCCGTGCCTGGCGCAGCAGCGTCAGTTCGTTCAGATGCTGCTGGCTGTAGCAGCGATAACCGTTCTCGCTGCGTAGCGGCGGCGTCACCAGCCCTTTCTCTTCATAAAAACGAATCGCTTTGCTGGTTAAACCGGTTTTTTTTGCCACATCGCTGATATTCATTTTTTCACCTTGCTGCCGAACCTCTGATTTATAATATAAATCGCAAACATGTAATCAACCAAATATATCCATGTAACTAATATATTTTTTATTTACCCACCTTGCCGCTTCGCTATAATATGTGGCCGGATGTTTCAAAGAATGATAAATGATTTACACACAGGAGTGTTTATGAGTGATATGACGTTTTGCCGTGGTTGCGGAAAGGAAATACATAAAGAAGCGGTGGCCTGCCCGCATTGCGGCGCGCCACAAAATATTGCCGGGAAGAAAAGCCGAATTTCCGCTGCGTTGTTCGCCTTCTTCTTAGGTGGTTTTGGCGCACACAAGTTCTATTTAGGGAAACCAGGACAGGGGATCCTTTATCTTCTGTTTTGCTGGACCTTTATTCCATCGATCATCTCTTTCGTCGAATTTATTATTTATCTGTGCAACTCCGATCAGGAATTTGCCCGTAAATACGGTTGAGTTTTACCCAGCCGGTAATAAACAAACCCTGCCTTGTGCGGGGTTTGTCGTTTATGGAACACCTGTCGCCTCTTTGCCATGATAAAAACTTGACCTTCCCCTTGATGGAAGGTTTAAGCTTCATTTTACTCCGTATTGAAGCATCACAACCAAGGAGATTGACTATGTCTCATACCATAGAACTAAACCTCGATGGTCTTTCCTGCGGCCATTGCGTTAAACGTGTCAAAGAGAGCCTGGAAAAACGCCCCGATGTTGAACAGGCGGACGTGACCATTGAACGTGCGGAAGTTACCGGCAGCGCCAGCGCTGAGGCGCTGATCGCGACCATTAAAGAAGCCGGATACGGCGCGAGCTTAAGCCACCCAAAGGCTAAACCGCTGGCAGAGTCATCACTCCCGTCGGAAGCACTGACAGCGGCCCCCCATGAGCTTCCGGCAGCCGACGACCTTGATGACAGCCAACAGCTATTGATCAACGGCATGAGCTGCGCCAGTTGTGTTTCCCGGGTACAAAAAGCTTTGCAGGCCGTACCAGGCGTGACGCAGGCACGGGTCAACCTGGCGGAGCGCACCGCGTTAGTCATGGGTAGCGCGCCCGCCGCTGAATTAGTCAGTGCCGTAGAGCAAGTGGGCTACGGCGCTGAAGCGATAGAAGACGATATTAAGCGCCGCGAGCGCCAGCAGGAAACCGCGCTCGCCACCATGAAGCGCTTCCGCTGGCAGGCGCTTGTCGCGTTGGTGGTCGGCGTGCCAATCATGGTCTGGGGCATGATGGGTGACAATATGATGGTCACCGACAGTAACCGTGCCCTGTGGCTGTTTATCGGCCTGATAACCCTGGCGGTGATGATTGTCGCCGGTGGGCATTTCTACTCCAGCGCGTGGAAAAGTCTGCGTAACGGCTCCGCCACCATGGATACGCTGGTGGCGCTGGGAACCGGTGCCGCCTGGCTCTATTCGATGAGTGTTAATATCTGGCCGCAGTGGTTCCCGATGGAAGCCCGCCACCTTTATTACGAAGCAAGCGCGATGATTATCGGCCTGATTAATCTCGGCCATATGCTGGAAGCCCGCGCCCGCCAACGTTCATCGAAAGCGCTGGAACGCTTACTGGATTTAACACCGCCAACCGCGCGGGTCGTCACCGACGACGGCGAAAAAAATCTACCGCTGGCAGAAGTACAGCCGGGAATGACATTGCGTCTTACCACCGGTGATCGCGTGCCGGTAGATGGCGAAATCAGCCAGGGCGAAGCCTGGTTCGATGAAGCGATGCTGACTGGCGAACCTGTGCCGCAGGAAAAAAGTATCGGCGAAAGCATTCACGCCGGGACGGTAGTGCAGGATGGTAGCGTGCTGTTTACCGCCAGCGCGGTCGGCAGCCACACCACGCTTTCCCGCATCATCCGGATGGTGCGTCAGGCGCAAAGCAGCAAGCCGGAAATTGGTCAACTGGCCGACCGTATTTCGGCGGTATTTGTGCCGGTAGTGGTCGCTATCGCGCTGCTCAGCGGCGCAATCTGGTACTTCGCTGGCCCTGCACCGCAAATCGTTTATACACTGGTGATCGCCACTACCGTGTTGATTATTGCCTGTCCATGTGCGCTGGGGCTGGCAACGCCGATGTCGATTATCTCCGGCGTCGGTCGCGCTGCGGAATTTGGCGTGCTGGTGCGCGATGCAGATGCCCTGCAACGCGCCAGTACGCTGGATACGATCGTGTTTGATAAAACCGGCACCCTGACACGCGGCAAACCGGAAGTGGTCAGCGTGAAAACGCTGGATAGCGACGATTCGGCGGCGCTGCGTCTGGCAGCGGCGCTGGAGCAAGGTTCCAGTCATCCGCTGGCGCGGGCGATCGTGGAAAAAGCGGGCAGCGATGCGTTGCCGACGGTGAATCAATTCCGCACGCTACGTGGACTGGGCGTCAGCGGTATTGTCGATGGGCGCACTGTATTGCTCGGCAATCAGGCTCTGCTGGCAGAGCAGAGCGTGGATACCCGCGTGCTTGACGAGGAGATCGCCCGTCAGGCCAGTCTCGGAGCAACACCCGTGCTGCTGGCGGTTGATGGCGTCGCCGTAGCGCTGTTCGCTATTCGCGATCCGCTACGCGATGATAGTGTGGAAGCTCTGCAACACCTGCACCGCGCCGGTTATCGTCTGGTGATGCTCACCGGTGATAATCCCATCACGGCCAACGCGATTGCTAAAGAGGCCGGGATTGATGAGATCATTGCCGGCGTTCTGCCTGACGGCAAAGCCGAGGCGATCAAAAACCTGCAACAGCAGGGTCGCCAGGTGGCGATGGTGGGTGATGGTATTAACGACGCGCCTGCGCTGGCGCAGGCCGATGTCGGGATCGCCATGGGCGGCGGCAGCGATGTTGCCATTGAAACTGCCGCGATTACCTTGATGCGCCATAGCTTGCTGGGGGTGGCTGATGCGCTGGCAATTGCCAAAGCGACGCTGCGCAATATGAAACAAAACCTGCTGGGGGCGTTTGTCTATAACTCGCTGGGGATCCCCATTGCCGCCGGAATTCTCTGGCCGCTGACAGGCACCCTGCTCAACCCGGTTGTGGCAGGTGCAGCAATGGCGCTCTCCTCCATTACGGTGGTCAGCAATGCCAACCGCCTGCTGCGTTTTAAACCTCGCCATTAACCAGTCGATGTTGCCCCGCCGGGCAGGCGGCGGGGTTTGCACCTTGCTGCCTGTCGCGTTAGCATGGAATTTTTCTCCCGGAAAGCGCGTATGACTCTGTTTCAACGATTGAAAAACTTCTTTCTCGCGCTTTGTGTGCGCCGCTACCGCTGGCCGGCAATGGATATCACGCTGCCCGGCGGCCAGCATCTGCACCTGGTCGGCAGTATTCATATGGGCACCTATGGCATGTCACCGCTGCCGGAATTGCTGCTGCACAAACTGCGTCATGCCGACGCGTTGATCGTCGAAGCGGATATTGCCGGATCCGATTCCCCTTTTGATAACCTTCCTCCCGCAGCTCCGCTCGAAGAGCGTCTGAATCCACAGATCCTGAGCCAGCTTGAGCAGACGTTGCAAACCCTTTCGCTGTCACGCGAGGAGTTTGAACAGCGCCCGGCCTGGCATATCGCGCTGGTGCTTCAGGCTACCCAGGCTCAACGGCTGGGGCTACGCCCGGAGTATGGCGTCGATTATCAACTGTTGCAGGAGGCCCAGCAGCACCAGATCAGCGTGCTGGAGCTGGAAGGCACCACCAGCCAACTGGATATCCTGCGCCAGTTACCCGATGATGGCGTCGAACTGCTACAGGACACCTTAACGCACTGGCATGAAAATGCGCGCCTGTTACAGGTGATGATGAGCTGGTGGCTGGAAACGCCGCCTGCCGCAGAGCTGCTCAGCTTACCGTCAACCTTCAGCCAGCCGCTGCATGATGTTCTGATGCATCAGCGTAATCAGGCGTGGTGCGATCGCCTGTTCGCGCTGCCGCCGGGGCGTTATGTGGTGGCAGCTGGCGCGCTTCATCTCTATGGTGATGGCAACCTTCCGGCGCTGCTGCAACAACGGATGGCCCAATAGCGCAAGATGGTACTATTTTTGTTGCGGCACACAGGCGTATGCTTATGGCGTGAAATGACTGTGGTAAGAAGGATTTGCTATGACTCCCGCCGTGAAGTTACTCGAAAAAAACAACATCTCTTTTCAGGTGCACACTTACGATCACGATCCCAACGAAACTAATTTTGGCGATGAAGTGGTGCGCAAGCTGGGGCTGAATGCCGATCAGGTCTATAAAACGCTGCTGGTGGCCATTAACGGCGATATAAAACACCTGGCCGTGGCGGTTACGCCGGTCGCCGGTCAACTGGATCTGAAAAAGGTCGCCAAAGCGCTGGGAGCCAAAAAAGTGGATATGGCCGATCCGATGGCCGCACAGCGCAGCACCGGTTATCTGGTGGGCGGCATTAGCCCGCTGGGACAGAAAAAACGCCTGCCGACGCTGATTGACGCCCCTGCGCAGGAATTCGCCTCTATTTACGTTTCTGGCGGCAAGCGCGGGCTGGATATTGAACTGGCGGCGAGCGATCTGGCAAAAATGCTGGACGCGAAATTTGCCGATATCGCCCGCCGTGATTAACGTTTATACCCTAAATAATTCGAGTTGCAGGAAGACGGCGACGCAGCGACAAATTCGTCGGGAACGAATTTGCCCAACCGAAGGTTGGCCTCCGGTGAGAGACAGGATGTCTCTCAGTAATCCCCGGGAGCTTACTTCAGTCCGTGACCGGGGTGAGCGACAAATCTGCCAGAAGCAGATTTGAACGCTGTAAGTAGCGGCCCCGAAGGGATAAGGCTCAGGGATGAGCCGAATAAAAAAGCCAACGCACATGCAACTTGAAGTATGACGGGTATATGAGCTGGTTACTGCCAGCTCACTTCCCCTTTCGGTTCGAATGCAGCCGCATCCAGCGGCGAGTTTTTCTGAATAAACTCTTTCAGCACTTCGGCATCGATAAAACCAGTATTCACATAGCCCGCTTTATCATCAAGACGCGGATAACCGTCACCGCCGGTGGCGTTGAAACTCAACGTCGCCAGACGATACGTTTTCGCTGCATCAACCGGTTCACCTTTGATCTTCAGCTCGTTGAGCTTGCCATCTTTCGCGACAAAACTGACATTGGCGAACTGCGGATAAGCGCCGGAATCTGGCTTCATCTGCGCCACAGTGGTGAGATAATCTGTCAGCTCTTTACCGGTAAGCGAGACGTAAACCAGCGTGTTGCCGAACGGCTGCACTTTCAGCACATCTTTATAGGTGATGTCGCCCGCTTCAATGGAATCACGTACTCCACCGCCGCTCATCACAGCCAGATCCGCATCAGTGCGTACCATTTGCGCAGTCAGAATCACCCGCGCCAGGTTGGTTTGCACAAAACGGACTTTACTGCGATCCCCTTCCAGGTGACCAGTGGCGTTACCGATTTTCACCTCCAGTAGTGTTTTGCCTCTGTTCTGGAACGGCGTCAACAGCGACAACATCTGTGGGTTTTCGGCAATTTCCGGCGTGTAGAGTACGCGCTCACTTTTGCCGTTATCGTAGGTGACTTTCTTCTTCAGGTTGACCGGGATCAGCTGGTAGCGCACCAGTTTCATCTCACCGTTGCGGAACTGGAAATCAGCGCGGCCAACATATTTACCCCATTCATGGGCCTGCACAATCCAGATACCGTTCTGCTGATCGGGCGCACAGGGCGTTCCAGGCACGTAATCGACCTGCTTTTTGTTCTCGGAAGCCATGCACACGGGATCTTGTGAGTGACCACCCACAATCATCGCCAGTGCCCCTTTCGGCAGACTACGCGCCATCTCCACATCGCCCGGCGCATTCGAGCCGTGCTCGCCATTGTCATAATGGCCCATATGAGTGGTGGCGATGATCACGTCCGGTTTTTCGTTCTGCTGTAGCTCCTGAATCACCAGCTTCGCTTCCTCGGCAGGCTTACGGAATTCAATATCGGTGAAAAACTCCGGGTTACCGATTTTGGCGGTGTCATCAGTGGTTAACCCGATCACGGCAATCTTTAACCCCTGGCGATTAAAGATCATCCACGGCTTAAACAGGCGCTCACCGGTACTTTTTTGATAAATATTGGCGGAGAGGAACGGGAACTTTGCCCACTTCTCCTGCTGACGCAACACGCTGAGTGGATTATCGAATTCATGGTTGCCGACAGCCATGGCGTCATAACCAATCAGGTTCATGCCGCGAAAATCCGGTTCAGCATCCTGTAAATCGGATTCGGGTACACCAGTATTGATGTCGCCGCCGGAGAGTAGCAGTACACTGCCACCTTCGGTAGCCACCTCTTTACGAATGCCGTCCACCAGCGTCTTTTGCGCCGACAGCCCATATTCGCCGTAATCACTGCGCCAGAAGTGGCCGTGGTGATCGTTAGTATGCAAGATGGTGACATTATACGTTTTGTCCTGTTCATATGCCTGCACCTGCCAGCTTGCCATGCCCATCGTCGCCAGCAGCGCCAACGTGGCGCTCTTTGGTAGCCAATTCATGCTTCTCTCCCTGACTTCATTGATAAAAACCCGAAATTACAATGCTAAACAATAATAGACAAATATGTTTTCATCATTGCGACTTCCTTCAAAGCATCCACGCAGGTAATGTTAGTCGGATAACGATTACCGTTCTTCTTTCCTCTTCTGACAACACAACGTGGTATTTATGGCAATCAGTGAAACGTCGCAGACTCCTCCGGTCGCGCGCACCTCGTTCGGTATTCTTGGTGCAATCAGCCTTTCGCACCTGCTTAACGATATGATCCAGTCGCTGCTGCTGGCGATTTACCCGCTGCTGCAAGCCGATTTTTCCCTGTCCTTTGTGCAGATTGGGTTTATCACCCTCACCTTCCAGGTAGCCTCCTCGCTGCTGCAACCTGTGGTCGGTTACTGGACAGATAAACATCCGATGCCGTGGTCGCTGCCCATTGGTATGTGTTTTACCCTCAGCGGGTTGGTTCTGCTGGCGCTGGCGGGTAATTTTACAACGGTGCTGATTGCCGCAGCGCTGGTCGGTACCGGCTCTTCGGTGTTCCATCCTGAATCGTCGCGCGTGGCGCGGATGGCTTCCGGTGGCCGTCACGGGCTGGCGCAATCCATTTTTCAGGTAGGCGGTAATTTTGGTGCCTCACTCGGCCCGTTGCTGGCGGCAGTGATCATTGCGCCCTATGGTAAAGGTAATGTTGCCTGGTTTGTGTTGGCCGCCCTGCTGGCGATCGTCGTGCTGATGCAGGTGAGCCGCTGGTATGCAGCCCAGCACCGGGAGAACAAAGGGAAAAAGATTACTGGGGTGAATAATCCGCTGCCACGCAATAAAGTGGTGCTGGCGGTCTGTATCCTGCTGATTCTGATTTTCTCCAAATACTTCTATATGGCCAGTATCAGCAGCTATTTCACCTTTTATCTGATGAACAAGTTCGATTTATCCGTGCAAAACGCGCAGATGCATCTGTTTATCTTCCTGTTTGCGGTTGCCGCTGGCACCGTTATCGGCGGGCCTTTGGGCGATAAGATCGGCAGAAAATATGTAATTTGGGGCTCCATTCTCGGTGTTGCTCCCTTCACGCTGGTTTTACCCTATGCCTCTCTGTTCTGGACCGGAATTTTAACGGTGATAATTGGTTTTATTCTTGCATCGGCGTTCTCCGCCATTCTGGTCTATGCCCAGGAGCTGTTACCAGGGCGTATTGGCATGGTTTCCGGACTGTTTTTTGGTTTCGCCTTTGGTATGGGCGGGCTTGGCGCTGCGGTGCTGGGGCTGGTTGCCGATCACACCAGTATCGATTTGGTCTACAAAATATGTGCTTTCCTGCCATTACTCGGAATTCTGACGATATTCCTGCCTGATAATCGCCCACAACATTGATTTCCTTGCGGCCAAAATCTCTCTTTGGCCGCTGCTTTCTATTGCTTTTCCTTACCTGCCACGTGATTTCTGTTACAGATGACACTGTTGTGCTTTTTTTCCTTCCAACGCGTCATTTTCTTCATAATTCAACAATTATTCATAAACATACTGGCAAAAATTGTCATAAACTGTAACTCAGCTAGCGGTCATCGACCGCAGGTTTCACGCATCAACGAAAGGAGACGGAATGCATCACACCACACCGCTTATCACCACCATTGTCGGCGGCCTTGTACTGGCCTTCATTCTCGGCATGCTTGCCAATAAACTGCGAATTTCTCCTCTGGTGGGCTACTTGTTAGCGGGTGTGCTGTCCGGGCCGTTTACGCCGGGCTTTGTCGCCGATACTCAACTGGCGCCCGAACTGGCGGAATTAGGTGTGATTCTGCTGATGTTCGGCGTTGGGTTGCACTTCTCATTAAAGGATTTGATGGCGGTAAAGTCGATCGCCATTCCCGGAGCGATAGCGCAAATTGCCGTCGCGACGCTGCTGGGTATGGCGCTTTCCGCACTGTCTGGCTGGTCTCTTATGACCGGTATTGTCTTTGGGTTATGTCTTTCCACCGCCAGTACGGTGGTGTTGTTGCGCGCGCTTGAGGAGCGACAGCTTATCGACAGCCAGCGCGGGCAAATCGCCATCGGCTGGCTGATTGTTGAAGATCTGGTGATGGTGCTGACACTGGTGCTACTGCCCGCCGTCGCCGGGATGATAGAAAAAGACAACGTTGGGTTGGCATCGCTGGCGCTGGATATGAGCATTACCATCGGTAAAGTGGTGGCCTTTATCGCCATAATGATGCTGGTTGGCCGCCGTCTGGTGCCGTGGATCATGGCGCGTAGCGCCGCAACCGGCTCGCGCGAGCTGTTTACTCTCTCCGTGCTGGCGCTGGCGCTCGGCATCGCCTTTGGCGCCGTCGAGCTATTTGATGTCTCCTTCGCCCTTGGTGCATTCTTCGCCGGTATGGTGCTAAACGAATCCGAGCTCAGCCATCGGGCGGCGCACGACACTCTGCCGCTGCGCGACGCGTTTGCAGTGCTGTTCTTTGTCTCTGTCGGCATGTTGTTCAACCCGATGATCCTGATCGAACAGCCGCTGGCGGTGCTCGGCACGCTGGCTATCATCATCTTCGGTAAATCGGTGGCCGCTTTCTTGCTGGTGCGCCTGTTTGGTCACTCGCCGCGCACCGCGCTGACCATTGCCGCCAGCCTGGCACAGATTGGGGAGTTCGCTTTTATCCTGGCAGGCCTGGGAATGTCGATGGGACTGCTGCCGCAGACCGGGCAAAACCTGGTGCTGGCAGGCGCTATCCTGTCGATTATGCTCAACCCGGTGCTGTTTACGCTGCTGGAGAAGTACCTCAACAAAACCGAGACGCTGGAAGAGCAAACGCTGGAAGAAGCCACCGAAGAAGAGAAGCAGATCCCGGTGGATATCTGCAACCATGCACTGCTGGTTGGGTTTGGCCGTGTTGGTAGCCTGCTGGGCGAAAAACTGATGGCGCGGGGTATTCCGCTGGTGGTGATTGAAACCTCGCGCACCCGGGTGGATGAGTTGCGCGCACGTGGGATCCGCGCCGTACTGGGCAATGCCACCAATGAAGAGATCATGAATCTGGCGCATCTCGACTGCGCCCGCTGGCTGCTGCTGACCATTCCGAATGGTTACGAGGCCGGGGAGATTGTCGCAACCGCGCGTGAGAAATGCCCGGACATTGAAATTATTGCCCGCGCGCATTACGACGATGAAGTGGATTACATTACCGAGCGCGGCGCCAACCAGGTGGTGATGGGTGAACGCGAAATCGCCAATACCATGATAACGCTGCTGGAGAAACCGTCGGCTGAAGAAGCCGTGACGGGGTAAACAAACAACATTGATTGCCGGATGGCGCTACGCTTATCCGGCGAAACATGCGACATCAACGTTCCCAGTACGCCTCTTCGAGGCTGTCTTCCCGCTCAGGCAGGCCACGGCTTAAGCGCGGTGAATGCTGGTTCAGCACCTGATAGCTCACGCGATTGGCGTATTTACACACCTGCGCCAGAGAGGAATAGGTCAGCCAGTTAAATTTATGTTTGCTGGAATTCGGTACATTAGTGCGATGGTAATTATTTGCGGTAATGTCGTGCAGCAACGCCGCCAGTGCGCCATCACCCGCGCCGTTGGTGTTCATGATCTTCTCAGGCCCACCCATGTAGGGGGCAATGTGTGAGTAGATCCGCTGCGGGTTCTGGCAATCTTTATGGCGCATCGCCCGGCTGAACTCATACTGGTTGAACTCGGCAATCGCTCCCGGCAGCAGAGGATGCTGGGTTTTGCGCTTCGTATCCTCTTCGGTAAAACCGGCCATATACAGGCCAATCGGCCCGGCGGTACACAGTACCAGATCTACCCAGTCCAGCGCTTTATCGGCGGCCAGCAGAGGATCGCTTTCGCCGGTCAACGCGTGGCCTTCTTCTTCGTTCATCGCCAGAATCGAGACGTTTTCTTTGAGAAAATCACGCCAGCATTGCGGATTATCGGCAATCACATATTTGGTGCCCAGCGTCAGCACCACCGGCACGTTATGCTTTTTGGCATAAGCTACGGCTTGCAGAGTGGCATCCGGCATCGGCTCACCGGGGTTGCAACGCACCAGATAGGAAGAGAGCACCAGCGCAGACGCGCCCGCAATCACCGATTCCGGAATACTCTCCGGGCGAAGCTGGTTCATCTGTCCGGGGCTGATGGCAAACGTCCGTTCGCCGCTGTCGCTGATCAGCGTAAAGCAACGACCAATCGCGCCATCCACGCCTTGCAGATAGTTCAGATCAGTACGACTAGAGGTGTTGCACAGATAACGATAGGCGTAACTACCGATTTTCACGCTGTCGCACATCACGCCGAGCAGCACAGAACGGTCATCGGCCAGCACTGAGTAGTTATGCATGGTGTTACCGATCGTACCGCCAGCAAACTGATGGGTGATCAGATCGTTGCTCACCAGTTCCTGGTACAGCGCTTCGGCCACATCATCGGCGATCACCAGCGAATGCCCGGTGCTCAGGCCATAACGTGAGATAAACGCATCATCCACTTTAGCCTCGATATCCACCAGCGTCTGATCGATACCAACCACCCAGCAGGCGCTAACTTCATTTTCTGGCTGGATTTGTTGCAATAACGGATCGCGGGCGTTAACGGGAAAATAGTGTTTGGATTTACGTTTACCGGGAAATTTCATGGTTGTAATAAGCGCTGAACATAAGGGCTGAGAATGTTAACACACTCTCAGCCCTGCGGGCGATCAGCGATACCTGGCCGTCAGGTTGACCATCATTTCGATATGCTCTGGTGAATCATTCAGCGCTGGTATGTATTCATATTTCTCGCCGCCCGCCTCGAGGAAAAACTCACGGTTTTGCACCGCGATCTCCTCCAGCGTCTCAAGGCAGTCTGCGGCAAAACCTGGCGACATCACCTGGATATGTTTCACCCCTTTCTCACCCAGCATTTTCAGCGTTTCATCGGTGTACGGTGTCAGCCAGGGTTCGCGGCCAAAGCGTGACTGGAAGGTCATCATCACTTTTTCCGGCGGCAGATCGAGCGCCGAGACCAGTTCACGCGTGGTATCACGGCAGCGCTGCGGGTAGTCATCCCCTTCTGCCGCGTAGCGCTGCGGAATGCCGTGATAAGAGAGCAGCAGCAGATCCGGCTCGCCGTGTATGGCGAAAGAGGCGCGCACACTGTTTGCCAGCGCCGAAATGTAATCCGTATCGTCGGCATAATCGCGGATAAAGGAGATGCCGGGAATATAGCGTTTCTTCGCCAGAATTCGCGCCAGTTCGTCCCATACCGCCGCCACCGTTGAGCAGGAGTATTGCGGGTAGAGTGAGAGCACAACAATATGGTCAACATCCTGCTCCAGCAGGGCATCCACGGCACTTTCCAGCGACGGTGAACCATAGCTCATGCCGAGCGCCACGGGAACGCCCGGCAACCGCGCAGCCAGCGCCTGTTGCTGCCTGCGGCTGTAAACCATCAGCGGCGAACCGTCTTCCATCCAGACAGATTGGTAGAGTTTTGCCACGCGCGGTGAACGAATCGGCAGGATCACACCACGTAATAGCGGCCACCACAGCAAGCGCGACGTATCAACAACACGTCTGTCGCTTAAAAATTGCCGCAGATAACGTTTTACTGCTGCCGGAGTGGGGGCATCGGGGGTACCGAGATTGGCAAGCAGGATGCCGGTTTTCGCCTGACTCATTCACGCCTCTTAACCTTTTGAATGGTTGGTAATTGTAGCGTAAAAGCGTTTAAACGGAACCAATTGCAGCGAAAGGTAAGATGAGAAATATTCTCACCCGGAGGGATCCGAGTGAGAACACGCGCTTAGCCGAGGATTTTTTCCAGCTCTGCACGTACATCAGCAACGGCTTTGGTGCCGTCCACTTTAGCGTATTTGGTGTTACCCGCCTGCGCTTCTTTCTGGTAGTAGCCGATCAGCGGCGCGGTCAACTGATGGTATTCCACCAGACGTTTACGTACGGTCTCTTCCTGATCGTCTTTACGCGTGGTCAGCTCTTCGCCGGTCACGTCGTCTTTGCCTTCTACTTTCGGCGGATTGAATTTGATGTGATAAACACGTCCGGAAGCGGCGTGTACGCGACGTCCCACGATACGATCAACGATCAGTTCGTCCGGAACATCGAATTCCAGTACGTAATCCACGGCGATGCCTGCTTCTTTCATGGCATCTGCTTGCGGAATGGTACGCGGGAAGCCGTCCAGCAGGAAACCGTTACGGCAATCTTCCTGGGTGATACGCTCTTTCACCAGTGCGATAACCAGCTCGTCGGTCACCAGTTTGCCGGCGTCCATGATATCTTTCGCCTGTTTGCCCAGTTCGTTGCCAGATTTAACAGCCGCGCGCAGCATGTCACCGGTAGAGATTTGCGGAATACCGTATTTCTCCATGATGAACTGAGCCTGAGTTCCTTTACCCGCGCCCGGAGCGCCAAGCAGAATAATACGCATTGCGAAAATCCCCTCAAAAGTTGGTTCAATTTTTCAAAAGCGCTAAAAGATACCACCAGAACGAGTATCGCTCAAGGAAGCCGGAATGGCTGAAACGGTTAATGAGAGAGATTACTTCGGGGAGTACCCCTCTCGCGTGAAACGAGAGGGGTAAGGTCAGACCAAAAACAGAAACTCAGGCAGTCAGCAGCTGATTCATACGACGGATGAACTGGTTCGGATCTTCCAGCGTGCCGCGTTCGGCAAACAGCGCCTGCTCCAGCAACAGCTCGACCCACTCGCTGAACTGGTTATCATCCTGGGTGCCCGCAGCACGTTTCACCAGCGCGTGATCCGGGTTCAGTTCAAAGATGTATTTTACTTCCGGCGCATTCTGACCCGCAGCCGCGAACAGTTTCGCCATCTGCGTGCTCATCTCGTCGGCATCGGTTACTACCACCGCAGGCGTTTCGGTCAGACGATGGGTCAGGCGTACTTCTTTCACGCGATCGCCAAGCAGGGTTTTCACGCGGTCAACAAACGGCTCGAGCGCTTTTTCCGCCTCTTTCGCGCTGTCGTCCACTTCGTCGGCCAGTTTTTCCAGCGACGCATCAGCTTTCGCCACTGACTGGAACGGTTTGCCGTCGAATTCGGTCAGGTAGCTCATCATCCATTCGTCGATGCGATCGGAAAGCAGCAGCACTTCGATCCCTTTCTTACGCAGCAGTTCCAGATGCGGGCTGCTCTTTGCCGCAGCGTAGCTGTCAGCGGTAATGAAGTAGATCTTCTCCTGGCCTTCTTTCATACGCGATACGTACTCTTCCAGCGACACGGTCTGCGCAGAAGAGTCATTGTGCGTGGAGGCAAAACGCAGCAATTTGGCAATCGCTTCCAGGTTAGCACTGTCTTCGCCAGCCCCTTCTTTCAGCACCAGGCCGAACTGCTGCCAGAATGTCTGGTATTTTTCCGCGTCATCTTTCGCCAGTTTATCCAGCATTTGCAGCACACGTTTGGTCAGCGCGGTACGCAGATTGCGCGTAACGCTGCTGTCCTGCAAAATTTCGCGCGAAACGTTGAGCGGCAGATCGCTGGAATCCACCAGGCCGCGAACGAAGCGCAGATAGTTCGGCATAAACTGTTCGGCTTCGTCCATAATAAACACGCGCTGCACATAAAGTTTCAGGCCGTGTTTATGATCGCGGTTCCACATATCCCACGGCGCCTGCGACGGGATATAAAGCAGGCTGGTGTACTCCTGCTTCCCTTCCACACGGTTGTGGCTCCAGGTCAGCGGATCGGTAAAGTCGTGGGCGATATGTTTGTAGAATTCGTTATATTCTTCGTCTTTGATTTCAGACTTGTTGCGCGTCCATAGCGCCTGCGCTTTGTTGATCTTCTCCCAGGAAACCACGGTTTCGCCGTCTTTCTCTTCCTGTTTTTCGATCTCGACCGGCAGAGCGATATGGTCGGAATATTTACTGATAATAGAACGCACGCGCCAGTCATTGAGGAAATCATCTTCCCCTTCGCGCAGATGCAGCGTGATTTCCGTCCCGCGATCGGCTTTGGTGATATCAGCGACGGTGTATTCGCCCGCGCCTTCAGATTCCCAGAACACGCCATTTTCTGCGCTCTCGCCCGCCGCGCGGGTACGTACAGTCACTTTATCCGCAACGATAAACGCCGAGTAGAAACCTACGCCGAACTGACCAATCAACTGGCTGTCTTTAGCCTGATCGGAGCCCATTGATTCGAGAAAGGCTTTGGTGCCGGACTTGGCGATGGTACCCAGATGATCGATAACTTCATCGCGAGTCATACCAATACCGTTATCGGCGATGGTCAACGTACGCTTTTCTTTATCGAAAGAGACGCGGACATGCAATTCGCCATCGCCTTCGTAGAGATCCGGGTTGGACAGCGCGCGGAAACGCAGTTTGTCCGCCGCATCCGAGGCGTTGGAGATCAGCTCACGCAGGAAAATTTCTTTGTTCGAATAGAGAGAATGGATCATCAGGTGCAGAAGCTGTTTAACTTCAGACTGAAAACCGCGAGTTTCTTGTCCTTTCATTGGGAAAACCTCAACAATGCCATTTACAAGGTAAAAAATGCGTTGAGGGTGAAGTGGGGACAGAGGCGGGAATTTTCAAGCGGAGGCAAAAATTTCTGCCTCCGTTTGATTAAAAACGAATCTTGTGGCGACCGGCAAGCGAGTGTGACAGCGTGGTGCCGTCAACCATCTCCAGCTCGCCACCCACCGGCACACCGTGCGCGATGCGGCTGGCTTCCACACCATATTGCGCGCAAAGCTCCGCAATATAGTTCGCCGTTGCCTCACCTTCCACCGTCGGGTTGGTGGCGAGGATCACTTCCTGGATCTTTTCTGCGGCCAGCCGCTGCTCAAGCCGGTCGAGACCGATATCATCCGGCCCGATACCGTCCAGCGGCGACAGATGCCCCATCAGCACAAAGTAGCGCCCCGAGAACTGCCCGGTTTGCTCGATGGCATAAATATCCGCCGGGCTTTCTACCACACAGATTTGACCGTTTTCCTGGCGCCGTGGGTTGCTGCATATATTGCACACATCCTGCTCGGTAAAGGTACGGCAATCGGCGCAGTGGCCGATTTCCGACATTGCCCGGGTAAGCGCCTGCGCCAGCCGCATACCGCCGCTGCGATCGCGCTGCAACAGCGTAAACGCCATGCGTTGCGCCGACTTCGGGCCAACGCCCGGCAGGCAGCGCAGTGCTTCCATAAGCTGCGTTAACAGCGGACTGGTCTGCATCAGAACGGCATCTTAAAGCCTGGCGGCAAAGACATGCCGGAGGAAACAGAAGCCATTTTCTCTTTCTGGGTTTCATCGATACGGCGTGCAGCATCGTTAAACGCAGCGGCGATCAGATCTTCCAGCATCTCTTTGTCGTCTTCGAGCAGGCTCGGATCGATCTCCACGCGACGGCAGTTATGCGCGCCATTGATGGTCACTTTCACCAGGCCTGCACCTGATTCGCCGGTCACTTCCAGCTGTGCGATCTCTTCCTGCATTTTCTGCATTTTTTCTTGCATCTGCTGGGCCTGTTTCATCAGGTTGCCCAGACCGCCTTTTCCAAACATAGGCTTCTCTCTTTAGCTGTGGTGACTGACCAGAGCGGTAAGTCACATTCAGGGTTAAAAACGGAAAGCCGCAGCTTGCCGTCAAAGGGGACGAATACTCTCTTCATCCAGATCCGCATCGAAAAACCGTTGCAGCGTCTGGATGTTGTTATCCGCAATAATTGCTTCACGCGCCTGCGCGAGCTTTTCCTCATAGATTGTCTGACGCCACTCCAGCGGCGTACGCACCGCCGGATTATCATCTTCAATGATAGTCAGTTCAACCGTCGAACCGTGCAATTCACTAAGCGCATCGCTCAGCGCCTTCTGTGCGCCCTGCGAATTAAGGTGGCGCTGCGAGCTGCGCAAATGCAGACACCAACGATCGCCCTCCTGCTCTTTCCAGGCATTCAGCGCCACCTGCTCAACCAGTTTCGGCAATGTTAGCTGGCTGACCTCTTTCGCCCAGGCATCACGCTCAATTGCCTCTTCCGCCAGCTTTTTCGCCAGCTCTGGCGTTTTCTCGTGTTCCAGCGCCTTTTTCAACGCTTTGGGCGTGGCAACAACCTCTTTTGTCTCGGCGACAACAGTAGTTGCTTTCCAGCGGTAGGCCTCTTTTTTCGCCGGAGCCTGTTCAAGCGCCGACGGTGCCGGGCGCGATTGCGCACGCTCGGTAACCGAAGCCAGACGCTCCAGCGCGGCATTATTCACCGGCCGCGCGCGGTTTGCGGCTGCCGGTTCACTCTTTTTTGCTTTGTCTGCTCCCTGAGCGCGTTGCAACTGTCTGCGCGCCGCCAGCACCGAGCTGGTTGATTCAGGCAGCGGTACATCGTTCTGCACTGGTGCGGCCGCTGGTTGGGCCTGCGGCACGGGCGGAACCTGCTGCGGCGCCATCACATCGGTGGGCGCCACAGGAGCGAAGGATTGTTGAGGCACTTCTGGTGCTGCTAGCGGCGCTCGTGGATGGAACGCCAGCGCGCGCAGCAGTGTCATTTCAACGCCCATGCGGCGGTCCGGCGCAAAGGGTAGCTCTTTACGGCCAATCAACAGCGTCTGGTAATAGAGCTGCACATCGGTGGGCGGCACGGTGCGGGCCAGTTCACGCAGACGCTGCTCAATCGGGGCCATGTCGCTGCCGAGCGCCGCAGGCGTTAGCTGTACCATGGCGATACGGTGCAGCAGCGTTTGCATCTCCAGCAGCAGGGCTTCCCATTCAACGCTGCGTGATGCAGCCTCGTTCACCAGTCCCATGGCACGTTCGCCGTCGGCGGCAACCACAGCTTCAACTAATGAAAGCGCCTGGTCGTCATTCAGTGTGCCAAGCATGGAGCTGACCGCCGCCGCGGAGAGCTGCCCGTTGCCGCTGGCAATCGCCTGATCGGTCAGGCTTAGCGCATCACGCAGGCTACCGTCAGCCGCACGCGCCAGCAATTGCAGCGCACGGGGTTCATGTTCAATCTTCTCGTCAGTAAGAATGTGCTCAAGCTGGCTGCGGATCTGTTCGATATCCAGTGCTTTCAGGTGGAACTGAAGACAGCGGGAAAGAATGGTCACCGGCAGCTTTTGCGGATCGGTGGTCGCCAACAGGAATTTGACGTGTTCAGGCGGCTCTTCGAGCGTTTTTAACAGCGCGTTAAAGCTGTGACGCGAGAGCATATGCACTTCGTCAATCAGATAGACTTTGAAACGCCCACGCGCCGGGGCGTACTGCACGTTATCCAGCAGATCGCGGGTATCTTCGACTTTGGTGCGCGACGCAGCGTCGATCTCAATTAAATCGACGAAACGTCCCTGCTCAATTTCACGGCAGTTATCACACACGCCGCACGGCGTTGCGGTGATGCCGGTTTCACAGTTCAGCCCCTTCGCCAGCAGACGGGCGATAGAGGTTTTGCCGACGCCACGGGTGCCGGAAAACAGATACGCATGATGAATGCGTCCTGATGATAAGCCGTTCGCCAGTGCGGTCAGCACATGCTCCTGGCCGACGACGTTAGCAAAAGTTTGCGGTCGCCATTTTCGGGCTAAGACCTGATAACTCATTGGCAGGCTCTGAAACGCTGGAAGGTGGATTTACGAAGGAATAATGCTAACACAGCACATGCTGTTAATACACTTCATCCCTCAGGCGCAGGCCTGAGGGATGAGAAAGCGGAAATGGCATTAATGTCCCGGGAACGGCACCAAGCTGTAGCAGTTAATACCCTGTTTTTCAAGGCGTTGTTCACCGCCAAGATCGAACAGATTAATGATGAATGCCGCGTCGTTCACCTCACCGCCCAGACGGCGAATCAGTTTCACCGTGGCTTCGATGGTGCCGCCGGTTGCCAGCAGATCGTCGATCATCAGCACCTTGTCTCCCGGTTTGATCGCATCAACATGGATCTCTAACTGGTCAGTGCCGTACTCCAGCTCATAGCTCTCGGCAATGGTTTCACGCGGCAATTTACCCGGCTTACGCACCGGAACAAAGCCAACGCCCAGACCCAGCGCAACCGGTGCGCCAAACAGGAAGCCACGCGCTTCGGTTCCCACCACTTTGGTTATGCCAGCGTTTTTATAACGCTCAACCAGCAATTCAATGCTAAGAGCATACGCTTGCGGATCTTCCAGCAAACTGGTGACATCACGGAACAGAATGCCCGGCTTCGGATAATCCTGAATGCTTTTGATGCTGTTTTTAAGAAATTCAAGCTGCTGCGCAGTCGCTGTCATGGATTTTTGCCTGATAGAAACGGTATTACTCACGGTACACGCGTTTACACTTTATGTAACTACTGATTAACATTTAATCAGCCGCACCCGTGCTCGAAAACGCTCGAATTTACTGACTGTGCGCCACAATTGCAACTGCCATTACTGCGGTTTATGTTTTTTGTTGCTTTGCATCAATCACCGGAATACGCCATATCTACCCTAAATAATTCGAGTTGCAGGAAGGCGGCGGCGCAGCGACAAATTCGTCGGGAACGAATTTGCCCAACCGAAGGTTGGCCTCCGGTGAGAGACAGGATGTCTCTCAGTAATCCCCAGGAGTTTACTCCAGTCAGTGACTGGGGTGAGCGACAGAACCACGCCAGGCGTACCAGGCACTACCGCCAGCCAACCAATGATGAGTAAAATAGTCCGTTGCATAGCGCACTTCATCAGCATTATGAACGGGTAATGTAAGAGTGTGATATTTACCGGGAGAAGAGACGTGAAAAACGCCGCGCTTTTAGACACGCTGGAGCAGCACATGGATAAATTACGCCAGTTGGCCGCGCCGCTGGCGCAGCATGCGACGATCAGCGCTCGTTTTGACCGCCAGCTTTTCCAGACCCGCAGCACGTTGATGAAATCCTGTCTGGATGAGGCTGCGGCCAATCTGGCAGCGTTGCACCGCGCTGTAGAGGGCAACCATCTGGATCAGGTTGCCTGGCTGGCGGAGCGCCTGACCGCGCAAATCACTGCTCTCACGCGTGAAAGCGCAGTCTGGCCGCTGCGCGAGTGGGATCATGCATCGCCAGGCATTGCGCGCTGGCAGCGCAGGCGTTTGCAACATCAGGAGTATGAGCGTCGGTTGCTGGCAATGAAACAGGCGCGCGAGCAGCGCTTAAACGCCGTCAGCACGCTGGTCGAGCAGCAGCAACTGCATAAAGAAGTGGAGGTGCTGGCCGGCAGGCTCGCCCGTTGCCGCCAGGCGCTGGACAATATTGAGCGCGTGCTGGCGCGCTTAACCCGCTAAATCGAGGAGAGGTAATGTCGCTGGAAAATGCCCCGGAGGAGATCAAGCTGGCTGTTGATCTGATCATGTTACTGGAACAACATGAGATTGCGCCAGACGTTGTGCTGAAAGCGCTGGAGATAGTCAAACGGGATTTTGAGAAGAAACTTGAGGCGTGATCCCCTCCCCACCAGTTGTCTCTTGATCGGATCATCTGATCAAAAGAGAGCCCCAGCGGGGAGAAGATTGACAGGACTTACCCCGCCTGAGAAGGCGTTGGATCGTCGCCTTTCAGTTCGCGCTTAACTTCAGTCAGCTCATCACCTTTGTCATTGTGCAGATGGACTTCGAGCTGGTTAAAGGCGATATCAATATTGTTCTCGCGGCACAGCTTGTCGATGGCGCGGTTCAGTTCATCAACCGTGTAGCTTCGATCGCGCAATTCACGCACGTACAGACGCAGTTCATGATCCAGCGTGCTGGCGCCGAAGGTGGTGAAGAACACCGACGGCTCCGGATCGTGCATCACTTTCGGGTGCTCCATCGCCGCTTTCAGCAGCACTTTTTTCACTTTATCCAGATCGGAACCGTACGCCACGCCGAGGCGGATCACCACGCGGGTGATAGTGTCAGAGAGCGACCAGTTGATCAGACGCTCGGTAACAAACGCCTTGTTCGGAATGATCACCTCTTTGCGGTCAAAGTCGGTAATAGTGGTCGCACGGATGCGGATCTTACTCACCGTTCCGGAGAAAGTGCCGATAGTCACGGTATCGCCGATACGCACCGGACGTTCGAACAGGATAATCAGACCGGAGACAAAGTTACCGAAAATTTCTTGTAAGCCGAAACCTAAACCAACCGATAGCGCCGCAGCCAGCCATTGCAGTTTATCCCACGAGACACCAAGCGAGCCGAACACCGTCAACGCCCCGACTGCGATGATGATGTAGTTCAGGATCGTCGTCACGGCATACGCAGAGCCCTGCCGCATATTGAGCCTGGAGAGGATCAGCACCTCCAGTAAACCCGGCAAGTTGCGGATTAGCGCCCACGACACAACAAAAACAATCACCGCAAACAGCAAACTGCCAAGCGTTACGCTCTTCATTACCGCAGCGCCCGCTTCGGTACCGTTGTAGTGCCACAGCGTTATGCTGTCGAGGTAAGCAAATACGGTGATCAGATCTGACCAAATCGCCCAGAACATCACGCCAAACAGCGCCACCATCACCAGCATCGTAATACGCAGGGTTTGCTGGTTAACCTGTTCCAGCGCGATAGTCGGCTCTTCCTGCGGTTCAACGCCTTCAGCCCCCTCTTTTACCATATTCTGCCGACGCGCCAACGCACGGCGATAGGCAATACGTCGGGCGGCCACACTGAGGCCACGCAGAACCGTCTGGTAAAGCAGGTTCCAGATAATCACCAGATAGACGGTTTCGATCCAGCGCCCGGAGAGACGCAGCGTGGTATAGAAATATCCCGTTGCGGTCAATACCATAAGCGCTATCGGCACTATTGCCAGCACGGTAATCGTCGCCAGGCGAAGGGTGTGAGACTCTTTGTCGTGCCAGGTTTCACGGAACATCGGCCAGACCAGACAGGTAATCACCAGCAGATTCAGCAGGATGACAAACTGCCCCAGCACGTCATCCATCAGATGCAGCGGAGAGAGTTCAGCAACAACCGACCAGAAGTGCAACGGCAACAGCGCCAGACTGACGCGCACAATTTGCCGCCGCCAGTGGCTGGTAAGCTGGGCGGGCATATTAAAGTGGCTGACGGCGACACCGTTTTTCTCCAGAACTTTCCAGCACAGGCCAAATATCAGCCAGAATAATGTCAGTTTTTTACTGAATGCCCACAGCAATTCACTAACGTTAAGCTGCATAGTCAGCAGGATAAGGCCAATGGCCAGAATAATCAGGCACACCGGCAACGCACGGATAAGATCAATCAGAATCGCTTTCGGCGTGTGCAACTGGCTGTCGTTACGCAGTTGTCCAACCTGCGCCGCCAGCTTAGCCTGATAATCTTTCAGCCAGCGCAAACGCCAGCGGATAAGCCCGGCAATCAGCAGCAACGGTAGCCCTGCCAGGAACGCGATAGCTACCGCAGGCCAAGCTTTCTCCCAGTTGACAGTGATCTTCATGGCTTTGATTTGGTCATGCAGCGCCTGCGGGAAGGATTTGATCCACTCCCAGTCCATTGGCTTATTGCTGTTCACCCAGAAGATCTGCTGTGTCAGAATTTCTTGCAGGTTATTCGACACGCTCATCAACTGCTGCTGGTTAACTTGCAGGTTGATGGCCATCATCAACTGAGTACCCAACTGTTTATTCAGTTGATCGAGCAGCTCACGACGCATATCCACAATCTGTAATAGCGCGTCATGCACTTCATCGTTGACTTCACTGGAATGACCTTCCTCCAGTTTGGCGACAAAGGTATCGCTCTGGAACAGCGCATCACGCTGCTGGTTGATTTCAAACTGTTCAAGACGCAGATCCGCAATGCGGTTGGTCATGTCTGCCAGCTCATCCGCCGAGGGCAATGTCTGCTGTTGCTGATACAAAATACGCGACAGCAACAGACTGCCTTTCAGCACCGAGATCTGCTCTTTAACGTTGCGTTCGGATTGTAGAGCACGATCGAGCCAGTTTTTCACCTTAATATTCTGCTGCACCAGCGAGTTGCCATTTTCCGTGGCTGCAATCAGTTTCTGGCTTAGCTGATGATTAATATCCAGCTCCTGTTTCACCAGCGGGTTGGCCTGAATCCGCAACGTTTCATCCGGCGTTACCGCTTCCTTAGCCGTTTTTTCCGTCAGCGTCAAACGCTTGCTGTTCACTGCTTCCTGCAACAGCTGCAACTGATGCTCAAGGCGGTTGCTATTCGCCGTCACGTAATCGCGTTGTTTTTGCAGCGTATCCTGTAATGTGGTGTTGCCTTCAAGGCTTTTACGCAGTTGCTCGATCTGTGCATTCAACAACACCTGTTGTGCCTGCAACAGAGTTTGTTGCGTAGGACGTAGAGCGCCTTCACCTACCACAGTGCTGTTCAGACGGTTGCGGATCTGCTGCAACTGCTGAGAAGCAGAGTACATGGAATGTTGCACGCGCTCAGGCTGAGTTTGCAGCGAAATCAGTTGACTGTTGTAGCTCGATAAATCGTTCTGGGCAGTTTGTAAATCTTCCAGAGATTGCGAGATGCGGGACTCCAGTTGGCGCAGGGAGAGCGAGGCCAGCGTTTTACGCGTTTCGTCGTCGTTATCTTTATCACTTAGCGCATTGAGGGCATCGGTCGCCTGGAGCAGTTGATCCGGCGCCTGGGCAATTTTTTGCTTCAGCAGCGCGGTTTCTTGCTTCACGCGGTCGATTTTGTCGAATGTGTCCAGCGTCTCGGTCAAATCCTGAATAACCAGTTTGTCCTGCGCGGTATGATTCTTTTGTTTGTTTAGCGTATCAAGCTGGCTTTGTACGTCGCTGCGGGAAGGTAAATCGTTCGCGGTCTGCGCAAGGGCGACGTTACTCACCAGGCTTGCGAAGAGCAGGAACAGTGCGGCGGCAAAAGCGGCGAGCGTGTTTCGCATGTGGTAGTTGTGCAACATAATTTGAGCGATCGTTTTCTGTACGGGAAAGGCGACCGGAATGGCCGCGAACGCAAGAATATCACGCCGTTATGCAACAACCTAGAAAAGTGAATCGCCTTCAGAATAAATCCTGGCGGATCTGGTAGTCAGGCGCTGACGCCGCCCTGGTCTGCCCGCAGCGTCGGGCAGAGCTGGCACATCTCCAGCAGGATCGCCACGTAAGCACGCGCTTCACTTTTCAAATCGAAAGATTGCGGCGCAAATAGCCAGTTTTCTATAATGCCGGAAATATAGGCGCGCATTAATACCGCCACGCGGCGAGTGAGTAAATTGGCGGGCAGCAATTTTGCCTGAATACACTGGGAAAGCGTATGCTCGATTCGATCATAGCTTTCAAGACACAGGTTGCGCTGTGCTTCTTGTACAATGGTCATTTCCCCGACAAACTCACATTTGTGAAAAATGATCTCCATCATTAATCGCCGCCGCTCTTCAATAACTGTCGCTTCAAGGATATAAACCAATATTTCTCTTAGTATAGAGAGTGGATCGCCAGGGAATTTTGCCCGATACTCAAGCTCAAGATCGTCAATACTGAACTCTGACAGCTTCCAAATTTCACTAAATAAATCCGACTTATTTTTGAAGTGCCAGTAAATCGCGCCGCGAGTCACACCTGCCGCCTGCGCAATGTCAGCCAGTGAAGTAGAAGAAACGCCTTGCCGGGAAAACAAGCGTATGGCGACATCGAGAATGTGCTGTCGCGTCTCCTGCGCCTGTTGTTTGGTTTTTCGTGCCATATGATTGTGAATTTACAGGAGTCAGACTTACATACATTTGTGAATGTTTGTACCATAGCACGACCATAACATAAACGCAGCAATGGGTTTTTGGGCCATTGATCCATTGATCAATTTGAAATCGGACACTCGAGGTTTACTTATGAACAAAAACAGAGGGTTTACGCCTCTGGCGGTCGTTCTGATGCTTTCGGGCAGCTTAGCGCTTACAGGATGTGATGATAAACCGGCTCAGCATGGTGCGGGTCAGATGCCGGAAGTAGGCGTTGTCACGGTCAAGACTGAACCTCTGCAAGTCACCACTGAGCTACCAGGTCGAACAACCGCTTTTCGCATTGCGGAAGTGCGTCCTCAGGTCAACGGCATTATTTTGAAACGCAACTTCACGGAAGGTAGTGACGTTGAAGCTGGTGTCTCACTCTATCAGATTGATCCCGCGACTTATCAGGCCGCTTATGACAGCGCAAAAGGCGATCTGGCGAAAGCGCAAGCAGCTGCTAACATCGCTCAGATGACCGTCAACCGTTATCAGAAACTGTTGGGCACTAAGTACATTAGCCAACAGGATTACGATACCGCGCAGTCGGACGCTCAGCAGGCTAACGCTTCCGTTGTTGCGGCGAAAGCAGCAGTAGAAAGCGCGCGCATCAACCTGGCATATACTAAAGTTATTTCCCCCATCAGTGGCCGTATCGGAACGTCCACCTTCACGGAAGGCGCGCTGGTACAGAACGGACAAGCCACTGCGCTGACTACCGTACAGCAGCTTGATCCGATCTACGTTGACGTTACCCAGTCCAGCAATGATTTTCTGCGTCTGCAGCAGGAAATGGCGAACGGTACGCTGAAGCAGGAGAACGGCAAAGCGAAAGTTCAGCTTGTTACCAACGACGGCGTTCAATACGCCCAGGAAGGTACGCTTGAGTTCTCTGGTGTGACGGTAGACCAGACCACCGGTTCCATCACTCTGCGCGCGGTGTTCCCGAATCCGAATCACGCATTGCTGCCAGGCATGTTCGTACGCGCCAAACTGGAAGAAGGTATCAATACGAATGCCATGCTGGTTCCACAGCAGGGTGTTACCCGTACGCCGCGTGGTGGCGCAACGGCGATGGTGGTGGGGGAAGGCGATAAAGTTGAAGTCCGTAATATCGTCGCAAACCAGGCCATTGGCGACAAATGGCTGGTGACTGAAGGTCTGAAAAGCGGCGATCGCGTGATTATTGCCGGCTTACAAAAAGTAAAACCGGGCGTGCAGGTTAAAGCTCAGGAAGTGACTTCTGACAACAAAGAGCAGGCCCAGACAGGCGGCCAGTCAGAAAAACCGAAGTCTTAACTAAAACAGGAGCCGTTAAGACATGGCTAAGTTTTTTATCGATCGCCCCATCTTTGCGTGGGTTATCGCGATTATCATCATGTTGGCAGGGGTTCTCTCGATCCTCAAATTGCCGGTAGCGCAATATCCAACGATTGCGCCGCCGGCAATTCAGATCACGGCTTCCTACCCGGGTGCTGATGCGAAAACGGTACAGGATACCGTGACGCAAGTTATCGAACAGAACATGAACGGTATCGATAACCTGCTTTATATGTCCTCTGCCAGTGATTCCTCTGGTACGGTACAAATTACAATTACCTTTGATTCCGGAACGGATGCGGATATCGCGCAGGTTCAGGTGCAGAACAAACTGCAACTTGCCATGCCGCTGTTACCGCAGGAAGTGCAGCAGCAAGGCGTTAGCGTTCAGAAATCATCCAGCAGCTTCCTGATGGTTCTCGGGCTGATCAGTACCAACGGCACTATGACGCAGGAAGATATTGCGGACTACGTTGGCGCAACCATCAAAGATCCAGTCAGCCGAACTTCCGGCGTCGGTGACGTTCAGCTGTTCGGTGCGCAGTATGCGATGCGTATCTGGATGGATCCGAGCAAACTCAATAACTTCCAGCTTACGCCAGTTGACGTGATTGCGGCTATCAAAGCGCAGAACGCCCAGGTCGCGGCAGGCCAGTTAGGTGGTACTCCGCCGGTGAAAGGGCAACAGTTAAACGCCTCAATCATCGCGCAAACCCGTCTGACCTCAACGGAAGAGTTCGGTAAGATCCTGCTGAAAGTTAACGCTGACGGTTCACAGGTTCGTCTGCGCGACGTAGCGAAGATTGAACTGGGCGGCGAAAGCTATGACGTAATCGCGCGCTATAATGGTCAACCGGCTGCGGGTCTCGGTATCAAACTGGCAACTGGCGCGAATGCGCTCGATACCGCCAAAGCGGTACGTGCGACCATTGCCAAACTGGAACCGTTCTTCCCGCACGGCCTGAAAGTGGTTTATCCGTATGACACCACGCCATTCGTTAAGATCTCGATTAACGAAGTGGTGAAAACGCTGGTTGAAGCGATCGTACTGGTATTCCTGGTAATGTACCTGTTCCTGCAAAACTTCCGTGCAACGCTGATCCCAACGATCGCAGTGCCGGTGGTACTGCTCGGGACGTTCGCAATACTCGCCACCTTTGGCTACTCCATCAACACCCTCACCATGTTCGGTATGGTGTTGGCGATAGGTCTGTTGGTGGACGACGCTATCGTGGTGGTGGAAAACGTCGAACGTGTGATGATGGAAGAAGGCCTGCCGCCAAAAGAGGCGACGCGCCGTTCCATGGAGCAGATTCAGGGAGCGCTGGTTGGTATCGCGTTGGTTCTGTCGGCAGTATTTATACCGATGGCCTTCTTCGGCGGTTCAACCGGGGCAATCTATCGCCAGTTCTCCATTACTATCGTTTCCGCGATGATACTGTCTGTGCTGGTCGCATTGATCCTGACACCGGCGCTGTGCGCCACGATGCTGAAGCCCGTTGCCAAAGGCGACCACGGTGAAGGCAAAAAAGGCTTCTTCGGCTGGTTCAACCGCATGTTTGAGAAGAGCACGCATCACTACACCGACAGCGTAGGTAACATTCTGCGCAGTACCGGTCGTTACTTGCTGCTCTATATCATCATCGTTGCAGGTATGGCGGTGCTGTTTGTGCGTCTGCCAAGTTCGTTCCTGCCGGATGAAGACCAGGGCGTATTTCTCACTATGGCCCAGTTGCCTGCAGGTGCGACGCAAGAGCGTACACAGAAGGTGCTGGATGAAGTGACAAACTATTATCTGGAAAATGAGAAAGACAACGTTAACTCCGTCTTTACCGTTAACGGCTTTGGCTTCTCTGGTCGCGGTCAGAACACCGGTCTGGCGTTCGTATCGCTGAAAAACTGGGACGAACGTCCTGGTGAAGCGAATAAAGTACCAGCAATCGCACGCCGTGCGAGCGCGCACTTTGCATCGATCAAAGATGCGATGGTCTTCGCTTTCAACCTGCCAGCGATTGTTGAACTCGGTACGGCAACCGGCTTCGACTTTCAGTTAATTGACCAAGCGAACCTGGGACATGAGAAATTGACCCAGGCGCGTAACCAACTGTTTGGCGAAATCGCTCAGCATCCGGATCTGCTGGTGGGCGTGCGTCCTAACGGCCTGGAAGATACGCCGCAGTTCAAGATCGATATTGATCAGGAAAAAGCACAGGCGCTGGGCGTGTCGATTAGCGACATCAACACCACGCTAGGTGCAGCCTGGGGCGGCAGTTACGTTAACGACTTTATCGACCGTGGTCGCGTGAAGAAAGTGTACGTTATGTCACTGGCCAAATACCGTATGTTGCCAAGCGATATTGGTGACTGGTACGTGCGGGCGAGCGATGGACAGATGGTGCCGTTCTCCTCCTTCTCCAGCACACGATGGGAATACGGTTCACCGCGTCTGGAGCGTTATAACGGTCTGCCATCGATGGAAATCCTCGGCCAGGCGGCACCGGGTAAAAGTACCGGTGAAGCGATGATAATGATGGAACAACTGGCCAGTAAGCTGCCGACCGGTATCGGTTATGACTGGACGGGGATGTCCTATCAGGAACGTCTCTCCGGCAACCAGGCTCCGGCGTTGTATGCTATCTCGCTGATCGTGGTATTCCTCTGTCTCGCAGCGCTGTATGAAAGCTGGTCGATTCCATTCTCGGTCATGCTGGTTGTACCGCTGGGTGTTGTGGGCGCATTGCTGGCTGCTACCTTCCGCGGCCTGACCAATGACGTTTACTTCCAGGTTGGCCTGCTGACAACCATTGGCTTGTCGGCGAAGAACGCGATACTTATCGTCGAATTCGCCAAGGATCTGATGGATAAAGAAGGTAAAGGTCTGGTAGAGGCGACGCTGGAAGCGGTTCGTATGCGTCTGCGTCCTATTCTGATGACCTCGCTGGCATTTATCCTTGGGGTGCTACCGTTGGTTATCAGCTCCGGCGCAGGCTCCGGCGCGCAGAACGCAGTAGGTACTGGCGTAATGGGTGGGATGATCACCGCAACCATCCTGGCTATCTTCTTCGTTCCGGTGTTCTTCGTGGTGGTACGTCGCCGCTTTAGCAGCCGCAGTGAGGATATCGAGCACAGCCATAAGATTGAGGAACATTGATCGTTTCTCTACAGGAAAGGCCGCACTTAGCGGCCTTTTTCATATCAACACATCCGAAATTAAAAGCATTTATTGCCTGTTTGCTTATTTTATACTGGCGATATAAGGCTTATAATAACTACGTATTTTGAAATCGGCGATCATCTGCCGTTTATAAAGTTTAATTATCTGGTACAATCAGTTTAACCCAGACGATTCCTGGTATAAGAATACCTTTCAGGCTGGAATAATCTATTCCATGCTAACTTAATGAATCTCAAGGATGAACAAGCAATAACGCACACAGGTGTAACACGTTCCATCCCGATGTTATGTTCCTATTTTGTCCATTTTTCTCAAAAAAAACATTATTTGTAATTTTTCGTGATAGCCCAATGAAATCCTATTCAGACTAGCTTATAGTTATATTGACAAACATAAAGCAACGTCAGTCTCTGGTCAGAGCAGAAGTTCCCATCCTGAAACAGCAGTCGGTTAGTAAAAAATTACCACTCAGAAGGGGATGCGTTATGGACGAATACTCGCCAAAAAGGCATGATATCGCACAACTCAAATTTCTCTGCGAAACGATGTACCATGACTGCCTTGTGAATCTCGAAGAGAGCCATCATGGGTGGGTTAATGATCCTACATCCGCAGCCAATTTGCAGTTAAATGAGCTGATTGAACACATAGCGACCTTCGCACTTAATTATAAAATTAAGTATAATGAAGATAATAAACTGATTGAACAGTTAGACGAATATCTTGACGATACGTTTATGTTGTTCAGTAGCTATGGCATAAATACACATGACTTACAGAAATGGCAAAAAACAGGCAACAAGCTGTTCCGCTGCTTCGTCAATGTAAGTAAGGCTAATCCGGTTAGCCACTCTTGTTAATTTTTCAACACTAAGGTGAAGCAATGTCCGAAAAACCATTAACAAAAGTTGATTATTTGATGCGTCTCAGACGCTGTCAGACAATTGATACCCTTGAACGCGTAATTGAAAAAAATAAATACGAACTCCCGGATGAGGAACTTGCGGTGTTTTATTCAGCAGCCGACCATCGTCTGGCAGAACTGACCATGAATAAGCTGTATGACAAAATCCCCTCCTCCGTATGGAAATTTGTACGATAAACTATTTTTCTACGCAAACAGAGCCTTCAGATTCCGTGACGAGTGTCTTCGAATCAGATGAATGATGAAAAGCAAAAAATGATTGCCGGATTGCCCTATCTTTCGGCAGATGAAGCCTTGCGCGCCGATCGTCTACGAGCCAGGCAGTTACTGCATCGTTACAATCATTCGGCGCCGGAAGAAAAAGCCGAGCGTAAAGATATTCTCGCCAGCCTTCTCGGCCAGAGTGAAGGGGCTTATATCGAACCAAATTTTCGCTGCGATTATGGCTACAATATTTTTCTCGGCCGCAATTTCTATGCGAATTTCGACTGTGTCATGCTTGATGTTTGCCCAATTCATATCGGCGATAACTGCATGCTGGCGCCCGGCGTCCATATCTACACCGCAACGCATCCGCTGGAGGCCGCCGAACGCATCAGCGGTGTGGAATATGGCAAACCTGTCACCATTGGTCACAATGTCTGGATAGGTGGCCGCGCCATTATCAACCCGGGAGTAACGATTGGCGATAACGCCGTCATCGCCTCCGGTTCGGTCGTCGTCAAAGATGTGCCGGCGAATGTCGTGGTCGGCGGCAACCCGGCGTGTATCATCAAATCCCTGCCAGCCGTCTAACTGTTATCGTTTTTTGCGGCAAAACTGTTACTTTTTTCATACAAAATGGCAACTTAAAATAGCCTGTCTACCTGCAAAACAGTATCAGTAAAGGCGTAAGATGACAGAGATACAGCGGCTGCTCAGCGAAACGATCGAAGAGATCAACCAGCGCGAGAAACGGGATAACCGCCCGCGCTTCAGCATCAGTTTTATTCGCAACCACCCAGGCCTGTTTGTCGGCATGTATCTGGCCTGGCTTGCCACGCTGGCGGTGATGCTTCAGTCTGAAACCCTCTCCGGCTCCGTCTGGCTATTGATCGTACTCTTCGTGGTTCTGAACGGTTTCTTCTTTTTTGACGTTTATCCACGCTACCATTACGAAGATATCGATGTGCTCGATTTCCGGGTCTGCTATAACGGCGAGTGGTACAACACACGATTTGTTCCATCAGGTTTGATTAACGCGATCCTGCAATCCCCGCAGGTTGAGGAAGAGAGCAAGTCCCGGTTGGAAAAAATGGTAGCGCGTAAGGGCGATCTCTCATTTTACGACGTCTTCACCCTCACCCGCCCCGAGACTGCTCAATCAGCCGGTTAAGCGTACGTACCGCCGCCATAAACTGGCTGGCAGACGTGTTGCCATAACCCAGAACCAACCCGCTGGAAGCAGCACTCTTATGCAGCCAGAAACGACTTAACGCAAGTACACACAAAACATCAGCGCTTCCTGCGCGCCTTCGGTGATCACTATCTGTTCAGCGTTGCAATCAATGCCACGCGTAACCGCCATTCACCGGTGGATTCACCATAATTCAATAACAGGCTGCTTTCATCGCGCCACACTCGTTCAGCCAGCCGTCGCCAGACAGCCAACGGGAAGTAATTTGCCGCCGGCATGCCCGGCGTCAACGCCAACGCTGGCGAATGACGTAAAACCCCTCCTGGCAGCCGCGCCCTTTCCCTCTCGAAGGCTGTTATTATCGTCTTGAACCGCTGGACACTGAGCACACCAGCGCGCTGTTTCAGGCGCATCAACAAGCAGGTGATAACCGGAGCTGGACGTGGTTACTGCGGGAGCCGGAAAAAGATGAAGCGGCGTTTCGCGCACTGCAACGCTGGCTTGCCGCCGATAACTTCACGGCCGATGGCAAGCAGCGCTGCTCCCTGGCATCACTTCGCGCTTAACGCTTTTTCTTTTTGCCCTGCACCGCTTTGAAACGCGGATTGGATTTACAGATCACATATAAACGCCCCTTGCGCCGAACAACCTGGCAGTCAGGGTGGCGTTGTTTCGCATTGCGCAATGAATTCAGCACCTGCATCACTTACTCCTTTTTATCGCTAAAAAAGCGACCATAACGTTGCTGGAAACGTGCTGCGCTGCCTTCGTTAGCAATCACTTTTTGTTTGCCGGTGTAATAAGGATGCGACGCCGACGAAACGTCGATGGTGATGTACGGATAGGTCACGCCTTCCAGTTCGATTTCGCGTTCCGTTTTAATGGTTGAACCCACTTTAAAGTATTCGTTGGCACTGGTGTCGTGGAAGACCACGGTACGATAGTGAGGATGGATATCAGCTTTCATAATTCACTCATTTGTTTTGTTATAACATAACAAAAGTCTAGCGAAGTTATTTCTCCATTTCAAGCGATCCGCGTTATGCGTTTTTCGCAAAAGCACATGATCCTGTGCGGACATAAATTAGAAAAGAACGTTATTGGTCGAATTGATGCCCCTAAGGCAAGCTGTCATCACACCTGACGAAGAGGAAAAAGAAAATGCGCTGTTGTTGCCCCCGAACCCTGAACCTGACCAGAACACGATTATTGACTGCCTTCGGAGAACACAATGGACGCAACGACGTTACCGATCCTCGATCTTGCCCGCTACACGCACGGCGCTGACCGCGAACACTTTCTTGCCGATCTGCGCCACGCTGCGCGCGATATCGGTTTTTTCTACCTGATTAACCACGGCGTCGACGATGCACTGCAACGCGCCGTTCAGCAAGAATCACGACGTTTTTTCGCCCTCACTGATGAACAAAAACAGCAAGTGGCGATGATCCACTCTCCCCATTTTCGCGGCTATAACCGCGTCGCTTCAGAGATAACCCGCGGACAGCCGGACTGGCGTGAGCAGTTCGATATTGGTGCGGAACGCCCGGCGCTGCTGCTCAGCGACAACGATCCCGGCTGGCGACGTTTACAAGGCCCGAATCTTTGGCCGCAAGCCTTGCCAACGCTGAAGCCCGCCCTACTCGCCTGGCAAAAAGCGATGACCGATATGGCCATCACACTGCTGAGGGCGTTTGCCGAAGCACTGCAACTACCTGCGGACGCCTTTGACGCGCTTTATGGCGATAAACCGAACGAGCATATCAAGCTGATCCGCTACCCAGGCCAGCACTCGACCCAAAGCGCACAAGGTGTAGGCGCGCATAAAGATTCCGGCTTTCTCAGTTTTCTACTCCAGGATGAGCAAAAAGGGCTACAGGTAGAAGTCGAACCAGGCCACTGGATCGATGCCGCACCGCTGGCAGGCAGTTTTGTTGTCAATATTGGCGAACTGCTGGAACTGGCCACCAACGGCTATCTGCGCGCTACCGTTCACCGCGTGGTTTCGCCCCCTGCGGAACAGCAGCGTTTGTCGATTGCTTTCTTCCTCGGCGCCCAGCTTGATGCGGTAGTGCCGTTGTACACCCTGCCGCCGAAGCTGGCACAAGGGGCGCGCGGGCCGGAGAGCGATCCGCACAACCCACTGCTGCGTGACGTCGGCTGGAACTATCTGAAAGGCCGCCTGCGCTCCCATCCGGATGTGGCGGAACGTTATTACCGCGATGTGCTGCGCGAACGCACTGAACAATTGATCGTCTGACCATAACAACACAGGAACACACATCATGAAACATGCCGCTTTTACTCTGGCAGGGGTAGCACTGTCTCTTTCTCTGGTATGGACTTCCGCGCAGGCAGAAGCACTGCGAGTCGCTGCCGACCCGGTGCCGCACGCGGAGATCCTCAATTACATCAAAAAGATCGATCCAAAACTGGATCTGAAAGTAGTTGAATTAACCAACGGTGCCAATGCTAACGAGCTGCTGGCGAACGGCGATGTCGATGCCAACTACTTCCAGCATGTGCCTTACTTGAAGGATCAGGAAAAGGCGCTGGGTAAAACTTTTGCCGTCGCCGCGACGGTACACATTGAACCGCTCGGCATCTATTCACATAAATACAAGGATTTCAAATCGCTGCCGAATAACGCCAAAGTGGCCGTACCGAACAACGCCACTAACCTGAGCCGGGCCCTGTTCTTGCTGCAAGCTCAGGGATTGATCAAGCTCGACAGCAAGTTCACCGATCCGGCCACCACGCTGGCGACACCGAAAGACATCGTGCAAAACCCGAAACATTTGCAGATCCTTGAGATAGAATCGCCGCAAATCCCGCGCTCGCTGGATGATGTCGATCTGGCAGTGATCAACGGCAACTACGCGCTAGAAGCAGGGTTGAGCCCGGCGAAAGATGCGCTCGGTCTGGAGAGTGCAAAGCACAACCCCTATGCCAATATTCTGGTCACCAATCCGCAATTGGCCAACGATCCGCGCATCAAAGAACTGGCCAAAGATCTGACATCACCGCAGGTCGCGGAGTTTATCCGCAAACAATATAACGGTTCGGTGATCCCGGTTGCGCCGCAGTCATGATTGAGATTGAAGGGCTGAGTAAAACCTACGCCGGAGCGGGCCGACCGGCGTTAAAAGAGGTGTCGCTGAACGTACCGAAAGGTGCGATTTACGGCATCCTCGGGCGCAGCGGCGCAGGGAAAAGTACGCTGATCCGCTGTCTTAATCTGCTGGAGCGGCCCACTGCGGGCCGCATTATCATTAACGGTAATGACATCACCCAACTGGATAAGGCCGGGCTTCGCGAGCACCGTCTGCGCACCGGAATGATTTTTCAGCACTTCAATTTACTGCATGCGCGTACCGTCGCCGATAATGTCGCCGTGCCGCTGGAAATCGCCGGAGTTGCGAAAGATCAGCGTCAGGCGCGTGTGGAAGAACTGCTGTGGCTGGTGGGATTAAGCGAAAAAGCGCACGCCTTTCCGTCACAGCTTTCAGGTGGACAAAAGCAGCGTGTCGGCATTGCCAGAGCGCTGGCGGCACATCCTGATGTGCTGCTGTGCGACGAAGCCACCAGCGCGCTGGATCCAGAAACTACGGCATCAGTGCTGGAGTTACTGGCGGACATCAACCAAAAACTGCAACTCACTATTGTGTTGATCACCCATGAACTGGAAGTGGTCAAAACGCTGTGTGATCACGCGGCGCTGCTGGAAAATGGCGAAGTCATCGAGAGCGGAAAAATCGCTGATTTGCTGGTCGCTCCGTGGTCACGGCTGCGCCAGGCGCTGTTGCACGATCCGCAGGCAGAGCAGGCATTTCTTGCTCGTCATGGTTTTACCGGGAGGCCGTTATGTGGGGTCGCATGAGCTGGGAGGATCTCTGGCCACTGCTGTTAAACGGCTCACTGGAGACCATTTATATGGTCGGTCTGTCGGCACTCTTTACCGTACTGATTGGTCTACCGTTGGGCGTGCTGCTGTTTATTTCCCGCAACAATGGCTTAGCGCCGATGCCAAAGCTGAATGCGCTACTCGGTACGATTATCAATATTGGCCGCTCGCTGCCATTTATTGTGCTATTGATTGCACTGATCCCATTTACCCGTTTACTGATAGGAACCACGCTGGGTAGTACCGCCGCCGTCGTGCCGGTGACCATTGGCGCATTTCCCTTCTTCGCGCGCCTGACAGAAACCGCGCTGGACGAAGTAGATTACGGGCGCATTGAAGCCATTTTATCTATGGGCGGTAACCTCTGGCATGTGATTGCGAAAGCGCTGTTGCCAGAAGCGCTTCCCATGCTGCTGGCCGGGATCACCTTAACGGTGGTGATGCTGATTGGCTTCTCATCGATGGCGGGCGTAATTGGCGGCGGCGGGCTGGGCGATTTAGCCATTCGTTACGGCTACCAACGCTTTAACAACCAGGTCATGTTCGGCACCGTGATTATCCTGGTGGTGATGGTACAGGGCGTGCAGATGGTGGGAGATCGCCTGGTTCGCAGACTGGCGCACCGCCGATAATCTGTTTCGCTGTTTCTTTGCCCATAAAACTGTGACGCCGCACATTATCAAGATGGCAAAAGCCTTAACACTGGCGATGTTTACCAAAGGTATCGAAACCGAAACTCATAACAGTGTGGCGTGTAATACGGGCAAAGCTGGCTTTACAACAAAGCGCTACCGGCGGAGTAATGCCGATCAGTTAAGGATCAGTTGACCGATCCAGTGGCTGTGTAAGAATCCGGAAACGCTCACTCGTTTCCGGATTTTTTTATGTACATTGGACAGGCCCTTGATTTGGTATCCCGTTACGATTCTCTGCGTAACCCACTGACTTCTCTGGGGGATTACCTCGACCCCGAACTCATCTCTCGTTGCCTTGCCGAATCAGGTACAGTAACGCTACGCAAGCGCCGTCTTCCCCTCGAAATGATGGTCTGGTGTATTGTTGGCATGGCGCTTGAGCGTAAAGAACCTCTTCACCAGATTGTGAATCGCCTGGACATC
>NZ_FMBC01000002.1 GCF_900094795.1 Kosakonia oryziphila
TCATAAATATGTACGTATAAGGGGCCGTGAAAGAGATTGATATCGTACCAGTGATATGAGACAACGTCAGCAGTGATTTTCTCTGAAGCGTAAATTAAAATTTTTACTGTCCGCAGAACGATCCTCTTACGGACATGATTAATCGGGGTCAGGATGACTACTCGTGGCAAAGCGACAGGCAAAAGTGAACGACTGGCTGTTTTAAATAATGCCGAGCAGGAAGCGCTGTATGGCCTCCCTGATTTCGATGATGCACAGCGACTGGAATATCTAGCTCTGGATGAATCTGAGCTGGCACTGGCCTGTAGTCGTCAGGGGCTTCACGCTCAGATTTATTGCATCCTCCAGATCGCTTACTTTAAAGCCAAACACCTGTTTTTCCGCTTCGGGTGGAGCGATGTTAAGGATGACTGCAACTTTATCCTGAGTCGTTATTTTCACGGTGAGCCACTTCCAGAGCAGTCTCCCACCAAGCATGAGCGCTATGCTCAGCGGGAAAAAATTTGCGCCCTTTACGGTTACCGGCCCTGGTCATCTGCACTGTCTTCACAACTCGAACATCAGGCCATTCACATTGTTCGCCGTGATGTGACTCCTGGCTTTGTCGCCATGGAGCTGATCATATGGCTCAACGAACATAAAATCATCCGACCCGGTTATACCACGCTCCAGGAACTAGTGAGCCGGGTTCTTTCTGATGAAAGGCTGCGACTGGAGCGTATTCTGGCTGAGCGGCTTGATGACACGACAATTACCGGGCTGGATAAGCTGATTGAGCGAGATGATACGCTTTCCCGGCTCGCGGTTCTCAGGCAGGATGCGCGTGACTTTGGCTGGCGCCAGATGGTCCACGAACGGGAAAAAAGGGCCATCCTGGAGCCACTACACCGCAAAGCCTGTGACATCTTACCGGCACTGAATATTTCCCAGCAAAACCTGTTGTACTATGCCAGCCTGGCAAATTTCTATACCGTTTACGATCTCCGCAACCTGAAAGCCGGGCAGACCCGCCTTTACCTGTTGTGCTATGCCTGGATTCGTTATCGCCAGTTCAGCGACAACCTGGTGGATGCGATGTTTTTCCATATGAAACAGCTCGAGGATGAGAGCCGCAGCGTGGCTAAACAGCTTATGGCTGATGTACAGGAAAAACACCGACGCGAAACATCCAAAATCGGGCGTCTGCTATCGCTTTATGTTGACGACAGCGTTCCTGACCCTACGACCTTTGGTGAAGTCCGCCGCCGTGCCTGGAAAATCATGCCACGGGAGGCACTGAAAAGTACCGCGCATCGCATGAGTGTAAAACCCGTCAGCAGACTGGCGCTACAGTGGCAGGCCGTGGACGGTATGACAGCATTAATTCGGCGTCACCTGCGGCCATTATACCTGTCACTCGACCTCACAAGCGTGGTCCGGCACAGTCAGTGGGCTGAGGCGTTGCACTGGCTCCGAATGGTGTTCGGCAAAAAGCAGACACTTTCGCAGCGGTCACTTGAGGAATGCCCGCCTGAAACGTTACCCGCACGGCTGCGTCCATATCTGCTGGAATACGGTGAGGATGGTGAATCCACAGGCCTGAATGCCGGACGCTATGAATTCTGGCTCTATCGCCAGATAAGAAAGCGTTTTCAGGCAGGTGAATTCCACCTCAATGACAGTCTCCGGCACCGCCATCTTTCTGATGAGCTGGTACCGGAAGGGGAACAGGCCGCCGTGCTGGCTGAAATGAACATCCCATTTTTGCAAAAGCCGATTAAAACGCAGCTAAAGGTGCTGGAGTCCGAACTGCACCGGCAGTGGAAAGCCTTCAACCGTGAGCTGAAGCAGGGGAAGCTAAAACATCTGGAATACGACAAAGAAACGCAGAAGCTAACCTGGCATAAATCAGTGGTCAGTCGTAATAAGGAGCAGAACAAGCGTTTCTATGAGCAACTTCCATTCTGTGATGTGACCGATGTTTTCCGCTTTGTTAACGAACAGTGCCGATTTCTTCATTCTATGAAGCCGCTACAACCCCGTTATGCCAAAAAAGAAGCGGATGCAGACAGCCTGATGGCGGTCATCGTTGCGCAGGCGATGAACCATGGTAATCATGTCATGGCGAGAACCAGCGATATACCGTTCCATGTTCTGGAAACTACGTACGAACAGTACCTTCGCCTGGCGTCGTTGCTGAAGGCCAATGACTGTATCACCGATGCCATAGAAGCACTGCCGGTCTTCCCACTCTATTCGTTTGATCCGGAGACTCTTTATGGAGCCGTTGACGGGCAGAAATTTGGTGTTGAGCGTCCGACAGTGAAAGCCCGATATTCACGTAAATATTTTGGTCGCGGTAAAGGCATGGTGGCTTACACACTGCTGTGTAACCACATCCCAATCAACGGATACCTGATTGGCACAAACGAGTACGAAGGCCACCATGTCTTTGATATCTGGTACCGCAACACTTCAGCAGTGAAGCCTACGGCCATTACCGGAGACATGCACAGCATCAACAAGGCCAACTTTGCGATCCTGCACTGGTTTGGTCTTCGATTTGAACCTCATTTTACTGACCTGAACAGACAGTTGTCGGAGTTGTACTGTACCAGAGAGCCCTCGACATATAAGAAGTGCCTGATTCAGCCTGCCGGACAGATTGACCTGGAACTTATTACCCGTGAAAAAAGCAATCTCGGGCGCATCGTCGCCACGCTGGGGCTGAAGGAAATGACGCAGGGAACGCTGATCCGCAAATTATGCACATATACAACGGCTAATCCGACAAGAAAGGCAGTGTTTGAATATGACCGGCTGGTTCGCAGTATTTACACACTGAAGTATATGCGCGATCCCCAGCAGGAACGAAACATCCGCCGCTCACAGAACCGGATTGAATCTTATCACCAGCTCCGTGGCGCCGTCGCCAAAGTCGGTGGAAAGAAAGAGTTAACCGGGAAAAACGACATTGAAACAGACATCAGTAATCAGTGCGGGCGGTTGATCTGCAACGCGATCGTTTATTACAACTCAGCGATCCTGTCGCGATTACTGGAACGGCTGGAAGCAGAAGGCAACAACAAGGACATTGATGCTTTGACCCGGATATCGCCGGTGGCCTGGCAACATATCTTGCTGAACGGGCATTATACCTTCCAGAGCAGCAATGAACTTATTGACCTGGATGCGCTGGTTGCCGGGCTGAAACTGGGGTAACGGAAATTTCGGCGGTTCCGGCGTAGAACCCCCTTATGCGACTTTTTGGTTACGCCCGCGTTTCGACCAGCCAGCAATCCCTCGATATTCAGATCAAAGCGCTCAAAGAGGCCGGTGTTAAACCCAGCCGCATTTTTACCGACAAGGAATCCGGGAGCCATACCATACGCGCGGGGCTGGACTTGCTGCGCCTCAAAGTGGAAGAAGGCGACCTTATCCTGGTGAAGAAGCTGGACCGCCTCGGGCGTGACACCGGCGATATGATCCAGCTCATAAAAGAGTTTGACCGCCTGGGCGTGGCCGTCAGGTTTATGGATGACGGAATTAGCACCGAGGGCGAGATGGGCAAGATGATCGTCACGATCCTCTCGGCAGTCGCGCAGGCCGAACGTATGCGCATACTGGAGAGAACGAACGAGGGCCGCCAGGAAGCTATGAGCAAGGGCGTTCGTTTTGGCCGTAAGCGTTCGGTTGACCGAAAGCGTGTGCGGGAGCTGCACGACGAAGGTATGGGAGCGACGGAGATCGCGAAGGTGATGGGCATCGCCCGGTCGACGGTCTACAAAGTCCTGACGACCACCGGCGACGCCCTGCCCGTCTGACTGCTACCCCAGCCAGCAGGTCAAGCCGAAGACAACCGCCGCGAATAACGCGGTGGTGCCCCAGGCGTATTCCGGCCAGTACGTTCCGGCCAATGCCCCAAATCCGACAGTCAGCACCACAACCACCGCGACGCTGCCGAAGACTTTAAGCTGCCAGCGCAGCCATCGTTTAAAAAAGCTCATCGTATCATCCGCATTATTCCGTTAGCGATATCCACATCCGACGACAGCAGCCTGGTTAACGCCGGGTTTCGGCTGATGACCGGCTCTACCAGAAAATACAGCATTTCCAGCGTCTCGGCGTACAGCGCCCGGTAATACATCCAGTTAACCTGCTTGAGCCTGTCAGCCGCCTTTGCTGCGTCCTGCACGTAGCCGTACATGCCGACTATCATCACGCCCTTTGTTCCGTGACGCAGCAATGCGCGCTCTACTGTCACGCTAAGGCTGAAAGAGTAGCAGATCGTCATGGTTATCGCGGCGCTCAACGACTGGTTAGTTACGGAACCGCTGGCGAAAGTGGCCCCCTGTTTGACGAGTTCCTGCTGAATGTGGCGGATACGGTCAGGGGTAAGGTTTTGCAGCAGCATGTCGATGTAGATCCGTATCATCCGCTGAATTACATCATGCTCGCGTACCAGCTTGACTATAGCCAGCATGAAGCGGATATCCTCCTTCTTCTGCTTCGCACAGACGTCTTGATAATTCTGCGTGAAGCAGCTCGTATAGTAGATGGCGCGCGTTGCGCCAGCCTGGAGGTTTTTACCCTGCTCTAGCATTTCGTCGCGAACGCCAGCCAGCGCCTCCTCAAGGCGCAGGGCCAGGTATTTGTCGGCCTGGATCTTGTCCAGAATCATGTTGTTTGTGTATATACTAAAGCCTTCCGTTGCGCGGGGCGCTACGAGAAAAATAGGCGACCCCGGACAGTTTGTACAAAAGCAAAACCCGCCGGTGATGGGGTTTGAAGTCCAACCGTACGAGATCATACGCTAAGTGCATTTTTGAGCAGAACAGGTGAGTAAAAAAATGGGATTTTATTTACTCTTTTCGTTGACGCCAGTAAACATGCGACGTGCAGCATTCTCACTGTTCATAGATCCGGTAATGAAATCAATGTAAATCCGTCCAACAACCTCATGAGGTTATAGACTTAAAACCATAGGGTTACGTTCTTAACGTACGTTTCCGTTGCATTGTGCTTCAAACCCCTCGCCCTCCACGCGTGAGGCATCGCGTTCCAGATGCGGCCACAGCACCGCCTGGCGAATATCCAGACATTGCTCTAACGTAATAGTGGCGAAATTCACGGGTTCTCTCTCCATCGTAATGGTGCTTCCTGGCCAGGCAAGCGCGCAAGGCCGATGATTCATAAATCGTTGCAAATTGATTACTCTGAAAGCTGCCGCTGCGTTATCTGCTCCGTTTTGCGGATTTCATAATATTAATCAATAAGTTGTTTAATTTCTGCTTTCGCACAACGGGGAACAAAACGTGATCTAACGCACATTTAATTCCCCAGAGATCGAAGCGAATGTCTACGCTTTATAGATAGCCGGGACACACCCGTCATTTTTACGACGACATCCGGAGGCCAGAGCCACTATGTTCAACCAGAAACTACAAAGCGCAGAAAACGTCGAGTTTATCATCGAAGAAGAGCTTCTCTATGAAACCGATCCGTGCGAGTTAAAACTGGATGAAATGATCGACGCGGAGCCGGAACCCGAAATGATCGAAGGGCTACCGGCGTCCGATGCGCTGACGCCTGCCGATCGTTACCTGGAGTTGTTTGAACACGTGCAGTCGTCACGACTGTTTGCCGACAGTAAAACCTTCCCCGACTGTGCGCCGAAAAGGGATCCGCTCGATATTCTGATTCGCTATCGCAAAATCAAACGCAAACCCGAGTTCGACCTGAAACAGTTCGTGAAAGCGCATTTCTGGATGCCGGAAAACACGAGCAAAGAGTATGTTTCGAATCCGGAGCATTCGCTGAAAGAGCATATCGACAATCTGTGGCCGGTGCTGACCCGCGAGCCGCAGGATCATATTCCGTGGTCGTCGCTGCTGGCGCTGCCGCAGGCGTACATCGTGCCAGGCGGTCGATTCAGAGAAACCTATTACTGGGACTCTTACTTCACCATGCTGGGGCTGGCAGAAAGCGGCCGCGACGACCTGCTGCGCTGTATGGCCGATAATTTCGCGTGGATGATCGAACGCTACGGCCATATTCCGAACGGCAACCGGACTTACTATCTGAGCCGTTCGCAGCCGCCCGTTTTTGCTCTGATGGTGGAGCTGTTTGAAGAGGATGGCGTGCGCGGTGCGCGGCGCTACCTTGAACACCTGCTGATGGAGTACGCCTTCTGGATGGATGGCGCAGAATCGCTGGTACTGAACCAGGCTTACCGCCATGTTGTGCGGATGCCAGATGGTTCGCTGCTTAACCGTTACTGGGACGATCGCGATACGCCGCGAGACGAATCCTGGCTGGAGGATGTGGAAACCGCCCGCCACTCCGGTCGCCCGGCGAATGAAGTTTATCGCGACTTGCGCGCAGGAGCCGCGTCCGGCTGGGATTACTCCTCCCGCTGGCTGCGTGATGCACACCGGCTGGCGAGCATTCGTACCACGCAGTTTATTCCCATCGATTTGAACGCCTTTTTGTTCAAACTGGAAAGCGCGATTGCCAATATTTCCGGGCTGAAAGGTGATCGCGAGCGTGAAGCGGAATTCCGCCAGAAAGCGAGCGATCGCCGGGCGGCGGTTAACCGCTATCTATGGGATGAGGAGAATGGCTGCTACCGAGATTACGACTGGCGTCGTGAAGAGATGGCGCTGTTTTCCGCCGCCAGTATCGTGCCGCTGTATGTCGGTATGGCGACGCATGAACAGGCAGAGCGGCTGGCGGAATCGGTGAAAAATCGACTGCTCACGCCTGGTGGCATTCTGGCGACGGAATATGAAACCGGCGAACAATGGGATAAACCCAACGGCTGGGCACCGTTACAGTGGATGGCAGTACAGGGCTTTAAGCTTTACGGCAACGACGCACTGGGTGACGAGATCGCCCGCAGTTGGCTGCAAACGGTGAATCACTATTACCGGAATCACCGCAAGCTGATCGAGAAGTACCACATTGCCAGCAGCACGCCGCGCGAAGGCGGCGGCGGGGAATACCCGTTGCAAGACGGTTTCGGCTGGACAAACGGCGTGGTACGCCGGTTAATCGGGTTGTACGGCGAGCCGTAACGCTCGCCACCCTTCGTCAACTACGCCATCGGGATAAACGCCTGATAACGCTTCGTTTATCAGGCCACCCTAATCAATGGCGTTATAAATGGCGGTCTGAATATCCGCCCATTTACGGTTTTCGTCATCCGGCTCTGCCTGGTTACGCAACTGCGCCTGTTCCATCTCATAACGCTGACGCTCAACCACCGGTTTTACAGTGCAAAACGCCTGCAAATAGCTTTTGCCGATCGATGATAACCCCTTGTTATTCACCGCCATTTCATGGCTCAACATGCTGATAAAGCGACGGCAGGGGCGATTCTCATCCATTTGTATCCGGTAACGCAGCAGCATATCCAGCACCTCGGTATGATTGGCCGCCACCGCCTGCTCTGTCCACGACAGTTTCCAGTTCATTCCGGTACGCAAAAATAGCGACACCACGCGCGTATCGTTACGATCAATTGCCGCGCGGAAGTTATTCTCGTCACGCGGCAACCCCATGCGGCTCAGCTCCTCTTTCGGCGAAATTTTTTCCTTGCCCTGCGAAATTGGCACTGTAATGCTGTTTACGCGCGCCATCGGTGCCTGAGCATCACCGAAGAATAGCCACACCCCGCCAATCGCCACGATAAGCGCCACTACGCCTACCGAGCCCCATAACGCTCTGACAAATAACTGCTCCCGCTCTTCCCGGCTACGAGCCTGGTGCTTAGCCGGTCTGTCAATATTGTCACGCATTGGCATCGTATCACCTCCTGCGGCACGGTCTTTTTTCCGCGCCTGCTCCCAGAAAGCGTCTAAGTTATTACCCGCCTCGCGCAATATTTCGGCGGGATTAGTTGTGGTGCGCCCCTCTTCCCATGCGCGTTGTACCGGTCCCGAGATCTGCGAATAGTAACTATCCAGTAAACTGAGTTGATTGGAGGTCAGCGGCTCTCCCGCCACGACCACAGCGCGCATCTGCCGCACATCCTCTAAGAACGTGTGCAGAGTTTTACGCGTTTCCAGATACAGGTTTAATACCGCACTATCGTTAAACAAGTGCGCGTAATGCTGGCTGAACTCTTTTTTATCCACCAACAGTAACGCCAGCTCGCTAAAGCGCATCCCGCTCAAAATATCATTGCGATCGCCCAACCGCAGCCAGCGCCGCACATGATCGGCGCCAAACTGCGTTTTCAAATGGTTACGCAGGCGTTCCGTATCCGGCCACGCCTGCGTTACCAGCGAGGTGATCATCATCTCCAGCGCGCGCAGTTGCTGCTGACCGTGCTGCTGCTGGCTCTCCTCCACTTTTAGCGATGTGCTATAGCTGAGTAGCGGTTGCCGGGTTCGCAAATATTCCAGCGCGCTAACAAAGCGAAGCGCGGCAATCAGTTGATTTTCCGTCACGATTTGCCCGCTCTCATAACGTGGGACAAGCTGCTGCAAGTGACGGAGTTGCAAAGTGAACTGTGTTAATTCCGCATCGTTGAGTTTTAGTCGTTTAGCCACCGCGCCCCAGCCACCCATGCTCAGACGCGCAATATCAAGTTGTTCTAAAAACCAGCGCGGATCTTTGCCCTCGTCGAAACGGACATTCAGTAATAACAGAATTTCGACGGACGCCTGGCGGATCACAGCAATGCATTTTTCAAACTGTTCACCCGTATTAACAGGAGCGTTGCTTGTCATTATTTTCCTTTAAGTACAACTTAAGAAATAATTATCTGGCCAATGTCAGCACGGAATTTTTTCTTTAATTACGGGTAGTTAAAGGATAGACCAATTAAGGATTATTATCAGTTATACAGCTTTCAACGCCTAAAAAAATGGCCGGAGACATTCATGATGCTTATATTTCATACGCCCAGACTGACCTGTTCGCCGCTGTCTGAACAGGACTGGCCCTTTTTTCTTGCGCTGCAACAGCACCCCGATGTGATGCGTTACGTTTCGGATACCCGCAGTGAACAGGAGATCCGCGCGGCGTTTGACGCCCGTCTGCCTGAATGGCAGCCTGGCAGCCCGCACTGGCTTTGTTTGTTGGTACGCGATAACGCCACAAACGCGCCACTTGGGGTAACCGGCTATATCCACCGTGAGGACGATTGTGCCGAAGTGGGATTCCTGTTTGCGCCGCAGGCACAGGGCAGAGGTTACGGCCAGGAATCCCTTACCGCCCTGTGTAATTACGCGTTTAACCAGGGCGGTATTCGTCGGCTGGTCGCCACAGTAACCGCCGGGAATCTGGCCTCACGCCGTTTACTGGAAAAAACAGGATTTGTACTGGAAGGCGAACTGCGGGAGACCTGGTGGCTGGCGGGAGCGTGGCATAACGACTGGCTGTTTGGCTTACTGCGCCATGAATATACAGAAAAAGGCTAATTTATCAGCACATCACACGCCCTTCTGCCAGGCTTAAAGACGTGTTCCGGCAACTGACAGGAGAAGTTATGAAGAAAAATGTGCTCATCCTCTGTGTAGCAACACTGTTCTCCATGACGGCATTCGCCGAAGATTCACCCGGTCTGAAAACTGATAAAGCCCCGCCGCCGCCGCACAAAATGGAGGATGGCTACCGAGGAATGGAGGATGCGCGAAGCTCCACCATCAAAGCCGCAAAATCCATGCATGACGGTGCATCCGTCTCGCTGCACGGCAACCTGGTGAAAAAGGAGAGCGACGATCGCTACCTGCTTCGCGATAAAACAGGCGAGATAAACGTGGTGATCCCGATGATGCTGTTCGATGGCAAATCCGTATCACCGGATGAACTCGTTGGTATAAGCGGCTCGCTGGATAAAAAACAGCAGCCTGCGTTTATCCGGGTAACACATTTTCAGAAACAGTAGCCAATGCGTGCCCGGCAGCCAGAAGCCCGCCGGGCGTCATTTTTTACAGGAACATACCGCCAGAGACTTCCACACGTTGCGCGTTCATCCAGCCCAGTTCATCGCTCAACAACGCCGCCATCGCATCGCCAATATCGTCCGGTAGCCCCACGCGCCCCAGTGCGGTTTGCGTAGCGAGATACTGATTAATCTGCTCGTTGTCGCGCACCTGGCCGCCGCCAAAATCAGTTTCGATAGCGCCCGGCGCAATGATATTCACCGCAATTCCACGCGCGCCCAGCTCTTTCGCCTGATAACGGGTCAACACCTCCATCGCCCCTTTCATTGACGCATAAGCGGCATATCCTGGCTGGCAAAAACGCGCCAGGCCGCTGGAAACATTAAGAATGCGACCGCCATTTTTCAGCAACGGCAGCAGATTCTGCGTCAGGAAGAACGGCCCTTTAACGTGGATATTCACCAGTTGGTCAAACTGCGCTTCCGTGGTTTCAGCAAACGCTGCGTGAATGCCGATGCCAGCATTGTTCAATAAATAATCGAACGTCTCACGCTGCCAGACCTGTTTTAGCTGTTCATGGACTTCACGGGTAAAGGCAGCAAAACCCGAAATATCGCCGACGTTCAACTGCAATGCCACGGCCTTCACGCCTTTTTGTTCAATTTCGCCGACGACTTTCTGTGCTTCTTCGGCGTTGCTGTTGTAGGTCAGGATAATGCCCGTTCCCTTCGCTGCCAGCTTCAGGGCCGCGTTTTTACCCAGCCCGCGGCTGCCGCCTGTCACTAATGCAATAGGTTGTGTCATAAGAAACCTCGTTTTCGCTGATGTGGAGAGTGAGAAAAGCTTATTAACTGACACAAAAACAATAAAGGTGTTAAATTACGCTTCACTGTTTCACTCATGACAACAATAGAGTGTCGGTATGGATAAAATTCACGCAATGCAACTGTTCATCCGCGTCGCGGAGCTGGAGAGTTTTTCCCGGGCGGCGGATTCAATGGGATTACCTAAAGGTAGTGTATCTCGCCAGATTCAGGCGCTGGAAACCCATCTCGGCACGCAGTTGTTGCACCGCACCACCCGCCGGGTGCAGCTCACGCAGGATGGGATGGTCTATTACGAGCGAGCAAAAGATCTGCTGGCAAATATGGATGAGCTGGACGGCCTGTTTTTGCACGATCCTTCCAGCATCAGCGGACGATTGCGCGTGGATATGCCGGTCGGCGTGGCGAAGAATCTGGTGATCCCGCGCTTGCCCGCTTTCGTGCAACAGTATCCCGGCATTGAACTGGAGCTGAGCAGCAGCGATCGGCTGGTGGATATTATCCGCGAAGGTTTCGACTGCGTGGTACGCGTTGGCACGCTGAAAGATTCCGGCTTAATTGCCCGCCAGCTTGGGCGGTTATCGGTTATTAATTGTGCCAGCCCCGATTACCTAGCGCGATTCGGTTACCCGGAGAGTCTGGATGATTTGTCCTCTCATGCACTGGTGCATTATGCGGTGAACCTCGGTACGCGTCCGCAAGGTTTTGAAGTCTGGCAGGATAAACAGATGCGGTGGGTAAAAACTGGCGGCATTCTGACAGTCAACAGCACAGAAACCTATCAGGCCGCCTGCCTTGCCGGGCTGGGGATTATTCAGGTTCCGCGCATCGGCGTGCGTGAAGCGCTGCGCGCCGGAAAGCTGGTGGAGATCCTGCCACAATATCGCGCTGAGCCGATGCCGGTCTCGCTGATTTACCCGCACCGCCGCAATCTCTCCCGCCGCGTACATCTATTTATGGAGTGGCTGGTGACGGCGCTGAAAGATTATGTCGATTAGCGCCAGGCTATAATTTTCGTTACAGACACATTCAGGAGAAGGAAAAAAGCGCTGATGACGCCGGAAAATCATGAAAAACGCCCGACGCAAAACCTCGACTATAAACCCGTAAGGAAGATGACGGGACAGACTGCACGGCAGAAGAACGCCAGGGAAGGAAAAGTCAGCAGTACGCTGGCGACCGTGGCCGGTACGGCGCAAAAACTACAGCGCCTTCCCGTCATCGCGCACCTTATCCGCGCCGCAGAACGCTTTAATGATCGTATGGGAAACCAGTTTGGCGCGGCCATCACCTACTTCTCTTTTCTGTCGATGATCCCGATTCTGATGGTCTCGTTTGCCGCCGCCGGGTTTGTGCTGGCCTCGCATCCAACGCTGTTGCAGGACATCTTCGACAAAATTGTATTGAGTGTCAGCGATCCGACCATGGCGACAATGCTGAAGAACACTATCAATATCGCCGTACAGCAGCGCACCACGGTAGGGATTGCCGGACTGGCCATCGCTCTCTACTCCGGTGTGAACTGGATGGGCAACCTGCGCGAGGCAATCCGCGCCCAGTCGCGCGATGTCTGGGAGCGCAATGCCCGGGACGCGGAGAAAATCTGGGTAAAATATTTCCGCGACTTTATTTCACTAATTGGTCTGCTGATAGCCCTGATTATCACGCTGTCGATCACCTCGATTTCCGGTTCGGCGCAGCAGATAATTATCTCGGCGCTCTATCTCGATAATATTGAGTGGCTTAAACCGGCCTGGCGGCTGATTGGCCTTGGGATCTCAATATTCGCCAACTATCTGCTCTTTTTCTGGATTTTCTGGCGCTTGCCGCGTCACCGCCCGCACAAAAAAGCGCTGATCCGCGGCACCTTTATCGCCGCTATAGGCTTTGAGGTGATCAAAATCGTAATGACCTGGACGCTGCCATCGCTGGTAAAATCACCCTCCGGCGCGGCATTTGGTTCGGTACTCGGACTGATGGCGTTCTTCTACTTCTTCGCCCGTCTGACACTGTTTTGCGCCGCATGGATTGCCACCGCGCGATACAAAAATGACCCACGCATGCCGGATGTAACCCACCACTAAATTCACGCCCGGGCTGAGTGAAAACGTAAAATATCAGCCCGATCTCGCTTTTCAGCATGAAAATCCAGGCCGTAACTTTTATTTAACCTTAATCCAGTCTTATCAACTAATTTATAAAATATGTGAAGCATTTCATGGAAGGGAAATCGCACGTGTGAAAATTATCCACTCTTTGCGCATTTTTCATGCAGATTGTCGTTTTGTTACAGATTGAAATGCCGCTTTTGCTGTGACTAATATGGTTGTTCGTTCGCCCAAAAATAAGAAAATACTATGCAAGCTACAGCTACCACTTTCGACAACGAGCAGGAAAACCCACCGGTAAACTCACGCAATAAAGTCGTCGTTGCTTCATTGATCGGCACCGCCATCGAGTTCTTCGATTTCTACATTTATGCGACCGCTGCGGTGATTGTGTTCCCGCATATCTTCTTCCCGCAGGGCGACCCAACGGCAGCCACGCTGCAATCGCTGGCGACCTTCGCCATTGCCTTTATTGCACGCCCGATCGGCTCCGCACTGTTCGGCCACTTTGGCGACCGTATTGGCCGCAAAGTGACGCTGGTGGCCTCGCTGCTGACCATGGGTATCTCTACCGTGGTGATCGGCCTGCTGCCAGGTTACGAAACGATCGGCGTAATGGCACCGTTGCTGCTGGCGCTGGCCCGTTTTGGCCAGGGTCTGGGGCTTGGCGGCGAGTGGGGTGGCGCAGCGCTGCTGGCCACGGAAAACGCCCCGCCGCGCAAACGCGCGCTGTACGGTTCTTTCCCGCAGTTGGGCGCACCAATCGGCTTCTTCTTCGCGAACGGTACATTCCTGCTGCTCTCCTGGTTGCTGACCGACGAACAGTTTATGCACTGGGGCTGGCGCGTACCGTTTATCTTCTCTGCGGTACTGGTGCTGATCGGCCTGTATGTGCGCGTTTCGCTGCATGAAACGCCGGTGTTCGCCAAAGTCGCTGCAGCGAAAAAACAGGTGAAAATCCCGCTGGGTACACTGCTGACCAAACACGTCCGCGTGACGGTGCTGGGTACCTTTATCATGCTGGCAACCTACACGCTGTTCTACATCATGACGGTCTATTCAATGACTTTCAGCACCTCGCCGCAGGGGCTTGGCATGCCGCGCAATGAAGTACTGTGGATGCTGATGATGGCAGTGATTGGCTTCGGCGTGATGGTGCCGGTGGCAGGCCTGCTGGCCGATGCGTTTGGCCGTCGTAAAAGCATGGTTATCATCACCACGCTTATCATTCTGTTCGCGCTGTTTGTCTTCCCGCCGCTGCTGGGCTCCGGTAATCCGGTGCTGGTGATGATTTACCTGCTGATTGGCTTAAGCCTGATGGGCCTGACTTTCGGCCCGATGGGCGCACTGCTGCCGGAATTGTTCCCGACTGAAGTGCGTTATACCGGTGCTTCATTCTCCTATAACGTGTCGTCTATTCTCGGCGCGTCTGTGGCACCGTATATCGCCGCCTGGTTGCAGGCGAATTATGGCCTGATGTATGTCGGGTTCTACCTGGCAGCAATGGCGGGGTTAACACTGATTGCGCTGCTGCTGACTCACGAAACTAAACACCAGACGCTGTAATCCTTTCCCCTCTCGCCGCCAGCGAGAGGGCCACTTCTTAGTGTTTCCAGCGTTAGTGCTTCATCTGCGACAAAATCGTCTGACACTGATTCTGCTCCCCTTCTGAGGGCGAGATCAGCGCCAGTAACGCGGCCGCAGGCGTCGCTAACGTCGCCAGCGCCGCCGCCACGGCTCCGCGCACAATCAGCGGCCCGGCCTTAACCCCGGCCTGCGGGTTTTTGAAGCTGCCGCGCACATATAACGGTGAACGCAACGTCACGATACGAATGCCTTTACTCTCCGGGTCGATGGTTAAATCCAGTTGCTCAGAGGCAAAGCTGGCAGTACCGGTGACATTAATCAGCGCATTTTCGGTGTCGAAAGCGAAGATTTGCGGACGCGCCACGCCGTTCGTCAGATCCAGATTGGCCGCTGCGCAGTTGACCCGCACTTCGTCATCGCCAAAAAGCTGGCCGATAACATAGTTGCCAACGTTCAGGCCGAGGATCTCCATTAAATTGCGGCTCACCAGCCCGTCGTTCATCAGCAGCTTGAGATTACCGTTACTGGTGCCAAGCAGCGCGGCGACCGAGTTCCCCACGCCACGAATGTCTGCATCGCCATTCATCTCGCCGAGTGTTTTTTGCATCAGCTCGACGTTCGGCATCAATTGTTTCAGCTTCAGCCGCCGCGCCTGGATCTGCGCATAGCCCTGCATCGGTTTTTTATCCCCTTCAAAATGGAGGTTCGATGAGATAGCGCCGCCAGCAAGGCCAAATTTCAGCGGTTGCAGGCGCAGGTCAGCGTTGTTGAGGATGATGTGCGTGGAGAGGTCGCTGATGGGCAACGTTGAACCATGCTCGATACGGCGGCCTTTGAAGCGAACATCGGCATCCATCACATCCCATTTATTGGTTTCAAAGCGATCATACGGCAGCACTTTTCCTGCCGGTTGCACCGATTTCTCCCCTTTTTGCTGTTCAGTGCCTCCGGGTTGCTGCGCCCCTTTGCCGGAATCAACGCCGATGAGCGGCCCCAAATCCACCAGCCGCAACTGGCGTGACTCCACATCGCCTTCCAGTTTCGGGCGCGGTTTACCGGTGGTGTACTTGAGCGAGCCGTGAATATCGCTGTCGCCGATATGGCCGTTGAAATCGCGGTAATCAAATACTGAGCCTTTTTCACTGTCTATCTTCGCCATCAGATGACCGTCGGTCTCAAACGGCGGCGTATCCGGCAACAGCACGCCAGTTAAGTCATATAGATCGCCCAGCGAATCGCCGCCGAACTTCAGTTGTAGATCGACACCGTCGATATTCATCGGATCGTTGACCGTACCGACAAACGCGACGCGGGTATTGCCGGAGCGAAAATCCGCCTGCACCGGGAAAGGCGTTCCTTCACTGCGCAGCGCCAGCATGCCGCCGATTTTCCCCGTTCCGGAGAGCGGCTGCCCGTTGTAGCGCCCTTTTGCCGTCAGGCCAAAAACATAATCGCCGACCTTCGCTTTGCCATCGTTTTTGCCGGTCACTTCGCTAAATGGCAACGGCTTACCGAGCGGATCGACGAGGATCTCGATATCGGCGCGTGTCACTGCATCATCAATGGCAATACGCCCGCGATCGAAGAGAATATTATCAAGCCGAAATGACCACGAAGAGGGCGGCACATTCGCCTCTTTGTTGGTATCACTGGCGAGGGTGAACGTCCAGTTATTGAGTTTTTCTGTGCGGCGAATAAGGCGGGCATCCGGCTGTTGCAGTTTGATCCACGGCAGATAGACCGTTTTGCTGAGCAGTGCCAGCGGCGCAAGCGTGGCTTCTACGCGCGGCAAATGCACCATGGTGACCTCATCAATACCCGACGGATTGCCCAGAATAATATCGTCAGCGTGAACATGCGGCCACGGCACCCAACTGCGCCAGCCAGTCTCCTCTTTTTGCCGCTCCCAGACCACGCCCAGATCGCCACGAATGACAAACTGACGATTCAGTTCCGCAGAGACTTTTTCATTGATGGTGGGTTTCAGGCGGTTCCAGTCGAAGGTGGCGATGATAACGACAGCAACCACAATCAATAACAGGACGGTGGCTATAACAGCGATGATCGCTTTATGCGTTTTGTCATTGTTTCCCTTTCCTTTTAAGCCTTACCTCTCATAAAGATAGTTTAGGCTCGCTGAAAGGGCGGAATTACAAATCGAGTATCACGTGTTCAAGCCGGGCCAGAGGAACCGGACGCGACAAAAAATAGCCCTGCGCCGCAAAGGCCGGGGACTTCTGCACGTCGCGCCACTCATCGAGAGTTTCAATCCCTTCAACGATAACGCCCTGGCAGTAGCGGTTCATCAACTGCAACAACATGGTGAACAGGTTCTGCCCTTCCGGGGTTTGGCGCAGCATAATAAACAGGTCGCGCGCCACTTTGATGTAGTCGTAACGCACTTCGCTCAGCGCTGAAAAGTTCGCCATCCCGGTGCCAAAATCATCCAGCCACAGCGGGCCAATTTCGCTGATTGAAGCGAAGGTAGAATCCTGCGGTAAACGAATATGCTCCACCAGTTCAAAGCGGATCCACGGCAGCGACTCGACAAGTGCCATCAGTCGCGTATTTTCGCGCATCGCCAGCAGCGTCGGGCCATCGACATTGACCGAAGCCAGCACATCGTTATCAGCGAAGAAAATCCGCTGTTCTGCCAGCAATTCGATCTGCTCATGTACCACCTCCACGCGCAGGCGCACGGGGATCTGGCTGAAATAACGATCGGGGGCAATTCGCTGTTCCGGCTGTGACGGATGCGTCACAATGGTCAATACTTCAACAGCCATCAGACGACCATCAGTTTTATAGATGGGTTGATAAGTATAAGCACGTTCGCATTGCAGCCAATAACGACGCTCCTCAAGGCTTTCAATGCTCGCTTCAGGAATGTTTAGCCACTGGGTGCTCTGCTTTAACTTCATGTCTGGTGTCCTGTCGATGGGATGAGCTGGAACAACTCGTCAAGGGGTTATCGGCGCTACGACTAAGAACTTTATGTCCTGGTTTTAGGCAAATTTAAAAACCAGACGCAAGAATCTGCGCATAACAGGGTTTAGCTCAAAAAAATACTGGAACGTTGTTTTAATATGATTGACCGCGCTTCACGCAAAACGCACACTACCGTTAATTTATCTGATCCAGGTTCACAACTATGTCCAGGAAAATTGCCGTTATCGGCGAATGCATGATCGAATTGTCACAAAAAGGCGCAGAAGTTAATCGTGGCTTTGGTGGCGATACCCTTAACACCTCCGTTTATATCGCGCGCCAGGTCAATCCGTCAGCGCTTTCGGTCCACTACGTTACGGCACTTGGCACCGACAATTTCAGCCAGCAGATGCTCGACACCTGGCAGAGCGAAAATGTCGATACCCGTCTGACGCAGCGCATGGAAAACCGCCTGCCGGGCCTGTATTACATCGAAACTGACAGCACCGGCGAGCGCACGTTCTATTACTGGCGCAACGAAGCGGCGGCAAAATTCTGGCTGGAGAGTGAGCAATCTGCGGCAATCTGCGAAGAACTGGCATCATTCGACTATCTCTACCTGAGCGGTATCAGCCTGGCGATTTTAAGCCCGGCCAGCCGCAACAAGCTGCTGTCGCTGCTACAAACCTGCCGCGCCAACGGCGGCAAAGTCATTTTTGATAACAACTACCGTCCGCGCCTGTGGGCCAGCAAAGAAGAGACACGCATGGTGTATCAGCAAATGCTGGCCTGCACCGATATCGCGTTCCTGACGCTGGACGATGAAGATCTGCTGTGGGGCGAAAAACCGGTCGAAGAGGTTATCGAACGCACGCAGCGTGCGGGCGTTAAAGAAGTAGTAATTAAGCGTGGCGCAGACTCTTGTCTGGTGGCGATTGCTGGTGAAGCGCTGGTTGAAGTGCCGGCCGTGAAACTGCCGAAAGAGAAAGTGATCGATACAACGGCAGCGGGCGACTCCTTCAGTGCGGGCTACCTGGCCGTGCGTCTGACCGGCGGCGATGCCACGGCAGCGGCAAAACGTGGCCACTTAACGGCAAGTACAGTCATTCAGTATCGCGGGGCGATTATTCCGCGCGATGCAATGCCAGCGTAAAGCTTCTTCCCCCTCTCAACCTGACGGTAGAGAGGGGCAAACATTTAATTACTGCTGCGGCGGGATATCCGACACATCGGTATGCCCGTCGTCAGCCGCTGCGGGCGTTGCGAGCGAGGCGGAGCCCGCCGGACGCATTACTTCATCCCACGTTGCCTGCAACGCTTTCATGTTATATTCCGGCTCGCCTTTCGGCTGCATCAGAATCAATGCCATATCCTGCGACAACTGCTGATGCAGATCCTGATTCAGCATCTCCGGCGTAAGGCCACTTAAGAATTTCTGGCGCAGCTTTTGGTACTGCTCCGGCGCAATATCCACCACCTGGTTCTGCCATGAGCGCAGCCGCTGGCCGATCAAAATATCGGTATTGGCACGGGCGTAGGTCGCGAAAAGCTTTTGCAGTTCAAGGTCTTTCTGCGCAATCAGCGCCTTAAATTCCTCTTCCGGCAGACCTTTTTCACGAACTTTCGCCAGTTCGCGCGCGATCACGCCGACATTGGCGTTGAGCTTGTCGTTTGGCGTATCAACGTTGATGGCGCACTGCGCGCGCTGGAACAGCACGCGGCAATCAAAGCCCAGACCGATATCTTTGACGTTATTTTTCGTCAGGTTCTGCTGAATATGCCAGAACAGCGCTTCACGCGCCAAATCCGCACGCCAGTAGCGTTCCAGCGCTGCGGATTCGCGGATCGGCTGCCATGCAGAATCCCACATAATCGACAACCTATCCTGGGTGACCGACTCGCTCATCAGGCTGACCGCCTGGTGCGGCAGCGGAGAAAGCATGGCCATCGGCGCGGGCGTCTGGCGTTTACCTTTCAGTTCGCCGAAGGTTTTGCTAATTTGCTCGGCTACTGCGCGGCTATCCACATTGCCGACCACCACCAACGTCATGGCGTCCGGCGTGTACCACTTTGCGTAGTACGCTTTCAGCTGTGCCGCATCAATTGGCTCTTTCAGCATTTCCGCTGGATCGTGTCCCAACAGAGATGAACCCTTCAGGCGGTAGCGCCACCAGCTATCTTTGGTATCAGCAGGCCAGGTTGCCACCATATCGTTACTGGCGAGCGCGTGACTGATGGTGGCAGGCGTAATGGTGAGTTTGCCCGCCGCATCCGCCAGGTAGACCAGCGCTTCTTTCAGCAAGTCCATGCGGTTATTTGGCTGGTCCATTCGGTTATTCGGCAGGCTCAGGTTGTACTGCGTGTATTCATAGGAAACCAACGCTGGCGGGAGCGGGCGTTTAGGGTCGATCCCTTGTTGCCACAGCGAACGAACCTGCGCCGGTTCAAGACGACCGCTGTGGGTCAGCACGACGCGGGGAATAAAATGGGTATAGCCGCGCTGTTGCGTACTTTCAGCGAGCGAACCGGTATCAATAGACAGGCGAATTTCAATGCGATCGCCGGGACGCTGCGGCGTGGCTAATATCTGCCACTGGAAACCGTTCGTCAGTGTCCCTTGTTGCCAGGCCGGGTCGGGCTGGAGCGCATCTGCCTGCACATAACCGACGGCTGCCAGCATCAGCAAACCGCCCGTTAACAGTCGAATTTTTGTGCCCTGCATGTGAACCCCTAATCAACATTCCTGGTTAAAAAGTATGCCCGCCAAAAGGAGGCAAAAGAGAGATAAAAACACTTCGCTTTTAGACCGCAGGAAACGCAAAACGTCACAACACGAAGCGAATTTTCCCGAAAACTCATCATGAATGGTAACGAAGACAGGGGTTAATTATGCGCAGGAGCCAGCAGTCCGACAAGGGCTGCTGGCTTAAAAGCCTATCCCATTAGGCTCTAAGTACCGAAATTACGAGGAGATTTCGTGCGTTTTCACGGTGCTTGTACGATTATCCAGCGTATCGACGAGCTGTTTTTGATCAAGCTCTTTTACCCATTTAGCCACCACGATCGTCGCCACACCGTTACCGACCAGGTTGGTCAACGCACGCGCTTCGGACATAAAACGGTCAATACCCAGAATCAACGCCAGCCCGGCCACTGGCAGATGGCCGACCGCAGAAAGCGTCGCCGCCAGCACAATAAACCCGCTGCCCGTCACTCCTGCTGCACCTTTGGAAGAGAGCAGCAACACTATCAGTAGCGTAATCTGGTGGAAAATATCCATATGACTGTTGGTGGCCTGCGCGATAAATACCGCCGCCATCGTCAGGTAAATGGAAGTTCCATCAAGGTTGAACGAGTAACCCGTTGGGATCACCAGCCCTACTACCGATTTACGGCAGCCCAGCCGCTCCATCTTCTCCAGCATGCGCGGTAGCGCAGACTCAGACGAAGAGGTGCCCAACACAATCAGCAACTCTTCACGGATGTAACGGATAAATTTGAAAATACTGAACCCGGTAACGCGGGCAATCGATCCCAGTACCACCACCACGAACAGAATGCAGGTGATATAGAAGCAGATAATGAGCTGCCCCAGTTGCACCAGCGTACCGACGCCATATTTACCGATGGTGAAGGCCATCGCGCCGAAAGCGCCAATCGGAGCCAGACGCATGATCATATTGATGATGCCAAAAATGACCTGTGCGAAGCTTTCAATAACGTTAAAAATTAGTTGACCTTTGTGGCCCAGACGGTGCAGTGCAAAACCAAACAGCACGGCAAACAGCAGCACTTGCAGGATATTACCGCTGGCGAATGCACCGATAACGCTGGACGGGATCACATCCAGAAGAAAGCCGACAATGCCCTGCTGTTTTGCCTGTTCGGCATAAACGACCACAGCTTTTGCATCCAGCGTCGCCGGATCAACGTTCATTCCTGCGCCGGGTTGCACTACGTTAACAATAATCAGGCCGATGATCAGCGCCAGCGTACTGACGACTTCAAAGTAAAGCAGCGCAACCGCACCGGTGCGCCCCACAGCCTTCATGCTCTCCATACCGGCAATACCGGTAACAACCGTACAGAAGATCACGGGGGCGATGATCATCTTGATGAGCTTCACGAAGCCGTCACCAAGAGGTTTCATCTGCGCCCCGATGTCAGGGTAGAAATGGCCAAGTAAAATACCGATGGCGATTGCCGTCAGAACTTGAAAGTAGAGACTTTTAAACAGGGAGGTTTTCATAAGGTGTCCTTGAAATTAAAACCTCAGGCTTTATAGGGCTTTCATTAAGCCTGCGGTTTAAAAATAACACCCGACAAACATGACAGAAATGAACTTGCATCAAATCAGAAACAACAATGTTAAAAGTTTGAGCTGGCTCGCACAACCTCGTAACAATTTAGAATTTTTCACCCCTTTTCCGAAGCGGCAAAGTAGCGATGTTCAAACTGATCCGCCGATGTTGCGCGATCAAATAAAAGTCCCTGCGCCATTTCCACACCAGCCGCCGCCAGCCACTCCCGCTGAGCCTGCGTTTCTACGCCTTCGGCGATAATGGGCAGTTCCAGGCTACGCGCCAGATGAATGATGGACGACACCATGTTGTCGTCCTCCGGCAAACCTTCAACAAACATTTTTTCAATCTTCAGCATATCCACCGGCAGCGATTTCATATGATGAAGCTGATGCAGACCGGCATAGCCCATGCCGAAATCATCCAGCGCAATGCGCACCCCGGCATTACGCAGCGGGAGCAGAACCTCCACAGCGGCTTGCGGATCATCAAGATAGCGGCTTTCCGTCACTTCCAGCATCATCGTCTGCGGGGCGATTCGGTAGCGGTTCAGCAGCGCCAACATGTCCGACACTTTATCGTGTTGCAGCAACTGCAATGCCGGGAAATTGACCGACAGCGGCAACATAATGCCGCGCGATTGCCAGGCGGCCAGCAGACGGCAGGACTCTTCCAGCATCCAGTAACCGACTGTCGCCATCAGGCCGCAAGATTCGATGCGTTCAATCATTCCCTGCGGTAAATCCCAGCTCCCATCGGGCTGGCGAACCCGCAACAACGCTTTCGCGCTGAGCAGTTCACCGCTGTTGATCGCCACCTGCGGCTGAAGCCAGAGCGCAAATTCCCCCTGTTCAAGGGCGGTGAGAATAGCGCTCTCCTGCGTTAACCGCTGCTGCGCCAGCTCCATCTGCTCCGGATCGAAGAAATGGATCTGGTTTTTCCCTTTACGCTGCGCGCTGGCCAACGCTGACATGCCGCGATGATAAAGCTGCCCGGCGCTCAGATCGCCATAACACATTGCCACACCGATATTGGCGTTGGGGCGCAGTTGAATACCGTTCAGCGGAACACGTTCATGAATGACAGTGAGTGCTTGCTTACATAACGTCATCGCATGCCACGGTTCCTGCACACCGTTAGCGATAATGGCAAAGTCATAGCCGCTGACCTGTGCCAGCACCATGCGCGGAGAAAGCACCGATTTCAGCTTCTCAACCAGCGTGACCAGCAGCACTTCGCGTTGGGACTCCTGCAAAACACTGGCGGTGTCATGCAGCGTTTCGCAGGAGACAATCATCAGTGCCATTGGCTTTTGCCGGGCCACAGTTTGTTCCAGCATCGCCATCAGGAATGCCTTATTGGGCAAATCCGAAACCGGGAAGCGAGTAGACTGGGTATTCATCTCTTCAATCTGGCGCAGCAGCATTTGCTGGTTGCGGTTGTAGTTGCGCACCAGAACGCCAATTTCATCATCAGCATGGTGACCGGGCAGCGTCAACTGATGTCCAATGCTTTCCTGCGCGGACAGTGCGTCCAGTTCGGCAGAGAGCTTGCGCAGCGGATGGACGATCAACCGGTTAATGCACCAGGTAATCGCCACGGTAATCATCAGCGACAACAGTAAGTAAGTCGTTACTAACAAAGAGAGCGTGCTGAGGATAAATTTGTAGGTGTGCCAGGAATCTGCCTGCAACACCAGATACGCCAACGGTTGCGGGTTCGCCGGACGCTCTAGCGAGTAAATCGGCAACGTAATCTGGATCGGTAATTCGAAAAAGCGGGTAACGGTGACTGGCACCGGATGCTCCGCGATAAAACGTACACGCAGCGCCTGGAATTGATTCGGCAATACCACATCCGCCCGGCTGACCACGCCCGCTGGTTTGATCTGTTTCAGGATGGTTTCCGCTTCGGGGATATCGGCTTTCAAAATAGCCGCCGAGAGCGGCTCGCGTACAGAGCGGGCAATACTTTCCAGTTGCGTAGCCGTGTTATAGCGATTCTGCTGTAAGAAGTGAAACAGCAAAATAACGCAGAAAATAAAAACAAACACCATGGAAACACAGGCAACCATGGCCATCTGTTTAATAGTTAAAGAACGGCTGACACGCAAAATTACTTCTCCAGAGACACAACGCCATGAGTTCAGAGCTAATACAGCAAACTCTGACGCCAGAGTATACTCGATCGCAATGCTGTTAGATAAACGGGCTGATAGATCGTTTTCGCAGGCGGAACAACGGCAGAAAAGGAAGATAACTCTTTGAATATCTGGCGATTAACCGCAGTATCGACAGCCTGTCTTTACCGGGTCTCCCGCCAGGAATGTTCCTGTATTACCAGTCAGCGTACGGCGTCAACGGCTGCGGAGGCATATCCATGTCGCCCTGCCAGCCCGCCATTGAATACCGCACGAACAGAATGCCGTGGCTCGGAGTGTAATCCTTCGCCTGCTGAATATCGATACCAGCGCCAATCGACCAGTGCGATGTGACACGCCGTTCCACCAGCAACCTTGCGGTATAACCGAACCCGTTCGAACTGCTGCCTGCGCCTAAATTATTTTTATCCGCATACATTGCCGTACCGTCCGGGAAAAACTGGTTATCCGGGATCAGGTTCTGCAACGGATAACGTAGAATCGAGTCCGTCTTCGAGTGCGACCACGAAACCGAACCACCCAGCTCCCACGACCAGTTTTCCGTGCGTTTGCGCCAGTTGACCGGCAAAGCAAAAGAGATATATTGCTGCGGGCTGTAGTAACCACCCTGGCCGAGCGAATAACCGCTCAGATCTTTATCGTAGTGCCACAACATATTGTTGACGCCAACGGTCAACCGCTCGTTGTTTTTGTTGATCAGCTTGTAGTAGTAGCCGGTCATCCAGCGGACGCGCCAGTTATCTTCGACGTTTTTACCGGTGAGAGTGTCGGCGTTCAGGCTCGACCAGACGCCGTTAGCTTCACCTTTATCGTAACTGATGCTGACCCCACCGCCGGTCGCACGCACGCCGCCCCAGGTAGTGCCGGTATTCGGGTCTTTCTGCCCGGCAAAGGCCAGAAGTGAGCTGGAGATCGGACGCCGATGCGCGTTAACCGTATAACCAATGGGGCCGAGATCGCTACTGTAACTCACGCCGCCAACCACATCGACAACATCAAATCCCATCGGCGTGGTGCCGATATCCGCCGCCCAGCTACGGTTTTGCCAGCCGACGGCAACGCTTGCACCGTTCGCGGTCTGGCTGGTGCTGCCGCTACACGGCGTAGCGGAACATGTCCCCCACCTCGGATCATAAGTGCCGTTGGTGGTGGCAAAACTCCCGGCATCCATATTGACAACGTCGGTGCGAAAGAACATGCGCCCGTCCGATAGCGGCGCATCAACCTGCAACATGGTGGTATGCGCTTTCAGGTCAGAATAACCACCCGTACCGCTGGAACCCCAGTAATCATGTTGCAGGGTGGCGTTAACATCTTGCTGACGGTAAAGATCCGCCGCATCGCTGCGTATGCCGCGCTTCAGCCAGTCATCTTTTTCATCGTTGCGCGTCAGTCGGGTAAAGCTGTCATTATCCGCCGGGCGCGTAGTAGTAATACTGGAAGCGACCATCGCATCTTTCCAGGTTTCCAGCGCTTGCTGCGGTTCGCCATTTTGCGCTTCGAAACGGGCAGCATCGCGTAGTACCAGCGCACTTGCCATTGATGGCGGTAGAGATTTAGCCTGCGGTACCAGCACACTGAAAGCCTGCTGCGCGCTGGCGCTATCACCGAGCGACGCCTGCACCAGCGCAATACGCCGTTGAGTATTGATGGAACGTGGCTGTGTCGCCGTCGGCCCGGCCAGTTTCGCCAGTTGCTGGCGCGCCGCCATCTTATTGCCTTCTGTGGTATACACTTCCGCAAGGCCGAGTAATGCATCCTCATTGGCCGGTTCACGGTCAAGTACGCGCTGGTAATATTGCCGGGCCGCGCTGAAGTCGCCGCGCTGCTGCGCCCAGTCAGCCAGCGTTGAATCAATACGCGTGGAAGCTGGTTGCTGGTTTAAGAAGGCAATCGCTTGTGCTTCGTCGCCGCTATCCCGTAGCCTGTTCGCTTTATCCAGTAACTGGTTGGCTTGCAACCGGTCGGCCAGCTCCTGAATATTGCTGTTCCATTTAGCTTTCGGCAGCCAGTTGAGATGATTCAGTGCCGCCATTTCCTGATTATTGCCCGACAAATAAAGCCCAAAGGCAAAGACCTGTTCTGGATCATCCGGCTTTTGCACGGCCAACTGACTCATCAGCGAATCGGCCTCGCCACGCCTTGCGGACTGACGTAAATCGCTGGCCAGTCGATAAGTTATCCAGACGTCGCCGGGCGAGAGCACCAGCCGTTTACGTTGCAACTCCGCGGCCTGCGCCCATTGCCCCTGGTTCTCCAGAGCCGCGGCCTGTTGCGATAAACGCTCGTTAGTCATGCTGCGTTCAATATCGTCAATGCTGCGCCGCTGACTGGCGGAGAGCGACTGAATAAAACGTTCTGCTTTTTCCGGCGACTGGGCGCGATAAATGTTCGCCAGACCGCGCACCGCATTGCTGTTGCCGCTGTCCATGCGCAGTGCCTGACGATAGAAACCCTCTGCCGCCGCATTATCCTTGCGCGCCATCGCCGCATCGCCGAGGCCCAGCACCGCATAGCTGTCGGTGTTATCAATGCTACGTGCTTGCTGGTAAAGACGCTCGGCCTGCGCTGGATTATTGGCTTTCAGCGCCGCATCACCCTGCTGGATCAACAGCCAGTAGCGGTTCACTTTCAGCAGACTGTCCCATTTGCTACGGCTGCCGCTCGTCGGATCCATAGCGATGGCTTTCTCAAACTGCGTTACCGCACGGGCGCGATCGCCTTGTTGGGAATACGCCTGCCCCAGCGCGCCCACAGCTTCGCTATCGTTATGGTTAGCATTGACCGTCTGCTGCAATTCCCCCACCGCCTGCGCACCTTTACCCGCGTCCACTGCCGCAAGGCCCGTGGCGCGAGCGCGAAACGCCGGATCGGCCATCTGTTTTTGCTGCGCAGCAAGCAGTGTACGGGCGCTGTCAACAGCATCACCTGCACTGAATATCGTCAGAAAATGCTGTAACGCTTTCACGCTGGCATCACTGACCGGCATGTTCTGAAGTTGCTGATACCAGAGTGTGGCAGCCGCATCGCGTCCACTGCTCGATTTCGCCATCTGCTCCAGCACAGCATAACCTTCCGCGTCATGACCATCGGCAAACAGCAACTGCGCCAGTGAGTTTTGCAACTGATCGTTGCCGGGATAACGGGCGTTCAGCCTTTTTAGCTGATTCACGGCTTCCGCACGGCGCGCCGGGACTTTCGACACCAGCACCCAGTACTCGACCGCTAAATCGCCATCCGGCGCATTACCTTTAAACAGCGCATCGTAGGCGGCAATCGCTTCCTGTGTATGCCCGGTCGTGGCCTGTAAACGCGCCTGCTGCAACGCCTGGCGCCCCTCCGCCGTAGAGAGCGACATCGCCAGCAGTGAGGAGTGGTAGGCCCCGGATTCTGGCGCAAGTAGCTTCATCCGATCGAGTTGCTGTTGCGCGCCGGCATTGTCGCCCTGGCGCAGCAAATAGCGGAAACGGGCGGCAATCACGTCCGGGTTGTTCGGATCGATCAGTTCAAGGCGATAGAGCGACTGACGGACTAAATCTTCGCGCCTGGTTGCTTCCCCCAGACGCACCTGTTCCAGCAACTGTTGCTGTGCGGCTGTATCCGCCGAGCGCGCGGCGGGTGCCAGCGCGAGGCCAAGTGAGAAACAAAGAAGACTTACTGTGAACTTGCGCATTCGTGGCCCCAGTCAGGTTGTAACTCACCACGAGGGGTGAAACGAAAACGGTGCTCATCCCACCCTTGTCCAAACAGGGTAAGAACATAGCTGTAGTAGGCATCGTCACCGGGAAAATGGTCTGCGACGTTCTGCCGCTGCCGGGCCTGAGCATCGCGATCCTGTAAAAATGGCAACAGCGCAGCAGCAAAACCAACCGGCCCGTTACCGTGGATCTTGCCGGTTGCTACATCCACTTTTTCCGGAGCCAGGTTATTTTCCTTTGTGACCGTCGCCATCGGTTTAAACTTCGCCAGCAACCGCGCTTTCTGCGTGTCGCTGTCATGCAGCATGCCAGCCCACAAATAGACGCGAATCGCATCATAGCTTCCGATCAGCATCTTTTCGTTTTCGCTTTTGAGTTGCCAGCCCTGTCCCTGTTGATACCGCACCCAGTCCGGCGAAAAACCTTTTGGCGCGGTCTCCAGCAGCAGCCGCAGATTGGTTTCGCGCAGTGTTGTCCAGGGCGCGCCGAAACGGGTGAAATAGCTCGCCAGTTGCGGCGGCAAATAGCTGGGGTTAAAGCGCCATGCGCTGTTATCGGCAAAGCCGATTTTTCCCGGTAGCAACATCGACCCAAGCCCAGTCACCTTCACTACCTCTTCTTTGGCGATGCGGTCTAACAGCGCTTTCCCCAGGCGGGTGTAAGCCTCGTTTTTCCACAAGCGCCCGGCTTCCAGCAGTGACCAGGCGATCCAGAGATCGGCATCGGAAGCCGAATTGGTATCCAGCACCGTCCAGTTTTCTACATCTTTTTTCCCCCACAGCCAGGCGGGAAGATGGTCGCTGAGCGAGCCTTGCGCCAGGTTGTTTTGCGTCCATTGCAACAAGCTCTCGAATGCCTTGCGATCGTTAGCAGCCAGCGCAAAGAACAGCGCATAGCTTTGCCCTTCCGAGGTGGTGATTTTGCGCGCATCGCCAGGATCCACCACCCGTCCACCATCGCTGATATAGGCCTGTTTAAAATGCTCCCAGGCAGGCCAGGTGCAGGCGGCGCGCGTACTCATCGCCGCCAGCATCAGCGCCATCATCACCACCCAACGTAGCGCCTTCATTACTGATTACTCATGATCCGAATCAAGACGGCGGCGGCTGATAATCCGCAGCAAGCGCCACAGTACCCATGCCAGCAATACAACGCTGACCGCCGCCAGAATGGCAAGCAGTACCGGATGGTTCGCCAGCGCATACCAGATACGCTCAAACCACGGCAAATGGCCGACATAGTAAACATCACCTACGCGCAGACCGTTAACACCGGATTCACGGATCACCGTCACTGAGCCGAAAATCGCCGCACGCTTACCACTGTCGTTCATGGCATTGTTCAGCAGTTCGTAGCCACGCGGGCTGTCCGCCAGTAACGCCACAACGCTGCGCTGATCGTTGAACGGCGACTGAAAGCTAATCACTGCCGCCATTGGGCCATCGGAGCTGACTGCCGTTTGCGCATCGGCTTTGCGGTCGGCAGAATCCGGTTCACTTGTCATGAATGGCGACTGGCGCAGCGGCGTTTTCACCCAGCTTTGCGTCGCATTCACCAGCAGGTCGATCTTCTCGTCATTCTTTAACGGTTGCGGGATCGAGCCGATGATCATGATGTCGGCATCTTTGCCCTGCAACTGGGTAGCATCATTGGTCAGTTGCATATTAATGGCCGGGAAGCCGGTTTGCGCGCCAATGGTGCCAAGCGTGTCCAGCAGCGTACCAACCTGTGCAGGCGTCGCCTGCGCCGGGGTAACAATGATGGTTTGCGACAGATCCGCCATCCGGCTAAACGGAAAGCCTGCGTTAGCAAAGGCGCGTAGATCCGGCATGGCGATAAAGTGGTAATACTTTGAGAAATCGATGGTTGACTCGTCGCCAATCACCACACGGTTCGGTACTTGCTGGAACGTCATGCAGTTATCGATACTGCCGCCCGGCATTGGATTCATATACTGGAAGTCGAAGCGTAACTGATTGACCGCCCCGAGTTTCAGCGCCGGAATCGACACATCCGTTTTGCTATCCAGAAGACCTTGCAGTACCGGCAGATGCAGCAACAGACGGTTAGTGTCCTGGTTGCTGGTCAGGTTGAAGTATTGCAGGAACTGGTTATTCAGGCTGATATCCATGCGCGAGCTATCTTTGGTCAACGGCGCGGTGTAACGATAGCTGAGATTCATATCGATACCGGTGCTGCGCAGCAGATAGAGATCCGGTGGCAAATTCAGCGACACGTTGATGGATGAAGGCTCCAGCCCGGTGGACTGCAACTGTTCCTCATAAGTTTTCAGCTCGCCGAAGCTCACCGGACGGTCAGTACGCACCCAATTCGGCGCGTCATAGGGCTGGCGAGCCAGTAGCGGTTTCACTTCGTCCACCGTGACGCTATCGCCACGGAACAGCACGTTCCCCTGAGCGATACCTTTTGCCGCCTGCAACAGATCTTTATCGTCACGCCCCATCACGATCAGCAGCTTCACATACGGGTTATTCGGATGGTTGATCATGCTGATGGTTGGCCCTTTTACTGCGGGCGCATCACGCAGGAAATCCGGGCGTTTATCGTTAGTGGCGAACACAATGGCATTACGATCCGGCAGGCTGTTGTAAGAGACCGGAAAAGTCTGGCCGCGCCAGCCAGCACGGGAACCGAACCACGAAGCGATGATCGCCGCAGCCTGCTGCTGCGCGATGTCCGGCACACCGGCAAAGACCATCGGCAGGGTTAAAGCCCTATTATCACGCGAGTCGAAGAACGGCACAGGGAAGTGGGAGAGATCGTTTTTCAGTGGCAGACTTTGGTAGGTCATATCAAGCGAACTGCTACGACCGATATCCATCCACAGCGTGCTGCTGGCCGGGTTTTCACAAACATCGCGATAGTGGCCGACAAACTCCAGCCGCACACGGTTGAAATCGGTAATAAACAGCGGGTTGATCGGCACCTGCGCCAGCGTTTTCTTACCGAGCTGCTCTTTGGTGACCGGCAAAACACCCATCAACTCATCATTCAGATAAACCTTTAACTGAGATTGTACCGGCAACAGTGACGGTGATGGCGTGTACTCAAGATTAAGTACCGCTTTTGACACCACTTCGTCGCTGCGAACGCCAAATTCAACACCACCGTCCGGGTTAATGCCGCGTAGCACCATGCTGCCCGGCGGTGGTGCGATCTGCGCGAAGGTGAGTTTGACATCACGGGATGGCGAATCTATCGCCACCACTGGCGCATTAACGCCTGACATCGCCTGGCCCACAGTATTCCCTGCGGTTGGCGTCAGCGATTCAGCTTGCTGCGGCGCAGGCGTTGCGACCGGCTCCATAGCCGGTGCGACAGCCGGAGCATTAGGCGCCGGAAGCGAGGGCGCGGCAGAAGTCATCATCGGGGTCAGGGTGCTCACCCCTACCACCACAGCACAAATCCAGGAAAGTTTTCTTTTCATCGCGTTTTCATCATTGTTAAGCCAGTCACGTCGTTGGTTGCTGCACGGCCATATTCCGCGCCGGACGACGCGGAATAAATGACACCACCCAGGCCACCAGATCGGTGAATGAGCGGAAAATCACTTTGACGGACGGCGGAGCAAATTCCGCGAGATGGCGATAGCCACGGAAACCCAGTTTCAAAATATCAAACAGACTTTCCAGAGGCTTATCTTCCGGGAAGCTGTCCTGCCACAGCGCCCACGTATCTGCACGGGCAAAGGTACACTGCACAAAATCGATATGTTGTTTGGTGGTGAGCGGCATCAGTTGCAGGCCGACCTCATTGCCAATGACGCGCGCTACCATAGTCGGAAATGCATACTCATGCTGGCCGCGCTTCAATAGCAGGTTTACTTTCTGCCCTTCCAGCACCTGCGCCTGGCCATTAATCTTGATGCCCAGGCCGCCGTCGGAGAAGTCATGGACGGTACAGGAGAAAAGATGCCCATCTTCACGAGCAATGGCCGCTGGCATGGAGATTTCGACACGGTGCGCGCGGCGCACCTGTTTGCTTTCGACCGATACCGCTACCGCGCCACCAAGAACAACCATGTTGTAGAACACCCAGACCATGCTGACGAACACAGTGAGTACTTCGTTCTCCGGGCCGTAGAAATAGCGCCAGATCCCCACCAGCACGCCCGCCAGGTTAAGCAGTACCAGGAAGATGTAAGGGCGAGAGATCACCCAATCCACATACTCCTCTTTCACCAGCCCGCCTTTGGCGGTGACGTTAAACTTACCTTTGTGCGGGTTGAACAGCGCCACCAGTGTAGGCGGCGCGATATACCATGCCAGCACCGTTTCGTAGATCTCGCTCCAGAAAGAGTGGCGATATTTCCCCTGAATCTTCGAGTTAGTCAGGCTGGCGTGAATCATGTGCGGCAGCACGAACAGGGCGATCATCAGCGCCGGAGCGTAAATGATGTAGGCATGCAACAGCAGAAACGCCAGTGGCGCAGTCAGAAAGATCAACCGCGGGATACCCGATAAGAAGTGGAGCATGGCGTTGGCGTAACACAAACGCTGCGGCAGTTTCAGCCCTTTACCAAGCAGCGGGTTGTCGAGGCGAAAAATCTGCACCATGCCACGCGCCCAGCGAATACGCTGACCAATGTGCGCCGAAAGGCTCTCGGTTGCCAGCCCTGCCGCCTGCGGAATACGCATATACGCAGAGGTATGCCCCAGGCGGTGTAAACGCAGCGAGGTATGAGCATCTTCGGTGACGGTTTCCACCGCAATCCCACCAATCTGGTCCAGTGGCCCACGACGAATAACCGCGCAGGAGCCGCAAAAGAAAGTGGCATCCCACATGTCGTTGCCATCTTGTACCAGACCATAGAACAACGTGCCTTCGTTAGGCGTTTTACGAAAGCGTCCGAGGTTACGTTCAAACGGATCCGGCGAGAAAAAGTGGTGTGGCGTCTGCATCATTGCCAGCTTTTTCTCTTTCAGGAACCAGCCCATTGTCATTTGCAGGAAAGAGCGCGTCGGAACGTGGTCGCAGTCGAAAATCGAGACAAACTCGCTCTTCGCATATTTCAGCGCGTTATTAATGTTCCCGGCTTTCGCATGCTCATGCGTCGTGCGGGCGATATACTCCACGCCCACCATACTGGCGAACTGGCGAAACTCTTCGCGGCCGCCATCATCAAGGATCCAGATTTTGAGTTTGTCTTTCGGCCAGTCGATACCGAGCGACGCGTAAATGGTGTTTTTCACCACGTTGAGATCTTCGTTATAGGTCGGTACGAAGATATCCACCGACGGCCACAACGACATATCTTTCGGTAATGGCACCGGCTGGCGGTTCAGCGGCCAGGCAACCTGGAAATAGCCCAGCACCAGCACTATCCAGGCGTAAGTTTCGGCGAACAGCAACACCAGGCCACACACCAGGCTGACCGGATCGTCCCAGTTGAGGGTGGAGGTATAGCGCCACCAGATATAGCGACAAGAGACAGTCAGCGACAGCACAATCAGCATCAGCGCTGAAAAGCGTCCCGGAATGCGCCGCACCAGCAGCGCAACGCCCCACAGCAGCAGCAGGAAAACGAACTGCGACAGCGGGTTAAACGGCTGTGTAATACACAACAGGGCGAGGATCAGCGAAAACACCACAATGACGCCTAAAATCAAGCGCCGCAGATGCGGGCTGAGATGACCAAGCTCTTTTTTGTGATCGAGATAACCCGAGCGATGCGTCACGCGCTCCGGCAAGGTATCAAGCCAGTGATTCCAGCGCCCACGCAACGCGCGGATATGGGCCAAGCGTTGACGCCGCGCCGATTTCGGTGGCCCCCAGGGTAATGTCACCAGCAACCACAGGCTTTGCAGCAGATAGCGCGCAGGATCAAGCGGGCGTGGTCTGTCAGGATCGATATGCGGAAACCAGTACTGCTGCTGCGCCCGCAACTGCTGCCAGCGCGGATGCTCAAGCGGGATAAACAGCCAGCCCAGGATAACCCAGAAGCAGCCAGAGGCCGCGCTGAACTACGACGCGCCATGCTGGCGATAGTGCTGATAGCGCGCGCGTAAGCGTGCGCTGACCGGCGGGATCAGCAGCCAGGTAGCCGGGCCGCTCATGTCAGGTTCCTCTCTCGCTTGTCACCTTCGCGTGGCTGCGCGCAATGCAGCAGGCACCAGTTCGCCAGCGTTACCATCTCTTCTGCGGCCAGCGAATCGCTGCGGTATTCACCCAGGGGTTGTTTCGATGCCAGACACTCCGCCAGCGCTTCATCACGATGGATAGTAGTCGGTAGGATACGCGTCTGGCTTTGCAGCCAGACCTGCCAAAGATCGTCTTGTAACTGGCTGCCGATCCGCAGGTCGTTAATCAGAATATGCGACCCCGCAGGTAACCGCTGCTGATGCAGACGGATATGGCAATTAATATCGGGTTTGATAATGGTGAAAATATGATCGCACACGGCGACGAATTGCCGCGTCAACGGTGAAAAACCGTACGGTAGATCGATGAGCACCCAGTGATACTGTTGCTGCGTTTTTAACGCCTGTAAAAGAGAAGCAGGCTGGTTTAACGCGTCAAGTTGATCAATAGAATCCCACTCGCTCGCTGTGAGTTGACCGAACGGCAATATATCCAGTTGCGAGGTGTAGCGCATACCGGCATCGCGCCAGTCCTGGCCATCAAGTACTGAGCGCGCCCAGCCGCCACGGCTGGCAAAATCGACATTAAATGACAGCCGCAGAAGATTGTCGGGACAGGCATCAATAACCAGCACCGACTCGCCTAATAATTGCAATGACCAGGCCAGAGCCGCTGTAATCGATGTTGTTCCCACACCGCCACGGATCCCTTGTAACCCCAGAATGGTCATCTACAGTTGCCTTCTTATTGTTGACGGGATAATTCAGCCAGCAGTGGCCAGCGTTTAATAGCTGCTGCCAACTGTTCTCGCTGGGAAATATCGGCGTAATCTATTTCGGGTAGTGAAAAGGCCTTACTCAGCGCCAAAAAATCATTTTGGAATGTATAACCCAGGGTTGGGTCTGCTTGCGTTTTGGGTTCATCATTATGCATTGTATTGTGGCCCAATCTATTTGAATAGAAAGATTGTAGCAAGGCATCATGGCCGATAAAACGCATTTACATGCTAAAACTGATATTCTTTAATTTCAATCTTATGTTTATTTTTTAGTTTTCGCTAGTAAACTGAGATACAAACAAATTTGTTTCAAGAGGGACATCGTGAACCCCATATTTTCTATTGGCATTCGGTCTTTATGGGACGAACTGCGTCATATGCCTACGGGCGGTGTCTGGTGGCTAAATACCGATCGCGAAAATGACGCATTTAGCCTTCTGAATCAAACTATTGCACAGCAAGATGCCGATGCAAACGTCGCGGTCATCGGTATGGATCACGATCTACAGAACATTCTTAAACTGAATAAACATCACGGCCCCAAAATAATCCATCTATTTTCCATGCCAAACCAGAGCAAAAGTCTATACTTTTTCTCCCGAGATTTACTTTGCACTATTGAACCTGAGAATTATTTACTTCTACTGCTCTGTGCTAATAATGCCTGGCAGAATGTTCCTGGTCACCGTATACATCAATGGTTAGAAAAAACTCATGCGTGGGCGAAATATCATAACTGCACCTTGCTTGTTATTAATCCTGGCAGCAACAATGACAAACAAGCCTCGATTTTAATGAGTGAATATCGCTCACTATTTGGTCTGGCAAGTTTACGCTATCAAAATGGTATGCATCTTTACGATATCGCCTGGTGGTGTAATGAAAAAGGGATAAGCGCCAGGCAGCAACTGGTTCTCCATCACCATGACGACCAGTGGCAATTAGCGAAGCAGGAAGAAACCGCCGTACAACCGCGCAGCGATGAAAAAAGAATATTAAGTAATGTGGCGGTTCTGGAAGGTGCACCACCGCTTTCCGAATACTGGTCTTTATTTAAAACAAACGAAGCCCTGTTTGAAGAAGCCCGCTCAAGCCAGGCGGCAACGCTGATTTTCTCCCTGGCGCAAAACAACCAGATAGACAGCATAGCCCGCCAGGTACATACCCTGCGTCGTCAGCGCGGCAGCGGTTTAAAAATTATCGTCCGTGAAAGTCAGGCCAGCCTGCGCGCAACTGATGAGCGATTGTTGCTTGGCTGCGGCGCGAACATGGTTGTTCCCTGGAACGCACCGCTGTCGCGCTGCCTGACGCTGATTGAAAGCGTGCAGGGACAACAATTCAACCGGCTGGTGCCGGAAGATATAACCTCCCTGCTTTCCATGACCCAGCCTCTGAAGCTGCGTGGTTACCAGCCGTGGGATATCTTCTGCGATGCGATAAGCAATATGGTCAATAACCAACTGCTGCCGCCGGATGGCAAAGGGGTGATGGTTGCGCTGCGCCCGGTACCGGGTATTCGCGTCGAGCAGGCACTTACCCTCTGTCGCCCTAACCGCATGGGGGATATCGTCAGCATGAGCGATAACCGACTGGTGCTCTTTTTGTCCTTTTGCCGGGTCAACGACCTTGATACTGCCCTGAACCATATTTTCCCGTTGCCGACGACCGACATCTTCTCAAACCGAATGGTGTGGTTTGAAGATAATCAGATCGCCGCAGAGCTGATGCAAATGCGGACGCTGACGGCGGAAAAACTGCCTGAACCGCTGCCTGATACTGCCAAAACGAAGAGAGTCATTAATGTCGAACATGACGGTACTGGCTGGCGTCGTATTCCGGAGCCTTACCGCTTATTCAGTGACACCACGGAGCGCACATCATGATGTCAGTTAGCGATATCGTTCAGCTTATCGTCTTCTGTGCGCTAATCTTTTTCCCACTGGGCTACCTTGCGCGCCACTGGATACGCCCTATCCGGTCCGCGTTTCGGATCTTATTTACCAGACCTCGCTATGTAAAACCGGCAGGAATGTTGCGCCGGGAATCGTTCGTCAAGGCAGACCGCAAACATGACTAATTCATCTACGACCACTGAAACGCCTTTGCCGCTGTGGCAATACTGGCGCGGGCTCTCCGGCTGGAATTTCTATTTTCTGCTGAAATTCGGTTTGTTATGGGCGGGCTACCTTAACTTTCATCCACTGCTGAACCTGGTATTTATGGCATTCCTGCTGATGCCGTTGCCGCGCGTGAAGTTACATCGTCTGCGTCACTGGGTCGCACTGCCAATTGGTTTTGCTCTCTTCTGGCATGACACCTGGCTGCCCGGCCCAGAAAGTATTATGAGTCAGGGCTCGCAGGTTGCGGGTTTCAGCGCCGACTATCTGCTTGATCTGGTGACCCGTTTTATCAACTGGCAAATGATCGGCGGGGTGTTTGTCCTGCTGGTGGCGTGGCTGTTTTTGTCGCAGTGGATCCGCGTTACCGTGTTTGTCGTCGCCATTATGATCTGGCTGAATGTGCTGACCCTGACCGGGCCGGCATTTAACTTATGGCCTGGCGGCCAGCCAACCACCACAGTCGCAACGACCGGCGGCGCTGCGGCTGCAACCGTCGCGGCGGCAAGCGGTACCCCGGTAGTGGGCGATATGCCGGCGCAAACCGCGCCGCCGACCTCGGACAACCTGAATGCTTATCTTGCCAGTTTTTACGCCTCGGAAGAGAAGCGCCAGAGCACTTTCCCGGCTCAGCTTCCCGCTGACGCCCAGCCGTTTGACCTGCTGATCATCAATATCTGTTCTCTCTCCTGGGACGATGTCGAAGCGGCAGGGTTAATGTCGCACCCACTGTGGTCGCATTTCGACATTGTATTTAAACACTTCAATTCTGCTACTGCTTACAGCGGCCCGGCGGCGATTCGTTTGCTGCGCGCCAGTTGCGGCCAGTCGTCGCACAAAAACCTCTATCAGCAGGCTAATAACCAATGCTATCTGTTTGATAATCTGTCGAAACTTGGTTTTTCCCAGCAGTTGATGATGGATCATAACGGCGAGTTTGGCGGCTTCCTGAAAGAGATCCGCGATAACGGTGGCGTGCAGGTACCGTTGATGGCTCAGTCTGGCCTGACGCCTGTGCTGCTCTCTTTTGATGGTTCACCGGTCTATGACGATACCGCCGTGCTGAACCGCTGGATGGAGTCGGATAGTTTCAAACAGGGGCAGCGCACTGCAACCTTCTATAATTTGCTGACGCTGCACGACGGGAACCACTATCCGGGGGATCGTAAAACGGCGGATTACAAGCTACGCGCGCAGAAACTGTTTGATGAGCTGGATACCTTCTTCACGCAGCTGGAAAAATCCGGGCGTAAAGTGATGGTGGTGCTGGTGCCGGAACACGGGGCGGCGCTGAGGGGCGACAAAATGCAGGTTTCCGGCCTGCGTGATATTCCAAGCCCGTCAATTACCAACGTACCGACAGCGATTAAATTCTTCGGCATGAAAGCGCCGCATCAGGGCGCGCCGATTGAGATTAACCAACCAAGCAGCTTCCTGGCGATATCAGAACTGGTGACGCGCGTGCTGGATGGCAAAATCTTCGCCGAGGACAGCGTCAACTGGCAGCAACTCACCAGTAATCTGCCGCAAACGGCGCCGGTTTCTGAAAACGCCAACGCCATTGTATTGCAGTACCAGAACAAGCCATATGTTCGCCTGAACGGTGGCGACTGGGTACCGTATCCGCAGTAGCGTCCTGCGCCCTCTCCCGCCAGGGAGAGGGCCAATTGGTTAGCGCTGTTGCGCCAGCCACACCAGCATCTTCAGGCTGGCAGAGTAGTAATCATCCTGCGCGGTGATTTGCGGCTCGGCCAGTCGTTCTCCCAGCGTTAAATCACGTACCGCCAGCAGCCCGTCGTTCATCATATAAGGCGCTGTTTCGTTGGTCGTCACATTCACCCAGGCAGGCGTCTGATTGCGGTTAAAGCCTTGCCACCAGTTACGCCACGGCGTCAACAGCGCGCTTTGCGGATCCTGCCAACTGACATACAGCGGAATACGGATAGCGTCATAACTCATGCGCGGCGGCCACTCTTTTGCCGGGGAAAGCCTGCCATCCGCCGCCAGCGAAACCCAGTCTGTCGGGAGCTGCGCTTTACCAAAGCGCATTTTTCCCAGCAGTTTTTGCCCGTCGGTGATCAAATCGCGCCACACCACCTGGTGGCTCCGTTTCGCGAAATCCTGCCACGCAGGGAAGATGAAATAGGCGGGGTTCAGGTTCACATAGGTGTTGAGATTGAAGCCGTTCGCGCCCGGCAGCATCACGCGGTAACCGGCATAACTCACCACAGTATGTTTCAGCACGGCCTGTGTGATAGCGTCTGACGCGCTGGTATAAGCCGGAACATTCCAGCGCTGCCCCGCTTTCAGTAGCGCCCAGGCCAGCAGAACATCGCCATCTGTCGCATCGTTTTTATCGGCAACAGGGTCGGCTTCCACCGGGTTATAACGCCAGAAAAACAGGCCGTTATCTTTATTCCTCAGGGTCTTATTCGTCCAGTTCCATATGCTGTCAAAGGCCGCTCTGTCATCACTGGCCACCGCCATCAACATGGCGTAACCCTGGCCTTCAGTATGGGAAACGTTTTTATTGCCAGTATCGACGACGCGCCCATCCGGCATCAAAAAACGAGCTTTATAACTATCCCAGGCCGCAGAAGCCTGGGAAAATGACGTAAATAACAGACTCACCATCACCACCAGTGCGGCGAATACGCGCTTCAACATGGAATTACTCACTTGGGTTAGCGTAACGGAAGAGAACATCCGACACAGAATAGAGCCTTTCATGGGTAAAAACGAGACTTGTCGCGCCGCCCTGCTCCCGCATCCAGCGGGTATATAGTCCCTCAAGCACGGCGCAAAAAGCAAAGCACCAGCGGGTCCGGTGCGCTTCTTCCCGCGCGACCGGCAAACCCTGATGATGAAATGCCAGCCCATCATCACGGGTGTCGATATCGATAAAACCCCAGTTAAATAGCGCCAGTTGCGCATTGATATTGGCTTCCAGTTCGCCCACGGTTTCCGACGGCGGAAGCGGCGTGCGTTCCGCCATTGCATCGCCCATCTGTCGCAGGAACGGCAGACTTTCTGCTTCACCGACGTTGCTTACCATGCCGTCAATCATTACGCTCAGCAGATCGAACCAGCCCGGCGCCGTTTGCTGCTGCTGAAACCACGAGAGCAACGGCGTATCAGAAGTGTGTGTCATCATTTGTCTCCTAACATGTACCGGAGCCAAATCCCGGCGGTGCTTTCGTTATAATTGCCGAAGGTGTCGTAGCCGACTCTGCCACCCACCGTCATATTTTTATTCACGTTGTAATCCAGCCCCGCATGGAAATTGTAGCCGATACCGTTTTGCGAAGTACCCCGGTACTGCGCCTCTTTAATAAAACCCAGATTCGCCAGTTGCTGGAGCATCTTCTGTGCCTCAGGCTCGGTCGGGAAATAGTCGCTTTTATCCTGGGTATAAGACTGATAACCCACAGCGCCGCCAATACTTAGCTTCCAGTTATCGATTTTCTGCGAAAGATCGACCGGTAAAGAGACGCTGACATAGTTCTGCGGGCTGAAGTAACCGCCCTGGCCGTAGGTGAAATAGCTGAGGTTTTTCGAGAAATCCATCCAGCTCACGCTCAAACCGGTCTGCAACTGGCGGAAATCGTCGTGCCAAGGGCGTAAATAGACCCCGGCGTTGGCGTTCATGCTGGTGTTACTGGCAACGTCCGTTCCGAGATAGCTGTAACCCCCACCGCCGATGTAAAACCCGGCATCGCCATCATCGTAACTTAACTGTACCGATCCGCCGTTTTTGGTGACCTGCCCCCAGCGCTGACCGGAGTATTTATCCTGTAGCCCGACATACGATAGCAGGCTGTCGGTGATCGCGCGGCGCTCGCCGGTAAAGATCAGCGTCAGGTAGTTGGTCAGTTTCGGCGACCACTTCACGCCGCCCACCAGCGAAGTAAGATCCTGCCCGAGCGGCGTACTGCCGATATCCAGCTTGTAGCTATCGCCGCTGAGCGCCATATTCAACTCCACACCGCTGGCATTTTGCGAATCGGTAGAGGCGTTAATCGCGTCGTTGTAATTCTTCTTGTAGTTCGATGCACTCAGGCTTTTCAGGCGGCTCGAACTCAATAAAGAGGTCAGGTTATTGTAACCCTCATCGGTAAACGGCGTTAGTTTGCTGGCATCGGCATAACGTGCCAGATCGGTAAATTTATCGCTGCCGTCCGTTGCCGTAGAGCTGTTGGCATTGCTGATAGAAGTGGCAATATTGCTCGCCGCATCCGCCAGCGGGTTTGAACCATAACGACGCCAGGCGTCTCCTGAAGCGCTACCGGAACTGAGGCTGACTGGCGTGGCAGTAAATTCAAAGCGTGCATCGCCGAACGGCGAGCTGGACCAGGTCAGCGGCGCTTTCGCTTCCGTTAACTTGCTGGTGCCGCTTTCCCCATCGCGACCGCGAATATCCACTTCACCTTGCAGCCACATTCCGGTTTTTTCGTTCATCTGCTGCATCATGTCATCCACCTGGCGCAGCGTACGGCTTTGCGCCGTTTCCACTGGCAGATCGGTACGCATGGTGCCCGGCAGATTACTGCCCGGCTCTCGGGCGACCTGCGCCACTTGCCACGGTAACGTCTGCCCATACAGCGACTGTGGCGCAGCCGTGTCAGCCGTGGTTTTACTGGTGGTCATAAACGGATTATCAGCCAACAAAACACCACCAATTGTCGGCGTGGCCTCGCTGTTGGTTGACTCCAGCCCAACCAGCTTGCCGCGTGCGCTACGCAACAAAGTCATCGCCTGCTGATGGTTGCCCTTCGCCTCTTCCAGCCGCGCCAGCAACAGCAGGCGTTCCGGGGAACTGTTACTGTGCAGGCCATTCGCCAGCGTCTGTGCTTTATCAACGTTATTTTCCGCCAGCGCCACATCAATCGCGCCGACACGCGCGGCCTGATCGTCGCTGTCACGCGTCATCAGGTAGTCATACAGCACGCCCGCTTCTTTGTTCATTTTGCCGCTCTGGTAGAGACGGCCCATGGCGAACATCAAATCGGTATTCTGCGGATCGCTTTGCAACGCGCGAATCAGCTTGTCATAGGCGGCGGCATAGTTGCCCTGCTCGCGCAGACGATCGGCTTCATTAATCACATAACCGTTACGCACGCCCGCCAGCTGCGCCGGGGTGCTGCGCGCCTGCATCTCCGGGCTGGAAACAAACGTCTGCGCTTCCTGGTTCAGCCCGGCCTGATTCAGCACGGCAATTTGATCGGCGTAATCCCCGGCATTGCCCTGCACACCCTGCTGCATATTCGCCCGCACCAGCGAAACCGCTGTTGTCAGATCGCCGGTTTGCGCCAGCATTCGCGCCAGTTTTCCGGCATCAGCCGGGCTTTCCGGCGGCGTGCTGGCAAGCGCTTTCAGGGTATTCGACGCGGCAACAGTATTGCCCTGCGCCAGGTAACGATCGGCGGCCGCCATTTGCAGGTTGTAGTTCACCCGGCGGGCGAGATCGCGCGTCTGGCTGTTTTGCCCCGCAGGCGAGATCCGCGACAACAACGAGCTGGCCTGCTGCCAGCCGCCATTTTCACTGGCGAACAACGCAGCGGCATACAGGGAGCTGGCACCCGCGCCGCTGCTTTGCGCCGGAAGCATGACATTAGCCGCTTCACTCTGCTGGCCGGATTGCTGTAATAACCGCGCCAGATCGAGACGCAACCACGGATCGTCCGGCAAGCGCTCAACGCCCTGACGCAACAGGACAATCGCCTGCGGTGTATTGCCGCTGGCGGCAAGTTGTTGCGCCTGGCGACGTAGCGGATCGCCCGGCGCACCAGTTACCACGCGCGGTTGTAGCTTCGCCTGCAAGCTGGCCGGTAAGGTTCGCAGTATGCTCTGGGCTTCTGCCGTCTTATTTTGATCGCGCAGAACGTAATAGAGGTTTTCGCGCGCCGGGGCATTCTGTGGCTGGTCGGTCAGAATAGCGCGCAGCGCCTGTTCCGCCTGTGCGTAATCTTTGTTCTGGCGTAACACATCAGCGCGAAACAGTTTTGCCGCCGTTCCCTGCTCGCCGCTCTGCTGCGCCAGCGGTGCAGATAAGGCCAACGCCTGGCTAACATTGCCCTCTTTCAGCGCCTGTTGCGCCTGCGCCAGTTGGCCGTAAAATGCCGCATCTTCCGCCTGTGTTTTGCGCTCGGCGGAGGCATCGCCGCCCTGGCTCGCTGCCCGGTTCAGGTATTGCGCCGCCGCCTGATAGTCACCATTGCGCTGGGCGATATACCCCATGCCCGCCAGTGCATCAGCATCCTGCGGGTTGGTTTGCAATACCTGTTCAAACTGCCGCTTCGCTGTACTGCTGTCGCCGCTGTTCAGTGCGCTAAAGCCCGCGCCTTTAGCCGCACCGCCGATGTTTTTACGGTAATAATCCTGAACTTCGCTGTCCTGCGGATGGCGCTGTAGCCAGGTGTCGTAGAAGCGCTCATCGCCGGACTGCGGCCCAAGCCACAGCAGTGCCTGACGTAAACCGGCATCGGCATCTTTGCTGCCACTGGCCATCGGTTCGAGCAGTAAAATTCCGTCGCGACGCGTCTCTTCACGCCAGGTGAGCATCTTGCCCAGCGCCACGCGCGCAGCATTGTCCTGCGGATTCTGCGCCACAATGTGCTGCATCTGCGCCAGCGCTTGCGGATAGAGCGCTTTGTCACTCGCCATCGTCAGGTAGTATTCCGGCGCCAGACCCGGCGGCGGCGTATTGCCGTTAAACAGGCTACGCCAGGTCTCCAGCGCAGCCGGAATATTGCCGCTCCGCGCCTGCTGACGCGCCAGCGTGAGCTGGCCTTGCGGCACCTGCGCCATCTGTCTGGCGTTATCCAGCGCCTGTAATTCGCTATCGCCGGGCGCGGTTTGTGCCAGCCGCGCACGCCACTGCGCGGCGGTCTGCAAATCACCATTTTGCTGTGCCCACAGTGCCATCAGGTACATCGCCTGGGTGTTATTAGCATCAACCATTAACACCTTTTTCAGTGACTCTATCGCCAGGTCGTCATGGGATTTTTCATGCCAGTAGTTGGCCTGATCGAACAGGGCTTTTAAGGCCGCTTCATTCGGCGCAGCCTGTGCCTGCCCGGCAACGCTAAGCGCAAGTGCGCCGGAGAGGCAAACGGTCGTCCACCGTCGGGCGGTTTTGTTTCGCATTGTGGTCACCCTTTTCACTTGCTGTTCTCCGGATCCAGACGTTTACGCTCGCGCTGTTTCAGCGCCAGATAGAGCAACCAGCCCGCCAGTGAACCAACCAGCAGTCCCAAAATGGCCAGCAGAGCTGAGTGTTGGTTGGCATACCAGACCACCATCATCTGCGGTGGCATTTGACCGCTCGGGAACTGTTCGCCGACGCGGAAGCTGCGCACACCGTTTTCATTGGTGATGATGGCGACATCGCCGCGAATACCGGCGTTAATGCGCGACGAGGCCAGATCGTTATGCAGATGCGAAAGCTGTTCATCGCTGCTGCCCAGCGCCAGTACCACCAGGCGCTCATCGTTCCACGGCGAGCGGAAACTGATAAAGCCGCGCCACGCTTCGTTAGAGGAGAAGTAGCGGTCGGCTTCCAGGCCTTCGGCCGCCCAGTCCCCCGCTATCCAGCGCTGCACTTTCTGCCACAGGGAAGGCGCACGCACGCCCAACGTGTTGTCACGGGTGATAAACGGTGAGTCCGCCAGCAGCGCGTGGTTGAAGTCGTGTTGATCCATGCCCGTGACCGCAAGCACGTCGCGATCGCGCACCAGTTCTTGCAGGCCGCCGCCAGTGGGAACGCCGAGCACCACGCGGTTATGTCCCAGCGCCGTTCCGGTGGCATTACCGGAGCGCGCAGCCATATCCAGCAGCGTAGCGAGCTGCGTTTCTGACGGGTTCTGCGGCAGCATCAGCACTGTTTCCGCATAGTCCGCCATGCGAGTAAACGGGAACGACGCGCCAACGAAATAGGAGAGGTTCGGCAGCAACGCAAAGTGACGCGTGTGGCTTAAATCAATCCATGAATCATCGTCAATACGGCTCTTAATGTTGTTGTTGAGCAAGGTGCTGCACGGCGCATTCTCTTTCGGCACGATGTTGAAGTAGAGCGAGAGCTGGTTATCACCGTAGATCATGTACGGTTCTAGCGGCATATCGAACGACTCCTGGCGTGCATCGCCGCCCAGTTTGTGCCACAGCGTTTCCAGCGCACCCTGTTTATTGACCGGCAGGTTGTGCAGGAAAGTGTCGTTCATGGTCATGCTCAGCCAGGAGCGCTGCTCGTCGATCCAGTTTTCCGACGGGAAGCGGTAACCAATATGCAGTGGGATGGTTTCGCCATCCCACAAAAACAGATCCGGCGCAGCGCGAAATGCCACCTGCAACGGCGAGTGCCAGATCCCGGTGGAGGTCAGGTTTTGATCTTTGCGGATCAACTCATGAAGCTTGATGGGACGATCGGTTGGGATCCAGCGCGGCGCATCATAGGGTTTGCTCGATGGAATGGTCTGCGCCGTAACATCGATTGCAGGTGTTTGCGGCTTGAAATTGCCCCGCGTCAGCCGCCATGCCGCCGCACGCAGTTCATGTTCATCTTTGCCGACAACCAGCAGCAGTTTGTACACCGGGTTCGCCGGGTTATCGATAATTTTCAGCAACGGCTGCGTGGTTTGCGGCAACGTCAGGCCGCCGATCTGCTCGCCAGGATGGCCGATCAGGATACCGTTCTGTTCCGGCAGGCGATCGTGATACGCCGCAAACGAGATGCCGCGATAATCGGCCTCAATCCCCATCCACGAGGAGATCAATGCACCCGCGCTAATGGCATCGGCGCTCAGCGTCGCGCCGAACGCCATCGCAATGGTCGTTGGCGACATCTGCATGCTGTCAAAGAACGGGCGCGGGAAGTGGCTCAGATCGGCGCCGACATCCAGTTGCTGACCTTCCAGCTCAAAACGCGAATCCGGCAGGACAGTGACACGATACTTATCGTTCAGATCGCGCTGGCACTGCATCGCATCGCCATCATTGATTTTGAAGCTCAGGTTGTTACTGGAAACCATCAGCGCTGCCGGAATATCTAGCTGGTAGCGCGACAAATCGCTATCGGTCGCGGTCAGCGGTACGGTGCCCAGCGGCTGGCCGTTAAGCATCAATTGCAAGGTCGCATTACGCGCCGCCATTGCCGGGGAGACCTTCAGATTCAGCGCCAGCCGGGCGTTGGTAATCACCTGATCCATCGGCAGGGTAAAATCGACGCCGCCCTGGAACTGGCCGCCGCTCAGGGTTAACCCCTGCGGTTGCCCCATCTGCGCCAGACTAACGCTATTGATCACAGACGGCACAAAGGCCGATGCGCTTTGCGCCGTTGTCGGCGGGGGTAAATTGACCGGCAGCAGCGACGAAACCGTTGTTTCCTCACTGTGCAGCGGCGCCATAAACAGTGTACCGATCAGCATAGCCAGCGTTGTCAGATGTTTCATACGCTGCCCTCCTCCGCTTTCGCCGCCAGTTCTGCCCGCAGGCGGCGGTTTTCCCGACGCGATTTCCAGGTCAGCCAGAAGAGATCAAAAACGCTGCGCACAATGGTCACCATCGAGCGGAATGGGTTGTCCTGCGGTTTCGGCGGATGGATCCAGGCGTCCGCGCGGGAAAGCACCACGCGCACCAGTTCACGGCGGCGCGATGGCGGAATATCGTCGAACATCAGGCGGATATACTCTGCATCGCTGGCGATGATGCGAACCGGAATGGCAATCGCACCCGATTGCAGCAGCAGTTCAATCTCTTCGATTTCATCGCTCTGATGGCGATCGTCCGGCACCACGATACGGCAGCCGCCCATCGATAAATCGGCGGTCTTGCTGCGTGAGGTAATACCGCTGGCATAGTGGATCAACACCGGAATATCGACATCAATACGGATTGTTTTGCGGGTCTGGCGGGTTTCCCGCGCCACGGCAATCGCCGCCAGCAAGAAGATCAGGCTGTACAGACCCCAGCCAACATTGAGGGCGATAACGCGCGGATCGACGCCAAAGTAATCATGGGCGCAAGCGCGGACAATCCCGGCAACCACGCCGGCTGCCAGCAAAACCGCAATAATCAAATGCGGGCGCACCACACTGAAATCAAAATAGCCAACGTTCAGCAGGCCGCCTTTATCGGTGACGTTAAATTTCCCGCGTTTCGGGAACAACATAGTGACCATTGTCGGCAGGACAATATGGAACGCCAGCACGATGTCATAAATCTCGCCCCAGAAGCTGTAACGGAAGCGTCCGTTCAGACGCGAATTAACGTACACCGCAAGGAACAAATGCGGCAGCGCATAGGCAAAGACCAGACTGGCCGAGGAGTGAATAATGTTCAGGTTAAATAGCAAATAAGCCAGCGGCGCGGTCAAAAAGGCGATTCGCGGCAGCGCGAACTGGTAATAAAGCATCGCGCTCAGGTAGCACAGACGCTGCGGAAGGGTCAGCCCGCGTCCCAGCAGCGGATTGTCGAGGCGGAAAATCTGGGTCATGCCACGCGCCCAGCGGGTACGCTGGATCACATGCAGTACCAGACGTTCGGTCGCCAGACCTGCCGCCAACGGGATATCGACAAACGCCGTGCCCCAGCCCAGACGCTGCAATTTCAGCGCGGTATGCGCATCTTCAGTCACCGTTTCCACGGCAAAACCACCAATCTCCTCCAGCGCGCTGCGACGGATCACTGCGCACGAGCCACAGAAAAAGGTGGCATTCCAGTTGTCGTTGCCTTGCTGGATCGGGCCGTAGAACAGCGAGCCTTCATTGGGAATGTTACGGCCTACCGACAGGTTGCGTTCAAATGGATCCGGTGAATAGAAGTAGTGTGGCGTCTGCACCAGCGCCAGTTTCGGATCTTTCAGGAAACCGCCGACCGTGGCTTGCAGGAAAATTCGCGTGGCGACATGGTCGCAGTCGAAGACACAGATCAGCTCACCGTGGGTAAGCTTCATCGCGTGGTTCAGGTTGCCCGCTTTGGCGTGCGCGTTGTCATTACGGGTGATATACCCGACGCCGACATCGGCGGCGAACACCGCAAACTCCCGGCGTTTGCCGTCATCAAGCAGGTAGATGTTCATCTTATCGCGCGGGTAGTCAATACACTGCGCGGCGAGCACCGTATCACGCACTACATCCAGCGGTTCGTTGTAGGTCGGAATGTAGACATCCACCGTCGGCCACAGGCTCATATCATCCGGCAGTTGTACGAGTTCACGCTTCAGCGGCCACACAGTTTGCAGGTAGCTCAGCAGCAGCATCACCCATACATAGACTTCCGCCAGGAATAGCCCCATGCCAAGCAGAGTTTCAATCTCTGAGTTAAAATGCAGGGTTTGCGTCAGGCGGAAATAGATATAGCGTGTCGACAACAGCGCCGACATCACGACCATAATCACTGAAACGCTGCGCTTTTTGCAAAAGCCAAGCAGGAATAAAATGCCTATGCTGATCAGGCCAAAAATATACTGCTTTTGGCTGTCCATCGGCGTAATGACCACCAGCAGGGCGACAGGAACCATTGCCAGCACCAGCAAAACAGAAATAAGCTTTTTCATAGGTTGCCCGTGAGCGTTAGAAACCAGACATGCGCGGCGAGTTGTGAACCGTCCCGTCACCGATTTGGACGCCTAAGATGCCGGCGACGCGTTTTGCAATAAGTTCAATATCGAAAGCGGCTGCGGAAGCCGGGCTAAAATCGAACACCGACTGCTGTGAGGCATTCGCTTCAGCAACACTTTCATCGCGGTGCAGCACACCCAGAAGCTGGTTACCCAGGCGCTGCTCAAGAAACGTGGTGACATCACGGCTGATCTGGCGGCGATTGTCGCTCTGGTTGACCACAAAATAGTGGCCAGCTTTACGGTTGAGCACCTCTCCCGTCAGGCGGTTGTTTTCGATTTGTGGCAGCAGGGAGAGCGATGCGGTATCCGCCAGCAACGTCACCAGATGCACATCAGCCAGCCGCGACATGGCCTTTAACGCAGCCGACGGCCCTGGAGGAAAATCCGCGACGATAATCAGCCCAGGATAGTTCAACAGCGCATTCAGCCCACGCGTTAAAAAGTGCTCGTCATTCGCCAGCCGCTCTTCAAATGTGAGGCGCTGCTTTTCCGTGGCATCGCCATAAGGCAGAACGAAGATATTGCCGCCTGCGGTCAGGACAAACTGGCTCCAGTCCGATGATTCCGCCGCTTTGGTAACGTAGCCGCGCCCGTCGGTGAGCGGTACACCGAAATGCAGGCGCAGCGCATTCTGCACGTCAAAATCGAGCGCCAGCACTTTACTGCCTGAACGGGCCAGCGCATACGCCAGATTCGCCGTCAGGGTCGTTTTTCCGACACCGCCTTTCGGCGAACAAACACAAATCAACGGCATGACGCGATCCTTTCTAACAACGAGTGCAATGGCTGGTTTTTTTCCGTTTTCGGCTTTGCTTCCGGCGTTTTGGCGGCGAAGAGTTGCGCGTAATTGACGGCGGCAGATTTTACCCCTCCGGCAGTCAGCGCTCTCACCGGGGCGGACTCGGGAACCGAAGCGGGCTCGGGCACCGAAGCGGGCTCAGGCACCGAGGGCGGGATGACCGTCGCAAGCTGGCTGGCAACCGCTTGAAAAATGGAAGGAGCCGGTGTTGACGCAGGCTCGTTGACGTCGGCAGCGGATGTGTTCTCTGTGCTGGCAAAAAGATCCGGTTCAACGGATTGCGGGACGGGGACAGAAACATGGCCGCCCATGGTCAGCATCGATTCATCCGTTGCCGGAGAGAGTTGCTGGATCAGCGTCCAGTTTCCCTGGTCGCTGCCAGGGTTTTGCGCGGAGAGATCCTTAAAATTGTGTTTCTGGTTGCGGGTTTTATCCTTAAACCTCTGCAAATCATCATAATGATTCATTGTTAATCTCATGATTTACAAAATAATATTGTCCCCACCACCGCTAAAGATCTCAGCGCCCGGATATTGGTCGAGTTGTGGCTTTTTATTTTGGCTGTGCTGTGTTGCGTGGGTACGAGATAATGTTTCGGCGATGACCTTCCGCCTGTTTTTACGTGTTGCATTTCAGGATTGCTAACACGATGTTTATTTCCGGTAAATATATAAACAATCCCCATACATGTGCCATCTTTTTTTGTCGCGGTATCCATTAAAGTATTAACGTCCAAAAATTCAGCGACATCATAGGTATAAAAACCAATTTAAACCAAATTATTATTAATTAATAACGCTTAATAATTTATTAAAAGAGTATTAATCCAGACAAAGAAATAATATTTTTAATTTTCAATTACATATTGAAATATTTAGAAATAATCAGCAGGAGTCACAAAACTGTTTTATTCCGCTAACCCATTATTCCTGCTGGAATTATCTCTGCGTCCGTTTTTTTAAGGGAAATTTATTGGAAGTTCCAAAATGAATCCGGAATGTTTATAAGAATTGTCAGCAACGGAAAATATCGGCTAAGCGGGTTCAGAGTAAGAGCCTATCCCAGTAGGCGTAATTGTTGCCGGTGGTTTGGACACGGACAGCGCGGAAAAACCGGAGCGTACACGTAGTACGTGAGGATTTTGAGCACTGCCCAGGGCCAAACCAGCAAATAAAATAGCCTAATGAGATAGGTTCTAAGATGGCAGGCCCGGCAACCTGAATGCTGCCGGGCACAGTGGATTACGCGTGTGGTTTCTCGCCGTTTTCTTCCTGGTCGACGGCAAAGCAGGCGACCAATTGACCACCGTAATCTTTCAGTTGCGGCTGCAACTGCGTGCAGGGGCCGAAACGACGGGAGCAGCGGGCGTTAAAGGCGCAGCCCGGCGGTGGATTCAGCGGGCTTGGCAGCTCGCCGATCAGTTTAATGCGCTCGCGGCGCTCATCCGGATTCAGGCGCGGCGTTGCAGAGAGCAGCGCCTGAGTGTACGGGTGACGCGGATTAGAGAAGATCTGGTCTTTCGTGCCTTTCTCCACACAGCGGCCGAGATACATCACCATCACTTCATCGGCAATATGCTCAACCACAGACAGATCGTGGGAGATAAAGACGTACGAAAGCCCCAAGTCCTGCTGCAAATCCATCATCAGGTTGAGCACCTGCGCACGCACGGAGACGTCCAGCGCGGAAACCGGTTCGTCGGCAATCACGACGTCCGGATCGAGCATCAGGCCGCGGGCGATAGCAATACGCTGACGCTGACCGCCGGAGAACATATGCGGATAGCGATCGTAATGCTCGGTTTTCAGACCGACTTTCGCCATCATCGCCAGCGCTTTTTCCCGACGCGCCTCTTTGCTGAGGGAAGTGTTAATCAGCAGAGGTTCTTCGAGGATCTGCCCCACTTTTTTACGTGGGTTCAGCGAGCCATACGGGTTCTGGAAGACGATCTGAATCTTCTGCCGACGCAGCTTCTGCGCATGGGGATCGTGTTTCAGCAGATCCTGACCCTGGTAATACAGCTCGCCGCCAGTCGGGGTTTCAATCATCGTCAGCAGACGACCGAGCGTGGATTTACCACAGCCAGATTCACCCACCACTGCCAGCGTTTTACCACGCTCCAGGGTGAACGACACGCCATCCAGCGCCTTCACCAGGCGTTCCGGGGCAAACATCCCCTTCTTCACCGGGTAGTATTTTTTCAGGTCGATAGCCTGCAACAGCGGCTGTTGCGGGGTGGCCTCGTGCATACTCATAGTGTTGGCCTCCCGGCGTCATCGAGTGGGTAGTGACATTTGGACTGACGGCCGCCATCAACGGTGTTCAGGGCCGGTTCCTGCTCGCGGCATTTATCCGTTGCATACGGGCAGCGCGGATTCAGCAGGCAGCCATTGGGGCGATCATATTTGCCCGGAACAACACCAGGCAGCGAAGCCAGACGCGCTTTGTCCTGCGCAAACTCCGGCAGTGCGCGCAGTAGCGCCTGGGTGTAAGGATGGCGCGGCGCGCGGAAGATATCTTTCGCTTCGCCGCTTTCTACCACCTGGCCGGCGTACATCACAATGATTTTGTGCGCCGCTTCCGCCACCAGCGCCAGATCGTGAGTGATCAGGATCAGCGCCATATTCTCTTTTTGCTGCAACTCCAGCAAAAGCTCAATGATCTGCGCCTGGATGGTCACATCCAGCGCGGTGGTGGGTTCATCGGCAATCAGCAGTTTTGGCTGGCAGGCAATCGCCATGGCAATCATCACGCGCTGGCTCATACCGCCGGAGAGCTGGTGCGGGTATACATCCAGACGCGAGGCCGGATCGGGAATACCGACCTGCGTCAGCAGGTCAATTGCGCGCTGACGACGGGTTTTTTTATTCCCGCCCTGATGCACCTTAATCGCTTCCATTATCTGGAAACCGACCGTGTAGCACGGGTTCAGGCTGGTCATCGGATCCTGGAAAATCATCGCCACTTCGGAGCCCACCAGACTACGGCGCTCTTTTTCCGAAATACGTTTCAGATCCTGGCCGTTGAACTTCAGGTTGTCGGCCATTACGCGGCCGGGGAAATCAATCAATCCCATAATCGCCAGTGAACTGACGGATTTACCGGAGCCGGACTCACCAACGATACCAACCACTTCGCCCTGGTTCACGCTGTAACTTACGCGGTCTACGGCGCGGAACTCGGAGCCAACGTCGCCGAAGTGCACCGATAATTTATCTACATTTAATAACGCCATCTCGAACCTCTTACTGCTTCAGTTTGGGATCGAGCGCGTCACGCAGACCGTCACCCATCAGGTTAAATGCCAGCACCGTCAGCAAGATCGCGAGGCCCGGGAAGGTCACGACCCACCAGGCACTCTGCGCGAACTGCAACACGTCGGAGAGCATAGTGCCCCACTCCGGTGTTGGCGGCTGCGCACCCATGCCAAGGAAGCCAAGGGCGGCCATGTCGAGAATGGCGTTCGAGAAGCCCAGCGACGCCTGAACGATCAGCGGCGCGAGGCAGTTGGGGAAAATATTGACAAACATCTGGCGCATCGCGCCCGCACCGGCAACACGGGAAGCGGTCACGTAGTCGCGATTCACCTCCACCAGCACGGCGGCGCGCGTGAGTCGCACATAGTGCGGCAGAGCGACGAACGTCAGCGCCAGCGAGGCGTTGATGATCGACGGGCCAAAGATAGCCACCAACACCAGCGCCAACAGCAAGCTCGGCAACGCCAGCATAATGTCGACGACACGCATAATGATGTTGTCAATAACGCCGCCAAAGTAACCGGCAACCAGGCCGAGCACGATACCCGCAATTAGCGACAGTACGACCACCAGACAGCCCACCAGCAGCGACAGACGGGCGCCAAACATCAGGCGCGACAGTGTGTCGCGGCCCACATCATCGGTACCCAGAATGTGCGCCCAGGTGCCGCCGTCCTGCCAGACTGGCGGTGCCAACAGCGCATCGCGGAACTGATCGGCCGGGTTGTGCGGCGCAAGGAAGTTAGCAAACACGGCGATAATCAGCATGATCAACACGTAGGCCAGGCCAACAACCGCACCTTTGTTGCGTTTGAAATAGTGCCAAAACTCCTGCAACGGCGTCATCGGCACCGGTGCAGTAATAACTTTATTTTCAGTAAATTGTGACATGATGGCCCCTTACTTCTTATGCCGAATACGCGGGTTCACCACGCCGTAGAGCAGGTCGACCAGCAGGTTGACGAGGATAATCATCGTCGCGACCAGCAATACCCCGCCCTGTACCACCGGATAGTCACGGCGTTGCAGCGCATCAATCAGCCAACGCCCCAGACCCGGCCAGGAGAAGATGGTTTCCGTCAGGATCGCGCCCGCCAACAGCGTGCCGACCTGCAAGCCGATAACCGTCACCACCGGCAGCATGGCGTTGCGCAGCGCATGCACGATGATCACGCGCATGCGGGTCAGCCCTTTTGCGCGCGCGGTACGGATGTAATCTTCACCCAGCACTTCCAGCATAGAGGAGCGGGTCATACGCACGATCACCGCCAGCGGAATGGTACCGAGCACGATGGCAGGCAGGATCATATGCGCAAGGGCATCAATAAAATTGCCCTGCTCGCCCCAGATGGCGGTATCTATCAGCATAAATCCGGTTAACGGATTGCTGTCGTCAAGGAACACCATATCGCTGACGCGTCCGGAAACCGGCGTCAAATTGAGTTGCACCGAAACCAGCATGATCAACATCATGCCCCACCAGAAGATAGGCATGGAGTAGCCAGTCAGTGCCAGGCTCACCGCAGTATGATCGAAAATAGAGCCACGTTTGACGGCGGCCAGCACACCCACTGGAATACCCACAGCGACTGCAAAAATCATTGCGCAGATACCGAGTTCCAGCGTCGCTTTAAAACGCGGCACAAACTCGTCCCACACCGGAAGTCGGCTCTTCAGAGAGATGCCTAAGTCACCGTGTAATACGCCCCAGACATAGTGGACATATTGTTCCCAAAGCGGCTTATCAAGACCAAGCTCAGCCAGCAATTGAGCGTGACGCTCAGGAGAGATACCACGCTCACCCGCCATGATCATTACCGGGTCTCCGGGGATCATATGGACAAAGGCAAAGGTGAGAAGGGTGATACCGATAAACGTTGGGATAACCAGCCCCAGACGTCGGAGAATGAACTGCAACATAACCCGGATTCTCAGTAGTGACGCAGCGCCTGGCGGCGGCGCGTCTGTATTGCTCACAAACAGGAATTCCCTCCGCAGAGGGAAAACGCTTTACCCCCTCTCCCGGAGAGGAGAGAGGGTAGCTATCGTGCTTAATTATTCGACAGACACGTTTTCGAAGTGGTGTTTGCCTAACGGATCAACAACATAGCCTTTGACTTCTTTACGCACCGGCTCATACACGGTGGAGTGAGCGACAATCAGCGCCGGAGCCTGGTCATGCATCACTACCTGAGCCTGCTTGTAGAGTTCAACACGCTTGTTGTGGTCGTCGGTTGCGCGAGCCGGTTGAATCAGATCTTCAAACGGTTTGTAGCACCAGCGAGAATAGTTGGAACCGTCTTTCGCCGCTGCGCAACTGAACAGGGTGGCGAAGAAGTTATCCGGATCCCCGTTATCGCCGGTCCAGCCCATCATGACCGCCTGGTGTTCGCCCGCTTTCGCGCGCTTCAGGTATTCACCCCACTCGTAGGTCACGATTTTGGCTTGTACACCGACTTTCGCCCAGTCAGCCTGAATCATCTCAGCCATGCGGCGAGCATTCGGGTTGTACGGACGCTGTACCGGCATTGCCCACAACTCAACGGTAAAGCCTTTATCCTGACCGGCTTCTTTCAGCAGCTGTTTCGCCTTCTCCGGATCGTAGGTGTAGTCTTTAACGTCGTCGTTATAGCCCCACATGGTTGGCGGGATCAGGTTTTTCGCCGCCACGCCAGCGCCCTGGTATACCGCTTTGATGATCGCTTCTTTGTTCACCGCGTAGGTTAACGCCTGACGCACTCTCACGTCATCAAACGGTTTCTTCTCGGTGTTGAAGGACATGTAGCCAACGTTCAGGCCAGCCTGTTCCATCAGCGTGATGTTTTTGTCCTGCTTCATACGAGCGATATCTGCCGGGTTCGGGTATGGCATAACCTGGCACTCGTTTTTCTGCAGTTTGGCATAACGTACGGAAGCATCCGGGGTGATGGAGAAGACCAGACGATCGATTTTCGGCTTAGTACCCCAGTAACCGTCAAACGCTTTGTACAGGATGCGGGAATCTTTCTGGTATTGCAGCAACTGGAACGGACCGGTACCGATCGGGTCGAGGTCCACTTTCTCCGGCGTACCGGCTTTCAGCATGTTGTCTGCGTACTCTTTGGAGAGAATAGAAGCGAAGTCCATTGCCAGGTCGGCCAGGAACGGCGATTCCGGACGGGTCAGCACGAACTGAACCGTATTGTCGTCGACTTTCTTCACTTCGCTAATCAGGTCAGGCAGACCCATACCTTCGAAGTATTCGTAGCTGCCGCCAGAAACTTTATGGTACGGGTTTTGAGCGTTTTTCTGACGGTCGAAGGAGAACACCACGTCATCCGCGTTGAAATCGCGTGTCGGTTTGAAATCTTTGTTGTCCTGCCACTTCACGCCTTTACGCAGGTGGAAAGTGTAGGTTTTACCATCGGGGCTGATATCCCACTTCTCAGCCAGGCCTGGGATCACTTCCGTGGTACCGGTTTTGAATTCCACCAGACGGTTATAAATCGGTACGGAGCTGGCATCATAGGTGGTGCCAGAGGTGAAAAGCTGTGGGTTAAAGCCTTCAGGCGAGCCTTCAGAACAATAAACCAGGGTTTTAGCCTGCACGCTTGCCGCCACGGTCATGGCCACCAGGCTAAGACCGAGCTTCAGCATCCCTGACTTCTTCAAGGAAATACTCATTGATTCTGCTCCAATGTGATATGTGTTGTTACCCATGCAATGGGTATGTCCGACAGACCTTTATTAGTTTTTTACCCGGTCTGGTCGGTTGTGCCCGGAGGCGTTATGAGAGATGGGGATTCCTTTCACAAGGTTGACTGAGTTGCAGTGCAGATTCTCCTTGAAATGCCCCTCATGCCCTACAATCTGTCAACAGAATGTCAAAACGTCAATACAGGTAACCGGGATTTACAACGACGGTGAGAATCGGTAAACAAAGTTTAAAAAAAGTTCAAGTCTCTATTTTCAGCAGGGAAATTTGTGCTACCACTGCCATTGTAGAATAATTCGCTTATTAAGCATTCAAATCCAGTGATTAACTTTCATGCAGATTATAAAAAATTTCTTGCAGAATGATGATTATCTGAGCGATTAATGCCGTGAACGCTAAAGCGCACAGCGAAAAATGCTGGCATTATCCATAAGCAACGCGAAAAAAGATCCAACCATATATAAAAAAATACAATGGAATATCGTACAAAATTGTGGACTGGCAGCGAGAAATGGGGATAACGAAGATTTTCGATAATTTCGCCGGATGTCGCTACGCTTATCCGGTCTACAGGGTCGCGCCAGGCCGGTAAGGCGAAGCGACCGCCAGGCTTCTTCCTGGATGCAGAAAGAAAGCATAAAGCCCGACCTTGCGGTTTAATGCTTGTCAGTTAAGCTTTTGAAGGTAGCCGTAACGCATAGCGTTGCGGCTTTTTTTTACTGCTCTTGGGTAGTGCCGTGGTCGTCGTCCTGGCAGCACGAAGCTTGATGCCATCGCCATTATCTCATCCATCACTTTCGGTATTTCCCCCGGCGCCACACCCGGCAGTGTCTGCAGATGGCTGCGCAGATAAAGCGCCGACTGTTTAAATCCTGTCTGATAAGGCTCCACTCCCTTCAGGCTGTACGCCATTTGCGCCATCATGAACCGCAGAAGATTGTAAGCCAGTACCACACCCCACAGTTCCTGCCGTACCAGCGTCGGTTTCTTACTGCGAAGCGTCAGTTCATTATTCAACAGGTGCTGCTTCATCTCCCGGAACCCATGCTCTGTCTCCCACCTGTGACTGTACAAATCGACGACATCCGCTTTTGGGTATCTCAGCGGGTCGCACATCGACGTCAGTATCTGCACTTTTTTACCGTCTATTTCTTTACTTACCAGCCTTGCCGTCAGTGTATCCGGTGCCTCTGCCCATTTCTTTTTCGCCTGAGGGGGACAGATGTAGTTTCACCAGCTCATCCCCGCTTCCCTGGTGTCTGCTCACCTCATACCGGGCACCTTTACGCAGCGGTATCATCCAGTGCTTTTCTGTCCCCGTCGATTGCCAGCGATGCAGCAGGCCCAGTGCATAGAAGCCTTTATCCATGAGCGTCAGTGAGTGGTCCGGTGTCTGGTCGATAAGCTTTGCGGCAAGGTCTGTTTCACCGGTCTCTGAGACGCTGTCGAAGGCAACGGCTGACAACAAGTGGCTGGTCACTTCCATCTGGCAGACCATACGTAACTGCGGCCAGTCGGATGGCTTATTCGCATTCGCTGTGCGGCCGAAAGCAGCATCATTTTCTGGTGTGTCAGGCGTTCGCCACCGGGTGCCATCCACAGCCATCAGCGTGAGGCCGTTCCAGCGAGACAGGGGCGTTTTTTCGAACCAGAGCTGGCGTGTTTTTTCAAACATCAGCCGGATAACATCCTCCCCGAGCCGCTGGCGGGCCTGAACAACGGCACCAGGTGCGACAAAAGGCCGGTTACCGGGCAACAGGATATTCATATGGGAAACGAGCTGACTCATGGAGTGAGAACGGAACAGCGCCATTCCGGTGACCGCCCAGACCATCATTTCCATGGAAAGGCGGCGCTTACGGAGCGTGACGACACCGGTATCTGCCAGACATTCATCAATCAGTTCGGGAGAGAACAGATCTGCGGGTGCCGCGAATTCATGCGGGGTAAATTTGTGGCACACCACTGGTTAAATAATGCTCTTAACGTACACGGATTTCCAATATCCAAACTGCCCCCTGTATGCGCGCCTTCAACCTACTATCTCTGAGTGTAAAGCAATTTATTGGGAGAATTTACGCTTTAATTTTTTCCCAAAATAACAATATTCCAGAAATAGCGTTTTGTTATAAAAACTTTAGGGTATGTACATTATAAATCCGGGTTACAACTTACAAATTTAATATTTATTAAATTGCCATAATAATAAAAGCATCAACCAACCTCTTTAAACACCAGTCATATCAATACATCACGAGCGTTAATTAAATACTAAAGTAACATATTCTAATGATTTCACCTTGTTGTTTCTGGCACAGAACACACATTTTTGATTGAGACATGATTATTTATCGATAAAGTAGTTGACCAGAATAACCAATACAGGTGCTGCATATAAAACAGTATCAATTATTAATTACACATCACCTGTGGAAACAGGAGGGACTACTTATATTAAATATCGATAAATTTTACTCAACGCTATAAAGGAGAATATAAACTATGCCAGGATTTAGCTATGATGGTGATAGTGGTGGTTCGGAAGTAAGAATAGATATTACGTGTGGAATGGACCGTGGATCTGACGGAAATTGGCATTCATCGTGTGTAGATGATGGCTCAGGTTATAATGGAGGTGGTGGGAATAATTCTGGTAGTGGCGCAAATCCAGTAGACCCATATAACCCCGACATTAATACTGTTGGTATGAGTGTCAGTCATGGTCGGCAGGGGTACTGGGGTTATCGTCTTATTTCCGGCGATGATAAAAATAATTATTATCTTAAAATATTTGTCCCTTACGGTGACTCGGAAGCGGCAAAATTTGCAAAAGCATCACAGGATTTACTGGATGCTGTACAAGCCGAAGAAGCCGCCAAAAAAGCTGCTGAAGCCGCCAGTAGCGAGGATAAAGCAGCCGCTGAAGAGGCTGCTGCTGCTGCGGAGCAAGCACGCGAAAATGCTGAACTGGAACAGCAAAAGCAACAACGACTTGCCGCGCAGGCCCGGCTTTTTTCTCAGGATATTCAGGCTGTCCGGGGGATTGCTGTTACTTCCGGTATCGAGGCATCCCCGGTCAGTTTTGCTCTGGCCGGGCTGGGGGGGATTTCATATACAGGTACACCTGCAGCGGTGATACATTCGCGGTTAATGGCAGCTTTCGCATGGCTCTACAGGATTGCTACAGCGTCCATTGTCGGGCCAGTCACGGCTGTAGTCACTGCGTTGTTCTATACCCCTTCAGTTGGCGTAGGGAGCGATTTGGTTCCAGGCCGAGACGTCAGCGCCATGATCCCCGGCGATACCATGGGATTGCCGGATGTATCAGAGCTGGAAAAAGCATATGAAACGGGAACACCTGTTGCAATGCCGGTTCGTGGGTCACTTGATATGGATGAGGAAAATAAACTCAGCCTCAATCTTGTCAGATCTCCGGTTACAGGTAGTGTCAACGTCGCGAAAGCTGTAAAAGATGAGCAAACAGGGTATTACAGTTATGCTCTTCCCGATATCCCGGGCGTCCCCCGTCAAACCATTCTGATTAGTCCTGCTGATGCCCCTGGTGTAAATGGACCAACAGCGCTGACGGGACCCGTTGCTTTACCAGAGCTGGTGGTCAGTACGGGAGATTATGATGGTGATGGGACAGTACCGACAAATGATGTCCTGCCAACGCCCTGGCCTCTGGACAATGATTTTAATGATATTATCCTGATCTTTCCGCCAGATTCGGGACTCAGGCCAATTTATGTGATGTTCCGAAGTCCCAGAAATATGCCTGGGACAGTTGGCGGAAAAGGCAAATCTGTTGGAGACAACTGGCTCGGAGGCGCTAGCGAAGGTGAAGGTGCGCCGATTCCCAAACAGGTAGCTGATAAGTTGCGTGGGAAAACGTACAGTAGTTTTGACTCATTCCGTAGGGCGTTATGGAAAGCTGTAGGTGCAGATCCTGATTTAAGTAAGCAGTTCAATTCATATGATATTGAAGTTCTGAAAAAAGGTCATGCTCCCTTGGCTCTATTCAAAGATGCGGCAGGTAAGCGTATTAAAATGGAACTTCACCACAAAACCGAGATATCAAATGGCGGCGATGTTTATAATGTGGATAATCTCAATATAGTAACACCTAAACGACATATAGAAATTCATAAAGGAGAATAAGATGGCTGGTAAAAAATTTGAAAATTACACAGAAAGTGAGTTTTTTAATTTCATCACGAAAATTATAACTGTGGACTACCCATCAGAGTCTGCACATAGCGAAGCTATTTATGAATTTGCACGAATCACTGAATATCCCGATGGATGGGATGTCATCTATCACCCAGCCCCTGGCGCAGATAATTCCACACAAGGAATTATTAACACAATAAAAGAATGGCGGGCAGCCAATGGCAAACCCGGATTTAAACCTGAATAATACCTGACTGATATTAATGTAATGCCTCAGGCGCAATGTTTATACATTGCGCAGGGGTGAACTTATCCCTGAAAAGGAGCTTTATATGTCTGATGATGTTATGAAAAAAACCGATATGGTTGTAGCGAGTTATGATTCTTCTTATTTTACCTATGAATCTGTTGACGCTGGTCTGAAAGAAACGAATGAGAATGAATATTTCCGTGTCCCTCAGGGCAGCGAGGCCAGTAATGCATTTCTGTATTACCGTAAGATCTCCGGAAAAGCTGTCGAAGTTGCTGAAACCATTGGCGGGCAGTACGTAAAAAACGAAATCCATTCTCTGTATGAAATCTGTGGCCGGGGCCCTCAGGTATTTAACCTGTTTGATGCCAGCAGGATCACCGAAGGGAAATACGTCAATACGGTAGGAGCGTTGTCTGCCAATGCAGCTTACTTCGCCAGTGACATGCTGCCGGTGCAGGATAACGCGCAATATGTCTTTACAAAACAGGTTGCCCATCTGGCGTTTTATGGCTTTGACAAAAAGTTCATCAGCTATGCCGGTGCGGTGGACGCCAACACGCCATTCACCACACCAGAGGGAACGTTTTTTGTTCGCTTTTCCCAGACGCTATCAACGGGGGCTGATACGCAGGTACTGACCAAAGGCACCAGCGCACCATCGGTCTATATGGGCTATGGCTGGCGTGACTGGTACCGCCAGGATCTGAAGTCTCACCAGCAGACTGTGGAGTTATTCAACAAAAACTTTCCGGGCGCTAACCTGGTCAACCGAAACGAAGTGCTGATGGGTTATGCCCTGTCAACCAACGGCTCTGTGACTGCCAACACCAGTTATTATGTGACTGATTTTATTCCTGTGGTACCGCTGGCAACCTACATCTGCAACAGGGCCAGTAACGTGGTCTGCTGTTACGATGTAACCCTGAAAAAAGTGGATGTTCTCAGCATTCACACCAACACACCGTTCACCACGCCTGCGGATGCGGCATACATCCGGATGCATGCAACCCCGCTGAACAGTGCTGATACACTGATGTTGTTGCACGGCAGCGATATGCCAGCGGATTATGTCCCTTTTGGTGCCCCTAACAAACAGGACATCACGCAGACATCGTTGCAGATTTCCCGCAGCACCCTCAATGCGGCATTGCCGGCAGGGCGCAATATCTTTGACAAGAGCCGCGCTCAGGTGGGTTATACCGTTTCATATCAGAATGGTGCTGTGGGCCAGAATGCCACGTATGCCATCACCGGTCTTATCCCGGTGACACCTGGCGGCCACTTTGTCTCTTCCTTCGGTACTAACTCCCTGTGCTTCTACAATGCCAGCGGTCAGTTTATTTCCGGTTCAAAAGACTACAGCAGTTCGGCACGTACGCCAGTTTCGGTGCCGGAAGGTGCATGGTTTGTGCAATTTCAGGTCACGCCAGTTAATCGCCTGGAAGCACTGATGGTAACGGAAGGGGATGCAGAACAGACAGGGTATATCCCGTTTGGTGGCAGCAGCAATGCGTTGCCTGGTCAGGGGAAAAAAGTCCTCTGGCTCGGGGACTCCATTACCTACAGCGGTTTCTATATTCCGTTTGTCCTGCAAGAAACCGGACTGACGACGCTGGCAAACTACGGCGTACCGGGACAGGGGATCAGAACGATGTCGGGCCAGCTTACCGCTGAGACCATTGCCAGTGCAGACCTGATTTCGGTATTCGGGGGGACAAATGATTACGGCGGTAATCGTCCTCTGGGTACGCTTGCCGATTGCCGAGCGGACTATGATGAAGCATCAGGAAAATCATTCTACTACGATGTATTTTATGTGCTGAATGCGATTTTCACCCTCAAACCTGAAGTGCCAGTGGTTTTCAGCACTCCGCTGAAACGTGGAAATGTCGCAGGGCAAACGGTGGTGTATCCGGCGGCGAATGGTGCCGGAGTTAAACTGGAGCAGTACGTTCAGGCCATCAAAGAGGTGTGTTCCGTGTTTTCCGTACCGGTCTGTGATCTGTTCAACGAAAGCGGGGTTAATCTGTATAACCTGTCACAGTTCACACTTGATAACTTACATCCGAATGACGCAGGCTCTGAGCGGATTGCACATAAGATGGTAGAGCGTTTTAATTCAATGCTGTAATCATTAACGAAATAAATATCCTCCGGCTATGCCGTAATGCTGCTCACTTAAGGAATCGAGACCTGAAATTCAGGTCTCAGATGAAAGGAAACGGGACGGTAAACCTGATTTCTTCGTTATCCCTCTGAGCATTAATATGAATTTTTATTCATAAAATGCTTAAGTGACTGGCATTAAACCTTACGGTTGGGCTTTTTTGAATTTGGTCGGTGCCAGAGGATTACTCGCCACTATGTGGCTCGCCCTGCGGGCCGTTGCTGAAGCAACGTTCTCTCGCGTTGCTCGAGTCGAACCTCTTCCCCCGGAGGTTCTCATCCTCTTTTTGAGGGCTGAAAGCAAAAAACCCAACCTTGCGGTTGGGCTTTTTTGAATTTGGTCGGTGATAGAGGATTCGAACCTCCGACCCCTTCGTCCCGAACGAAGTGCGCTACCAGGCTGCGCCAATCACCGAATGCGGGGCGCATCTTACTGCCGTGAAGCTACCCCGTCAATCCCCTAATGTAAAAAAGCATACTGACTGGCGATAAAGCCAGCAGAGCGCTTACTTCGCCGCCTGAGTCGGTAAATGGCACCAGTTATTGTTCTCGTTAATCCCGCCATTTGGCGAGGTATAACCAAGGCAACCCATAATAGTGTCGTACAGTTCAACGTGACGACGCGGCGTTTTAAACGCTGCCTGCTGCTTAAGCCGGGCAAACATCTGCGCCTTTTGCGGATCTTCAAGATACTTGTCGGACATCCACACCATCATCGGCACGCGGAACTGCTCCGGGGGTGCCATTTTGCGCGGCGTACCGTGCAAATGTTCCTTTTCATTGATCGACTCTCCGTGGTCAGCAGCATAGAAAATGATCGCTTTCCGGTCACGCATCTTATCAATCACGCTATCAATAAAGTGATCCACATAGATGACGGAGTTATCGAAGGAGTTGATCATCTCTGCTTTGCTGCACTTGTCATCGACGCCGACGCACTCCGGCGTCCACTGCGCAAAGCTGCGCGGATAACGCTGGGTATAGTTAAAGTGTGAGCCTTTGGTATGCATAATAATCAAATGCTTACTTGCGGATTTATTGTCCAGCGAATTCTGCATTTCATTGACAAGCAGCATATCGTCCACGCTTCTGCCACGGTTACGCGGCTCAGCGCCAATCTGCTCGCGATAAGCGATGTTGTCGGCCATGGTATTGCTGTAGAACCACATCTCACTCTGCATGGCGTACAAATCACTGGCGAAACCCAGTTGTTTAAGCACGGCAAAGACATTTTGCTCTTTCAGTGTGCGCTGCGGGTTATCTTCCGCACCGCCTTCACGAACAAACATACAGCGCAGAGAGAGCCTGGTCGCGGTGTCGCATGAGTAACCACGAAACGCCACGAGGTTCTTCTCCTTCGCCAGCTTCGGCGTGGTATCGCGGGAGTAACCCAGCAGCCCCATATGATCCCAACGTGTGGTCTCACCAATAATGAATACCACCCAGGTATCATCAATATCTTTCGGCGCGACATAGGTAAACTTCGTCGCCGGGTTGATCAACGATTTATTGCCGGAGGATTCATCCACTTGTGCCCAGGCATACAGCCCCAGCGCAGAGAGCCAGTTTGACGGAAGATAGGAATTCGCCACTACCCCACCGTAGCTCGGCATATCAACCTTTGATGTCCGCTCAAACCGTTCCTGCTGCATATCCAGCAGGCGGATTGGTCCCCAGACCAGCACCCCCGCCAACAGCACCAGACCCAGGCTGCGAATGCGCATCCCCGGCGTACGCAGTTCGTTCAGCAGCGTAAAGCGGCAACGGTTGCCCCAAATCAACAGCAACGGCAGCGTGCTCACTGCCGCCATCCAGGCAATAAGCTGCCAGCCCACAACTTCTTTGGAGAGATCAATGTCCGTGGTCATCACCGAAGCAATGATGCCATAGCCAATCACCACGTTGAGAAACGTCATGTAATAGCTGGCAGCCGCGGAGCACAACACTACCAACGAAGCCAGCACGCGCCAGATACGGCGTCCCGTCAGCGACAACAGACGTAATAAAAAGAAAGTGACCAGCACCGTCCCAACGAGTTCGACAACTGCGGAGATACCTTTCAACGCAGTGAAGGATTGCGCATATCCATCAAACCGACGGAAAAAAACCGCGCTATTCATAAACAGACCGATATATAACGCGAGCAGGAAGCTCAGCTTCTGCTGCGTCATTGTTTTGATATAACTCATGCAAGCAACTCGACAACTAAATAGCTAAAAGGAAAAAAACCTGACGCAGGCAGGCTATTAATTGGCAGCGGAAGTTAACAGTGGAAACTTCTGAAGCGTGGTAAGTAGACCATGACGGGGCGGGAAAGTGTCATGCGGAAAGCTTAACCAGCCATATATTTTATAAATACATGGCTGGTGTTAGAAAATTAGCACTAAAAGGCGCTATCACGAGGTAATAACATTAAGTTTTACGTCAATGTTGCCACGCGTTGCATTGGAGTAAGGACACACAATATGGGCTTTTTGCACCAGCGCTTCAGCTTCCTGATGATCCATGCCCGGCAGGTGAATATCCAGTTGTGCTTCAATACCAAAACCGGTCGGTAGTGGGCCAATGCCAACTTGCCCTTCAATGTAAGCATCCTGCGGTACTTTCTTTTTCTCTACCGAGGCAACATGTTTCAGCGCTCCAAGGAAACAGGCTGAATAACCTGCGGCAAAAAGCTGCTCCGGGTTAGTAACTTCACCGCCAGCACCCCCCATCTCTTTGGGTACGCCAAGTTTTACATCCAGAACACCGTCAGAGGAAGTAGCACGGCCATCACGGCCACCGGTTGCTTTTGCTTTCGCGCGATAAACTACTTTTTCTAAAGACATCTATAGACTCCTTCAGTAGGGAAGAACCTGACCAATAAGGATAGACGCTCTGGAGAAGGTTGGTGGCAGAGACAGAAAAACCGTCAAAACGACGGCTTTTCATATTATTTGTCGGTTAGATCAGGCGTGCGCTTGTTTATACACGCTACGCTGCGGCTGGCGAATGGTGGTGGAGAGCGCCAGCGAAAGAATCAGCAGTGCGAAGATAACGCAGAAGGTGACATAGAAACCGCCAAACACCGACGCAATCAGCGAACCACAGATACTGCCGATACCGAAGCCCAGGTAAATCACGCCATAGTTTTTCGCCAGGTTGTTGAGGCCGAAGAATTCGCTAACCAGCGACGGGAACACAGTGATCGTACCGCCGAAGTTAAAAGCGACACAAGCAATGGCTGCGAAGAACGTGGTCGCATTCAGCGGTGCAAACAGCAGAGCCGCCATACCGACCAGCGAAATCACCTGACCGATAGTAATCACACGGATACGGGAGATTTTGTCAGAGAGAATGCCGAGAACCAGGCGGCCGCTGAGGTTAGCAATAGAGATAATGGTAACCGCATTCGCCGCTGTTGCGATATCCAGATGAACCATGCCCTGGGCGATATCTTTCGCAACACCAATCATATACAGGCCGCTCATGCAGGCTGTGAGGAACATAACGGCCAGCATCCAGTATTGCGGTTTACGCATGGACTGCGCCAGGGTGAAGTCGTTTTCAACAACGCCATTCACGGTAGCGACTTTCTGCTGCGGCGCATCAGTCATCAGAGTTGCACCGAAGACAATCATCACCAGCGCAATCAGGCCCCAGATAACAAAGGTTTTTTCCAGACCAACACTTGCCAGCAACTGGCTGTCGATGAATTTAAAACCGAGGCTGCCGAGGCCGTAAGAACCAATAGAGAAGGCAGAAATCAGGCCTTTACGTTCCGGGAACCATTTCACGCAGTTCGAGAGCGTTAACAGATAACCCGCACCATCGGCCAGGCCCACCAGCACGCCTGCGCTCATCCACAACATCAACAGGTTGTTGGAGTGCGCGGTCAGGAAGAACCCCAGACCCAGCAGAATACCGGAAGCTATAGTGACGCGTTTCACGCCAAAGCGTTCCTGCAATTTCCCGGCAATAGAGGATGAGAGCGCAAGGCCAAGGCTCAACAAACCGAAAGAGAACGCAATCTGACTGACGGGCTCGTTCAGTTTTTCCGCCAGCGAGCTGTTGAACAGGCTCCAGGTATAAACAGACCCTAACGCGAATTGCGTAATAATGGTACCGATCAGCGTCAGCCAGCGTGTGTGATTAGCAGTCGAAGTTTTCATGGCAGTTGTCCTGCAGAAATAAAAGAGGAGTTTCACTGCCGACAACCATAACGAAGCGCATTTCATGCCAGGTGAAAAAAGGCATGAAATGCAGCCGGGGAGGAATGAAATGCATCTAAGCGGGAATGAATGACACAGTGAAAATTCAGGCCATCAATAAATCAATATAAGTTAGTACACACTATCAATAAGAAACGCGCCAGCCATTGTTTCTTAAGTGTAAAAAGTTTGTTTTAAGCATGCTTCAAAAACGAGCACTAACGCCCATGTTGTATAAATAATGTTGCCCCAGCGTAACGTTTTCCGACTGCGATAACGACGCATAAGCGGCCAGGTGCGGGTTCAACAGCATATCGGCACCTAAGGTCACATCCATCCAGTTACCATACTGATTCGTCGCCGTTAAGCGATTAATCCCGGACTGGCTTTTCCAGACATTATCACCGAGCTGCTGATTGAAACTGATTTGCGCCCACGGGCGAAAGCCACCAAAACGGCTGTCTACGCGCCATCCAAGCGAGCTGGTACTGGCGTGCCACAAGGGATCGCTGTACTGCATGGTGGTCGCACTGTCGCCAAATTCGTTATACATTGACGTGGTTGAGCCATCGTAATGCCAGGCCGCCACCGGGCCGGTGGTAACGCTGCTGATCAGCGGAATATTCCAGCCAATACTCATGGTGGTGATCGGATCTAACGGTGTGTCATCCGGCAAATTCAGCGCTATACCCGCCGAATTTTGCGCAGAGCGGATGCGCTCCTCCAGAATATCGTTATAACGTGGTTGCCGTTCACTATCCCAGGTATAGCGTTCGGTCGCGGTACTTTGCGGGTCGTTAAAAGTATATTCTTGCTGCCATGCCGCCGCCGGCTGAGCAAAAAGCAGACACGCAGGAAGCAGCGCCAGCGAAAGGCCACTGTTTTTTATTTTCATCAAGTTGCGACTCCAGAAAAGAGCCGAATCCGGCGTATTCGTTATCATAGTGTATGGGCTAACGCCCTTACTAAATATTGTCTTTCTGGTGTACGCGTCAAGGCAGGCGGACGTTTATTTTACCAGGCATAGATGGAGTAAGAATATGCAGCGTTGTGGTTGGGTTACTCAGGATCCTCTGTATCTCACGTACCATGATACCGAGTGGGGCGTCGCACAAAGGGACGGTAAAAAGCTGTTTGAAATGATCTGTCTGGAAGGGCAACAAGCCGGATTGTCGTGGATTACCGTATTGAAAAAACGGGAAAATTATCGCGCGGCTTTTCATCAATTCGAGCCAGAACGCGTGGCGGCAATGAGCGAAGAAGATGTGGAAATCCTGCTGCAAAATGCCGGCATCATTCGCCATCGCGGCAAGATAGAAGCCATTATTGGCAACGCCCGCGCATATCTGGCAATGGCGCAAAACGGCGAGTCATTTTCAGAATTTGTCTGGGGGTTTGTCGATAACTCGCCACAAATCACCCAAGCGGCGACGCTCGGCGAAATTCCAACCTCAACAGCAGCGTCAGATGCTTTATCAAAAGCGCTGAAAAAGCGCGGCTTTAAATTCGTCGGCACCACCATTTGCTACTCGTTTATGCAGGCCTGCGGTCTGGTCAATGACCATATTACCGGCTGCTTTTGCCACCCCGGAGGCAAACATGATCCGCGCGTGGCATAGCCGGGATCTCTCGCCGCTGCTGACGCTGTGGATGGAAAGTACCTGTTTTGCTCATCCGTTTATCGACACGCGTTACTGGCAGGAGAGCGAAGCGCTGGTGCGTAATGCCTATCTCCCGTCGGCGAAAACCTGGGTCTGGGAAGCGAATGGCGAACTGGAAGGGTTTATCAGCGTGATGGATGAACAATTTATCGGGGCACTGTTCGTGCGCCCTACCGCCATCGGCCAGGGAATTGGCAAAGCGCTGATGAATCACGTCAAACAGCGCTTTCATTGGCTAAGCCTGGAGGTTTATCAGAAAAACGAACGGGCGGTGAAGTTCTACCATGCACAGGGCTTTCGTATTGAAGAGAGCGCCTGGCAGGAAGAGACCCGCCACCCGACGTGGATCATGAACTGGCAGGTGGATCAAAGGCCGTCAGCGTAAGCGCCGGGCCGGTATATTTCTCGACCCATGCCAGCGCCGTGTTTCCTGCACAACCATTGCCCAGCCGCGAGCTGGGCAGATCTTTGGTCAGCACATTCACGGCGCCGTTTTTACAGATGCCGCCCGCCGCAGGCTCCAGATCCGGCCAGGCGCCTTCGTGAATACAGATCACGCCAGGCTTGATACCCTCGGTCACTACCGCCCCTGCCAGGACCTGCCCACGCGCATTCCAGACGCGTACGACATCGCCCGCGACGATTCCGCGTGCCTGCGCATCGGCGGGATGCAAGGTAATGGGTTCGTGGCCTGCAACGGCGTACTGTTCACGTAAGCGGGTAAAGTTAAGCTGGCTGTGCAATCGATGCGCCGGATGGGCCGATAGCACCTGTAATTGATCCGGTTCGGCATTACCGTGCCATTCGTCCGGCTCCAGCCACATCGGATGCGGCGGACAATCAGCATAGCCAAAGCTGCGAATGCGCTCCGAGAAGATTTCGATTTTGCCGCTCGGTGTTTTCAGCGGGAAGTTTGCAGGGTCACGACGGAAATCGGCAAAGCGCACAAAACGGGCGTTCTGCTCACTTTCCGGCATCTCAATTAGCTGATTTGCTTCCCAGAATTCGGTAAACGGCGGTAACGTCACCTGCTGGCTGGCACCACGTTCAGCGGCAATGTTGTAAAAAGTTTCCAGCCACTGAAGCTCGCTTTTGCCCTCGGTAAAACGCTCGCGGCCCCCCGTTTCCCAGCGTTCACTTAGCTCGGCAAACACCTCCCAGTCATCGCGCGCTTCATACTGCGGAGCGACCACGCGCTTCATCGGCACCAAATGCTGATTGCTGTAATCGCCGGTCATCGTCAGATCGTTACGTTCAAACGAGGTGGTGGCAGGCAGAACAATATCCGCATGCTTTGCTGCCGCCGTCCAGAAACACTCCGAAATCACCACCAGCTCTGGCTTCTGCCAGGCGCGGATCAGGCGATTGGTATCCTGATGGTGGGTAAAGTTCGCGCCACCTGCCCACCAGACAAAACGGATCTGTGGGAAGTGCCTGTCCATACCATTGTGCTGATACGGCGCACCGGGGTTTTCCAGTGCTTCCACAATGCGGGCGACCGGGATTTTATCCACCGCGTCAACGCCGTCCTGCACCGTGCCCTGCATCGACGCCAGTACAGCAGCGCGCCGCGTCGGGTTACCGCCGTTGGCAAAATGGTAAGAGAGTCCAAAACCGCCGCCGGGCGTGCCAATCTGCCCATTCAGCCGTTTTCGCCGTGCCGTCCTGCTCGCCAGTCAGGTAGGCGGCAAACGTGGTGTAACCTTCTGTGCAGCGAGCCAGGAAGTCGTCATCCTGCCATCCGTTTTCCACCAGCGTATGGGCGATGCCCAGCATCAGGGCGACGTCGGTTCCCATATGCGGAGCAATCCACTCCATGCTGTCACCAAAGAAATCGACGGTCTCCGATCGCATCGGATCGATACAGATCACCCGTTTGCCGCTTTTACGCAGCGCATCAAAGTAAGGAATACCCTGTTCGTCGGTCGCATTCCAGGCAATTTTCAGGGTGTTGAGCGGGTTCGCACTCCACAGCACCACCACCTCACTATGCTCCAGAATCAACGGCCAACTAGTCTGCTGTTGATAGACTTCGTTGCTGCCGACGACGTGCGGCATGATTGCCTGCGCCGCGCCGGTGGAATAGTCACCCAAATGGCCCGTGTAACCGCCCGCCAGGCTCATATAACGTTGCAGTAGCGTCGCCGCTTTATGCAGCACACCGTTAGATCGCCAGCCGTAGGAGCCAGCAAAAATAGACGACGGGCCGTAGCTGTCGCGAATCCGCTTGTGCTGGGCGTGGATCAGCGCCAGCGCATCGTCCCAGCTCACGCGCACAAATTCGTCCTGCCCGCGGACACCCTGCGGATTTGACGGCGAAGCGAGAAAGCCTTTGCGCACCATCGGGAAGCGCACGCGCGTCGGGCTGTGCACCTGATCCTGTACCACGGTTTGCAGTGAGTTAGGGTGGCGAGTCGGTAGCGCGCCGCGGGAAGCGAGCACGTTTTCACCGTCGGTATCGACCAGCATCGGCCCCCAGTGGGCCGCCGTAAGAACAGTTTTGATAGCAGAGTTTGCCAAAGCGCGCTCCTGAATAGCTTGCAGGTGATGTCGGCACAATGCCGTTCTGATGTTCTGTTTGCTCTATCATCCACAGCAGCAGTGTAATCGCAAAGAATTAAACGTCATTACGCGCTCACTCCAGGCGATATGCGTGTGTTAGTGCTTGATTGCCCGCGATTTCGCGCTAAGGTGTGGGCAATCATTTACGGTGAGGGAAGTAGCAATGGCGAAAACAGCACGCCCAACCATCAGCGATGTGGCAAAAGCAGCGAAAACGGGGAAAACCAGCATTTCACGTTACCTTAACGGTGAAAGGCATCTGCTGTCGGCTGCCTTGTTGGCGCGTATTGAGCAGGCCATTGCCGATCTGGATTATCGCCCAAGCTTGATGGCGCGCGGTCTTAAACGCGGCCGAACCCGCCTTATCGGCCTGATCATCGCTGATATCACTAACCCCTATTCAGTGCATGTGTTAAGCGGCATCGAAGCTGCCTGCCGGGAAAAAGGGTTTACGCCGCTGGTCTGTAATACCAATAACGAGCTGGATCAGGAGCTGCATTATCTTGACCTGCTACGCAGTTATCAGGTGGAAGGCATCGTAGTGAATGCGGTCGGTATGCGTGAAGAGGGGTTAAACCGGCTGCAACAATCCGCACTGCCAATGGTACTGATTGACCGAAAAATCCCTGATTTCGCCTGCGATGTGGTCGGGCTGGATAATATCCAGGCCGCCACCACGGCCACAGAGCATCTGATCGAGCAGGGTTTTGAAGCGTTGCTATTTCTCAGCGAACCGTTGGGAACAGTAAACACGCGCCGCGAGCGGCTTAGTGCCTTTCGCGCTACCCTCGCCCGCTATCCGGGCGTGATGGCGGAAAACGCCGAAGTGCCGCTGCATGAAGCTGCTCTAATAGACAATGCCCTGCGCCAGTTCCATGCCCGCCATCGTGGGATGCGCAAAGCGGTGATCTCCGCCAACGGCGCGCTGACATTACAGGTAGCGCGTGCACTCAAACGCATCGGCCTGAACTGGGGCAGCGACATTGGCCTGCTCGGTTTTGACGAGCTGGAATGGGCCGAGTTGGCGGGCATTGGCATTACCACTCTCAAACAGCCAACCTGGCAAATCGGTTATGCCGCTGTAGAACAGGTGGTACGACGCATTGAAGGCCAGAGCGACACGGTGCGCGAGCAGGTATTTTCCGGCGAACTGATCGTCCGCGGCTCCACGTCTCGTTAACGATACTGCGTGATAGCGATCATAAATTCAGCATACTGCGCTTTTCTTTGGAACCGGTTCCATCTAGCGTTAAAGACAGAACTTATTTACTGTCTTTGCCGGGGAGCCGGAGTATGCCGAGAAAAATTATCGTTGTTACCGCCGCATACGGTCATGACACGATCCACGCAATGGGCGGGCAGATGGCCCTGCTGCCCGTTATTGCCGCCGCCGGGGCTGACGGCGTAGAAATCCGCCGCGAGTTGCTGAGCAACGAGGAGATCGGCCGTTTATCCTCGCTGGCGTTCGCTATTGAAATGCACAATCTGCAAGCCTGTTACTCCGCGCCGGAGCCACTGTGCCTGGCGGATGGCGCGCTCAATCCTCTTTTACCTGCTTTGCTGCAAGAAGCCCACTCTCTGAAAGCCCGCTGGCTGAAAGTTTCGCTGGGCCATTTTACCGATCAGGCGGTACTGGCAACGCTGCGCGACTGGCTGCTGACCAGCCCGGTGCCGCTGGTGGTAGAAAATGACCAGACGGACTGCGGCAAACTTGAGCCGATGCTGCACTTTAAAACCGCCAGCCATACCCTCGGGCTGCCGGTGACACTGACATTCGATACCGGCAACTGGCTGTGGGTCGGTGATTCACCCGAAGAAGCCGCACGCCATCTGGCGCCTGCGGTCAGCTATATCCACGTCAAAGCTGTTGTCGCTCGCGGGCATACTTTTCACGCTGTACCGCCGGATGAGGCCGATGCCCGCTGGCTGGTGCTGCTGGATAACCTGCCCGCCGATGCGCCGCGCGGTATTGAATTCCCCTTGCAGGGCGACGACCTGATTGCCATTACCCGTCATTACGTTGAACTGTTACGTAAGGAGTCACGCCATGCATAACGCGCTGGATGTCATCACCATTGGCGAAGCGATGGCCATGTTTGTCGCTACCGAAACCGGCGACCTTGCCGATGCCGGACACTTTATTAAACGCGCGGCAGGCGCAGAACTGAATGTAGCGACGGGCCTGTCGCGGCTGGGGTTGAAAGTCAGTTGGGTTAGCCGCGTCGGCGATGACAGCTTCGGGCGTTTCATTCTCAATACGTTACGCCAGGAGGGAATTGATACCCGCTGTGTGACGCTCGATGGGCGCTTCGCTACCGGGTTTCAGCTTAAATCGAAAGCTGAAGATGGAACCGATCCCATCGTGGAGTATTTCCGTAAAGGCTCAGCGGCCAGCCACCTGTCACCGGAGGATTTTAATGCCGATATCTTTAGCCAGGCGCGCCATTTGCACGTTAGCGGTGTGGCGGCTGCGCTGTCGGCAACTTCATATTCTCTACTGGAACATGCCGTCGCGCGGATGAAAGCTCAAAACAAAACCATTTCGTTCGATCCTAATCTGCGCCCGGTATTGTGGAACAGCGAAGCCGAAATGGTAGAGAAACTTAACCGCCTCGCCTTTCAGTCCGACTGGGTTCTGCCGGGGCTAAAGGAGGGCGTCATTCTGACCGGCCAGCGCACGCCGGAAGGGATCGCCGATTTCTACCTGCAACGCGGCGTTAAGGCAGTAGTGATCAAAACTGGCGCAGATGGCGCATGGTTTAAAACCGCCAGCGGCGAGCAAGGTGCAGTGGCGCCGGTGAAAGTGGAAAATGTTGTCGATACGGTCGGCGCCGGGGATGGTTTCGCCGTGGGCGTACTGAGCGCTCTGCTGGAAGGTAAAACACTGCCTGAGGCGGTACGCCGGGGTAACGCCATCGGCGCGATGGCCATTCAGGTGCCGGGCGACAGCGAAGGATTGCCGACCCGCGCGCAGCTAGGCGCGTTGTAGTTGTAAAGCCTAAAGTTGTCAAGCCTAAAGTTGTAAGGCCTTAAGTTATTCAACCAAAAACATCCGCCGCACTGTGCCCTACATACAGGCGGTAAGTAACCTCAACCATAGAGGCAATCTTATGAGTAACGCGACAAATTCGGCCAAACGCTGGCTGTACATCATGCCGATTGTATTTATCACCTACAGTCTGGCGTATCTCGACCGTGCGAACTTCAGTTTCGCCTCCGCTGCCGGTATCAACGACGACCTGGGTATCACCAAGGGCATCTCTTCACTGCTCGGCGCCCTCTTCTTTCTCGGCTACTTCTTTTTCCAGATCCCCGGCGCGATTTATGCAGAGCGCCGTAGCGTCCGCAAACTGATTTTTATCTGCCTGATTTTGTGGGGCGGTTGTGCGTCGTTAACCGGTATCGTCAGTAATATCCCGATGCTGGCCGCCATCCGCTTTATGCTCGGCGTGGTGGAAGCTGCGGTAATGCCCGCGATGCTTATCTACATTAGCAACTGGTTTACCAAGTCGGAACGCTCGCGCGCCAACACCTTCCTGATCCTCGGTAATCCGGTTACCGTATTGTGGATGTCGGTGGTTTCCGGCTATCTGATCCAATCCTTCGGCTGGCGCGAGATGTTCATTATTGAAGGCATTCCGGCTGTGATTTGGGCATTTTGCTGGTGGGTGCTGGTGAAAGACAAACCGGCGCAGGTAGCGTGGCTCTCAGGCGATGAGAAAGCGGCGTTGCAGGCCCAGCTGGAGAAAGAGCAGCAGGGCATCAAAGCCGTGCGTAATTACAGTGAAGCCTTCCGCTCACGTAATGTCGTTCTGCTGTGCCTGCAATATTTTGCCTGGAGCATTGGTGTATACGGTTTTGTACTGTGGCTGCCGTCAATCATTCGCAGCGGCGGCGAAAACCTGGGCATGGTTGAAGTGGGCTGGCTCTCTGCCGTTCCGTACCTTGCAGCAACGCTGGCAATGATACTGGCCTCCTGGGCCTCCGATAAGCTGCAAAACCGTAAACTGTTTGTCTGGCCGCTGCTGCTGATTGGCGCATTCGCCTTTATCGGTTCATGGGCGGTGGGTGCCAACCATTTCTGGATCTCTTATACCCTGCTGGTGATTGCCGGTGCAGCAATGTATGCCCCGTACGGGCCGTTCTTCGCCATCATCCCGGAAATGCTGCCGCGCAACGTCGCCGGTGGCGCAATGGCGCTGATCAACAGCATGGGCGCGCTCGGCTCATTCTGCGGCTCGTGGGTGGTAGGTTACCTGAACGGCGCAACCGGCAGCCCGTCAGCCTCGTACATTTTCATGGGGGTAGCGCTTTTCGCCTCTGTGTGGCTTACTTTAATTGTTAAGCCTGCTAACAATAAGCACATTCCGGCAGGCGCACCATCACAAGGGAGAACCGCATGAAGCCGTCTATCATCCTGTACAAAGCCTTACCTGATGATCTGCAACAACGTCTGGCTGAGCATTTCACCGTGACCCAGGTTGCCAACCTGAAACCGGAAACGGTGCAACAGCACGCTGAGGCTTTCGCTACTGCGCAAGGGCTGCTGGGTTCCAGCGAGAAAGTCGATGCCGCGCTGCTGGAGAAAATGCCGCAGTTGCGCGCGACGTCAACGGTCTCGGTAGGCTATGACAATTTTGATGTGGACGCGCTGAACGCACGTAAGATTTTATTGATGCATACCCCGACCGTGCTGACAGAAACGGTCGCCGATACCATTATGGCGCTGGTGCTGAGCAGCGCCCGCCGCGTGGTGGAGGTCGCCGGGCGGATAAAATCGGGTGAATGGACATCCGGTATTGGCGCTGACTGGTTTGGCACCGATGTGCATCACAAGACAATGGGCATCATCGGGATGGGCCGTATCGGGCTGGCGCTGGCGCAACGCGCGCACTTCGGTTTCGGTATGCCGATTCTCTATAACGCGCGTCGCCATCATGCTGAAGCGGAAGCGCGCTTCGAGGCGCGTTATTGCGATCTCGATAGCCTATTGAAAGAGTCCGATTTTGTGTGCCTGGTGCTGCCACTGACGGAAGAGACGCATCATCTGATTGGTAAAGCGCAGTTTGCAATGATGAAAAAATCGGCGATCTTTATTAACGCCGGACGCGGCCCGGTGGTAGATGAAAATGCGCTGGTGGAAGCCCTGCAAAACGGCGAGATCCATGCGGCCGGGCTGGACGTCTTCGAGAAAGAGCCGTTGCCCGTTGATTCGCCGCTGCTGTCGCTGCCCAACGTCGTGGCGCTGCCGCACATCGGCTCCGCAACGCACGAGACACGCTACAACATGGCGGCCTGCGCAGTGGATAACCTGATTGACGCCCTCAATGGCAAGGTGGAGAAAAACTGTGTCAATCCGCAGGTGGTGAGCTGACGGTTTGCCCTGCTGCGGACATAAAAAAAGAGGCGATTAATCGCCTCTTCGCCTCTTTTTGCCTACGCTCGCTTACTGCTGCGTGGCGCTAACGGTCGCGGTCCAGGCCTGATTGAACGCCTGATGCTGCGCCGCCAGCGGAGCAATCAGCGCGTTATACTGGCTGGCCTGCTGAGACGTCGGGAACTGGATGCCATTGGCAACAAAGCTCACCTGCGTATTCTGCTGGGCAATAAAGTCACCAACCTGCACCAGTTGCTGCGTGAAGACCTGCGCCGCCGGGATCAGCGGTTGCAGCGCGTTGGCCGGATTGGTGACCACTTTGGTATAGATCTGGTCAAATACCGGCTTGAGATCGTCCGCCTGCTTTAACGCCGCATGGGAAGCATCCGCCTGCATTTTCGCATTCTGTAACTGCTGGCTGAGTACGCCGAGCGAGCCATTGGCCTGACGAAGCGGTTCACGCTGGGTCATATAGTCCTGCGGTACGCGAATAGCGTTAACGCTATCCACTACCGGACGCAGACCGGAGTCCATCGCCTGGTTCACCTGCTGGGAATAGCCATAGATCACAGCATAATCAGAGACAAACGGGCCGAACTGTTTTTTCTGATCTGCCGTCAAAGCGGGCAGACGTTCGCTGCTACGCATCGCCGTATTTTGCAGGAAGTCGATAAACGCCTTGCGCTGATCGCCTTCTTTATCGAAACACCCACTCAGGCTAACTACCATTAATAACGCCGCAAGAGGCGCAAACCAGCGAGAGCAGGACTTTCCTGTCGCCATTTTCTTACTCCTTTCACCCATAAAAGCGCACACCGGCACACGCGTGCCTGACGGCTTACAAGGATAGTCCAGGTCCGCCTCGCAAGATACCCTTTCCTTACATTCTTAATACGATGAATTCGACCTGGCATGAAAATTTCCCGCAAGGTGTGCAGATAAGCCTTAATCCAGATTAAAAAAAAGGTTTTACATAAAAATACTGAGCGTCGGGAGATGTATATTAATCAAAGCATTAAGCGGCAGAAAATCCACTTAAGTTGCATCAGAAGTACATGAAAAGTCATTTACCGTACAATTAATTACAGCCAAAACCACACACCAGAAATTTTCACGACTATTCTTAATAAGCTGTATCACGATCCCGCTGTGTGAATTTTACGAGGAGTTCTCAATGGAATATAAAGATCCTATGTTTGAACTGCTGAGCAGTCTGGAACAGATTGTTTTGAAAAATGAAGTAACGCAGCCGGTAACTCTGAGCAAAAAGACGAATTCTTTTAGTGACTTTGAACAATTGCGACGCGGAACCGGGCTTAAAATTGATGACTTCGCTCGTGTAATGGGAGTCTCAGTATCGATGGTGCATGAGTGGGAATCACAACGAATAACACCCACCGCTACCGAAATGAAACTGATGCGTCTGATTCATGCCAACCCGACGCTCAGCAAGCAACTTATAGATTGAACGTTTTACCCCCAGAACCCCCGCTGAACCGGGGGTTTGTTATTTCTGCTTTAACCGAAGGTTCCCAAAGCGCACAGGAGCCATGGCGAAAATTCATTCACTTTCACTGATAATCCCCGTATCCGCTACTAAATCCCCCAACAGCAGGCCTTCTCTCTGCGCTTCAGGACTAAATTTCACGCAAGGTTGTTATTCAGCGCTAATTTTTTGCGCGCAATTGCCGATGAATATGATGACTTAACTAAAAGCTGCAGGCCGGGCGTGTAATCCAGGTAGCCATTTCACACAGGAAACGACTAAAAGGCGTAGCGCAAAACGCAACTCCGCGGTAAGGCAAGCAATAAACAGGGAAGGCAGTTCCATAGAGAAGCTTTGTTCTGGTGTTACGGCAACAAACCATTAAAAGAGAATGAATGATGTCCAGATATATTCTGATTGTTGACGACAGTCGCCTGTCGCGCATGATTTCACGGCAGTTTGTCACAAATCTGCATAACGACTGGAAAATTGACGAGGCCAGCACGGGCGAAGAGGCGATCGCTCTGGTCGCGATAACGGCGCCGTATCTGATCTTGCTGGATGTTAATATGCCGGGCATTGGTGGGCTGGAGACAGCCTCGCGCATCCGTAAAAGCCACCCGCAAACCCATATTGTTCTGCTCACTGCCAATGTGCAGAATTCCGTGCAAACCGCCGCCGAAGAACTTGGCCTTGGCTTCCTGCCGAAACCGCTGAAAGAACCGCAGCTCCATGCATTGCTGAATAGCCTGGAGACAAGTCTATGAACGCGCTGTCGGATATCAGCGATATCGAAGCCGACAGCCTGCTGGAGATCTTCAACATTGGCGTCGGCCATGCGGCCGCAGCGATGAGTAATATCGTCAATGAAGAAGTACACATGTCGGTACCGTCCATCCGCTTTACCACCCGCTCGGAAGCCGCCGAAGAACTGGGAGTAGGCATCTCGCTGTTTAGTATCAGCCAGCATTATAAGGGCGCGTATGCCACAGAAGCGATTCTGATGTTTCCGGAAGCCACCAGTTTTGAAATCGTACGCATGATGGTTGGCGATCTGATCCCTGCCCACGAACTGGGAGAGATGGAACGCGAAGCGATGAGCGAAATCGGTAATATCGTGCTCAATGCCTGTGTTGGTACGCTGGCGAATATGTTCCAGAAAGAGCTACAGGGATCGCTGCCCGAGGTTCGCGTCGGCACCAGTAATCAGATCCTCAATCCGTACAAAGATGAAAACGATCCGATAGTGATGATGCTGCGCATCGATTTTGCGCTGGAACGCCAGCAAATTCAGGGGTATCTCGCGTTTATCCTGGATATGTCGGCGCTGCAAGACTTACGTGAGCAAATCCGGCTCTATATCAGCCGCCTTGAGTCCGGTTGTGTTCCCGACGGAATGTAATCATGAAAGATAAGTTGTTACTGGATGCATTCTCTGCGCTCAGCCTCGGCGTGATCATCGTTGATGCGCAATACCGCATTACGTTGTGGAACACCTGGCTGGAAGCCCATACCGGTCTTACCGCCAGCGAAACGTTGGGGGCGGATTTTTTTACTGTCTTTCCTGACTTGCAGCATCACCGCGTGGGCGATGCAATCCATCAGGCAATTGACCACAATTTATCTGCCCTGCTGTCGCAGTCGCTGCACCGCTCCCCATTTCCGCTTTATGCCGAACCGGCACGGTCTGCCACCCGGCTGAGCCAGGCCGTAACCATTGTTCCGCTGGGTGATACTGAACGGTTTTGCCTGATCCAGATTGTGGACGTTACAGCCGCAGTCCGCCGTGAATCCCTGCTGCGCGACCAGGCGCATGAATTGTTATCACAATCGCTATCGGATGGTCTTACCGGTGTAGGCAACCGGCGTTACTTCGATCTCTGCATTGACCGCGAATGGCGCGCCAGCAAGCGCAACAACAAATCTCTGTCGCTGCTGCTTATCGATGTCGATCACTTCAAACGCTATAACGATTGCTACGGCCACCAGCGCGGAGATGAATGCCTGCAACAGATCGCGACCGCTATGCGTAATGCACTGGATCGCCCAACCGACATTCTGTTTCGCTATGGTGGCGAAGAGTTCTGTGCGCTGCTACCGGAAACGCACTCCGCCGAGGCGGTGGAAATCGCCGAACGGTTGCGCGTCAGTGTTCAACGGCTGGGTTTACCCCATGCCAACTCACCCGAACGCATCGTCAGCGTAAGCATTGGTGTTGCCAGCACCAACCAGCAACAGCACACAGAATACGGCCAGCTTATTCAGAGCGCTGATGACCTGCTGTATGTAGCCAAACGCGCTGGCCGCAATACGGTACGCGTAACATACCCCACCAGAGAACCGCGACCAGTTAATACTGATGGTGTAGGGCCATAGAAAAACCCGCCGGAGCGGGTTTTTTCGTTGCGGCTGACTTATTGCAGCAGAGAGATATCCGCCACCTGCAGGAACAATTCACGCAGTTTCGACAGCAGCGTCAGTCGATTGATACGCACATCTTTGTCGTCGGCGTTTACCATTACCGTCTCGAAGAACTCATCAACCGGCTCACGCAGTTGCGCCAGTTCGATCAGCGCTTCCTGATAGCGACCTTGTGCAAAGAATGGCTCCAGCTTATCGCGCAGCACCACCAGATTACCGGCTAGTTTGATTTCGGCCGCTTCTTTCAACACCGAGGCGTGAACGATATTGTTCAGCGTTTCATCAGACTTCGCCAGAATGTTGGAGACACGCTTGTTGGCCGCCGCCAGCGCCGCCGCTTCGTCCAGAGTACGGAAGTGCGAAACCGCCTTCATACGCGCATCGAAGTCCGCCGGTTTGGTCGGGCGGCGCGCCAGTACGGCCTGAATGGTGTCAACACTGAAACCTTCATCCTGATACCAGGCGCGGAAGCGACCCAGCATAAAGTCGATCACATCATCAACCACGTTAGCGTTGGTCAGCTTGTCGCCGTACAGACGCACCGCTTCTTCAGTCAGCGTTTGCAGATCCAGCGCCAGGTTCTTCTCAACGATAATACGCAACACACCCAGCGCGGCGCGGCGCAGCGCGAACGGGTCTTTATCGCCTTTTGGATGCTGGCCGATACCAAAGATACCCGCTAGTGTGTCCATCTTGTCAGCAATCGCCAGCGCGCAGGCAATTGGGTTCGACGGCAGTTCATCACCGGCGAAACGCGGCTGATACTGCTCGTTCAGCGCAACGGCAACATCTTCCGCTTCACCGTCGTAACGCGCATAGTGCATTCCCATCACACCCTGGGTGTCGGTAAATTCAAACACCATGTTGGTCATCAGGTCACACTTGGAGAGCAAACCAGCGCGGGTAGCATGATTGACATCAGCGCCAATCTGCCCGGCGATCCAGCCTGCCAGCGCCTGAATGCGGTCGGTCTTGTCGCGTAGCGTACCCAGTTGCTGCTGGAACAGCACGGTTTGCAGGCGCGGCAGATGATCCTCAAGGCGTTTTTTGCGGTCAGTATTGAAGAAGAACTCAGCATCCGCCAGACGCGGGCGCACCACTTTCTCGTTACCGGAGATAATCTGCTGCGGATCTTTCGATTCGATGTTGGCAACGAAGATAAAGTTCGGCAGCAGTTTGCCGTCGTTACCGTAAACCGGGAAGTACTTCTGGTCGCCTTTCATGGTGTAGACCAGCGCTTCCGCCGGGACAGCGAGGAATTTCTCTTCGAATTTCGCCGTCAGAACCACCGGCCATTCCACCAGCGAGGTGACTTCTTCCAGCAGGCTGTCGCTCAGATCGGCATTACCGCCAATTTTGCGCGCCGCATCGATGGCATCCGCTTTGATTTTGGCTTTACGCGCATCGTAATCGGCGATCACTTTACCGCGCTCAAGCAGAATTTGTGGATACTGATCGGCATTATCGACGGTGAATTCCGGCTCGCCCATAAAGCGATGGCCACGGATCACGCGATCGGAATGAATGCCCAGAATTGTCGCCGGAACAACGCTGTCGCCCAGCAGCAGCGTAACGGTGTGCACCGGACGCACAAACGTCACTTCCGATGCGCCCCAGCGCATCAGTTTCGGGATCGGCAGCTTAGCAAGCGAAGTGGCAACCATATTCGGCAGCAGCGTTTCGACACTTTCGCCTTTTACATGGGCGCGATAGAGCAGCCACTCGCCTTTGTCGGTAGTCAGACGCTCGGCCTGATCGACAGTAATACCGCAACCACGCGCCCAGCCTTCAGCGGCTTTGCTTGGTTTGCCTTCGGCATCAAATGCCTGCGCAATTGCCGGGCCGCGTTTTTCAACTTCACGATCCGCTTGCGATGCGGCAAGTTTTGCCACTTTCAGCGCCAGACGGCGCGGCGCGGCAAACCACTGTATGTCGCCATGGGCAAGGCCCGCAGCATCAAGTTCAGCGGTAAAGTTGGCAGCGAAGGACTCGGCCAGGCTGCGCAGTGCTTTTGGTGGCAGCTCTTCGGTGCCGATTTCCACCAGGAATGTTCTCTCAGACATGGCCGCCTCTTATTTATTTCTGTTGCACATCGGGAAACCAAGGGCTTCACGGGAAGCATAATACGCTTCAGCGACTGCTTTAGTCAGCGTGCGAATACGCAGGATATAGCGCTGACGTTCCGTTACGGAGATGGCTTTACGCGCATCCAACAGGTTGAAGCTATGGGCGGCTTTCAGAATGCGTTCGTACGCAGGCAGCGGCAACGGGTTTTCCAGCGCCAGCAGCTTCTGCGCTTCTTTTTCATACTGTTCGAAGCAACTGAACAGGAAGTCGACATCTGCGTATTCAAAGTTGTAAGTGGATTGCTCCACTTCGTTCTGATGGAAGACGTCGCCGTAAGTGGTTTTACCCAGCGGGCCGTCGCTCCAGACCAGGTCGTAAACGCTGTCTACGCCCTGAATGTACATGGCCAGACGTTCCAGACCATAAGTGATCTCACCCGTAACCGGTTTGCACTCCAGACCACCCACCTGCTGGAAGTAAGTGAACTGCGTCACTTCCATACCGTTCAGCCACACTTCCCAGCCCAGGCCCCAGGCGCCCAGCGTCGGGTTCTCCCAGTTATCTTCCACGAAACGAATATCGTGAATCGTCGGATCCATACCCAGCTCTTTCAGTGACCCGAGGTACAGCTCCTGAATGTTATCCGGGGAAGGTTTAATCACCACCTGGAACTGATAATAGTGCTGTAAGCGGTTCGGGTTTTCGCCATAACGGCCATCGGTCGGGCGGCGGGATGGCTGGACATAGGCAGTCGCCATCGGTTCTGGCCCCAGCGCGCGCAGACTGGTCATCGGGTGGGAGGTACCGGCGCCAACTTCCATGTCCAGAGGTTGAACGATGGTGCAGCCCTGACGGGCCCAATAATCCTGTAAGGTCAGGATCAGACCCTGAAAGGTCCTGGTATCAAACTTTTGCATATTCTTTCGTGCTGGATACGTGTGGATTTAAAGGAAGCGACAAGTATACCCGCTGACTGCAAGATATACAGTATGAAACGGAGGTGTTTAAGGAAAATTGGGAAAATCATACGGCCGCTGGCCGTGTTCTGGACGCTTAGCGCATCGAAAGATGTAGAAAATGGCCTTCTGCGTCAAAAGCGCAGACAAACGCCTCACTACGGGGTGTCATACCGCGCATTTCGTAACTGCCGCGAAATTGTTCAAAACCGGTAACGGAAATTTTTTGCGCTGCGGTATTGTAGCGATGCGCGGCGCTTTGCCGGCATAACTGCTCCATATCAAGGGAGTGAACGGGGTCCGGTCTGGCGTTTTGCGCGCGCTGTACGGGCGAGCCCGGAGTGGCGCTGCATCCTGCCACTAACAGTAGCAACATCGGTACAAGAGATTTCATCATTTTTATCACTGCCCCGTTCGCTGGCTGTTATTTTTAAAGAGTAACAACAATAGTTTTGCAAAACTGTGGAAAACTGCACAAGCGGATGCAGGAAAACTCAGAATTATCCAGAGCGTTAGGTGGATAAATGGCAGGTCAGAGGATATTTAACATTAAAACAGAGGAACTGATGCAGTCTAAAATTTACTGGATAGATAATCTGCGAGGGATAGCCTGTTTGATGGTGGTGATGATTCATACCACCACCTGGTACATCACCAACCCGGCCAGCATTACCACTTTCGACTGGAATATCGCAAATCTGCTGAATTCCGCCTCCCGCGTTAGCGTGCCGCTGTTCTTTATGATTTCGGGTTATCTCTTTTTTGGCGAACGCAGCGCGCAGCCGCGCCATTTCCTGCGCATCGCACTGTGTCTGGTGTTTTACAGCGTTATCGCCCTGCTCTATATCGTGCTGTTTACCTCGATTAACAGCGAGTTATCTCTGCGTAACCTGCTGCAAAAACCGGTGTTCTACCATCTGTGGTTTTTCTTCGCGATTATCGTTATCTACCTGGTTTCGCCGTTGATTCAGGTGAAAGCGCTCAGCGGCAAAATGCTGCTGGCGTTGGTTGTGGTCACAGGTATTGTAGCCAACCCGAATACAGTGTCGCAGAAGATCGGCCATTTTGAATGGTTACCCATCAACCTCTACATCAATGGCGACACGTTTTACTACATCCTTTACGGCATGCTGGGACGGGCGATTGGCATGATGGAGACGCAAAGACGGCAGTTGACGCTTTTCAGCGCGGCGATCTTTTTGCTGGCAATCTGGGGTATTTCGCGCGGTACACTGCACGAACTGAGGTGGCGCGGCAACTTTGCCGACACCTGGTATCTCTATTGCGGCCCACTAGTGTTCCTTTGCGCCATTGCACTGTTCACACTGGTTAAAAATACACTAAACGATCGCACGCTGCCGGGCCTGGCACTGATTTCACGTCACTCGCTGGGGATTTACGGTTTCCATGCGCTAATCATCCATGCACTACGCACTCGCGGCGTGGAGCTGCGCAACTGGCCGCTACTCGATATCGTGTGGATTTTTGTCGCCACGCTGCTGGCAAGCCTGGCGCTGTCAATGCTGGTTCAGCGCCTCGACCGACGGCGTTTCGTTAGCTAGCCATTCGCGCCCGCGCCCGGTGCAACTGACGCGGCGAAGAGAATCCGGCAGCCAGCGCCGCCTGCTCCGCACCGTGCCCCTGCAACAAACTCTGTTCAGCAATCACCAGGCGTAACTGTTCAAGGTAGTCGCGCACACTGATGCCCAGATGTTGCTGGAACAGGCGCGTCAAATGGCGCGGGCTGACGTGCGCGCATTCAGCGATATCCGCCAGTTGCCATGCTTTTTGCGGCTCGGCGGTGAGCGCATCCTGGGCCCGATGCACTGCCGGGTGAAGATGATTGCGGTAACGCAGCCACGGCGAAATCTGCGGGTCGTCGCCGGAACGGCGGAACCAGACCACCATTTCACGCGCCACCGCCAGCGCCGTTTCCGGGCCCCGCAGGCGGTTGATCAGATGTAAGGCCAGATCGATGCCGGAAGTGATACCCGCGCTGGTCCAGATGCCGCGATCTTCAATAAAGATACGGTTCTCTTTCACCTGCGCGGTCGGCGCTGCCGCTTTTAAACGCGCAATCACGTCATGATGCGTGGTGCACTGCACGCCACTCAACAATCCGGCTTTCGCCGCCAGCACCGCGCCCGAGCAGACGCACATCAGGGTAATGCTCTGATTGTGGATCTGCGGTTGCAGGCGCATCAGCCAGTGAAGTACGAGACTGGCTTGCGGCGTGTTGAAAAAATTCGCCGAATCGCTGACACCGGGCAACACCAGCAAACTGCCTGCCGGCAGTGTTTCCGGCAGCGGCGAGATGTTGCCCATATTCAGGCCAATCGACGTAGGTACTTCGGCGTCCGGCCCGATGTAATGCAGGCGAAAAGCATCCTGCGCCAGCACAAATGTTTCCGCCGGGCCGGTCATATCCAGCGCCAGCACTCCTGGCAACATCACAAACCAGACATCTGTTGTCATTCGCGTTCCAGAATCTCGTGGACGGTTTTAATCGTGGCGAAGCGGCCTTCCAGCACCGTTTCAGTGCGATGGCGCAACGCATCACAATCCAGCGTAATCCCTTTATGCGTCATCGGAAAGGTCAGCGTAGCTTCGCTGGCAAACGTCACACGATACCCCAAATCCGCCGCCACACGCGCTGTGGTTTCGCAGCACTGTTCAGTGCGGATACCGCAGATAATCAAATGGTTGATATCACGCACGCGCAACCAGCGATCAAGCCCGGTATCGGTAAAAGCATTGTGCACATGCTTGTAGAAGGTAACGGCCGGTTGATGTGTCAGAAAAGGCATCGGCGAGACAAAGCCACTTTCCAGCGAGAAAGGGCCGCTGTCAGCAACGTGAAAGATATCGACAACCGGAACGCCGCGCGCTTCACAGCCAGAAATCAGAGCGGAAATGGCCTGTTGGAAGGCAGGAAAATCCTTCTCCTGCCAGTATTCACGATGAAAGAAAGATTGTTGTGTGTCGATATTGATAAGGGCGGTACGTGACATTTCAGGACTCCTTGCTCAGTGGGGATAACGCTATTCTGGCAAGGAGTGTTATGCCTGCTAATACCCAAAAAGGACAACCTCAGGATGATTCCGGCCCACTGAAGAAAGTGAGCCGGAACGGTCAGGACATCAGCGGTAACAACTGCTGATAGATGCGCCGGAACGTCTCGCGACGCGAAGCGTACATCTCATGATGTTCGGCGTTCGGCAGGTGTTGTTGTTCAATGGGAAGCTGCGGTAACAGCGTTGCCAGCGGGACATCCGGGTTCATTGCGACCTGCGCCAACCGCGCCGCGCCTAGCGCCGGACCAACATCACCGCCGGTACGGTAATCGAGTTGCAGGCCGCTAATATCCGCCAGCATTTGCCGCCACCAGGCGCTACGCGCACCGCCGCCAATAAGCGTAATACTCTTTGGCGTCACGCCGCAGGCATGCACCACATCCATGCCATCCGCCAGCGCATAGCCCACGCCTTCCAGCACCGCACGCGCCAGCTCACCCTGCCCGTGCTGATGCGTCAGGCCAAAGAAAACCCCCTTCGCCTGCGGGTTATTGTGTGGTGTGCGTTCGCCGGAAAGATAGGGCAGAAACCAGAGATCACCCGCTTTGTCGTCCGCCTGCTCCGCCGCGTGGATCAGGGCGGGCACCGATTCCAGCCCTGTCAGCCGTGCTGCCCAGTCCAGGCAGGAGGCGGCGCTAAGCATCACCGACATCAGATGCCAGCGCCCCGGCAGTGCGTGGCAAAAGCTGTGTACTGCACTCTCCGGCTTGCTCAGAAACCCTTCGCTGACCGCGAAATAAACGCCAGATGTCCCCAACGAGAGCATCGCCTGACCGGCATCGGCCATGCCCACGCCCACGGCGCCTGCCGCATTATCACCGCCGCCCGCCACCACAGGAACAACGGGCATTGACCAGCGCCGGGCAACCTCCGGCAGCAGTTCGCCGGTTATTTCGCTGCCTTCAAACAGCGCAGGCATATGTGCGCGGGTGAGCGAGCAGGCCGCCAGCATCTCATCGCTCCAGTCGCGCTTCGCGACATCCAGCCACATCGTGCCCGCAGCATCCGACATATCGCTGGCAAAAACGCCGGACATTTTCAGACGCAGATAATCTTTGGGTAGCAATACCTTCGCGACTCTGGCGAAGATGTCCGGCTCGTGGCGCTGAACCCACAGCAGCTTCGGCGCGGTAAAACCGGGCATCATCAGATTGCCGGTTATAGCGCGGGAATTTTTCACCTGCGCTTCCAGCAGCTTGCACTCTTCGCCACAGCGACCGTCATTCCACAAAATAGCCGGACGTAGCACGCGGTTTTCGTTATCCAACAGCGTGGCGCCGTGCATCTGCCCGGCAAGTCCGATAGCCTTCACCTGCTGTAACGAATGCGCGGCGGCCAGCGCCTGAATTGCACGATCCGTCGCCTGCCACCACTGTTCAGGATCCTGCTCGGACCATAATGGCTGCGGGCGCGATACGCTGAGTTTTTCCGTATGAGAGGTCAGCACATCCCCCTGCTCACCGAGCAGAATAGCTTTCACGCCTGAGGTGCCGAGATCGATCCCGATATACATAGTGACCACTCCTGTTGATGTGCGCCGCGTTACCCGCGGCGCTGCACCGGTTACTTGTCGAAGAGGTAATGATTGACCAGATTTTCCAGTTGTTCCTGATGACCGCTCTGATGGCGCGGTGCCAGGTTCTGCTGCTCAGCGTACTTCGCCAGTTCAGCCAGGCTAAGCTGTCCCTGCAAAATTTGCTGGCCCAGCTCACCATTCCAGCCGGCATAGCGCTTCGCAACACGTTTATCCAGCTCGCCATCTTCCACCATGCGAGCGGCCACTTTCAGCGCCAGCGCCATGGTATCCATGGCGCCGATATGTCCGTAGAAAAGGTCATATTTATCGGTGCTCTGGCGACGCACTTTGGCGTCAAAGTTCAGCCCACCAGTGGTAAAACCGCCAGCCTTGAGAATTTCATACATCACTAACGCATTCTCTTCCACGCTGTTCGGGAACTGATCGGTATCCCAGCCGAGCTGCGCGTCGCCTCGGTTCGCATCCACCGAGCCAAACAGCCCCAGCGCGATGGCCGTAGCGATTTCGTGATGGAAAGAGTGACCCGCCAGCGTGGCGTGGTTGGCTTCGATATTGAGTTTGATCTCTTTCTCCAGACCAAACTGCTTCAGGAAGCCATACACAGTGGCTGCGTCATAATCGTATTGATGCTTGGTCGGCTCCTGTGGTTTCGGTTCGATAAGCAGTGTGCCGTGAAAACCAATTTTGTGTTTGTGCTCAACCACCATATGCATAAAGCGGCCGATTTGTTCACGCTCCTGACGCAAATCGGTGTTCAGCAGGGTTTCATACCCTTCACGACCGCCCCACAGCACATAGTTTTCGCCGCCGAGCTTATGGGTGGCGTTCATCGCCGTTACCACCTGCGTGGCGGCCCAACTGAAGACTTCCGGATCGGGATTGGTCGCCGCACCTGCGCCATAGCGCGGGTTGGTAAAGCAGTTCGCCGTGCCCCACAGCAGCTTCACGCCGCTCTGTTGCTGTTTTTCAGCCAGCACATCCACCATCTGCGCAAAGTTGTTGAGGTACTCTTTCAGCGATGCGCCTTCGGGAGAGACATCGACGTCATGGAAGCAGTAAAAGGGGACGTTCAGCTTATGGAAAAACTCAAAGGCGACATCAGCTTTGCGTTTCGCCTGCTCCATGGCCTCGCCAGGGTGCTGCCACGGGCGATCGAAGGAGCCCACACCGAACATATCCGCGCCATTCCAGCAGAAAGTGTGCCAGTAGCAGGCGGCAAAACGCAGGTGATCTTCCATGCGCTTACCGAGCACTAGCTCATCCGGATTGTAATGACGAAACGCTAAAGGATTCGTGGTTTTTGGGCCTTCATAACGAACCCGATCCAGCTGATCGAAATAAGCTTGCATAATGAGCTCCATTGGCGAGTGAACAATTCTGAAGTAATACTGGATTCTCTCTCCGGCTTGCTCAATTACGTTATTTCACACCGCCATTAAGAGAATACGCAAACGTGCGCTGGCTCGCAAAATAACGTCGACTATTGTTGCGTGTAGCCTTCCTCTTTTTTATGCAAAATCTATTTTTCTTTTTTTAAAATAAGATCGCGGTCATAAATCAGGAAATAAACCAAAAAACGTAATGCGTGGATAAAAATCAGTAATTGCCAACTTAACGTTCCGTGTTAAAAATTTGCTCGTCCAAAGCAGTGCATGTTTCTTTTATCTCGCTCATCACCCTACGAAAGGTATTACTATTATGAAGATAAAGAACCTTTGCCTTACACTCTGCGCCTCCCTGCTCCTTGCCAGCGCCGTTGGCCACGCCAAAGAAGTGAAGATTGGCATGGCGATTGACGATCTGCGCCTTGAACGTTGGCAAAAAGATCGCGATATTTTTGTTAAAAAAGCCGAATCACTCGGCGCTAATGTGTTTGTTCAATCCGCCAATGGCAATGAAGAAACACAAATGTCGCAAATTGAAAATATGATAAATCGTGGCGTTGATGTCCTGGTTATTATTCCCTACAACGGTCAGGTATTAAGTAACGTAATAAAAGAAGCCAAACAGGAAGGTATTAAAGTTCTGGCTTACGATCGCATGATTAATAATGCAGATATCGACTTCTATATTTCCTTCGACAATGAAAAAGTCGGGGAATTACAGGCGCAAAGCCTGGTCAATAAAGTGCCGCAAGGGAATTACTTTTTAATGGGCGGCTCACCGGTAGATAATAACGCTAAGCTGTTCCGTGCCGGGCAGATGAAAGTTTTAAAACCGTATATCGATAGCGGAAAAATCAAAATTGTCGGCGATCAGTGGGTCGATGGCTGGCTGCCGGAAAATGCGCTGAAAATAATGGAAAACGCGCTCACCGCTAACAATAACAAAATCGATGCTGTCGTCGCCTCAAATGATGCCACCGCAGGCGGTGCAATCCAGGCGCTTAGCGCCCAGGGGCTGGCAGGGAAAGTCGCCATCTCCGGCCAGGATGCGGATCTCGCCGGGGTAAAACGGCTGATTAACGGCAGCCAGACAATGACCGTCTACAAGCCGATTACACAGCTTGCCAACACGGCGGCGGAAATTGCCGTCGAGCTGGGCAACGGCCAGCAGCCGAAAGCAGATACCACGCTCAACAACGGTCTGAAGGATGTCCCGTCCCGCTTGCTGACGCCTATCGAGGTGACGAAAGACAATATCGACGCCACCGTCATCAAAGATGGTTTCCATCAGAAAAACCAGCTCTAGCACGTTCGGCGCGCCTCTCCATTGCGGGCGCGCCCTCCGCCTCCTCTTTCAGGCGTTGTCAGACCAGCAAATGACGTGGAGCAGCTATGCCTTATTTACTCGAAATGAAAAACATCACCAAAGCCTTTGGTGCTGTGAAAGCCATTGATAACGTCAGCCTGCGATTGAATGCTGGCGAAGTGTTATCACTGTGCGGCGAGAATGGTTCCGGTAAATCAACACTGATGAAAGTCCTGTGCGGGATCTACCCGGCTGGCAGTTACGACGGGGAGATAGTGTTTGCCGGCGAAACCTTGCAGGCCAGCCATATCCGCGACACCGAACGTAAAGGTATCGCTATCATTCACCAGGAACTGGCATTGGTGAAACACCTGACGGTGCTGGAAAATATCTTCCTCGGCGCGGAAATCACCCGTAATGGCGTGATGGATTACGACCTGATGACGCTGCGTTGCGAAAAACTCCTTAACCAGGTGAAGCTGGCCATTTCACCGGACACCCGGGTAGGCGATTTAGGACTGGGACAGCAACAACTGGTGGAAATTGCCAAAGCGCTGAATAAGCAGGTGCGGCTGCTTATTCTGGATGAACCGACAGCCTCGCTCACCGAACAGGAAACCTCGGTGCTGCTGGATATCATCCGCGACCTGCGCAACCATGATATCGCCTGTATCTATATCTCCCATAAACTCAATGAAGTCAAAGCGATATCTGACGTGATTTGCGTCATTCGCGATGGCAAACATATCGGCACCCGCGATGCAATGGGCATGAGCGAAGATGACATCATCACCATGATGGTTGGTCGCGAGCTTACGGCGCTTTATCCCAACGAGCCACATACTACCGGCTCGGAGATCCTGCGCGTTGAACACCTGACTGCCTGGCACCCGGTTAATCGCCATATTAAACGCGTCAATGACGTCTCTTTCAGCCTGAAACGTGGCGAAATCCTCGGTATCGCCGGGTTAGTCGGCGCAGGCAGAACCGAAGCCGTGCAGTGTCTGTTTGGCGTGTGGCCCGGACGCTGGGAGGGTGCGATTTACCTTGATGGCAAGCAGGTGGAGATCCACAACTGCCAGCAGGCCATTGCGCACGGCATTGCGATGGTGCCGGAAGATCGCAAAAAAGATGGCATCGTGCCGGTTATGGCAGTGGGAAAAAATATTACTCTTGCGGCGCTGGATCAGTTTACCGGCACACTCAGCAGCCTGGACGATGCGGCAGAGCAGGCCTGCATTTTACAGTCTCTACAACGGTTAAAAGTAAAAACCTCATCGCCAGCACTTGCCATTGGCCGCCTAAGTGGCGGCAATCAGCAAAAAGCGATTCTGGCCCGCTGCCTGCTGCTCAACCCGCGCATTTTAATCCTCGACGAACCGACGCGCGGTATTGATATCGGCGCGAAATATGAAATCTACAAACTCATTAACCAACTGGTGCAGCAAGGGATTGCCGTCATCGTTATCTCATCCGAACTGCCCGAAGTGCTGGGTTTAAGCGACCGGGTGCTGGTGATGCATGAAGGCAAGCTGAAAGCCGATCTTATCAATCGTAATCTGACCCAGGAGCAGGTCATGGAAGCGGCACTGAGGAGCGAACATCATGTCGAAAAGCAACCCGTCTGAAATGAAGCTATCCACGGTCTCACCGGGCGTATTTTCCGGTCTGAAATCCCTCAACTTACAGGTCTTTGTCATGATTGCTGCCATCGTAGTGATCATGCTGTTTTTTACCGGTATGACCGATGGCGCTTACCTGAGCGCACGCAATATCTCTAACCTGCTACGCCAGACCGCCATCACCGGTATTCTGGCGGTCGGTATGGTGTTCGTCATTATTTCCGCAGAAATTGACCTCTCCGTTGGCTCAATGATGGGCCTGCTCGGCGGCGCAGCGGCAATTTTTGATGTCTGGCTCGGTTGGCCACTGCCACTCACCGTGGCAGTAACGCTGGTGCTCGGCCTGCTGCTGGGCGCATGGAATGGCTGGTGGGTGGCCTATCGCAAAGTGCCGTCATTCATCGTCACCCTGGCCGGTATGCTGGCGTTTCGCGGCGTGTTAATCGGCATCACCAACGGCACCACGGTTTCTCCCACCAGTGTGGCGATGTCGCAAATCGGCCAAAGCTACCTGCCAGACGGTGTTGGTTTCGGCGTCGGCGTTCTGGGCATGGTGGTGTTTGTGCTCTGGCAATGGCGCGGGCGGTTGCGCCGCCAGTCGCTCGGCCTCACGACACCAGCCTCCACCAGCGCGATTGGCCGTCAGGCGCTTATCGCAGTGATTGTGCTGGGTGCTATCTGGCTGCTCAATGATTATCGTGGCGTTCCCACGCCAGTGCTGCTGCTGGCGTTTCTTCTGCTGGCCGGGATGTTTATGGCCACGCGAACCGCGTTTGGCCGCCGGATTTACGCCATCGGCGGTAACCTGGAAGCCGCCCGGCTTTCCGGTATCAACGTTGAACGTACCAAACTAGCGGTATTTGCCATCAACGGTTTGATGGTGGCAATTGCCGGGTTAATCCTCAGTTCACGCCTCGGCGCGGGTTCGCCTTCGGCCGGGAATATCGCCGAGCTGGACGCCATTGCCGCCTGTGTCATTGGCGGCACCAGCCTCGCAGGCGGGATTGGTAGCGTTGCGGGTGCCGTAATGGGGGCGTTTATTATGGCCTCGCTGGATAACGGTATGAGCATGATGGATGTGCCCACCTTCTGGCAATACATCGTCAAAGGCGCGATTTTACTGTTGGCGGTGTGGATGGATTCCGCGACCAAACGCCGGGCCTGAAAGGAGTGATGAATACAGGCGTGATCACACTGCCGGATCTTTTTTATCCGGCAGTGGGCTGGATATGATAATCAGAATAGGTGGAAAGCCAGGAATCCCAGAGACATGTTTGAAAAACGCCATCGCATCACGTTGCTATTTAATGCTAATAAAGCCTATGACCGCCAGGTTGTCGAGGGCGTAGGCGAGTATTTGCAGGCGTCGCAATCCGAGTGGGATATCTTTATCGAGGAAGATTTCCGTGCGCGCATTGAGAATATTAAAGAGTGGGTCGGCGATGGTATTATTGCCGATTATGACGACCCGGAAATAGAACAGGTACTGGCCGATATTGACGTCCCAATCGTCGGTGTTGGCGGCTCCTATCACACGCCGGAAAGCTACCCTGCGGTCCATTACATCGCCACCGACAATCACGCGCTGGTTGAGAGCGCGTTCCTGCATTTGAAAGAGAAAGGCGTACACCGTTTTGCCTTTTACGGCCTGCCCGCTTCCAGTGGTAAGCGCTGGGCTGCTGAACGTGAATATGCTTTTTGCCGGCTTGTCGCGCAGGAGAAATACCGTGGCGTGGTCTACCAGGGACTGACCACCGCGCCGGAAAACTGGCAGCACGCGCAGAACCGGCTTGCCGACTGGCTACAAACGCTACCGCCGCAAACCGGCATCATTGCCGTGACCGACGCCCGCGCTCGCCACGTTCTGCAGGTGTGCGACCATCTGCATATTCCGGTACCGGAAAAGTTGTGTGTGATTGGCATCGATAATGAAGAGCTGACCCGTTATCTCTCCCGCGTCGCGCTCTCTTCCGTAGCGCAGGGCACGCGGCAGATGGGCTATCAGGCGGCGAAATTACTGCATCGTCTGTTGGATAGCGAAACCCTACCGCTTCAGCGGCTGCTGGTACCGCCGATGCGGGTGGTGGAACGACGTTCGACTGATTACCGGTCGCTGAACGATCCGGCTGTCATTCAGGCGATGCACTACATCCGCAATCATGCCTGTAAGGGGATCAAAGTCGATCAGGTACTGGATGCTGTCGGTATTTCGCGTTCCAATCTGGAGAAGCGCTTTAAAGAGGAAGTGGGGGAAACCATACATGCGGTGATCCACGCAGAGAAACTGGAAAAAGCGCGTAGCCTGCTGATTTCAACGTCACTCTCGATCAACGAGATTTCACAGATGTGCGGCTATCCGTCGCTGCAATATTTCTATTCCGTCTTCCGCAAAGAGTACGACAGCACACCAAAAGACTACCGCGACCGCTACAGCGAAGTGCTGATATAACGTACAAAGAAAAACGCCTTCCACAGGGAAGGTGTTTTATCACTGAAAACAGTCACATGTGAGCAGCGATTAACTGCTGATTGTCCTGATACATGGCAAACAGGTAGTTGTTGTAACTCGCACCGCGGGTCGAGTAACCCTTCAGCTTATGAATCATGTTTGAAGCTGTCACTTCCTGATCGGCCTTACGTAACTGTGCGCGGGATTTACGGAACGACGCATAAGCCGCGTGCGTATTCAGATTAGTGACGTAGGCCTCAACCGACTCCTGCAGAGATTCAAAGTGGGAATAGCCTTTCACCTTACCCGGGCCATTTTTACAGGCACCCTTGGCACACTTCATACCAAACAGATTGTTGTTGGTACGTGCAAGCTTAGAGGTACCCCAGCCGCTTTCTGCCGCCGCCATGGTAGCGACCATGCTGTCAGGAATAATATCCACACGCTCCAGCAACGTGTTCCAGGGGATATGGCGCGTATTCCCGGACCAGCTCACTTTGTAGCGGTTGGCAATATCCTTCAGGCGCGCGCGTTCGGCAGGCGACCATTGGCTGTCGTACTGTTTCTTTTGCAGCCAGTTACGCTCGGCGGCAATCGCTGAGTTTTTACTGGTGATGTAAGGCATTACTGTCCGGAGAAACGCTTTTTTCCTTGGGGTTCCGGAAGGGTATTTTCGCAAATCAGGAAGTGAGCTGCTATTTACACTATTGCGAGAATACTCTTTTTTACTGCTTGCCTGCTTTTTTACGTTTGCCTTAGTGACGTGGGCTTTGTGACTCGCTGTTTCTGTGTGCGTCTTTGCCAGCACTCCACCCGAAAATATAAGGGTGAAAAACATGAGTATCGTCGCCCCAGGTCGTCGCATGGGTATCGATATCATTAGGTCTCCTGGTCGGATATGAACATTCCAACACCTTCTTTTTGCATAAATTTGAGGGCTGAACCTCGAATCATACCAAAAATAGCGTACAAGAGCACGTACAGAAATAATCCAATTCCGAAACCATGTCACCAGGAAATTGTGTAGAAAATGGACAGAGAGTGATAAATGTGGTGGTTATCGCAAATCTATGACGTTCTGTGTGGCTTATCACTCACCCGTTGTTCTCCTCCCTGGCGATAACGCGCACAGGATGAGTCGGCCCTGTTTTCAGCGTGGCAAACTAAAAGAAACCGCCGTTAACGGGACATCAGATGAAACACGCTGCGCTTTCACTGCTTTTTATACCCTGCTTCGCCTTCGCCGATTGGTCCACCAGCCGTTTTCCCGCCTTAACCAACGATGGCACAGGTCTGTGGCACAGTCAGGCGACGCTGAAAAAAGGGGCTAATCCGCTCACATTGCAGGAGGGCCAGCAATGCTGGCAACCTGCTGAAGAGGTGAAGCTCAACCAGATGTTGTCCCTGGTTCCTTGCACAGACAGCGCGCCACAGTGGCGCATTTTCCGCGACGGCGATTACCAGTTGCAGCTCGATACCCGTTCCGGCACACCCACTCTGTTACTGAGCGTGAAAAGCGAGAACGCCGACGCTCGTGCAAACGTGGCGCGCCAGTGTCCGGTGCGCAGTGATAAGCCGCTAACGATAGAGGTCGGTGCAACGTTCCCGGAAGGCAGCCAGGTGCGCGATTTCTACAGCCAGCAAACCGCCACCGTCCGCAACGGTAAAATCACCCTTAAACCTGCGGCAGAAAGCGACGGACTGCTGCTGTTAGAAAGAGCCGAAACCAATGGCCCGGCGCCCTTCCAGTGGCATAACGCCACCGTCTATTTTGTTTTAACCGACCGTTATGTGAATGGCGACCCGTCAAATGACAATAGCTACGGACGGCACAAAGATGGCATGCAGGAGATCGGCACCTTCCACGGCGGCGATCTGAAAGGCCTAACCAGTAAACTCGATTATTTGCAGCAACTGGGCGTGAACGCATTATGGATAAGCTCGCCGCTGGAGCAGATCCACGGCTGGGTAGGCGGCGGCACGAAAGGCGATTTTCCCCATTACGCCTATCACGGTTACTACACGCAAGACTGGACGCGCCTGGATGCCAATATGGGCCGCGAAGAGGATTTACGCACGCTGGTAGATGAAGCGCACCGACGCGGCATCCGCGTGTTGTTTGACGTGGTGATGAACCACACCGGCTACGCCACACTTGCAGATATGCAGACATATCAGTTTGGCGCTCTTTATCTGAAAGAGGATGAACGGCGCAAAATCCTCGGCGAACACTGGACAGACTGGAAGCCCGCCACTGGCCAGACGTGGCACAGCTTCAATGATTACATCAACTTCAGCGATAAAACAGCGTGGCAAAACTGGTGGGGCAAAAACTGGATCCGCACCGATATCGGCGATTATGACAACCCCGGTTTTGACGATCTGACCATGTCGCTGGCATTCTTGCCAGATCTGAAAACAGAATCGACCACACCATCCGGTTTGCCCGTCTTCTACCAACATAAACCGGACACGCACGCACGGGAGATTGCCGGTTACACGCCACGAGATTATCTGACCCACTGGCTCAGCCAGTGGGTGCGAGATTATGGTATCGACGGTTTTCGCGTTGATACCGCCAAACACGTTGAGCTGGCAGCCTGGCAACAACTCAAAACCCAGGCGACAGAGGCGCTGGCTGAGTGGAAAAAAGCCAACCCGCAGAAGAAAATCGATGATGCGCCATTCTGGATGACCGGCGAATCCTGGGGCCACGGCGTCATGCACAGCGCCTACTACGACCACGGTTTCGACGCAATGATCAATTTTGATTATCAGGAGCAGGCCGCCAGCGCTGTGCCGTGCCTGGCAAATATGGATACTGTCTGGCAGCAAATGGCGGACAAGCTACAAAGCTTTAACACCCTGAGTTATCTCTCCTCGCACGATACCCGCCTGTTCCGCGAAGGCGGCCAGCAATCGGCAGAGCTGTTATTGCTTGCGCCAGGCGCGGTGCAGATCTTCTATGGTGATGAATCCGCACGTCCGTTTGGCCCCACAGGCTCCGATCCGCTGCAAGGCACACGTTCAGACATGAACTGGCAGGATGTTGACGGCAAAGCGGCGCAAAGCCTGCGCCACTGGCAAACGCTGGGACAGTTCCGCGCGCGCCATCCGGCACTCGGCGCGGGAAAACAAACCACACTGACATTGCCACAAGGATATGGGTTCGTTCGCGAGCAAGGAGAAGACAAAGTAATGGTTGTCTGGGCAGGTGCGACCCCACGCTGAGTCATAAGGCAAATATCAGCATATTATTCCAACAATAAATATGGAGTTAGTATAGAAAGCTAAAATCGTCACGGCGCGGCAATTTGCACACTGCTCTGCGGAGCGTTATGGTTAGCCACTTTGAACAGTAGCCCGACAGAGCAGTAGCGATGACATTTTCACTTTTCGGCGACAAATTTACCCGCCATGCAGGCATTACACGCCTGATGGAGGATCTCAATGACGGTTTACGTACCCCTGGCGCTATCATGCTTGGCGGCGGTAACCCGGCACAAATCCCGGCCATGACCGATTACTTCCATAACCTACTTGCCGGGATGGTAGAAAACGGCAAAGCGATTGATGCGCTGTGCAATTATGACGGTCCGCAAGGCAAAACCGAGCTGCTGGCAGCGCTGGCGGGGATGCTGCGCGAAGAGTTAGGTTGGGATATTGAACCGCAGAATATTGCACTAACAAATGGCAGTCAGAGCGCGTTTTTCTACTTATTCAATCTTTTTGCAGGCCGTCGTGCCGATGGAAGCACCAGGAAAGTATTATTTCCGCTGGCGCCGGAGTACATAGGCTACGCGGATTCCGGGCTGGAAGAGGACTTATTTGTCTCGGCGCGACCCAATATTGAACTGCTGCCCGATGGCCAGTTTAAATACCATGTCGATTTCGAACATCTGCATATTGGCGAAGAGACCGGGATGATTTGCGTCTCGCGGCCGACCAACCCAACAGGCAACGTGATCACTGATGAAGAGTTAATGAAACTCGATGTGCTGGCAAATCAGCACAACATTCCGCTGGTGATCGATAACGCTTACGGCGTGCCTTTTCCGGGCATCATCTTTAGCGAAGCGCGTCCGCTGTGGAACCCGAATATCATCTTGTGCATGAGCCTGTCGAAGCTGGGTCTGCCGGGCAGCCGCTGCGGTATTATCATCGCCAACGATAAAATCATCTCCGCCATTCGCAATATGAACGGCATCATCAGTCTTGCGCCAGGCGGTATCGGCCCGGCAATGATGTGCGAGATGATTAAGCGCAAAGACCTGCTTCGCCTCTCCAAAGATGTGATCAAACCGTTTTATTACCAGCGGGTGCAGGAGACCATCGCCGTTCTGCGCCGTTACCTGCCGGAAGAACGGTGTCTGATCCATAAACCGGAAGGAGCGATTTTCCTCTGGCTGTGGTTCAAGGATCTGCCCATCAGCACCGAATTACTTTATCAGCGCCTGAAAAAACGCGGCGTGCTAATGGTGCCGGGCGATTACTTCTTCCCGGGGCTGGATAAACCCTGGCCGCACACGCATCAATGCATGCGCATGAACTATGTGCCGGAACCCGCGCTTATCGAAGCTGGGGTGAAAATTCTTGCCGAAGAGGTTGAAAAAGCCTGGCAAGAAAACGAAGCCTGAAAAGCGTTTAAAATAGCCATACGCGTAGCTGGCGCTGACGTAGAACGTTAACGACTTATGCTAGCTGGCTTCGCAGACGACGCTCACGCAGTTGCGACGGGTTCACACAACTGAGGGCGCTGGTCGGGCAGGCTTCCACGCAGGCGGGTCCGGTTTCGCGATGCTGGCACAGATCGCACTTCAGCGCCTGTACTCGCGCATCAACCCGCGTCACCTGCATCGCGCCAAATGGGCAGGCGATCATGCAGCTTTTACAGCCGATACAGCGGGATTGTTCCACCTGGATCGTACCATCGGCGCGATAAATCGCGCCAACCGGGCAAACATTCGCACAGGGCGCATCTTCACAGTGATGGCAGGTCACTGCCGTGGAAAATGTCCCGGTTTTCACCACCCGAATGCGGGCAGAAAAGGTGGAAGCCGAGAGGGTTGAGCAGTCCTGATCATCCTGATGCGACACCGCGCAGGCCACTTCGCAGGTGCGACAGCCAATGCATTTTGCCGAATCGGCGATAATAAAACAGTTCATTCTCCACTCCAGCAGGCGTTAAAAAAGCCAAGAGTGCCGAAAGCGTCGCTGCCGCGCTTTGATCGCAGAGGGGAAAAACGCCAGATTTGTCATTTGCATGAACATTTCTGGCGCTCTGCCTGGGGCTTACTCCTTCAGAAAAAGGGCTTTGTCGCGCAGGATATGGTCATTGCCGCGTCGACGGGTAAAACCAATGCGGTCAAAATATTCCAGGATCTGAATCGCCAGTTTGCGTCCCACGTTCAGCGTATCGCGGAAATCGGCGGCGCTGGTGGAACCTCTCGCCTGATCCAGATCGCGGATCATACTGGCGAAGGTGACGATCCGATCATTACGGTAATAACGATCTTTGACGATCGCCGTAATGAGCCCCTGCTGAGCAGCCTGTCGCAGCACACCGCGCATCGTCTGTTCATCGCTTGCTGTTTCACACGCCAGATCTCGCACCCACCACGGTTCGTCACCAAACAGCGGTGCCACCTTTTGCCAAAGATGCGCCTGCTCATCGCTGAAGCCGGTTTTGTGATCCGGCAGATGCAGCCAGCCATGATGGCTGTGAATGTCGCCTGCCTCGCGCATCCGTTCGATAAGCGTGAGCACCAGCGCTTCATCTTCCATCGGCAACGCCATGCGCCGCAGCCGCTCGCGACCAGGGCCTGGCTCTTCGCGATGCTGCTCATGGTAGATTGCCAGTGTCTCCAGTAGCTTACGCTGCCAGCGTGCCGCCACCGGCGCATTCAAAAGATTATCGCCGGCACGAATAAAACCAGGATTATCCAGCAACGCTTCCAGCCCACGCGCGCTGAGCTGTCGCGCCCAGCCAAACGCCGTCAGATCGACGGCACCGCGCGATAAATGCACCAGCAGCGCCTGCGCATCATCGTCCGCCTGCGCCAGTTGCGTTATCCATTGCAGATACTCAGTTTTACGTTTGCCACGGCGCGGTGAGTTGAGTGTTACCACCCGCGCCCCGGCCAGCGTACTGCGCGCAGAGATATCGCGTAGTACCAGCCGATCGTTATCGGCCAGCCACAGCGGCGTATCCAGCACCAGTTCGGCGAGACCATTTTCCAGCAGCGAAACGCGGCCGGTAACATGGCTGGCGGCATGGTGGATATGCACCGGTTGCCACTGGGTCAGCGGCGTGTGCGCTTGCAGCGCGACAATTACCCGCTCCGTTGCTTCCGGCGGTTGCTGTGACAGCAACCAGTCACCGCGACTAAGCGCCTCTTTTTCCGCGTCACCGGCAATATTGAGCGCAATACGCTGCCCGGCGTGAGCATGATCGACTGGCTGGTTCTGCGCATGCAGACCGCGCACGCGCATCGGTTTATTCACCCCGCTCAACCACAACGTATCGCCCACGCGCACATCGCCAGAGAGTGCCGTACCGGTCACCACCAACCCGGCACCTTTGACGGTAAATGCGCGATCCAGCGCCAGGCGAAAACGTTGGTTTTCCGGGTGCGCGCGCTCCGGCAACTGCAACAGGTGCGCACGTAATTCAGCGATGCCATGCATCTCTGTTGCGGCGGTGATAAACATTGTCGCCTGCGGATAACCAAAGGTTTTCAGCGTTTCTTGTACTTCTGCGCGCACCTGTTCAATTCGCGCGTCATCCACGCGATCGGCCTTCGTTAGCGCTACGGTCAGCGCCGGGTTACCGGTGAGCTGCAAAATGGCCAGATGCTCGCGGGTCTGCGCCATCACGCCATCATCGCAGGCGACCACCAGCAGCGCATGATCGATGCCGCCGACGCCCGCCAGCATATTCGAGAGGAATTTTTCGTGTCCCGGCACATCAATAAACCCCGGTACGCGCCCGTCCGGCTGCGGCCAGTAGGCGTAGCCCAGATCGATAGTCATGCCGCGTTTTTTCTCTTCCGGCAAACGATCGGCATTCACGCCGGTCAGCGCCTCAATCAAGGTCGTTTTACCGTGGTCAACATGCCCGGCAGTGGCAATAATCATTTCAGCAATATCTCCAGCAAGCGGGATTCATCATCAAGACAGCGGCAGTCCAGCCACAGACGACCATCGTAAATGCGGCCAATCACCGGCTGTGGCAACGCCCGCCACTGCGCCGCCAGCGCTTCCAGCCGACGCCCGCTGCCGTCGCGCGGTGTAAAGGTCACGGCCGCGCCAGGCAGGCGATCGACCGGCAAAGAGCCGCTGCCAATCTGTGACAGACAGGTTTCGACACGCAGGTCGAACTCGCTATATCGGGCATTCAGCGCCGCGCACAGCCGCCCTGCCTGCTCGCGGATCTCCGGCTCCGGGCGCTTCAGATAACGCAGCGTCGGCAAGCGCTGAGGTAGCATTTCCGGATGCAGATAGAGACGCAGCGTAGCTTCCAGTGCCGCCAGCGTCATTTTGTCCGCCCGTAGCGCCCGTTTCAGCGGGTGCTGTTGCAACTGCGCAATCAGCGCTTTTTTACCGACGATAATGCCCGCCTGTGGGCCGCCGAGCAGCTTATCACCGGAGAAGCTCACCAGGCTGACGCCTGCGGCAATAAGCGTCTGCGGCATCGGCTCTTTTGGCAGGCCGTAGCGGCTCAAATCCACCAGCGAACCGCTACCCAAATCAACAATCACCGGCAAACTGGCCGCTTCGGCAAGCGTCACCAGCTCCGCTTCGTCCACCGCAGCAGTAAAACCGTCAATATGATAATTGCTGGTATGCACCTTCATCAGCAGCGCCGTGTTGTCGTTGATCGCCTGGCGGTAATCTTTGACATGTGTGCGGTTAGTGGTTCCCACTTCATGTAGCTCGCAACCCGCCTGGCGCATCACGTCCGGAATGCGGAATGCGCCCCCAATCTCCACCAGCTCGCCGCGCGATACCACTACTTCACGTCCCGCTGCCGTGGCTGCCAGCATCAGCAACACGGCGGCAGCGTTGTTATTGACGATACAGGCGTCTTCCGCGCCGGTTAGCTGGCAGAGTAAATCAGCCAGCGCGCGATCGCGGTGACCACGTCCGGCGCCGTCGAGATCGTATTCCAGCGTCACCGCAGAACCCATCACCGCCGCGACGGCATCAACCGCTGCCTGCGGCTGAACCGCGCGGCCTAAGTTGGTATGCAGTACGGTGCCGCTCAGGTTAAACACCGGGCGCAGCGCGCTGGCGCTGCTCTGTTCCAGCCGCGTTTGCGTCTCGTGGGCCCAGTCATCGCACCAGTCGGGTAGTGTCTGTTGTTGACGGATTTGCTCACGCGCTTCGTCCTGTAGCTGATGCAGCATCTGCGTTACGCGGCTGTGACCGAACAGCGTTAATAAAGTGGCGAACGCCTCGTCACGTAACAGGCGATCGGTGGATGGGATCTGGCTGTAAAGAGTTGTCATGAAAAGGCCTGGCTATGAGTTGCCCCCTCCCGTCAGGGGGATTGACGTGAGGGGATTGTACAGCGACTTTGCCCAGGCCGACACCATGCTTATCAGGCCTTTGGCGGCTCCGTACGGGCGAAACTTTCACGCTGGAAGAGGTTCTCAACCAGCTTCACCAGCAGCGGGCGATTCACGCACCAGCCCGGCGAGACGTGGCGGAAGTTGAGATAGCCAACCGCGCAGGCAATCGCAATGGTCGCCAGGTTCAGCGTATCCACGCTGAGCGTTCCCTCTTGCAGATAGCGTTCCAGCGTATCCAGGCCCCGCGAAACTTTCTCCCGCTGGCGCAGCAGCTCACTTTCCGATTGCTGTTCAACCGGGCGCGCCAGTTCACGCACCGAGACCAGCGCAGCATCCATAATGCCGTCGGCCAGGGCTTCCAGTTGGCGGATTTTCAGCGCAGCTACAGGCTCCGTTGGTAATAATGCCGGTGCGATAGCCAGTAACTCAATGTATTGCGCGATGATCGGCGAGTCGAACCAGACTTCACCCTCATCGGTAATCAGCGTGGGAACCTTACCGAGCGGGTTGTAATGCGCCACTCCGTTGATCGCGTTGTAGGGCTGCTCGTTGATAAATTCAAAGGTGATCCCCTTTTCCAGCAGCATCACGGAGATTTTGCGGACAAAAGGGCTGGTGTAGCTGCCGATAAGTTTCATTTTGGGATCCTTTTTTGCCAACAAAAAGTTAATTATACCCGTCATACTTCAAGTTGCATGTGCGTTGGCTTTTTTATTCGGCTCATCCCTGAGCCTTACCCCTTCGGGGCCGCTGCTTACAGCGTTCAAATCTGCTCCCGGCAGATTTCTCGCTCACCCCAACGTGAAAACTTCCAATACTAAATTAAGCCTCGCCATACTACCTGAAAGGAAGTTACAGGTTGTCCTGATGGTAAAAAATAGAGTTTGCTGGCGATCACACCAGGAAAATGCCCGGCACAAATATCTTGTGATTTAGATCACAAATAAATAACAAAGTAGCCCCAATTAATTGTGAGCGTAATCACAATTAACCCCCACAAGCGTTCACTTTTCATCCATTGTTCTTTTTTTACACTGATTTTTTGTGATGTAAATCACGATAAATAACGGGGTATCCCCCACATTAGTGTGATTAGTATCACGTTAAAGGTCATCGTCTGGACAGTTACGCAATTCAGTGCGAGATTTCGCCTCACAGATAACCCAGGTCCGGCTACCTCTGCCGCCACGTTAACAACAAACCTCGGGCTTCCGGCCTGTGTGATAGTAAACATAAGAAGGGGTGTTTTATGTCATCCGATATCAAGATCAAGGTGCAAAGCTTTGGTCGTTTTCTCAGCAATATGGTGATGCCCAACATCGGCGCGTTTATCGCGTGGGGTATCATTACCGCATTGTTTATTCCTACAGGGTGGTTACCAAACGAGACGCTGGCGAAACTCGTCGGCCCCATGATTACGTATTTGCTGCCGCTGCTCATCGGTTTCACCGGTGGTCGTCTGGTTGGTGGCGATCGTGGCGGCGTGGTGGGTGCTATCACCACAATGGGGGTTATCGTCGGTGCGGATATGCCGATGTTCCTCGGTGCGATGATTGTCGGCCCGCTTGGCGGCTACTGCATCAAGAAATTTGACGCCTCTGTAGACGGCAAGATCAAATCCGGTTTTGAAATGCTGGTGAATAACTTCTCCGCTGGCATCATCGGTATGATCCTTGCCATTCTGGCGTTCCTTGGCATCGGCCCGGCCGTTGAAGTGCTGTCCAAAGCGTTGGCTGCGGGCGTTAACTTCATGGTTGTTCATGACATGCTGCCGCTGGCGTCCATCTTTGTTGAACCAGCAAAAATCCTGTTCCTCAACAACGCTATCAACCACGGTATCTTCTCGCCGCTGGGTATTCAGCAGTCTCATGAGCTCGGCAAATCCATCTTCTTCCTGATCGAAGCAAACCCGGGTCCAGGTATGGGCGTGCTGATGGCGTATATGTTCTTCGGTCGCGGCAGCGCGAAACAGTCGGCAGGCGGCGCGGCAATCATCCACTTCCTGGGTGGTATCCACGAAATTTACTTCCCGTATGTGCTGATGAACCCGCGTCTGCTGCTGGCGGTGATCCTCGGTGGTATGACTGGCGTGTTCACCCTGAGCGTGCTGAACGGTGGTCTGGTTTCTCCGGCTTCTCCGGGTTCCATCCTGGCAGTGCTGGCGATGACACCGAAAGGCTCTTACTTCGCTAACATCACGGCGATTCTGGCTGCACTGGCCGTCTCCTTCGTTATCTCTTCTATCCTGCTGAAAACCAGCAAAGTGAAAGAAGACGATGAAGACATCGAAGCCGCTACCCGTCGCGTACAGGACATGAAAGCCGAGTCCAAAGGCGCAACTCCGCTGTCGGCTGGCGATGTAACCAACGACCTGAGCCATGTCCGTAAAATCATCGTGGCTTGTGATGCCGGTATGGGTTCCAGCGCCATGGGGGCAGGCGTACTGCGTAAGAAAGTGCAGGATGCTGGCCTAACCAACATCTCGGTGACCAACAGTGCAATTAATAGCCTGCCGCCGGATGTCGACCTGGTGATCACGCACCGCGATCTGACCGAACGTGCAATGCGTCAGGTACCGCAGGCGCAGCATATTTCGCTGACTAACTTCCTGGACAGCGGCCTGTACACCAGCCTGACTGAACGTCTGGTTGCAGCGCAGCGTCACACGGACAACGAATCAAAGGTGACGACCAGCCTGAAAGACAGCTTTGATGAGGCCAATAGTAATCTGTTCAAACTGGGCGCAGAGAACATCTTCCTTGGTCGCAGCGCGAACACCAAAGAAGAAGCGATTCGCTTTGCCGGAGAGCAACTGGTGAAAGGCGGCTATGTTGAGCCGGAGTATGTGCAAGCGATGCTGGATCGTGAAAAACTGACCCCGACTTATCTGGGTGAGTCGATCGCCGTTCCGCACGGTACGGTGGAAGCCAAAGACCGCGTACTCAAAACCGGTGTGGTGTTCTGCCAATATCCGCAAGGTGTACGTTTCGGCGAAGAAGAAGATGACATAGCCCGCCTGGTCATCGGTATCGCTGCACGTAACAACGAGCATATTCAGGTTATCACCAGCCTGACCAACGCACTGGATGATGAGACGGTCATTGAACGTCTGGCTCAGACGTCCAGCGTTGAGGAAGTGCTGTCGTTGCTGAACAAGTAATCCACAAAGCCCGGTGGCAAATGCTTACCGGGCTTTTGTTCTCTCCCTTCGGGGAGAGGGTCAGGGTGAGGAGAACGGTATGTGTTCTTCACCCAGGCCCTCTCGGGTAAAACATTTATGAAGGTTAATTTTATGAAAGCATTACATTTTGGCGCAGGTAATATCGGACGTGGTTTCATCGGCAAACTGCTTGCCGACGCGGGGATTGAACTGACATTCGCCGATGTAAATCAGGTGGTGCTTGATGCCCTGAATGCCCGTCATAGTTATCAGGTTCACGTTGTGGGAGAAAAACAGCAGATTGATACCGTTTCCGGCGTTAACGCTGTCAGCAGCATCGGTGATGAAGTGATTGACCTGATAGCACACGTTGACCTTGTGACCACTGCCGTGGGACCGGTTGTTCTGGAGCGCATCGCTCCGGCGATTGCCAAAGGTCTGGCGAAGCGCAAAGCGCAGGGCATCAACGCGCCGCTGAACATCATTGCCTGTGAAAACATGGTACGCGGCACCACCCAATTGAAAGGCCATGTTATCGCCGCACTGGCCGATGCCGATAAAGCGTGGGTGGAAGAGCATGTCGGCTTTGTTGACTCAGCCGTTGACCGCATCGTTCCGCCGGCAGAATCCGCGACTAACGATCCGCTGGAGGTAACCGTGGAAACCTTCAGCGAGTGGATTGTTGATAAAACGCAGTTCAAAGGTGACCTGCCAGCCATTCCAGGAATGGAGTTAACTGATAACCTGATGGCATTTGTTGAGCGCAAGCTCTTCACGCTGAATACCGGGCATGCTATAACCGCGTACCTTGGAAAACAGACCGGCCATCAGACCATTCGTGATGCCATCCTCGACGACGCTATCCGCGCCGTAGTGAAGGGCGCGATGGAAGAGAGTGGCGCGGTACTGATCAAGCGTTATGGCTTTGATCCCGAAAAGCATGCTGCGTACATTCAGAAAATCCTCGGCCGTTTTGAAAACCCGTGGCTGAAAGACGATGTGGAACGCGTTGGGCGTCAACCGCTGCGTAAACTGAGCGCCGGTGACCGTCTGATTAAACCGCTGCTCGGCACGCTGGAGTACAACCTGCCACATGCTAACCTGGTGAAAGGCATCGCCGCCGCGATGCACTACCGCAGCGAGCAGGATCCACAGGCGCAGGAACTGGCCCAGCTTATCGAAGAGAAAGGCCCGCAGGCAGCGCTGGCGCAAATTTCCGGCCTGGATGCCAACAGCCCGGTAGTTATCGAAGCCATCGACGCATATAACGCAAAGGCATGATGCCGGTTTTGGCGCGGGGAATCCCGCGCCAGTTAACGAAATTGTCAGATATGCAGGCAATAATGGAACAAACGCAGGCTTTCGAAAACCGTGTACTCGAGCGTCTGAATGCGGGCAAAACCGTACGAAGCTTTTTGATTGCTGCCGTTGAACTGCTCAATGAAGCCATCAATATTCTGGTGTTGCAGGTATTCCGCAAAGATGACTACGCGGTGAAATATGCTGTAGAGCCGCTGCTTGACGGAGATGGACCGCTGGGCAATTTATCTGTGCGGCTGAAGTTGATTTACGGCCTGGGCGTGATTTCCCGGGCGGAGTATGAAGACGCGGAGCTCCTGATGGCACTACGTGAAGAGCTGAATCACGACGGCACGGAATACGCCTTTACCGACGATGAAATTCTCGGGCCGTTTGGCGAACTGCATTGCGTGGTAGCCCTGCCACCAACCCCGCAATTTGATACCAGCGACGCCAATCTGTTCGCCATGCAAAAACAGCGCTACCAGCAAGTGGTGCGTTCCACCATGGTGCTTTCATTGACTGAACTGATCTCCCGCATCAGCTTAAAAAAAGCATTCCATAAGTAAGCGCCGCCGCAAATGTTGTATCCTTGCATTTTCCCCAACAAAACTGAGCACCATGAAAGACGTTGAAAAGAATGAAATCAAGCGCCTGAGCGACCGCCTCGATGCGATTCACCACCAGCAGGCTGACCTCTCTTTAGTCGATGCGGCAGAAAAATACGCCGAACTGGAAAAAGAGAAAACCACGCTGGAGACGGAAATTGCCCGCCTGCGCGAGCAGCACAGTCAGAAACTGAGCAAAGAAGCGCAAAAACTGCTGAAGATGCCGTTCAGTCGCGCCATTAGCAAAAAAGAACAGGCCGATCTCGGTAAGCTGAAAAAAAGCGTTCGTGGGCTGGTGGTAGTGCATCCGATGACGGCACTGGGCCGCGAAATGGCTCTCGACGTGATGACTGGCTTTGCCAAAAGCGAATTCTAAACAGTATCGCCCTCGTCACGTGCTGAGCACGAGGGCGATCTGAATTGGCCCTACCAATTCCACTTTGATTTTCTCCCTGCTTCACAGATCCATTAAATCCCGTCACATAGTCATTGCTCAAATGCAACATCTGGATAACCATTCGTTATCACCAACCCTACACTATCACATTGGCAGGACCACTTTTACAAAACTTGTGACGCAGAGTTAAGCTCAGACTTACCGCGTACCGGCTTTGTTGTGGTTCTCTGGAGACACCTGCATGAGCCTCTGGCAACAGAATTACGACCCCGCCGGGAACCTCTGGCTATCGAGTCTGATCGCATCACTACCGATCCTGTTTTTCTTTTTTGCTCTGATAAAACTCAAGCTCAAAGGCTATGTGGCCGCGAGCTGGACGGTCGTCATCGCCCTTGCGGTGGCGCTGCTGTTTTACCATATGCCAGTGGATCACGCCCTTGCTTCGGTGGTTTACGGCTTCTTCTATGGCCTGTGGCCCATTGCATGGATCATTGTGGCGGCGGTATTTGTCTACAAGATCTCGGTGAAAACCGGGCAGTTCGACATTATCCGCTCATCAATCCTCTCGATTACGCACGACCAGCGCCTGCAAATGTTGATTGTTGGCTTCTCGTTTGGCGCATTCCTCGAAGGGGCGGCCGGGTTCGGCGCGCCGGTGGCCATCACCGCCGCGTTGCTGGTCGGCCTGGGCTTTAATCCACTGTATGCTGCTGGCTTATGCCTGATTGTGAATACTGCCCCCGTGGCGTTTGGTGCGATGGGTATTCCGATTCTGGTCGCAGGCCAGGTCACCGGGCTGGAGAGCTTTGAGATTGGCCAGATGGTAGGCCGCCAGTTGCCGTTCCTGACCATTATCGTGCTGTTCTGGATCATGGCGATTATGGATGGCTGGCGCGGCGTGAAAGAGACCTGGCCTGCGGTGCTGGTGGCCGGTGGTTCGTTTGCGGTTACCCAATATCTGAGCTCCAATTTTATCGGCCCGGAACTGCCGGATATCATTTCGTCGTTGGTTTCACTGGTGTGTCTGACGCTGTTCCTGAAACGCTGGCAGCCGGTGCGCATCTTCCGCTTTGGCGATATGGGCGCGTCGCAGGTCGCTCTCGATTTAAAACGCACGCACTACAGTGCCGGGCAGGTTCTGCGCGCCTGGTCACCGTTCCTGTTCCTGACGGCGACCGTCACGCTGTGGAGCGTACCGCCGTTCAAAGCGTTGTTTGCATCAGGCGGTGCGCTGCATGACTGGGTCTTCAATATTTCCGTGCCGCATCTCGACAAACTTGTTGCTCGCATGCCGCCGGTTGTCAGTGCCGCCACGCCGTATGCTGCGGTGTATAAATTCGACTGGTTCTCCGCCACTGGCACCGCCATTTTGTTCGCGGCGCTCCTGTCGATTGTCTGGCTGCGCATGAAGCCAAAAGAAGCAGTCAGCACCTTCGTCAGTACGCTGAAAGATCTGGCACTGCCGATTTACTCGATCGGTATGGTGCTGGCCTTCGCCTTTATCTCTAACTATTCCGGGCTGTCGTCGACACTGGCGCTCGCGCTGGCACATACCGGTAGTGCCTTCACCTTCTTCTCGCCGTTCCTCGGCTGGCTGGGGGTATTTCTCACCGGTTCCGACACGTCATCGAATGCGCTATTTGCCGCGCTACAGGCGACCGCTGCTCAGCAGATCGGCGTCTCGGATGTGCTGATGGTGGCCGCCAACACCACTGGCGGCGTCACTGGCAAAATGATCTCGCCACAGTCGATCGCCATTGCCTGCGCAGCGGTCGGACTGGTAGGTAAAGAGTCGGACCTGTTTCGGTTTACCGTTAAACACAGCCTGATTTTCACCTGCCTGGTGGGTGTGATCACCACACTTCAGGCTTATGTATTAACCTGGATGATCCCATGACAGTTTTACCCCGACGCCTGGCTGACGAGGTTGCAGACCGCGTTCGGGCGCTGATTGCTGAACAACAACTGGAAGCGGGCATGAAACTGCCCGCCGAGCGCCAACTGGCCATACAACTTGGGATTTCGCGCAATTCGTTGCGTGAAGCCCTTGCGAAACTGGTCAGCGAAGGCGTGCTGCTGAGCCGTCGCGGCGGCGGTACTTTTGTACGCTGGCAGCACGAAACCTGGTCAGAACAGAATATTGTTCAGCCACTGAAAACGCTGCTCAACGACGACCCCGATTACAGCTTTGATATCCTCGAAGCCCGTCACGCCATTGAAGCCAGCACTGCCTGGCATGCCGCCATGCGCGCCACCGAAGCGGATAAGGAGAAGATTGCTCTGTGCTTTGACGCCTCGCAGTCAGATGACCCTGATCTCGCGTCACAGGCGGATGTGCGTTTCCATCTCGCCATTGCGGAAGCCTCGCATAACGTAGTGCTGCTACAAACCATGCGCGGCTTCTTCGACCTGCTGCAATCCTCGGTAAAGCAGAGCCGCCAGCGCATGTATCTCGTGCCGCCCGTTTTTGCCCGTCTGACCGAACAGCACCGCGCGGTGATGGACGCCATTTTCATGGGTGATGCTGATGGCGCGCGTCAGGCGATGATGGCGCACCTCGGTTTTGTACATACCACTATTCGACAATTTGATGAAGATCAGGCCCGCCAGGCGCGCATCACCCGCCTGCCCGACGAGCAGCATTCGCATTCAAGGGAGAAAAAAGCATGATTATTTCCGCAGCCAGCGACTATCGCGCAGCGGCAAAACGCATTTTGCCGCCATTCCTGTTTCACTATATCGACGGTGGCGCGTATGCCGAATATACCCTGCGCCGCAACGTGGAGGATTTATCACAGGTGGCGCTACGTCAGCGGGTATTGAAGGATATGTCCACACTCAGCCTCGATACCACACTGTTCAATGAGAAACTCAGTATGCCGGTGGCGCTGGGGCCGGTCGGGCTGTGCGGTATGTATGCCCGTCGTGGCGAAGTGCAAGCCGCAGGCGCTGCCGATGCGAAAGGCATTCCATTTACGCTCTCCACCGTTTCGGTGTGTCCGATTGAAGAAGTGGCGCCAACCATCAAACGCCCGATGTGGTTCCAACTTTATGTGCTGCGCGATCGCGGCTTTATGCGTAACGCGCTGGAGCGGGCAAAAGCCGCAGGCTGCTCGACGCTGGTCTTCACTGTGGATATGCCGACGCCCGGCGCGCGCTACCGCGATGCCCATTCCGGAATGAGTGGCCCCAATGCTGCCCTGCGCCGCTATGTGCAATCGGTATTACATCCACAATGGGCGTGGGATGTGGGGGTGAATGGCCGTCCGCATGATTTGGGTAATATTTCCGCCTATCTCGGTAAACCAACCGGGCTGGAAGACTATATCGGCTGGCTGGCGAAGAACTTTGATCCCTCTATTTCCTGGAAAGACCTGGAGTGGATCCGCGAATTCTGGGACGGCCCGATGGTGATCAAAGGGATCCTCGATCCGCAAGATGCCCGCGATGCGGTGCGTTTCGGCGCGGATGGTATTGTGGTTTCCAACCACGGTGGCCGCCAGTTAGATGGTGTGCTCTCTTCCGCCCGCGCATTACCGGCTATTGCCGATGCGGTAAAAGGCGATATCACCATTCTGGCTGACAGCGGCATTCGCAACGGTCTTGATGTGGTGCGTATGATTGCGCTCGGTGCTGATTCCGTGCTGCTGGGCCGTGCGTATCTGTATGCGCTGGCAACGCATGGCCGCAAGGGTGTGGCGAACTTGCTGGATCTGATCGAGAAAGAGATGAAAGTGGCAATGACGCTGACTGGCGCGAAATCGATTCGCGAAATCAGCAAAGAATCTCTGGTGCAGACGCTCCAACAGCTACCTGCTGCGCTGGCGCCGCTGACGCGTGGCGATGCGGCTTAGAGAGTGCTATCCTGCCCCCGCTATTAAGGGGGCAGTATGTTAAACATCGTATTATTTGAACCAGAAATCCCACCCAATACCGGGAACATTATTCGCCTGTGCGCCAATACCGGTTTCAGCCTGCACATTATCGAACCGATGGGGTTTACCTGGGACGATAAACGCCTGCGCCGCGCAGGGCTCGATTACCATGAGTTCGCTGCCGTGAAGCGCCACGCGGATTATGCTGCGTTTTTTGAAGCTCAGCAGCCACAACGCCTGTTTGCGCTCACCACTAAAGGCACCCCCGCACACAGCGCGGTCAGTTTTCAGGACGGGGATTATCTGATGTTTGGCCCGGAAACGCGCGGCCTGCCCGCCACGATCCTTGATGCGCTGCCGCCACAGCAAAAAATCCGTATTCCGATGATGCCGGACAGCCGCAGCATGAACCTGTCGAATGCTGTATCCGTGGTGGTGTATGAAGCCTGGCGCCAGTTGGGCTATCCCGGCGCGGTGCTACGTAGTTAACGGATTGTCGGACAGCGCGGAAAAACCGGAACGTACAGAAAGTACGTGAGGATTTTGAGCACTGCCCTGGTCCAAGCTGGCGAGTAAAATAGCCAGAAAGTTAGATGCCGTCGCCGTACTCGAACCCGTGGTTGATGCCATTAAAATGCTGATCCATATCCATCGACGGTTTATCACTTTCGGGTTTGCCCACGATGCGCGCCGGGACACCAGCCGCAGTGGTGTGCGGCGGTACGGGTTGTAGTACCACCGAACCGGCGCCGATTTTCGCGCCGCGCCCGACTTCAATATTACCGAGGATTTTCGCTCCGGCACCAATCATCACCCCTTCGCGGATCTTCGGATGACGATCGCCGCTGGTTTTTCCGGTGCCGCCGAGGGTGACCGACTGGAGAATTGAGACGTCGTCTTCAATGATGGCGGTTTCACCAACCACAATGCCGGTGGCATGATCGAGCATAATGCCGCGGCCGATTTTCGCCGCCGGGTGGATATCAACCTGGAAGCTCACCGATACCTGATTTTGCAGGAAAATTGCCAGCGCCTGGCGGCCCTGCGACCACAGCCAGTGACCAATGCGATAGGCCTGTAAGGCGTGAAAACCTTTCAGATAGAGCAATGGTGTGGAGTATTTATCCACCGCCGGGTCGCGAGTACGCACGGCCTGAATATCGCAGGCTGCGGAGGCGATCATTTCCGGGTCAGCCGCGTAGGCTTCTTCCACCACTTCGCGAATGGCAATCGCTGGCATAATCGGCGACGCCAGTTTGTTCGCCAGCATATAACTCAGGGCGCTGCCCAGATTCTCGTGCTTGAGTAGCGTTGCATGATAAAAACTGGCCAGCATCGGCTCACACTCCGCCAGCGCCCGGGCTTCGGCTTTGATATTGTTCCAGACCAGATCCAGTTCTTCACACGGCATTGCTTACTCCAGTAATATCTGCGTTTCCATAAACAAAAGTATTGATGCATCTAAGCAGCAAGCCCGTGCACTCGTTGCTTGTATAAGCAACAGGTGCACGGGCTCAGCTAACAAAGAGGCAACAAGGAGAAGTATATTTAGTGATTGCTGCGTTCGTCTTTGCGAGCACGACCCAATAGGGTCAATGCTGCCTCGCGCGCATTCTTTCCGCAATACAATACCTGATAAATTTCCTCGGTTATTGGCATTTCAACGCCAAACCGGTGCGCCAGCGCACGAACTTCTTTAGTATTGCGATAACCTTCCACCACCTGGCCAATTTTGTCCTGCGCGCTTTGCACATCCATTCCCTGGCCAAGCATCATGCCGAAGCGGCGGTTACGCGACTGGTTGTCGGTACAGGTCAGCACCAGATCGCCTAAACCCGCCATGCCCATAAAGGTGGAGGGATCGGCCCCCAGAGCTGCACCAAGACGTGACATTTCCGTCAGACCGCGAGTGATCAGCGCCGTACGAGCATTCGCGCCGAAACCAATGCCATCAGACATCCCCGCGCCGATCGCAATCACGTTTTTCACCGCGCCGCCAAGCTGCACGCCGATGAAATCCGGGTTGCTGTAAACACGGAAGCTTTTGCCACAGTGGAGAAGCTGCTGAAGATCTTCAGAAAATTGCGGATCGGTAGAAGCCAGGGAGATAGCCGTCGGCAAACCTGCAGCCAGTTCTTTAGCAAATGTCGGACCGGAAATCACCGCCAGCGGGATCGCCGAACCTAAAACTTCACGTGCCACGTCCTGTAGTAGCCGTCCGGTTTCCGCTTCCAGACCTTTCGTGGCCCACACAATACGTGCATCATCACGCATCAGCGGCTTTATCTGCGACAGCACATCGCCAAAAACATGGCTAGGTACGACCACCAGAATATTGCGGCTGGCAGCCAGCGCGCGCGCAAGGTCGCTTTCTAATTGCAGCGAATCAGGAAAAGGCACATCGGGAAGAAATGCGGCATTGCAACGATCGTGTTGCAGGGTCGCGATATGTTTCGGGTCATGACCCCACAGCACAACCTGATGGCCATTTCTTGCCAGCGTGATGGCAAGAGCGGTGCCGTAAGAACCGGCACCGATCACAGTCATTGCAGCATTAAGTGCGTTCATCAGGCATCCTGATGTTGTTCAGCACCTTCGCCAGTCTGCTGTTGCAGGTAGTTCATGAACAGCGCATCAAAGTTAACCGGCGCAAGGTTCAGTTGCGGGAATGTACCGCGGGATACCAAGCTGGTGATGCATTCGCGGGCATACGGGAACAGAATGTTCGGGCAGTATGCACCCAGGCAATGCGCCATCTGCGTTCCTTCGATACCGTCGATGGAGAAGATACCGCCCTGCTGCACTTCGCACAGGAAGCCGGTTTCTTCACCAAGAGAAGCCGTTACAGTAACGCGCAATACGACTTCATAAACGCCTTCAGCCAGCTGTGTGGAGGCCGTATCGAGATCCAGTTTCACCTCCGGCTGCCACTCTTTCTGGAAGACGTGCGGCGCATTCGGCGCTTCGAAAGAGATATCTTTCGTATAAATACGCTGAATCTGGAAAGTCATTTCGGTGTTGTTTTGTTCAGACATGAGTGAATAACCCTTAAATGTTGTAGTGCTTTTAAGCATTAACGTAATAGCGGATCCAGTCCGCCGCGCGCATCCAGCGCATATAAATCGTCACAACCGCCAATGTGCTGTGCATCAATAAAAATCTGCGGAACCGTTGTACGACCACTACGTTGAATCATCTCTTCACGTTTTACCATGTCGCCATCGATCGGCAACTCAGCAAAAGCGACGCCTTTGCTACTCAGCAGCGCTTTTGCGCGGTGGCAGAACGGGCAGGTTGCTTTCGTGTAGATCTCAATATTGGCCATAACTTTAGTCTCCTGATGTCCTCTGCGAGCCGTAGCTCGCCCGGGCACTTATTTACCACGAACCAGTGGCAGATTCTCACCGATCCAGCCAGAGATACCATCTTTAAGCACAAAGACTTTCTCGAAGCCCGCTTTCACCAGTTCATTTGCCGGCACCTGCGCCTGCATGCCAGTACCGTCAACTACGATAATTGGCGCGCTTTTGTGTTTCTCAAGCTCACCTACATTATTGGCTTTGATCTCGTTTGGCAGCAAATTAACTGAGCCTGCAATATGCCCTTTTCGGAAATCATCACGCTGACGCAAATCCACAACGACAGCCTCTTCTTTGTTGATCAGGCGTGTGGTTTCGCCGCGAGAAATCACTTTTACTTTCGACGCCAGGCCTTTGAAAGTAGTGAATAATACAGCCCCGAATAACGCAATCCAGGCGATACACAGTATGGGGTTGCGGCTAATAAATTGCATAATTTCTTGCATCTGGGGTAACAAGCTCCCGACTTAGTGATTAAAAAACCAGGAAAGAGTATACCTGCGCAGTGGGGCAAATACAGCCAGTGAGCATGATGGAATGCATTTTCTGCGGCGTGTTACAAAAAAAAATAAAGAAACGCCCGTAAATCAGCTGGCCAGGCAGCCGCTTTCTTTGATCTTCTGCGGCTATTTTATCGATTCAGCTGTAGTAAAATTACGCAAAATTTTTTTGTCTTCTGAGCAAGAGGGTGTCGCAATGTCGGTTTCTAAAAAACCTATGGTACTGGTGATTCTGGATGGCTACGGCTATCGCGAAGACCAGCAGGATAACGCTATTTTCAACGCAAAGACCCCGGTAATGGACCAGCTGTGGGCAAAACGTCCGCACACCCTGATTGATGCGTCAGGCCTTGAAGTCGGTCTGCCGGATCGCCAGATGGGGAACTCCGAAGTCGGCCACGTCAACCTCGGCGCCGGTCGCATTGTTTACCAGGATCTGACTCGTCTGGATGTTGAAATTAAAGAACGTACCTTCTTCAGCAACCCGGTGTTGAGCGGCGCGGTGGATAAAGCCGTGGCAGCTGGCAAAGCTGTGCACATTATGGGTCTGCTTTCCGCAGGCGGCGTGCACAGCCACGAAGACCATATTATGGCGATGGTAGAACTGGCCGCAGAGCGCGGCGCTGACAAAATTTACCTGCATGCGTTTCTCGACGGTCGCGATACGCCACCGCGCAGCGCTGAATCTTCACTGAAAAAATTCGAAGACAAATTCGCCGCGCTGGGCAAAGGCCGTGTCGCTTCGATCATTGGCCGTTACTACGCCATGGATCGCGACAATCGCTGGGATCGCGTAGAGCAGGCGTATGATCTGATGACACAAGCGAAAGGTGAGTTTACTGTCGACAGCGCTGTGGCTGGCCTGCAAGCGGCTTACGCTCGCGATGAAAACGATGAATTCGTCAAAGCAACCGTGATCCGCGCTGCGGGTCAGGCTGATGCCGCGATGCAGGATGGCGATGCGCTGATTTTCATGAACTTCCGTGCTGACCGCGCGCGTGAAATTACCCGCGCTTTCGTCAATGCGGATTTCGACGGCTTCGCGCGTAAGAAAGTAGTTAACGTGGATTTCGTGATGCTGACGGAATATGCCGCAGACATCAAAACCGCCGTGGCTTACCCACCAGCTTCTCTCGCTAACACGCTTGGCGAGTGGATGGCGAAGCACAACAAAACGCAGTTGCGCATCTCTGAAACAGAAAAATATGCGCATGTGACCTTCTTCTTTAATGGCGGCGTTGAAGAGCCGTTCCCGGGCGAGGACCGTATTCTGATCAACTCGCCCAAAGTGGCGACTTACGACTTGCAGCCGGAAATGAGCTCGGCCGAATTGACCGAAAAACTGGTTGCTGCAATCACCAGCGGCAAATACGACACCATCATCTGTAACTACCCGAACGGCGATATGGTCGGTCATACCGGCGTATTCGATGCTGCCGTTGCCGCGGTTGAAGCGCTGGATCACTGCGTGGCAGAAGTGACCAAAGCGGTTGAATCTGTGGGCGGTCAATTGTTGATCACCGCCGATCACGGTAACGCAGAACAGATGCGCGACCCGGCAACCGGCCAGGCACATACCGCGCATACCAACCTGCCAGTGCCGCTGATTTACGTTGGCGGTAAATCAGTGAAGGCGGTTGCAGGCGGAAAACTTTCCGATATCGCGCCGACCATGCTGACGCTGATGGGCATGGAAATCCCGCAAGAGATGACTGGTAAGCCGCTGTTCATCGTGGAATAATCGCTCCCCATGAGGGGAAAGGCGATTTTTTCAATTACATGGGGCAGGTTTCGGCCCCTTCTTTGCGCCAGCGTACTCAGCGCTGGCGCATTGCTGTGCGCCATTTCCGCCCATGCGGATGACCGCGAGCAGCTCAAATCCATTCAGGCTGATATCGCCGAGAAAGAGCGCGCGGTACGCCAGCAACAGCAGCAACGTTCCGGCCTTCTTGCCCAGCTTAAAGCGCAGGAAGAGGCAATTTCCGCCGCTGCCCGCCAACTGCGGGAAACCCAGAACACACTTGCGCAGCTCAACCGCCAAATCGATGAGATGAATGCCTCTATCGCCAAACTGGAACGCCAGCGCGCGACGCAGGAACGCAATCTGGCTGCGCAACTTGATGCCGCGTTCCGCCAGGGGCCGCACACGGGCATTCAACTGATTTTCAGCGGTGAAGAGGGTCAGCGCGGCCAGCGTTTACAGGCTTACTTCGGCTATCTCAACCAGGCACGCCAGGAAACGATCGCCCAGTTGAAGCAGACGCGTGAAGAAGTAGCGACGCAGAAAACTGAGCTGGAAGCGAAGCAGAGCCAGCAACAAACCCTGCTTTACGAGCAAAAAGCGCAGCAGGCCAAACTTGAACAAGCGCGTAATGAGCGGCAGAAAACCCTTTCCGGTCTGGAATCATCCATCCAGGAGGGGCAACAGCAGCTCAGCGAGATGCGCGCCAACGAATCCCGCTTGCGTGACCGTTTAGCCCGTGCGGAAGCGGCAGCCAAAGCGCGCGCCGATCGCGAAGCGCGTGAAGCGCAGGCCGTGCGCGATCGCCAGAAAGAAGCCAGTAGCAAAGGCACCACCTACAAACCAACCGAAAGTGAACGCTCGCTGATGTCCCGTACCGGCGGATTAGGCTCACCATCGGGCCAGGCAATCTGGCCAGTTCGCGGTCCGTTGCTACATCGTTATGGCGAACAGTTGCAGGGTGAGCTACGTTGGAAAGGGATTGTTATCGGTGCGTCTGAAGGCAGTGAAGTTAAAGCGATCGCCGATGGACGCGTGATCTTGGCCGACTGGCTACAGGGTTATGGCCTGGTGGTCGTGGTTGAGCACGGTAAAGGCGATATGAGCCTCTACGGTTATAACCAAAGCGCTCTGGTCAGTGTCGGCACGCAGGTGCGCGCAGGCCAACCGATAGCCCTTGTAGGCAGCAGTGGCGGTCAGGGCCGGCCTTCACTCTATTTCGAAATTCGCCGTCAGGGTCAGGCGGTCAATCCACAGCCGTGGTTGGGAAGATAAGTTTTGCTGCAGTTTCGTTATCTTGTGCTTTCTCTCGCCAGTGCGCTGATTTTCTCCGCGCCGGTTCTCGCCGGAAAACTGGCTATCGTTATCGACGACTTTGGTTACCGTCCTCAGACTGAAAATCAGGTGCTGGCGATGCCGCAGGCGGTTTCCGTTGCGGTGTTGCCCAACGCCACATATGCACGGGAAATGGCGACCAAAGCCCACAACAGCGGCCATGAGGTGCTAATTCACCTGCCGATGGCGCCGATCAGCAAGCAACCGCTGGAAAAAGATACTCTGCGTCCCGAAATGAGCAGCGCGGAGATTGAACGTATTATCAGCGATGCCGTCAGCAAAGTGCCCTACGCCGTGGGGCTGAATAACCACATGGGCAGCGCCATGACTTCAAGCCTTTTCGGCATGCAAAAAGTGATGCAGGCGCTGGAGCGCTATAACCTCTACTTTCTCGACAGTATGACCATCGGCAACAGCCAGGCGATACGCGCATCAACGGGAACCGGCGTGAAGGTATTGAAGCGCAAAGTGTTTCTCGACGATACGCAAAATGAAGGAGATATTCGTCGCCAGTTTAACCGCGCCGTCGAGCTGGCTCGCCGTAACGGTTCCGCTATTGCTATCGGTCATCCGCATCCGACCACTGTTCGCGTTCTGCAACAGGCGCTGTCCAGCCTGCCTGCGGATATCACGCTGGTGCGCCCGAGCAGCCTGCTGAATGAACCGCAGATCGATACTTCAACGCCAAACACCACAGCGCCTGGCAGCATCACGCCATCACCACGTAACCCATTCCGCGGTGTTAAGCAGTGTAAAACGAAGCAAAAACCGCAGCCGGTTTATGCCAGCCGCTTCTTTAGCGTGATAGGCGAAAGTATTGGTGATAGTTCGCTAGTGCGTTATATGCAACATCAGTGGCAAGGCTGGGGCCTGAAATAATAATTTCCGCTGGTTAACGAAGATTCATCACCCAGCCTGTTCGTTTTAAGCGCCGCGTTGTACAAGCCAAAAGGTGAGGAAATGCCGCAACGACATAAAATTCTCGTGCTTGATACGGGTAAGAGTGGGGTGGTATTACAATCGCTGGCGACGCCACAGCGCCTGTGGTGGTCTCAGCCCGGAACAATTTGAAAACGAAAACTTCGCTTAGGGCTGTGTTCACATTACGTGGGTAGGATCACTTTGGTTGGATGCTGGAGAGGTTTGGGAATGAAGCAGCACATAAGAAACAATGTGCTGGAGACTGTAATTAAAATTGTCTAATTGCCTGTTTTTGATATGTTCACTCCAACAACGGAGACAGGCAAATTATGGACGAAAAGAAACTCAAAGCGCTCGCTGCTGAACTGACTAAAGGCCTTAAAACCGAAGCCAACCTCAATCAGTTTTCCCGTATGCTGACGAAATTAACCGTCGAAACGGCGCTCAATGCGGAGCTGACTGACCATCCCGGGTATGAGAAAAATGCGCCCAGAACAGGTTCAAACACCCGTAATGGCTACTCGTCGAAAACCCTGCTTTGTGATGACGACGAGATTGAGCTGAACACGCCGCGCGATCGTGAAAATACCTTTTAACCTCAGCTAATTAAGAAAAACCAGACGCGTATCACGCAGATGGACAGCCAGATTTTATCCCTTTACGCCAAAGGCATGACCACACGTGAAATCGTCGCCACCGTCAAAGAGATGTACGACGCCGATGTGTCGCCCACGCTGATATCTAAGGTCACCGACACTGTAAAAGAGCAGGTCACTGAGTGGCAAAACCGGCAACTGGATGCGTTGTATCCCGTTGTTTATATGGACTGCATTGTTGTAAAAGTCCGCCAGAATGGCAGCGTAATAAACAAAGCCGTCTTCCTCGCACCGGGCATCAACACCGAAGGCCAGAAAGCGTTACCGGGTATGTGGCTGGCTGAAAATGAAGGCGCAAAGTTCTGGCTGAATGTGCTGACGGAGCTGAAAAATCGTGGTCTCCAGGACATCCTGATTGCCTGCGTGGACGGTCTGAAGGGCTTCCCGGATGCGAAACAGCGTTTACCCGCAGACCCATATCCAGCTGTGTATCATCCATATGGTACGCAACAGCCTCGTGTCGCACCACAGAATTACTGACAGGCTCACTCGCGTTTGATTTTTATTATGTCACCGCTTTTATTTAATGAATATCTTCCCTCATAAGTAGCAAAAATAACATCATCATCGTGGTATTGTCTGACAGCAAAAACAGCATTCTTTTCAATGCAATTTTCTTTTGTTTTCATATTATCAAAACAACGTCTGTCATACTTTCCCTCTTCCTTGTAACCGTCACCAAAATCCCAAAATATAATAGTGAAATTCCCTGAGGATGATGGTTTGGGAATATCATATTTATCCCTCAGCATATCTTTATTTTTTAGCCACCAGTTTACTTTTCCCTTATCTGTCACAGGGAAAGCTTTGACTAAAACAGAAGCATGGTTACCATCCTCATGAACTGCGACGATTTCCACTGTACGCAGCGACAACCAAAGCCAGCAGCCAAGCAGCACACACCCCGCCACGACGAGCAACATTATGGTTTTCTTATTTTTTACTCTCATTTGCGAGACCCTGTGATTTCAATGGTGGTTTCCATTATGGTAATAAAGGGCTTGAAATTAAACTGGCTGTAACGCTGGAGCACAAACCAGATACGGAAGAAATGGAACTGATTAAACTTAACATTTGCTATGTCGTCACTATCCAACCCAAAGTGATCCTGAACTTTGTAATGGACTACAGCACGGTAACGATCATTATCAACCTGTAATGACTTAATTGTGATATGTGTCGCCCAGGTATCGTGTACGGTTATTCCCATGCCGTTGAAGTTATCCTGAAAGCGGTCAAATTTGGGAAGCTTGCCATCCATGATTGCCCCCTTTAGCTCATCTTTCTCTCTTACAGGATAATATTTATTTCCCCAATCAATATTTTTTCCGATAACTTCCTTTAATCGTGCAAGCGTGCTGTTCTCTGCCCTGTCATTAACAATATGTTCCCTCAATGCCCTGTCCAGCAGCATATGCCGGAATGGTGCGCCGTTGGCTTTCTGCATATGAGTGATCATCTGTTTAATGAGTGGCTTGTAAGGGCCGTACAGGGAAAAGGTGCGGGATAAGTCCCGGAACTCGTCAAAGAGAATAGCGGCGCACTGCTGCCGGGTGATTTTCTCCCCTTCGCCGCGGGAGCCATGAAACACTGACTGTGGCTGAGTGAATGGAGTAATTTTCGTCAGGGTGTAAGGGTTGGCTCTGGTGGAAACATCCAGCAAATGAAAATGCGTTTTTAACTGTGATTCTGATAAATCGCTGCAGTGCATATCTTTAGCGCTGTAGTCGTCCATCCGGTTTTGCGTTTGAAAAATAGTACAGGGAAACTGTAAGGCGGTCATCTTGATACATTCCTTGTGTAATCGTCCGTTGAAGTCTTCACAGGGAATAATACGCGGCGACTGGCGGGAGTATAAATCATGCAGTAATCCTGCCCGTAATTTTTTACAGATTCCGGGCAGGGGGATAACAATGAACCATGTTTCAAGGTGTTTGGCCTCGGTTCTAATCTGATTTGTTTTTTACCATCTTACCGCTGTCGTTTAGACGATATGTTCCGCTATCCAGAGAGAAATAAGTCCCGGTATTCTTACTGTTATTCACCATTAAAAGAGAATTTTTATCGATGCAATTTATTGGTGGTTTCATATCAGTAAAACAGCGTCTATCATATTTACCTTCTTCCTTATATCCATCGCCAAAATCCCAAAATACTATTGAGAAAAAACCATCACTTGCAGGTTTCGGGATATTATATTTTTCTTTTAAGATCGCATTATTTTTGATCCACCAGTCTATTTTTCCTCGGTCAGTTAAAGGGAAGTTTCTTACCAGAATAGAGCTGAATTCTCCATCTTCATGCACTGCCACAACCTCTACAGGACGGAAAGAAAATAAGAGAAAGTAACCCAGTAGGGCGCAACTAATCAGTAATGATGCCAAAAGAATTTTTTTATTTTTAGATTTCATTACGGGCCCCAATAATCTCTACAGTGGCTTCCATATTTGTCATGAATGGCTTGAAACCAAACTGGTTGTACCGCTGGAGAACAAACCAGATACGGAAAAAATGAAACTGATTGAATTTTGTTTTCGTTATATCGTCGCTGTCGAGGCCAAAGTGATCCTGTACCTTGTAATGCACCACTGCCCGGTATCGGTCATTTTCAATATGCAGTGATTTTATGGTGATATGCGTTGCCCAGGTATCATGAACGGTGATACCCATGCCGTTAAAATTATCCTGGAATCTGTCAAACTTAGGTAATCGTCCTTCAAGGATAGCTTTTCTCAATCTGTCTTGTTTTTCCGCTGGAAAATGCTTGCTTTCCCAGTCGATGCCTGTTTTTAAGGCTTTTGATAACAGAATGCGTGTACTGTTCTTCTCCGAAGAATCCCTAATAATCTGCTCTTTCAATGCCCTGTCCAGAGACATATCACGAAACGGCGTATCGTTGCCGTTCTGCATGTGAGTAATCATCTTTTCGATCAGGTGACTGTAAGGCCCATAAAGGGAAAATTTGCGGGATAATGAGCGGAATTCGTCAAACAGCATGGCGGCGCATTGCTGGCGGGTAATTTTCTCCCCGGCTCTACGCAAATTGCAGCAGAACATGGACTGAGGACGATCCATTGAGGAACGCCGGGTAAGCGTCCACGGATCAACCCGGTCAGAAATATAATCCAGCCGGTACCGGGATTTTAACTGTGCTTCAGTCAGATCGCCGCAGCGCATATCACTGGCGCTGTAGTCGTCCATCCACTTTTGGGTTTTGAATATGGTGCTGGGAAACTGTAATGCAGCCATCAGTTCCGTTGAAGTCTTCACAGGGAATAATACGCGGCGACTGGCGGGAGTGTAAATCATGCAGTAATCCTGCCCGTAATTTTTACAGATTCCGGGCAGGGGCATAGTAGACGCTCTACGTTCTCAGTCCATCATCAAAATGACGCGCGGTAAGACCAGATCAGAACGCTGGGTGTCAAAATTGGCGAGATCAGCACGGTATTTTTTGCCTGTTTTCGTGTTCTCCAGGATAGCCGCGCCAATTTCCATAATATTCACCTGTTCCCACTCAATAAGGTTGGCAGGGTCAGGATACTGATAGAGGGTGATCATCCCTGCATGAGCAAGTACAAGTAACTCTATTTCTTCACAGCCAAGATGTTTGGTTGCCAGCGGTAGGGGGTAATAATCAAATAGCAAATAGCGCGATAAAATCACGTATTCGCTACGTTCGCCATCCACGCAATCGCCTTACTAAAAGGGTGTGAGGCCGGCGGTAAGGTGTTCTCTCCGTCGGGATAGCCTCCTGAGCATTCTGCTACTTCCGCATGGCTGGTGCAAGCCGGGCAGGTGGCAATGGTTTTATTACTGTCTCTACGCGAGGGGAAAACCTAATCGGATGCGACTTTTATAATATCACCATTATGGTCTAAGCGATAATTATCACCATCGTATACGGTGAACATTACGCCCATATTTCTGCTTTTATCTACAGAAAAAACAGCATCCTTTTCGATGCAATTTACTTTTGTCTTCATATCATCAAAACAAAGTCTGTCATATTTTTCCTCTTTTTTATATCCTTCCCCAAACAACCAGAAGGTGACATAAAAGTAGCCATCTGAATCAGGTTTGGGAATACCATATTTATCTTTTAACATATCCTTGTTTTTTAACCACCAGTTAATTTTTCCTTTATCAGTCGGCGGGAAACTAGTGACTAAAACATCACTGAAACCACTACTTCTGTGATGGATAGCGACAATCTCTACTGGACGCAGAGACAACCAAAGCCAGTAGCCAAGTAACACGCAGCCAGCCAGAAAGAGCGGAACAATAGTTTTCTTGTTTTTCACTCTCATTTTCGAGTTCCTGTAATTTCTATAGTGGCTTCCATATTGGTCATAAATGGCTTGAAACCAAACTGATTGTACCGCTGGAGAACAAACCAGATGCGGAAGAAATGAAACTGGCTGAATTTTGTTTTCAGAATATCATCGCTATCCAGACCAAAGTGATCCTGTACCTTGTAATGGACCACAGCCCGATAACGGTCATTATCAATATGCAGTGATTTTATGGTGATATGTGTTGCCCAGGTATCATGAACGGTGATACCCATACCGTTAAAGTTATCCTGGAAGCGGTCAAATTTGGGGAGTTTCCCACCGAGAATTATTTCTTTTAATTTATTCTTCTCGTTTGCTGGATAACATTTCTTATCCCAATCAATATTTTTTTCAATAAATTCGTATAGTCTCAGACGAGTACTGTTTTTTGTCATGTCATTAAGAATCTGCTCTTTCAATGCCCTGTCCAGCGCCATATCCCGGAAGGGTGTACCGTTACCATGCTGCATATGGGTGATCATCTTTTCGATCAGGTGGCTGTAAGGCCCATAAAGGGAAAATTTGCGGGATAATGAGCGGAACTCGTCAAACAGCATTGCGGTACACTGCTGGCGGGTAATCTTTTCACCCTTGCCACGTAGATTACAGCAGAACATGGACTGGGGACGATCCATCGAGGAACGCCGGGTAAGCGTCCAGGGATCAACGCGGCCAGAAATATAGTCCAGCCGGTACTGGGATTTTAACTGTGCTTCGGTCAGATCGCCGCAGCGCATATCACTGGCACTGTAGTCGTCCATCCATTTTTGAGTTTTGAATATGGTGCAGGGAAACTGTAAGGCGGTCATCTTGATACATTCCTTGTGTAATCGTCCGTTGAAGCCTTCACAGGGAATAATATGCGGTGAAAGGTCAGAGTGTAAATGTTGTACAGCCCCTGCCCGTAATTTTTTACCGATTACGGGCAGGGGCATAGTAGACGCTCTACGTTCTCAGTCCATCATCAAAATGACGCGCGGTAAGACCAGATCAGAACGCTGGGTGTCAAAATTGGCGAGATCAGCACGGTATTTTTTGCCTGTTTTCGTGTTCTCCAGGATAGCCGCGCCAATTTCCATAATATTCACCTGTTCCCACTCAATAAGGTTGGCAGGGTCAGGATACTGATAGAGGGTGATCATCCCTGCATGAGCAAGTACAAGTAACTCTATTTCTTCACAGCCAAGATGTTTGGTTGCCAGCGGTAGGGGGTAATAATCAAATAGCAAATAGCGCGATAAAATCACGCATTCGCTACGTTCGCCATCCACACAATCGCCTTACTAAAAGGGTGTGAGGCCGGCGGTAAGGCGTTCTCTCCGTCGGGATAGCCTCCTGAAGATTTTGCTACTTCCGCTTTGCTGATGCAAGGTTGGGTCGCGCGGATGATTTTATTGCAGTCTCTACGCGAGGGGAGCGGATCTAATCCGATTTGTTCTTTACTATATCCCCTTTATTATTCATACGATATGTTCCACTATCCAGAACAAAATAACTCCCTGTATTTTCACTGTTCCTCACCATAAGGAGAGAGTTTTTTTCTATACAATTCATCGGTGGTTTCATATCGTTGAAACAAAGATTGTCATATCCATCTGTTTCTTTATAACCATCGCCAAAATCCCAAAATACAACTACGAAAGATCCATCTGGGCTGGGCTTTGGAATACCGTATTTTTCTTTTAACATGTTTTTATTTTCTAACCACCAGATTATTTTCCCCTTATCTGTCGGTGGGAAGCTTCTAACTAAAACATCGCTATAGTTATTTTCCTGATGAACCGCGACAATCTCTACAGGACGTAAACACAGCCAAATCCAGTAACCCAGTAAAACACAAACAGCCAGGGAAAATAGAATCAAAATTTTTTTATTTATTACTTTCATTGCGCCCCCCTGTGATTTCTACGGTGGCTTCCATATTGGTCATAAATGGCTTGAAACCAAACTGATTGACTTGTGAAGCAGGCATAGAGGAGTGACCTTACTTTTTGGTGGAGCACTAAGTAGATCGCAACTTTCTATGCCTATCTTTATTTATGGGGAACCGTCAGGCCGCGGCCCCTTATTTTTATTCCCAGTTCAGAATCACCTTGCCGGATTGACCTGAGCGCATGGCATCGAAGCCCTGCTGGAAATCGTCAACGCTGAAACGATGAGTGATAATCGGCGAGAGATCCAGCCCAGACTGAATCAATGCCGCCATCTTGTACCAGGTTTCAAACATTTCACGGCCGTAAATCCCTTTGATAAACAGTCCCTTGAAGATAACTTTGTTCCAGTCGATCGACATATCTGAAGGAGGAATACCAAGCATTGCGATGCGCCCGCCATGGTTCATGGTATCGAGCATCGTACGGAATGCCGGTGGCGCGCCAGACATCTCGAGACCCACATCGAACCCTTCGGTCATGCCCAGTTCCGCTATCACATCGTCCAGGCTCTCTTTGGCTACGTTCACAGCGCGGGTAACACCCATTTTGCGAGCCAGTTCCAGGCGATACTCGTTCACATCGGTGATCACAACATGACGGGCGCCGACATGCTTCGCCACTGCCGCCGCCATGATGCCAATCGGCCCGGCGCCTGAAACCAGCACATCTTCCCCCACCAGATCGAAAGAGAGCGCGGTATGCACGGCGTTGCCAAACGGATCAAAAATAGAGGCCAAATCATCAGAGATATTGTCCGGAATTTTAAACGCGTTAAACGCCGGGATCACCAGATATTCGGCAAAACAGCCCGGACGGTTTACGCCGACGCCAATGGTGTTACGGCACAGGTGCGTACGCCCGGCACGGCAGTTACGACAGTGGCCGCAGGTAATATGGCCTTCACCAGAGACGCGATCGCCAATCTTGAATCCTTTCACTTCCTGACCGATCCCCACCACTTCGCCGACATATTCGTGGCCAACTACCATCGGCACAGGAATGGTTTTTTTCGACCAGTCATCCCAGTTGTAAATATGCACGTCGGTTCCGCAAATCGCGGTTTTACGAATTTTAATCAGTAGATCGTTATGCCCGACTTCCGGTTCCGGTACGTCGGTCATCCACAGGCCTTCTTCCGCTTTTAGTTTGGATAACGCTTTCATGTCAGGCCCTCAGGCAATCACACCCAGTTGTTTACCAATACGGATAAACGCCGCCACAGCACGTTCAATTTGCTCAGGGCTGTGCGCCGCAGACATCTGCGTGCGGATACGCGCCTGACCTTTCGGCACTACCGGGTAGAAGAAACCGGTGACGTAAATGCCCTCTTTTTGCAGCTCGCGGGCAAAATCTTGCGCCACTACGGCATCGCCCAGCATCACCGGGATAATGGCGTGATCGGCACCCGCCAGCGTAAAACCTGCGGCGGTCATTTTTTCGCGGAACAAGCGCGCGTTGGACCACAGACGGTCACGCAACTCCGCGCCGGATGCCAGCATCTCCAGCACTTTAATGGAGGCGGCAACAATCGCCGGTGCCAGAGAGTTGGAGAACAGATAAGGGCGGGAACGCTGACGCAGCCACTCCACCACCTCTTTGCGCGCAGCGGTGTAACCGCCTGATGCGCCGCCCAGCGCTTTGCCGAGCGTACCGGTGATGATGTCCACGCGCCCCATAACATCGCAGTACTCGTGCGTGCCACGACCATTCGCGCCGACAAAACCAACCGCGTGAGAGTCATCCACCATTACCAGCGCATCATATTTATCCGCCAGATCACAAACGCCTTTCAGATTTGCGATCACGCCATCCATCGAGAACACGCCATCGGTGGCAATCAGCACATGACGAGCGCCCGCTTCACGCGCCTCTTTCAGGCGCGCTTCCAGCTCCTGCATATCGTTATTGGCATAACGATAGCGCTTCGCTTTACACAAACGCACGCCGTCGATGATCGACGCGTGGTTCAGCGCATCAGAAATAATGGCATCTTCCGCGCCGAGCAGCGTTTCAAACAGCCCGCCGTTGGCGTCGAAGCAGGAAGAGTAGAGAATGGAATCTTCCATGCCGAGAAACTCGGCCAGCTTCTGCTCCAGCACTTTGTGGCTGTCCTGAGTACCGCAGATAAAGCGTACCGACGCCATGCCGAAACCATGGCTGTCCATGCCTGCTTTCGCGGCGGCAATCAGTTCGGGATGGTTGGCCAGACCGAGGTAGTTATTAGCGCAGAAGTTAATGACGTGGCTACCATTCGCCACGGTGATATCAGCCTGTTGAGCCGACGTGATAATGCGTTCTTCTTTAAACAACCCTTCCGCCCGGGCGGTTTCCAGGTCATTCGTTAACTGTTGATAAAAATCCCCACGCATCGCAATTCTCCAGACTGGGCAAATTTCGGCACATCTTACCGAAAGCTATGCGGTGATACGAGATGACGCATCACCCATTATGTAATTTTTAGCATAAATCACGCATCGCTAAGCCCTTCTCTGGGGGAATGGCTGAAGGGGCGACAATGTGATGGTATGATAAGAATTATTAGTGTCTGAGATTGTCTCAACACTCCACTTTTCAAAGGTACAGTTATGATCATCGTTACCGGCGGCGCGGGTTTTATCGGCAGTAACATTGTTAAGGCCCTGAATGATAAAGGCATCACTGATATTCTGGTGGTGGACAACCTGAAAGACGGCACCAAGTTTGTCAATCTGGTTGACCTGCACATCGCCGACTACATGGATAAAGAAGACTTCCTGATCCAGATTATGGCCGGGGAAGAGTTTGGCGACATTGACGCGGTATTCCACGAAGGTGCGTGCTCTTCCACGACAGAGTGGGACGGCAAGTACATGATGGATAACAACTATCAGTACTCTAAAGAGCTGCTGCATTACTGCCTGGAACGTGAAATCCCCTTCCTGTATGCCTCTTCCGCAGCCACGTACGGCGGTCGAACCTCCGACTTCATTGAATCCCGCGAGTATGAAAAACCGCTGAACGTTTACGGCTACTCAAAAATGTTGTTTGACGAATACGTGCGCAGCATTCTGCCGGAAGCGAATTCACCGGTTGTCGGTTTCCGCTATTTCAACGTTTATGGTCCGCGTGAAGGCCACAAAGGCAGCATGGCAAGCGTAGCTTTCCATCTCAATACCCAACTGAATAACGGTGAAAGCCCGAAACTGTTCGAAGGCAGCGATAACTTTAAGCGCGACTTCGTCTACGTAGGCGATGTAGCCGCCGTGAATCTGTGGTTCTGGGAAAACGGCGTATCCGGTATTTATAACCTCGGCACTGGCCGCGCGGAATCTTTCCAGGCCGTTGCCGATGCGACGCTGGCTTTCCACAAGAAAGGCACCATTGAGTACATTCCGTTCCCGGAAAAACTGAAAGGCCGCTACCAGGCGTTTACCCAGGCGGATCTCACCAACCTGCGCAAAGCTGGCTATGACAAGCCGTTTAAAACCGTCGCCGAAGGCGTCACCGAGTATATGACCTGGCTGAACCGCGACGCGTAAGTATGAAAATTTTGGTCATTGGCCCGTCATGGGTGGGCGACATGATGATGTCACAAAGTCTCTATCGCACGCTCAAAGCGCGCTTTCCCCAGGCGATAATTGATGTGATGGCACCTGCGTGGTGCCGTCCTCTTTTATCACGCATGCCGGAAGTCAACGAAGCGATCCCGATGCCATTGGGCCACGGCGCGCTGGAAATTGGCGAGCGCCGCAAGCTGGGCCATAGCTTGCGGGAAAAACGCTATGACCGGGCATACGTCCTGCCAAACTCCTTTAAATCGGCGCTGGTCCCCTTCTTTGCCAGAATCCCTCATCGTACCGGCTGGCGCGGCGAGATGCGTTATGGGCTGCTGAACGATGCGCGGGTACTGGATAAGCAAGCCTGGCCGCTGATGGTCGAACGCTACGTAGCGCTGGCCTATGACAAAGGCGTCATGGCCTCGGCGAAAGATCTGCCGCAGCCGCTACTATGGCCGCAGTTGCAGGTCAATGACGGGGAAAAAACACAAGCCTGTGCCGCGTTTGCCATCTCAGCAGAGCGCCCGATGATTGGCTTCTGCCCCGGCGCGGAGTTCGGCCCGGCCAAGCGCTGGCCGCACTATCACTATGCGGAACTGGCAAAGCAGTTGATTGACGAAGGTTATCAGGTGGTACTGTTCGGTTCCGCGAAAGACCATGAAGCGGGCAACGAGATCCTCGCCGCGCTGAATATCGAGCAACAAGCCTGGTGCCGCAATCTGGCCGGGGAAACCCAGCTGGAGCAAGCCGTAGTGTTGATTGCCGCCTGCAAAGCCATCGTCTCCAACGACTCGGGTCTGATGCACGTCGCCGCCGCGCTTAACCGCCCGCTTGTGGCGCTGTATGGCCCAAGCAGCCCGGATTTTACGCCGCCGCTGTCGCATAAAGCGCGTGTCATCCGTCTGATTTCCGGCTATCACAAAGTGCGTAAAGGTGATGCTGCCGAAGGCTATCACCAGAGCCTGATCAACATTACGCCACAACGCGTACTGGAAGAGTTAAATGCACTACTGCTGGATGCGGAAGGATAACCGATGCGGGTATTGATCGTGAAAACCTCCTCGATGGGCGATGTGCTGCATACCTTGCCTGCATTGACAGATGCCATGCAGGCGATTGCTGGGGTCCGCTTTGACTGGGTGGTCGAAGAGGGATTTGCCCAGATCCCTTCCTGGCATGCCGCCGTTGATCGCGTCATTCCGGTGGCCATCCGCCGCTGGCGTAAAGCCTGGTTTTCTGCGCCCATTGCGGCGGAGCGCAAAGCCTTCCGCGAAGCCATACAGGCCGAACGTTACGATGCCATCATTGATGCGCAAGGATTGGTGAAAAGCGCCGCGCTGGTCACCCGGCTGGCGCGCGGAGTGAAACACGGGCTGGACTGGAGCAGTGCACGCGAGCCGCTGGCAAGCCTGTTTTACAATCGTCGTCACCACATCGCAAAACAGCACCATGCGGTGGAACGTATCCGCGAGTTGTTTGCCAAAAGCCTCGGTTATGCAAAACCGCAAACCCAGGGCGACTATGCGATTGCGCGCCATTTTGCCATTACCGATACGACGACGCATCCGCCGTACGCCATCTTTTTGCACGCCACCACCCGCAATGATAAACACTGGCCGGAAAGCCGCTGGCGTGAACTGCTCGAATTAATGCAACCAACCGGTATCCACATTAAGCTGCCATGGGGCGCGGAACATGAACGCCAACGCGCGGAGCGCATGGCGGCGGGCTTTGATCGTGTTGAAGTTTTACCTAAACTTTCGCTGGCGCAGGTTGCAGCACAGCTTGCCGGTGCACAGATTGTCGTTTCCGTCGATACGGGGCTGAGCCATTTAACGGCCGCGCTTGATCGCCCCAATATCACACTGTTTGGCCCAACCGATCCGGGACTAATTGGCGGATACGGTAAAAATCAGCATCAGGTGGTAAGCCCAACCGGGCGGATGGGAGATATAACAGCGGTTGAGATTTTCACGTTGCTTCAGAACCACCATCCACTGCGCGACTGAGATGCCTAATCGATGAGTTACATCTTTCTGCTGATTTTATTCCTGCCGATGAAAATCATCAGCAAGCTATTCCGTAAGAAAACCGGGCGTAATCTGGTCATTCAAACGGCTAAAATTGGCGATTTTATTAACGTGACGCCCTTACTGGCGTACCTGCAGAAAAGTGACGTACTGATAAGCCGAAGCGTAAGCATGCTGGCAAAGCATGATGAGACCATTGAAACGGTTTTTTTTATTGAGCAGCGCAAACGCAATCTGTGGCAAAAACTCAGTTTCGCCTGTCATATCATGAACCGCTACGACAATGTTTATCTGCTGCAACCGAATAATGCAAATTTGTTCTTTGCCGCTGTTTGTAATGCCAGTAATAAGCAATTTATCAGTACCTACGCGCGCAGGTGGTATCACGGGATCTTCTATGCAACGGCACATGGCATCGTCGATCATGGAAAAAAGACGTTGTCCGTAACCAATTATTTGCACCTGGCTGACCGTTCACTTTCCTGGCAGATGTCCCCCAAGCATGCGACTAAACCGCTCTTCAGGCCTGCCGTCTATCCGAAGATCCTCGATAAACCCGGCGTTATTCGTATCGGTATCAGCATTTCCGCAGGTAACAAAGCCAAAACGGTTCCTCCGGTTATCTGGAAACGGATTGTTGATTGTCTGGCAATGCTGCCCTGCGTGTTTTACGTGTTTGGAACGCCGAATGAGCAATCGTGGATGGATGACATGACCGCAGCCTATGGTAACTTCCCCCATTTCGTTAATATGATAGGTAAAGTCTCACTTGAAGACTTACCCTGGGCTATTTCCAGGATGGACTGCTATATCGCTTCGGATTCGGGGAATATTTATATCGCCGATGCGGTTAATGTTCCGGTTGTTATGCTGTTCGGGCCGTGTTGTCATTACGAACAACGTCCCTTGGGCAAGACCCTTTTGATTGGTGATGATAAGAATATTTGCTCTTATGTGTTTGAAACAAAATACCATTTTTCGCAGGATCGAGAGGAGTTATTTGCCGTGACCGATACTTCGCTTAAGCAGATCGAACAATTCATTCGTGAATTACCCCAGGCCAGCGTATTACTAAATGTCCGCGACGCACAAGGTAGCTGATTCTATGGCTTTTCTTAGCGTCATCATCGCAGCGCATAATGCTGAAAAAACACTTACCGCGACCCTTGAAAGTCTGCTGGCAGCAATCGATACCTGCACTAGAGAGCTCGAAGTTATTATTTTTAACGACAGCTCAGAAGATGCAACGCAAGCCATTATTGATGCGTGGAAAGATAAATTACCGCACGTTATTAGTCGTCAGGTAAGCTACCGCAATGTCGGCCAGGTACGTAACAGCGCCGTTTCCCTGGCCACGGGCGAATACATCACGATGCTCGATAGTGATGACCAGCTAAAACCAAATAGCCTGTGTGATGCGGTGAATTTCCTCAAAGCACAGCAGCCAGATATGCTGTTAACGCGTTTGCTTGAGATCCACGATGCCCGTAAAATTTCCACCTCATGGCAGGGTTTTAACCCGATACCATTATCAACCCATGATGCTGTGCGACGTTTTCTGCTGCATAAAGATTTTCAGGCGCATCTTATTGGGCAGTTTATACGGCGAGAGCTATATAACAGCAACCCCATTCCTTCAATGATTTGTTACGAAGATTTTGCTGTATTTCCCGGAATGTTGATGCAAGCTAAGAAAATATTTTATCAGCGTCAGGGATATTATTATTACATTAAACGTAACGATAGCCTCTCCAGCACCCTGAGCGCCAGCAAAATCGCGCCGCTTATTGAGTGTACGTTACTGATGGAAAAAACTTTTCCGCGGCAATTCCGCCACCTGGTTAATTGCCACTGGTTTGATATTTACAGGAATCATAAAAAATATCTTACTGATAAACAGCTGGCTATAGTCAAACAGCGCGTCAGTGAGCTTTATTCGCTTTCATTTTATCTGTCCAGCGATGTTCGCTTAAGCTATAAAAAAAGAGTCATTGAGGCACTATGGAAAAAGTAAGATTACGGCTTTATCAGTTAACACTTGTTTTAGCATTTGCCTCGGTGACGCTTGCCCTGGTCAATTCAGGCATGCAGAGACAATGTTTTTATATTGCCATATATGCCAGTATTATTGGCTTATTATTTGAATCCAAAAGAATTTCCCGTAGCCCTTTTAGTATCGCACTGCCAATTTTACTTATCGGTGTGTTAAATCTGGCATGGTATTTCATTTATGAGTACCAGACGGAAGGTATTAACCAATATAATGCCTACCTTGGCACCAGCAAGAAACTGATACTGGCAAGCTTGTTAGTTTTCTATATTGACAAATTTAAGTGCTACATAACCAAAGAGAACTTCCAGAAATATTTTCTGATCGCTACAGCTACAGGTTTTACGCTGGCAACGGCTGACGGATTATGGCAAGCCTCACAGGGAGTGGATCGCGTTATGATGGCGATTGATCGCCCAACCGTGTCCGCCTATGTGTATTCCGTTCTTTCGTTGGCCTTCGTTTATAGCCTTTATTTGCAGCAAAGTGTAAAACTCTACGTGCTGGCTGGCATCACTATTTTGCTTTCCTGGTTCATTATTCTGCTGAGCGGTACGCGAGCGGCTATGGGGCTGTATTTAATTCTGGCCATTGTGCTGACACTTTACCATTTCCGTAAATTTCATGTTAAATCTATAGTGATTTTTTGCTGCATCGTGGCAGGTATTTTTCTCGTGAGTTATAAGCCGCTGATCGCGCCTAAGATTGCACAAACGCAACTGGAAATTGAGGATTTTCAGCAAGGTCAGGATAGTACTTCACTTGGCGCACGTTTCTCCATGTGGATTGTTGGCGTACAAAACGGGCTTGCACATCCTTTGGGACAATCCATCGAGAGCCGTGAAACCTGGTCACAAAAATACGTCAACGAGGGGCATCCGCATCTCGCGACCTCGTTACAATACATCAGGATCCATTTGCACAATGAATTTGTTGAGAAGTACTCGCTTCAGGGTATTCCGGGGGTACTGCTGCTCTTGTTCTTCTTTATTTCGGTGATTTCTTACGCCATCCGCAATAATAACGGGCTATTGCTGGTGACAGTGCTGCTTTTGCTATTGTACGGAATGACGGACGTCATACTTCTGAGTTCGGAGGCGGTGCTATTCTTTATGACCATCTTTGCGCTGGCCACATTCTTTTCGCGAAAGAAAACGTGACGATATAAAAATGCCCGATAATCGGGCATTTTTCATTTCTGTTGCTGATAAAACCCGGCGAGCGTCATACCTTGTGTTCTGGCAGCGAGCCACTCAAACAGTTCTTCAAGATCCCGGTACAGCCCCTCAATAGCGGCTTCATCCTTAAAGGTTGGGCTACCGCCCGGCATAAATTCCGATGAATGCAGCATAAACTCGACGTAACCATTCCCTTGCGCCAGACATTTTTGCGCAACATCAATCATCTGTGCCGTGTTCCCGCCAGAAGGGCGTAACCAGTTCACCGAAGGCGAACGGTATTTGCCACGCAACCGATCGTAGCTCTGCTTAATCGCATTGAGCCATGCGGGATGTTTATATTGAATGCTCATCGGAACCTCAAGCAGTGGACTGGTTCCGGGCTTAGAAATATCGTCAGCATCAAGGAAATAGGCGTGCTGCGGGAAATGCTGGTAATCCGTACCGCCAGAACCTTGCGGCGCGCCTTTCGCATTGCGCCAGTTAACACGAGGTGTAACCGAACAATCTACCTGGTAGCCCAGTTCGATAAGCAATTTCGCGTAGCGGCTGTCAAACGCCCAACGTCCAGCGCGGTGGCTCAGCATTTTAGTGCTGAATGTATCCTCAAGTAACTGCGTCATAAAACAGACTTTTTCACGCAATACTGTCGAGGGATACTCAATCAAATAGGGCTGCCAGCGCCAGTCATCGCCCGTTAAATCATGATCAGGGGGGCTATTCCATGCATGAAGGTGCATGCCAACCTCCCCTTCTCCCCGGGCAATGACATCTTTTGCGAACTCAACAAACACCGGATCGGTTGCCATTTCATAATTGGTTAGCCAAACGGGTTTAAACCCGAAACGCTCACACAATGACTGAAAACGTGCCAGATACCGCGCATTCTCCGTTTTGATCTCGCGGCGATTTTGCCAAAGGTTATCACCCTCTGTATCAATCGTGATGATAAACGCCGGTTTATCCATATTTAGCCCAAGTAAAATAAAGGTCATCGCTATGTTACGCACTCTCATCACGATGAGTAAACCCTTAGAGATAAAATCCTGACAGCATGGAGAAAGAGTGCAAGACAACACCAGGTCTATTAGAATCACAGGAAGGTTGTTGCCGATAAGACGATGATGAATAACATACTGAATACGCCTGATTTACGCATTTTATTGATTAAACTTCGTCATCATGGCGACATGTTGCTGACGACTCCGCTAATAAACTCGCTGCGCCAGAGCTTGCCGGATGCGCAAATTGATATCCTGCTGTACGAAGAAACACGCGACATGCTGGCAGCGCACCCGGCGATTAATACGATTTATGGTATCGATCGCAAATGGAAGCAACTTGGTACGCTCAAACATTTGCAAAAAGAGTGGCAGCTACTGTGCGCACTCAGATCCCGCCAATATCATCTGGTGATAAATCTTGCCGATCAATGGCGCAGCGCTATCGTTACTCGCTTTACCAGCGCACCGGTTCGTCTTGGCTTCGGCTTCAATAAACGTAAAAACGCCTTTTGGCGCTTTTGTCATACCGAACTGGTTTCCGTTGCAAACCACAATGCGTTGCATACCGTTGAGCAGAATTTATCTATCCTTTCTCCCTTATCGCTTCCTGCCGTCTCAACGGTGACGATGAGTTACACCTCAGATGACTGGAATTTCGCCCGACAAAAGCTGACAGCACAAGGCGTTGGCGATCGCTATATCATCATTCAGCCAACATCGCGCTGGTTCTTCAAATGCTGGGATGAAAACAAAATGGCGCAAACTATCACGGCGCTACAGCGGGAAGGCCATACCATTGTGTTGACCGCCGGACCGGATAAAAAAGAGCTGTCGATGGTGGACCGGATCCTCAGCGCATCGCCGAAGACCGATGTTATCTCGCTGGCAGGCCAGCTCTCGTTGCGCCAGCTTGCGTCGCTTATCGACCATGCCGACCTGTTTATCGGTGTCGATTCTGTGCCCATGCATATGGCCGCTGCGTTGCAAACGCCCTGCGTTGCGCTTTTCGGCCCGTCAAAACTCACTTTCTGGTCGCCCTGGCAGGTCAATGGCGAAGTGATCTGGGCGGGTAATTTTGGACCGCTTCCCGACCCTGACGCCGTTGATACCAAAACCAGTGAACGTTATCTCGACGCTATCCCCGTTGATGCAGTTGTCGATGCAGCGAAGAGGTGTCTGGTATGAAACGTCACCGTCTGGCTATTGTTCGTCAAAAATATCGTCCTGATGGCGGTGCGGAACGCTTTGTCTCCCGTGCGCTTATGGCGCTTGGTAATCAAGATCTGGAGCTAAACGTCATCACCCGCGAGTGGCAAGGGGAGCGTCAGGATGACTGGCACATCCATATTTGCAATCCCGCCAAATGGGGACGTATTAGCCGGGAAAGAGGTTTTGCTAACGCTGCGCGTGCGCTCTGGCAGGAGCAGCAATTTGATATCGTTCAGAGTCACGAGCGTATCGCGGGTTGCGATATTTATCGCGCCGGTGACGGCGTGCATCAACGGTGGCTGCGGCAGCGTTCACGTATTCTTCCCGAGTGGCGTGCAAAAATGCTGATGCTTGACCGCTATCACCGCTATGTCATGCACGCCGAACGCGAAATGTATCAAGCGCCAGAGCTGAAAGCGGTTATCTGCAATGCGGAGATGATTAAGCAAGAAATCGTCGAAGACTTTGCCGTTGACGCAAAAAAGATACACGTCATTTATAATTCAATAGATTCCAGCCGTTTCATTCCGGCGGAGAGCGCGCAGCGCGTAGCGTTGCGTCAGCAATATGGACTTCCTGTTGCTGCTACTGTTTTTTGTTTTGTGGGTTCGGGCTTTGAACGAAAAGGCCTCGCTGCGGCGATTGAGGCGATAGCAGGTACTACGGCTTATCTGATAGTCATAGGCCAGGATAAAGCAGAAAAGCGTTATCAGGCGCTTACCCAGTCACTGGGCTGTAAAGAACAGATCCGGTTTATGGGTATGCAAAAAGAGACGTTGCCCTTTTATCAGCTTTCCGATGGCCTGTTGTTACCAACGTTGTATGATCCTTTCCCAAACGTCATTCTGGAAGCGATGGCATGTGGTTTACCCGTCATCACTTCAGATAGCTGCGGTGGGGCGGAATTTATAGAGCAAGGAAGTAATGGTTTCTTCTGTGATGCCCTTGATATCGGCAGGTTAAGAGAGGCTGTGATGGCCATTCCATCACTGGAAAAAAGTAATGACATGGGCATGAAAGCCCGCGATAAGGTTAAGGACTCAACCCCAAGCAAGCTGTCAAACCAGCTAATTTCGCTTTATCAAAATATTCTGGATTAATATGCGTATCCTGATGATTATTGATGGCTTACCCGGTGGAGGTGCAGAAAAAACTGTTCTCACTCTCTCCAGCGGATTAGTGCAAATGGGACACCAGGTCTCTCTTTTCTCACTGCGTAAAGAGTGCGATTACCCCATTCCTGAAGGTGTGGATTTCCAGGTAATTCAGGACAAATGCGAAAAACCCTGGCGCAAGCTTACAGAGATCCCGCGTCGGGCAAAGCTGTTAGATGAAGCGATTATTACCGCAGAACGTAGCGGAAAGTTTGATATTGTTTTTTCCCATCTGCATAAAACCGACCGTATTGTCGCCCACAGCCACGCGCTTGATCGCGACAAAGTCTGGTTTTGTATTCACGGCATGTTCTCATTTTCCTATCTTTGCCACCGCCGTGGTTTTTCCCGCTGGTTTAAGCATATGAAGATGCGGCACATCTACAAAAACCGCAATATAGTGGCCGTCTCGTCAGCCGTGCTGCACGATCTTTCCGACACGCTGGCAATCCCTCTGCGTCGTAGCGCGGTTATCCATAACCCCTTCGATGTCGAGGCTATACAGGACCTGGCCAGGCAGCCATTTGAAATGCAGGGGCAGGACTACCTGATTCACGTTGGACGCTTCCACGAACAGAAAAGGCACGACCGCTTGCTGCGCGCTTATGCGCTTAGCAAAATCGAGGTGCCTTTAGTGATGATGGGTAACGGCTCAGAGGCAAAAATCGCCCAGTTAAAGGCGCTTGCAGAAAGTCTTGGAATCGCTGACAGGGTTGTGTTTCATCCATTTGTCGCTAATCCCTATTCCTGGATCAAAGGCGCACGCCTCTTAGTGCTAAGCTCGGACTGCGAAGGATTTGGTAATGTTCTGGTCGAGGCGATTATCTGCCAGACGCCACCGGTTAGCACTAACTGCCCAGGTGGGCCAGCGGAGATTTTGACGGGGCCACTTGCTCGCGGCCTTAGCGGCCTGAGCGACGAGTCACTGGCAAAAACATTATCCGATGTGTATGCCAATAATTCCCAGGGAATAGATGGCGAGATTATTTCATCCTACGGTATCAATGCGATTTGCCAGCAGTATCTTGCGCTGGCGGAAAATAATAAGTAATCAGGTTCCTTATGCAAATTTCAGCGCCTATGTTAAGCGTGGTGGTTGCCGTCTATAACGGCGAAGCGTTCCTCGACCAGTTTTTCACTTGCCTCGTTGCGCAAAAAATAGACAGCATGGAAGTAATCATTGTCAATGATGGTTCCACGGATAGATCGATGCAGATCGTGGATCAATGGCGCGATCGACTACCGCAACTGCTGGTTATTGAACAAGAAAATCAGGGTGTTTCGGTTGCCCGTAATTCCGGGCTGGCCTGTGCAAAGGGAAAATACCTCTCTTTTCCGGATATTGATGACGTTTTCAAACCCGGTATGTATCAGCGCCTGCTTGATATGGCCAATACGGGAAATCTGGATGTTGCGACCTGTAACGGTAATTATGTCTGGGAAAATGACAAAAAACCCACCCGTCCGATTTTTCCGCCTGAAAAGTTACAGTCAACGGGTGTTATGACCGGCCCGGCATGGCTTAAACAAGCCCTGGATTCGCGTAAATTCCTGCATGTCACCTGGCTGAATATATATCGCCACGATTTCATCCGTCAGCATAACTTTCATTTCGAACCGGGTCTTCGCCACCAGGATATTCCCTGGACAACGGAAGTCCTGCTCGCTGCCGGGCGCGTGCAATATACCAGTGAACAATTTTACGATTACTACATCCACTCAGCGTCTGTTTCGCACATGCCGGACACTGACGACACGCTGATTCGCTCAGCGCGCCACTACATGAAAATCCTGCAAATGCTGGACGCAATTAACCAGCGCTATGCGGATAAAGTTAAAAATATACCGGCATGTTACTGGCAGATAGCCAAAGAAGGGCTCGGCATCATCCATACCTTTGATAACATGAAGGATGCAAGCAAGAAGGCGATGATCATTCGCGAGTTTTTCGAGAAAGGCATCTGGAAACTCATCTGGAAAAGTGCAAAAAGTCCACGTTTGCGCTGGCGCCTTGGCCGCCGCTACTTCCGTCTCAAAAGGTATCTGGCATAAGGTATAGCTTTAGCTGTCCTAAATGCTTAGAATTTGCCCGCCGAATCTTAAAAAAACGGATAGTCGCTTGGAATTGTTGTATACCACCCTGCTTTACTTAATACAGCCTCTGGTGTGGTTGCGATTATTACTTCGCAGCCGCAAAGCCCCTGCTTATCGTAAGCGCTGGGCTGAACGCTATGGATTTTGTCGTAACAAAGTGAAGCCGGACGGTATTTTGTTGCATTCCGTCTCCGTAGGCGAAACTCTGGCGGCCATCCCGCTGGTGCGCGCGCTGCGTCATCGCTACCCTGCATTACCGATCACCGTCACCACCATGACGCCAACCGGCTCGGAACGCGTGATGTCCGCGTTTGGTAAAGACGTTCATCACGTTTATTTGCCCTACGATTTGCCGTGCGCCATGAACCGTTTCCTGAATACCGTACGCCCGAAGCTGGTGATCGTTATGGAAACCGAGCTATGGCCAAATATGATTTCTGCCCTTCATGCCCGGCAAATTCCGCTGGTGATTGCTAACGCGCGCCTTTCCGGGCGCTCGGCAAAAGGCTATGCCCGGTTGGGCAAAGCGATGCGTCGTTTACTCAGCAAAATCACCTTGATTGCCGCACAAAACCAGGAAGATGGCGACCGTTTCCTGCAACTTGGGCTAAAACGCAACCAGTTGAGCGTTACCGGTAGCCTGAAGTTCGATATTTCTGTTACGCCGGAGCTTGCCGCTCGCGCCGTGACACTACGCCGCCAGTGGGCACCGCGCCGTAAAGTATGGATTGCGACCAGTACGCACGAAGGTGAAGAAGCCATCATTTTACAGGCGCACCGCAAGCTGCTGGAAACATTCCCCGATTTGCTGCTGATCCTTGTTCCTCGCCATCCTGAGCGTTTCCCGGATGCGCGCAACATGACGCAAAAAGCCGGGTTCAGCTACACCCTGCGCAGCTCAGGCGAGATCCCATCCGGCAGCACCCAGGTGGTTATTGGCGATACCATGGGCGAACTGATGCTGCTGTACGGTATTGCCGATCTTGCTTTCGTCGGCGGCAGCCTGGTTGAGCGCGGCGGTCATAATCCTCTGGAACCCGCTGCCCATGCCATTCCGGTGTTGATGGGGCCACATACCTTTAACTTCAAAGATATTTGTGCACGTTTGCAAGAAGCGGAAGGGTTGATCACGGTGACCGATGCGGATTCGTTGGTGAAAGAAGTTTCCACACTGCTAACGGATGAAGACTACCGCTTGTGGTGCGGTCGTCATGCCGTTGAGGTTCTGCACCAGAACCAGGGCGCGCTGACGCGTCTGCTGCAACTCCTGCAACCGTATTTGCCTCAGCGGAGCCATTAATGTCCAGACGTTTGTCGGTGGTGATGATCGCCAAAGATGCGGCGGATCTACTGCCAGATTGCCTTGCGTCCGTGGCCTGGGCGGATGAAATCGTGCTGCTGGATTCCGGCAGCCGCGACGACACACCCGGCATTGCCAGCCGCGCCGGTGCTAAAGTCTTCAGCCATACCGACTGGCAGGGCTATGGCATTCAGCGTCAAATTGCCCAGCGTTATGCCAGTGGCGACTATATCCTGATGATTGATACCGACGAGCGCGTAACCCCTGAGCTGGCAGAACAACTGCGCCAGGCGCTGGCTGCGCCGCAGCCCGGTGCAGTTTACAGCATTGCTCGTCGCAATTACTTTCTCGGGCGTTTTATGCGCCATAGCGGCTGGTATCCGGATCGCGTCACGCGCCTGTACGAACGCGAACGTTACCAGTACAACGATAACCGCGTTCATGAGTCACTCGATGCGCCGCAGGCGCAGACCATCGCCCTGAGCGGTGATTTACTGCACCTGACCTGCCGTGATTTCGCCAGCTTCCAGTGCAAGCAGCTCAATTACGCCACGGCGTGGGCGCAGGAACGCCATCAGCGCGGTAAAAAAACCTCACTACCGGGGATTTTCGCTCATACTTTGGGCGCATTCACAAAAACATTGCTGCTGCGTGGCGGCGTGCTCGACGGCAAACAAGGCTGGTTGCTGGCGGTGGTTAATGCACAATATACGTTTAATAAATACACCGAGCTGTGGGCGCTGAACCACGGTTATTCAGAGAAAGAATAAGCGATGAGTACAAAAGCGATTTATCCCGGTACTTTCGATCCGATCACCAATGGCCACATTGATATCGTGACCCGCGCCGCAGCCATGTTTACCGAGGTCGTGCTGGCTATCGCCGCCAGTCCCGGCAAGAATCCCATGTTCAGCCTTGATGAGCGCGTGGCGCTGGCACAATCAGCGACGGCGCATTTGCCAAACGTTACGGTGGTGGGGTTCAGTGATTTGATGGCGAACTTTGCCCGCGCGCAGCAGGCAAATATTCTGATCCGCGGTCTGCGTGCCGTTGCAGATTTCGAATACGAAATGCAGTTGGCACATATGAACCGCCATCTGATGCCGGAACTGGAAAGCGTGTTTCTGATGCCGTCGAAAGAGTGGTCGTTTATCTCTTCATCACTGGTAAAAGAAGTGGCGCGCCATCAGGGCGATGTCGCTCACTTCCTGCCGCCAAACGTGCACAAGGCGTTGCTGGAGAAGCTTAGTGCCTGATAGCGCTTCGCTTATCAGGCCAGGCAATACCGCTGTACCTGAAAACCAGAGCCGCCATCCGGCAAAAAAACGCGCTTATTTCTGGCAGCGGCGACAGTAAAACGTTGAGCGCTGCGCGTGCTTTGCAGCCATAATCGGCGTACCGCAAACGCGGCAGGGTTCCCCTTCCCGTCCATACACCTGTAACTCCTGCGCAAAATAGCCTGGTTTCCCGTCGCTTTGCAGAAAATCTTTTAGCGTGGTTCCGCCCTGTTCAATGGAGCGCAACAGCACAGCTTTGATCACCCGCACCAGAATTTCACACTCCTGACGCGACAGCGAAGAGGCCAGGCGATCCGGATGGATCCCGGCGGCGAACAGTGATTCGCTGGCGTAGATGTTTCCTACGCCGACCACCAGCTTGTTATCCATCAGCCAGGGTTTGATGGCCGTTTTTTTCTTTGCGCACTTTTGCTGCAAATAATCGGCATTAAAGGCTTCGCTTAACGGTTCAGGGCCAAGGTGTGCCAGCACATTGTGGCCTTCCAGCTCTTTGGTCCACAGCCATGCGCCAAAGCGGCGAGGATCGGTGTAGCGCAGTACTTTACCGTTGCTCATCACCAGATCAACATGGTCATGCTTTTCAGCAGGAAGCTCATGAGGAAGGATGCGTAAGCTGCCGGACATACCCAAATGGATGATGATCCAGCCATCCGGCAGCTCCAGCAGCAGGTATTTCGCGCGACGCTGAACGCTCAGCACCGGTTTATCGCTCAGGGCGTGGATCTCATCAGAAACCGGCCAGCGTAATCGCCCGTTGCGTACTACCGCATGAAGAATGGTTTCGCCAACCAGGTGTGGTTCTATACCCCGGCGGCTGGTTTCTACTTCGGGTAATTCAGGCATCTCATCTCCGGCTTGCGGGTTATCAGAAATGCAAAAACCCCGACAGTGCGGGGTTTTTGTGCAAGAAAACTAAAATTATTTGATTTTAGCTTCTTTGTACAGCACGTGCTGACGGACAACTGGATCGAATTTTTTCAGTTCCAGTTTTTCCGGCTTAGTACGTTTGTTCTTCGTAGTGGTATAGAAGTGACCAGTACCAGCGGAAGAAACCAGCTTGATTTTCTCACGAATACCTTTAGCCATGATTTATATCCTCTAAGTACTTAGTACTTTTCGCCACGGGCACGCAGTTCAGACAGAACTGTGTCGATGCCTTTCTTATCAATTACACGCATACCTTTAGCAGATACACGCAGGGTGACAAAACGCTTTTCGCTCTCAACCCAGAAACGGTGAGAGTGCAGGTTCGGCAGGAAACGGCGTTTAGTCGCGTTCAGTGCGTGGGAACGGTTGTTACCGGTCACCGGACGCTTGCCAGTAACTTGGCAGACTCGGGACATGTCTATTCTCCAAAAATCAAATTAGCTCGAGCTTCGTATGGGGTATCGGCGCCTCGTCAGGCTTTACAGCCCGGTCATCGCAGTTCTATACCCGTCATACTTCAAGTTGCATGTGTGTTGGCTTTCCTCGCTCACCCCCGTCTCTTACTGGAGTAAGCTCCTGGGGATTCACTGCGTCGCCGCCTTCCTGAAACTCGAATTATTTAGGGTATACACGTCATCTTTCCGGCTGCCTCCGCTCGCTTATCCAGCTCACGTACTTATGTACGCTCACAGGGATTCACTCTCTTGCCGCCCTGATGCAACCTGAAGGATTTAGTGTCTAAGTGAACTCTCGATTGCCAGGCCCAAATGCCAAACCCGAGATTCTCAAAGGTGGCGTAGTATACGCTGAGTCGGCGGTGCGCTCAAGTCCCGAACAGACAAAGATCCCGGAGGATCGCCTAAAATGGCTTAAATCCAGCCGCGTTCTGCAAACGAAACGCACTCTCCGCGACCAACAACCAGGTGATCAAGCACACGGATGTCCATGAACTGGCAGCATTTTATCACCCGCTCAGTGATTTGCTTATCCGCCTTGCTTGGCTCAGCGTTACCTGAAGGGTGATTATGCGCGAGGATCACTGCGGCTGCATTCACTTTTAACGCTTCACGCAGAATTTCCCGCGGATGCACTTCAACATGGTTAATGGTGCCGCTAAACAACCGGCAGTGTTTCAGTATCCGGTTCTGGTTATCCATCAGGATCACCATAAAGATCTCGCGCTCTTCCCCCGCTAATTGACTTTGCAGGAACTCACGCGTCATATCAGGGCTTAGCAGCGAGCTGTCTTCCAGCAGGCGCGCATTATAGTAACGGCGTGCCAGTTCGCCGATGCCTCTCAACTGCGCATATTTCGCCACGCCGATTCCGTGTACATCCTGAAAATCTTCCAGCTCGGAAGAGAGCAAAGTATAAAGTGAACCAAATTGCTTCAGCAGTTCACGGGCAAGGGTTATGACACACTTTCCTCGCGTTCCGGTGCGCAGAAAAAGCGCTAATAACTCCACATCTGATAGTGTCTCAATGCCATACTGCATCATCTTTTCGCGCGGCTTCTGGGGTGTCAAAACAATATCCATACTCCCTCCTCCCGATCCCACATGTATGTTGCCATTTCACGTTTCTTCCTTCGACTGCCAATATCAAAGCCTGCGTAGCGCCTCGCAAAGTGCTCTGCGGGCAAAAGCACGACAACATCAAGATTGTGATAAAATGCCCAGCTTCTGGTGAAATCCAACAGGAAAGAATCATGATCAGTCTGGCGGGTAAAAAAATTGTCCTCGGCGTAAGCGGCGGTATTGCGGCTTATAAAGCGCCTGAACTGGTGCGCCGTCTGCGTGATCGCGGCGCGGAAGTTCGCGTGGTAATGACCGAAGGCGCCAAAGCCTTCATTACCCCGCTGAGTCTGCAAGCCGTTTCCGGGAATCCAGTTTCCGACAGTCTGCTCGATCCCGCTGCCGAAGCAGCAATGGGCCATATAGAACTCGGTAAATGGGCAGATCTGGTGATTCTGGCGCCCGCCACCGCCGATTTGATTGCCCGCATCGCCGCCGGAATGGCCAACGACCTGGTTTCCACGATTTGCCTCGCCACCCCTTCGCCTGTCGCGGTAGTGCCAGCAATGAACCAGCAAATGTATCGTGCCGCAGCAACCCAGCATAATTTGCAGGTGCTGGCCTCACGCGGTCTGCTGCTGTGGGGGCCGGACAGCGGCAGCCAGGCCTGTGGCGATGTTGGCCCTGGCCGCATGCTGGATCCGTTAACGATCGTCGATATGGCAGCCGCGTATTTTTCGCCTGTCAAAGATCTGCAACATCTGAACATCATGATTACCGCCGGCCCGACTCGTGAGCCGTTGGATCCGGTGCGTTATATTACTAATCTCAGTTCCGGTAAGATGGGCTTCGCTATTGCCGCCGCCGCCGCCAACCGCGGTGCGAACGTCACGCTGGTTGCAGGCCCGGTCACGCTGCCGACACCTGCGCTTGTGCAACGCATAGATGTCACCACCGCGCTGGAGATGGAAGCGGTCGTGCAGCATAGCGTGCAGCAACAGCACATTTTTATCGGCTGTGCCGCCGTCGCTGATTATCGCGCGACCAGCGTGGCGGAAGAGAAAATTAAAAAACAAGGCGATGAAATCACGATAAAAATGGTAAAAAACCCGGATATCGTCGCTGGCGTTGCCGCACTTTCTGCCCATCGCCCCTTTGTCGTGGGATTTGCCGCCGAAACAAATAATGTGGAAGAATATGCCCGGCAGAAGCGCGCCCGCAAAAACCTTGATCTGATTTGTGCTAATGATGTTTCGCAATCAGATCAAGGATTTAATAGTGACAACAACGCACTACATCTTTTCTGGCAGGAGGGCGACAAACGTCTGCCGCTTGAACGCAAAGAACTTCTGGGACACCAATTACTGGACGAGATCGTTACCCGTTATGATGAAAAAAATCGACGTTAAGATTCTGGACCCGCGTGTCGGCAAGCAATTTCCGCTACCGACTTATGCCACCTCCGGTTCCGCCGGACTTGACCTGCGCGCCTGTCTCGACGACGCCGTAGAGCTGGCGCCAGGCGCAACAACGTTGCTGCCAACCGGCCTGGCAATCCATATTGCCGATCCGTCGCTCGCTGCGGTTATTCTGCCGCGTTCAGGGCTGGGCCATAAACATGGCGTGGTGCTGGGTAATCTGGTTGGTCTGATTGACTCGGATTATCAGGGGCAGCTAATGGTTTCCGTCTGGAACCGCGGCCAGGACAGCTTCACTATTGTTCCGGGCGAGCGCATCGCGCAAATGGTGTTTGTACCGGTTGTTCAGGCAGAATTTAATCTGGTGGAAGAGTTCGACGCGACTGAACGCGGCGAAGGCGGCTTTGGCCATTCCGGGCGTCAGTAAACCGCTCTATTTAACGCATCACACGGCGAAATAACGCGATAACATCACCGCAAACGCACCTTGTTTGTGGTCGCCGTGTGGTCGCTCGCCTGACAAGTGTTTATTTTCAGGGGTATTTTAGAACATGGCAGAAAAACAAACTGCGAAAAGGAATCGCCGCGAGGAAATACTTCAGTCTCTGGCGCTGATGCTGGAATCCAGCGATGGAAGCCAGCGTATTACTACTGCGAAACTGGCTGCTTCCGTTGGCGTATCCGAAGCCGCGCTGTACCGTCATTTCCCCAGTAAAACGCGCATGTTCGATAGCCTGATAGAGTTTATCGAGGATAGCCTGATCACCCGCATCAACCTGATTTTAAAGGATGAGAAAGACACTACCATGCGCCTGCGCCTGATTGTGCAGCTAATCCTCGGCTTCGGTGAGCGTAATCCTGGCTTAACGCGCATTATAACCGGCCACGCGTTGATGTTTGAGCAGGATCGCCTGCAAGGGCGCATTAACCAGCTATTTGAACGTATTGAAGCGCAGTTGCGCCAGGTTCTGCGCGAACGCAAAATGCGTGAAGGCGAGGCCTATGCCACTGACGAAACACTGCTGGCAAGCCAGCTACTGGCGTTTTGTGAAGGGATGTTGTCGCGCTATGTGCGCAGTGAATTTAAATACAGCCCAACCGACGATTTTGACGCCCGCTGGCCACTGCTCGCCGCGCAACTGCAATAATCTCTCTTTATGCAGCCTTGTGGCTGCATTCTCACTTTCCGGCAATCTCTGAAAAAGCCCAACGCAATTCGTTGAGATACCTGATGTTGCGCCACACGCTATTTTCTACGATTACGGTACTGTCCGACACCAACAGCTTTGATGATAAACCGCTGAACTCGCCTGTTTATGGTCTCCAGCACTGCGGTTTATTCACTCCATGTGAACACGCCAGGCACAAAACAGTTATGACCCACGCCCGGCAGAGCGCTTCCTGCCGGGCATTACGGTTAGACGCCGTACTGTTCGCGATAGGCGCGAACCGCAGCCAGGTGATCGGCCATCTCCGGCTTCTCTTCCAGATAGGCAATCAAATCTTTCAGCGTGATAATTGAAATCACTTTGCAGCCGTAATCACGCTCCACTTCCTGAATCGCGGAGATATCAGCGCGACCGCGCTCCTGACGATCCAGCGAAATCAGCACGCCAGCCAGCGTCGCACCATTGGCCTGGATAACTTCCATAGATTCGCGGATAGCAGTACCCGCGGTGATGACATCATCTACCAGCATCACACGGCCCTGCAACGCGCTGCCGACCAGATTACCGCCTTCACCGTGATCTTTCGCTTCTTTACGGTTAAAGCAGTACGGCACATCGCGCTCATGATGTTCCGCCAGCGCTACTGCGGTGGTCGTCGCAATCGGAATACCTTTATACGCCGGGCCAAATAGCAGGTCGAAATCAATCCCGGAATCCACCAACGCTTCGGCGTAAAAACGGCCTAACAGAGCCAGATCACGCCCGGTATTAAACAGCCCGGCGTTGAAGAAATAGGGACTTGTACGCCCGGATTTCAGCGTGAATTCGCCAAACTTCAGTACCTGCTTATTAAGCGCAAATTCAATAAACTGACGCTGATACGCTTTCATGGATTCGCTCCTCATCTCACTTTTCAATTTACAGATTACGCAAAATAGTTCGCGCAGCAGCGTGGAGGCAACAAGAGCCTGCGGCCAACAAAGAAGCTGTGTGAAGTATGACGCGCAAAAAAAAGGCGACTCTCAAAGTCGCCCTTAATCATTAATTCGCCAGCGACGCTTTCTGCGTCGCGATAATCGATTCGATTCCCCCTCTGGCCAGCGCCAGCAGGGTCAATAACTCTTCATGGGAGAACGGTTCGCCTTCCGCTGTGCCCTGAACTTCAATCATGCGGCCATCTTCGGTCATCACCACGTTCATGTCGGTCCCGGCAGCGGAGTCTTCCACATACTCAAGATCGCACACCGCCTCGCCGTTAACGATACCCACGGATACGGCGGCAACCATGCCTTTCATCGGATTGGTCTTCAGTTTCCCTGCCGCAACCAGTTTGTTAAGTGCATCCGCCAGCGCCACACAAGCACCGGTAATAGAAGCGGTACGGGTGCCACCATCGGCCTGGAGCACGTCGCAGTCGAGCGTAATAGTGAATTCACCCAACGCGTTCAGATCGACCGCCGCTCGCAGCGCACGGGCAATCAGGCGCTGGATTTCCATAGTGCGACCGCCCTGTTTACCTTTTGCGGCTTCGCGCGCGTTGCGGGTATGGGTGGAACGCGGCAGCATGCCATATTCAGCGGTGATCCAGCCCTGTCCCTGACCTTTCAGGAAACGCGGTACGCCTTCTTCAATAGAGGCGGTGCACAGCACTTTGGTATCACCAAATTCAACCAGCACAGAGCCTTCAGCGTGTTTTGTATAGTTACGGGTCAGGGTGACGGGACGCACCTGAGTGGCGCTACGACCTGCTGGACGCATGATGATTTCTCCGGCTATTCGAATGTGGCTGCGCATTATACTGGCTTACCGTGGTTATTCCTATCCTGATAAGGCCACGAAAGCTATAATCCCCACATCTCTCTTTAAAAACGGGAACGTCTATGATCCGCAGTATGACCGCCTACGCCCGGCGTGAAATCAAGGGTGAATGGGGCTCAGCCTCCTGGGAACTGCGCTCGGTAAACCAGCGTTATCTGGAAACTTACTTCCGCCTGCCGGAGCAATTCCGCAGCCTTGAACCAGTTGTCCGTGAACGTCTTCGTACCCGCCTGACTCGCGGCAAAGTGGAATGCAATCTGCGTTTTGAACCCGATTCCAGCGCACAAGGGGAACTGATCCTCAACGAAAAACTGGCTAAACAGTTGGTATCTTCCGCCAACTGGGTCAAATTGCAGAGTGACGAAGGGGAAATTAATCCGGTCGATATCCTGCGCTGGCCTGGCGTGATGGCCGCACAAGAACAGGATTTGGATGCCATTGCGGCACAAATTCTCGCTGCGCTTGACGGTGCACTGGATGACTTTATCGTCGCCCGTGAAACCGAAGGCCAGGCGCTGAAAGCGCTCATTGAGCAGCGTCTGGAAGGCGTGAGTACCGAAGTTGCCAAAGTGCGCGCCCATATGCCCGAAATCCTGCAATGGCAGCGCGAGCGTCTGGTTGCTAAGCTCGAAGAGGCACAGGTACAACTGGAGAATAATCGCCTTGAGCAGGAACTGGTGCTAATGGCGCAGCGTATCGATGTGGCCGAAGAGCTGGATCGGCTCGAAGCGCATGTAAAAGAGACCTATAACATTCTGAAGAAAAAGGAAGCGGTGGGTCGTCGACTCGACTTTATGATGCAGGAGTTCAATCGTGAGTCGAACACGCTGGCATCCAAATCGATTAATGCTGAAGTCACCAATTCTGCTATTGAGCTGAAAGTGTTGATTGAGCAGATGCGCGAGCAGATTCAAAACATCGAGTAAATTCCAAGTCGAACTCTTGAAGTCTCACAACATCTCAGACATATCAATAAGCCCGTGTAATAACGGGCTTTTTTATTCCATAGAATCTCACACACTCTCACTACAGCGCACGTTTACCGTGTACATAGTTGTGTATATAATCATATTATGTACACATACAGTTATGTACACAGTAAGAACTTCATTGGGGACGAGTGATGGCGAAACTAACGGATATCCAGATCAAAGCATGGGTGCGATCTGGGGAACGATTTGATGGCCGTTCGGATGGTAATGGCCTGTATTTATGTTTTCCTAAAAACTACGCCATTCCATTCTGGCGCTTCCGCTACCGGTTTGTCGGGAAACAGAGAGCAATGGTTATTGGCACTTACTCTGAACTTTCACTCGCTAAAGCACGAGAAACGGCTAAAGAACTTTCAGCTCGTGTTGCGCTGGGTTACGACGTTGCAGGAGAAAAGCAGGAACGCAAAGCTGAGGCACTCAAAAAGATAGAAGAAGAAAAGAATGCCCTAAAGGTTGCCGAACTAGCCCAAGAGTACTTTGAGCGCCAGATCTTAGGGGGGAGTGTTAGAAATTCTGTGTCATTCCAGTAATATACAATCAAAAAGGAATGACACATGTCCCAGCCCTTCGATTTTGACAAAGCACTTAAGGCTCTCCAGTCCGGTCAGGCATTAACCGGAAAGGATGGTATCTTAACGCCATTAATCAAACAGTTAACTGAAGCCGCTCTTGCTGCTGAGCTTGATTCACATCTGGCTCAGGATGTGGAAGCCAACCGTAAAAATGGTTCCGGTAAGAAGACCATCAAAGCGCCGACCGGCAGCTTCGAACTGGCAACTCCGCGCGATCGTAACGGCACCTTTGAGCCGCAGCTGGTTAAGA
>NZ_FMBC01000020.1:0-37652 GCF_900094795.1 Kosakonia oryziphila
AAGGGGCGATTGCCCGGCAGCATGATGTCCAGGCGATTCACAATCTGGTGAAGAGGTTCTTTACGCTCAAGCGCCATGCCAACAATACACCAGACCATCATTTCGAGGGGAAGACGGCGCTTGCGTAGCGTTACTGTACCTGATTCGGCAAGGCAACGAGAGATGAGTTCGGGGTCGAGGTAATCCCCCAGAGAAGTCAGTGGGTTACGCAGAGAATCGTAACGGGATACCAAATCAAGGGCCTGTCCAATGTACATAAAAAAATCCGGAAACGAGTGAGCGTTTCCGGATTCTTACACAGCCACTGGATCGGTCAACTGATCCTTAACTGATCGGCATTAGCACGGAAAGCTGACGATATTTTTCGTTATCATGCCCGAAATATCAGGCGATGGCGCGAGAAATATTACGTCAGAGTGATCACAGGAATTCAGCAAGCTCGTGGACAGCTGAGTAGATTCCCGCCGGATCCGGCGGGAAGAGAGCAGAATTACGCGCGCTGAGGTGCGCGACGCAGCAGCTTGAAAGCCACGAACAGAAATACAACCCACGCTGGCAGCAGTACGGCTGACAGGCGCATATCTTCCATGGTGTACATCAACACGAGGATCATCAGCATAAAACCGATGCACAGATAGTTGCCCGCAGGGAAGATCAGCGCTTTGAACTGCGGATCGCGCCCTTTACGGCGCATCGCGGCGCGAAACTTCAGGTGCGCCAGCGAAATCATGATCCAGTTCAGCAACAGTGTCGCTACCACCAGCGCCATCAGCATACCGAACGCTTTTTGCGGCAGCAGATAGTTCACCAACACCACCAGCGACGTGATGGCCGCCGACAGAAACAGCGAGTTAATCGGCACGCCGCGACGGCTGACATGGGTCAGAAACGCAGGCGCATTACCCTGCACAGAGAGGCCAAACAGCATACGGCTGTTGGAATAAACTCCGCTGTTATATACCGACAGCGAAGCCACCAGAATCACGAAATTCAGCGCTGAAGCGACCAGATTGCTGTCCAGATCATGGAAAATCATCACAAACGGGCTGCTATTGGCTTTGACATCAATCCACGGATAAAGCGCCAACAGCACCACCAGCGAACCGATATAGAACAGCAAAATGCGGTACACCACCTGATTTACCGCTTTCGGAATGGTGGTATGCGGCTCGCTGGCTTCGGCGGCGGTGATGCCAATCAGCTCCAGACCGCCGAAAGAGAACATAATTACCGCCAGTGCAAGAATAAGCCCATGCCAGCCGGTCGCGAAAAAACCGTTGTAACGCCAAAGATTATCGAAGCTGGCGCGTTCGCCGCCGTGGCCAGTAAACAGCATCCACAGGCCAAAAGCGATCATGCCTATAATGGCAATCACTTTGATAAGCGCAAACCAGAACTCGGTTTCGCCATACAGGCGCACGTTCACCAGGTTGACGGCGTTGATAATGACAAAAAACGCAGCAGCCCAAATCCAGGTCGGCACATGCGGGAACCAGTACTGCATATAAATTCCGGCGGCGGTCAGCTCGGCCATGCCCACCAGCACAAACATTGCCCAGTAGTTCCAGCCAGAAAGGAAACCGGCAAATGGGCCCCAGTATTTATAGGCAAAATGAGAAAAAGAACCGGAAACTGGCTCTTCTACTACCATTTCACCAAGCTGGCGCATAATCAGGAAAGCGATAATCCCGGCGATACCGTAACCCAGCAGCACGGCTGGCCCGGCCATTTGAATCGCCGGGCCGATACCAAGGAACAACCCGGTACCAATTGCACCGCCCAGCGCAATTAACTGAATATGACGGTTTTTTAATCCCCGTTGTAGTGTCGGCCCTTTTTCCGGCCCGGCATCGGTTACCTTACCCGCTTCCTGTGACGCGTTTTTCACGTCCTTCCCCTTTCTGGTTTTATAGAAGGGGCACCTTTTAACATCTCAGGTCAGGGCTGGCAAGAAATGGAAAGAGAGGAAGGATAAACAACGCGAACCGTCATATTATCAATGCGTACCACTACACCCGTTCAAGGAGATAACAATGAAAATCACCCACGTCGCGCTCTGGACGCGTAACCTCGACGCTCAGCGAACGTTCTGGCGCGAGTTTTTTTCCGCCACCAGTAATGAAAAATATGTCAGTAAAAATCGCACGGGTTTTGCCTCGTACTTTATCTCGCTAAAGGATGGTCCGACGATTGAACTGATGACGCTGCCGGAACTGACCGATGCGCCAGCAAACCCGGAGTTTGTCGGCTGGGCGCATATCGCTATTACCGTTGGCAGCGTCGAAACCGTAGATGCGATGGCAGAAAAAGCGCGCCAGCAGAATAAACTCGCCAGCCCGGCAAGATGGACTGGCGATGGTTTTTATGAAGCGGTGATCCTCGATCCGGACAGCAACCGCATCGAACTGGTCGCCGAATAACGCGGGCAACGACGTTGGCGCTGCGCCCCAGGTTGCACACTTCCGAGGCATCCACCGCAAAACCACACCCCGGCACGCGCGCCAGGGCGAGAAGCGTTAGCCTTTGTCGTCTTTCGGGCCGAGGAAGTAAAAGCCAAAAGGCAGCGAGCCAATAATGGTAAACATCAGGCTGTAAATCGCCACCCAGGCGCCCTGGATGATAAACATCGAGGCGGTCCACGTTTCCATCGGCAGATTGTACTGCTCTTCCACGCCCTCGAAAGCGGCTTTCGAGATCACGCTGACGGCAATCAGAAACACAATCACCACCGCGGTGATGAATTTTTTCCCCTCGCGGGTACGCAGTTTTTCCAGCATATAAACCTCCTGCCATGTGGTTTTTCTGTGCTGTGAGTGTAACCGATCTGCTGTCGAATTGTTGTGAGAACTTACATAAAACGGCTGACATTGACGACATTTTCGTCCGTTTTTTGCAGCATTCTGTAGGGGCTGGAGCGAGTCGATAATGATACGCTGGCGAATTTCACCCACGCTGCGCCGCACTTAACTGGCCTGTGGCAATGTGAAATCCCCTTCCCCCAACGGGCGCTGCATCAGCACTGTATCCAGCCAGCGCCCGTGCTTCATACCCACACTTTTGAGCGTGCCGATTATCACAAATCCGGCGCGGCTGTGTAGCCGTAACGAACCTTCGTTTTCACTGTTGCCGACGTTGGCAATCAGTTGCCGATAGCCCTGTGTTTCGGCCCATGCCACCGCGCGGGCAAGCAGCGCTTTGCCTGCGCCCTGGCGACAAAACGTCTTATCAACGTAGATGGAATCCTCCAGCGTATACTGGTAAGCGCGGCGCTCACGGTAGCGGGAGAGATAGCAATATCCCCGAACCTCACCATCCTGCACGGCCACAAACCACGGCAGCCCGGCAAGGCGGATTTTCTTAAGCCTTGCTCGCATCTCGTCGATATCTGGCGCTTCGGTCTCAAAAGTGGCGTTCCCCTGCGTCACGTGGTAAGCATATATCTGCGTAATCGCGCGCAGATGTTGTTCTTCTGCCTCAATAATTTCCATCATCCGTCCTCTGTTCTCGCTTTCGCACAGGTTATCTGCCGCGCGGCAAAACAGGCACCGGGCGGCGCTTATAACCGCGATAAGGAAAACTTTGCCATGGCGCAATTTAGCCTCGACCAGTTGGCGACCTACAAGCTGGTAATCGCACGGGGGAGCTTCACCGCTGCGGCAGAAGTACTGGGTATTTCGCAACCGGCGGTCAGCCTGCAAATCCGCCAGCTTGAGCAGGTGCTACAGACGCGACTGATTGAGCGCACCGGGCGCAGCTTGCGACCGACCGCCGCCGGAAAAACTTTTCTCGCCCACTGTGCAGAAATCGAAAACGCGGTCAGCGCCGCCGTGCAGTCTGTCGCGCAGCACCAGCAGGAGATAAGCGGCAGCGTCACGCTCGGTACTGGCGCAACCACTTGCATTCATCTGTTGCCGCCTGTACTGCAACAACTGCGCGAAGACTTTCCGTTACTTACCGTTGGTGTACGCACCGGCAATACCACGGATATTGTGCGTGCAGTAGAAGAGAATCGTATCGATATTGGTCTGGTGACGCTGCCCGTGAACGGACGCAATCTTGACATTTCACCGCTGTTTCACGAAGACTTTGTCACCATCAGCGCCAGCCGCTCGCCTGCGCTGCCCGATGCTACGCCTGCGGTATTGCAGGCCTTACCGCTGATTGTTTTTGAGTCCGGCAGCAGTACCCGTCAGTTGATAGACGGCTGGCTAACCGCTGCCGTCACGCCAGTGATGGAGCTTGGCAGCATTGAAGCTATCAAACGTATGGTGCGCGCCGGTCTCGGTTACAGCCTTGTGCCCGAAGTCGCCGTGCAGGCTGATGAGGATAAACGGGGGTTGCGCGTACAGGCACTACAACCGCCGTTGCAGCGCACACTAGCGCTGGTGATGCGTCAGGACAAAGTGGTCAATCGCGGCATGAAAGCAGTGCTGAATAGCCTGAAACAGGCGGGCAAGACACCCGCCGGTGAAATTGATGCTTAGAAGTCGTAGCTCATGGAGACTTTCAACTTCCGCGCTTCCCCCTGATAGATATAAGTGCCGTTGTCTTCGACGCTGGCCCAGTATTTCTCATTGGTGACGTTATCCACGCCGACACGCCAGACCATCTCGTTTTTATCCTGATTGAGGTTCATACGGTAACGTACCCCCAGATCCAGCGTCGTGTAGCTATCGAGTTTTTTGGTATTAGCGTTATTCGCACATTGCGAACCGGTATGGTTGATTCTTGCCGTTGCCGTCAGCCCCTCAACCGGTTTGATGTCGTATTCCGCGCCCAGCACGCCGTAGAAGCGCGCCACGCCAACAGGCCGGTTCCCCTGGTTAATGCCATCTTCGGTTTTGGTCAGTTCGGCATCAATCCAGGTGGCGCTGCCATTCAGGCGCAGACCCAGCGTCGGTTCGCCAAACAGATTCAACTCAACGCCGCGGTTACGCTGCTCACCGTTCAGCGCATAGATATTGGTATCGCTGTTCTGAATGGCGGTCGGTTTCTTAATTTCAAATAGCGACAGCGTTCCGCCCACACGGCCAAAGTCCGTTTTCACACCGACTTCATTCTGTTTCGAGTGTGCAATCCCGGTGGTCTGATACTGGTTAGCGGCGCCTTCCGGTGCGGTGCTGCCCGGTTGCAGCGCTTCGGTATGGTTCGCATAGAAAGAGACCACTTCCCACGGCTTATAAACGATGCCATAAGTCGGCATCCAGCGATCCTGGATAAAGCGAGCGGTGTCATCTTCTGCGCCCGTCGCATTGCTGTAGCTGTGAACCCACACTTTCTGATAACGCGCGCCCGCCGTGAACAACACGGTGTCGTTCAGAACGCCCAGTGTATCGCTCAGCAGCCAACCCTGTGCACGGGTGCGGCCAGTGGTCAGTGGATCACTGTAATTGCCGCCGATGTAGCTGTAATCGGGCATAGCAACCGACGAGTTATCGTAGATGTTCACTGCCGGGTTATCCGCCGCAGCCGACATACGCCACGCCACCTTGTCCTGCTTGATGTTGGCCGAATAGCCCACGTTCACTTTGTGTGACACAAAGCCGGTATCAAAGTTACCGCGCAGCCCGGCCATGCCGCTCCAGGAGTCGCTGATACGGTTAGTATCGAGGCGGCCAATCGTCGCATCCCCCTGCTCATCATTCACTTTCGGCGCGCCGTAAATCCCCTCTTCATGAGAGTGCTGGCCACCAAACGCCGCATATGCCGTCCAGACATCGGTCAAATCATATTCCGCGCGCGCCAGGCCAAATTCGTTTTCGATATTGCTGTACGCCCACTGCTGGCTGTAGTTTTTAGTGTTATCCGGAACGTGCGGCACAAAGTCCACGGCACTGATGTTCACGCCCATCGAGCCACCGTGAAAGGTCTTTTTCTGATAGCCAAGATCCAGCGAACTGCGGAAGCGATCGCTGCGATAATCCAGGCCAATCGACGCGGCGGTAGTACGACGATTGTCATCCTCAACGGTGGCTTCGCCTTCACGGTGCAACAGGTTAACGCGCACGCCGAACTGATTGTTATCGCCATAGCGACGGCCCACGTCCAGCGAACCACCAAGCTGTGAACGCGAGGAGTAATCGACGCCAACGCGCGTCAACGGCGTATCATCGGCATGTTTCGGTTCCAGGTTAATCATTCCGCCGACGCCGGAAGACGCCGCGCCATTCATCAGAGCATTGGCACCTTTAAACACTTCCACGCGTTCGAGCATCTGGGTATCCACCACCTGGCGCGGCACAATACCGGCCAGACCGCCCATCAGCATATCGTCGCCATCCAGCTCGAAACCGCGAATACGGTAGGTTTCCGCCATGTTGCCGTAACCCTGCCCGACCTGCACGCCCGCATCATTACTGACTACATCGGCAATGGTTTTCGCCTGCTGATCCTGCACTAACTTCGAGGTGTAGCCGATCACGTTAAACGGCACATCCATCGCCTTCTGTTCGCCCATCATCCCAAGGCGACCGCCGTACGCGACTTGACCATCCAGATATGCCGGAACCAGCGCATCCCCGCCCGGTTTGAAGTCGCTGCTGCTGGTCGACTGCACCACAATGGTGTCGTCTTTCGTTTGGCTGGTGTTGGCATTTTCCGTCGCGGCATGTGCTGATTGCGCCGCCGTACCAATGGCCAGCGCAAGTAACGTCTTGCGCAAAGAAGGGGGGATCGTTTTGCTGTTATTCATCATCGACTCATATCGAAGTGTATGGAAAAACGGCCCGTTTCCGGGCCAGGGTTGATTACGGATTAAGGGCGATGCGGACGACGCTGTCCGGCCCGTTAGTAGAGTGATCTTTGTTAAATGGCTGTTTGACGGTGACAAACAGCGTCTGGCCGTCGGCAGAGAGCAGCAGGCTGTTCGGGTTCGGCGGCAGATCCCAGCTCTGTTTCACCGCAAGGCTGGTGGCATCGAGGCTCAACACTTTTCCTGCTTCACGCTGGGTAAGGTAGATTTCGTGGCGTTTCGGGTTGAATTTCACCGCCAGCGAACCGCCCAGATCGAGTTGTTTCAGTACCTTGCCGCTGTGGATATCCAGCACCAGCGTGGTTTTAGCCTTTGAGTTGTCGGTGACGAACAAATAGCCGGTCTCGCTGTCTTCAGCAATGTTCAGCAGCAACGCTGGTTTATCGCCGAGCGGTTTCCAGCGTTGTTCAATGCGGTTATTGTGCGGGTTAACGACCAGAATTTCGCCGCCGCCATTCGCCACATACAGGCGCTGAGTTTGCTCAGACCAGTGCAGGCCCGTGACCCATTTTCCGGCATTTTTTATCCGTGCTTTCACTTTCAACGTTCTGGCGTCAATCACCCACACCAGCGCCGGATCGGCTACCGCGCCAACATACAGCACATCGTTGTGCAGCAGGATTTCACGCGCACCGTACGGCAGGCCTTTCTCATTGCGTTCCGGGAACAGCGTGCGGGCCAGCACTTTGCCATTCCGGGTGTCGATAGCGCTGATGCCGCCATCAAGGGAGTGGGTAACGTAAACCGTTTTGCCATCCGGGGAGATCGTCATACCGAAGTTTTTCAGATCGGTATGAGTGGAACCGAGGGTTTTCAGCGTCGCAGGATCCAGTTTGTAAACCACACCGCCCTGCACATCTTTAAAACCTTCAGCGCTGGAAACGTACAGTGCATCACCCTGTGGGCTGAGCGCCATTTCATACAAGCCGCTCGCCAGATCGCGTTTTAGTACATTCGCCGGTAATGCCGCAGCAGCAGTTTTTGGCGTTTCAGCGGCAGGTTGTGCCGATGTGGTGTGCCGAGCGCTGCATCCGGCCAGTACCAGGGTTGCCAGCAGCACCAGCGCAGGGGTTTTCATCGTCATCGGAAAGATCCTTTACCGTTAATGTCATCAACAGGCGGGCCAGTGCGTTACGCTCAGAGGCGTACTTTTTTGATGAAGGCAGTTTTGCCCGGCGCAGCTCACCACTTCTTTTTTGTGCCCCTGTAAGCGTTTACGCCTACTGTTTTTGCGGAAAAACGCCGTACCGCGCCAACAAACACTAAAGAGAATGAGAACTATACTCATTCTTCTTATTTAGGCAAGAACTCATGTCAGAGGTCCGCCTGGAAAGCGGGAAATATCCTGCGTTAAACCTATTTTTTTATACTGCCAGGAAGCAACTTCTGGATTTCAGTTGGGTCGGCATGGAAATATTGATCCCTTCAGTTCTCACATGAGAACGCTATCTCATGCTCAAAGTTATCGTTGGCTGATGGGGTGGATATCCGTGCGGCCGAAGGCATTGACTACGCTCCTCCGTCGCGTGGCTTACTGTTGTGAAAAGGTACTAGAAATGCAGATATTTTTTGTGCGAAGAAAAAAGTGCTACGACTGCGACTCTCTTCGCAATTTTGGCCTTTTCCTGCACTTTATCCTTACCATTTGTAACATTTAAACTCCAAATCAGATACACTTGCATCAAAACAATCGATAAGCGGTAACATTTTGTCCCGGCGTATTTCCAGTAATTATATTGCAGCATGGCTGGCACTCTTCTCGGTTGCCATGCTGTTTGTTGCGCCAGTAATCTCGAAGTCGATTTCTCACCGAACAGCCTGTGAACATGATGTCACAGCGATGAACATGTCTGATATGCATCACAGTATGATGATGGCAGAACCTTGCCAAACGATGTCAGGTATGGATCACCGGATGATATCCGGGCAAGCCATGTCACCTATGGAGGAGATAGCCTGCGGCTATTGCCAACTCCTGATCCATTTGCCATTTGTTTTGTTTATGTTGACGGTTCTGCTATGGCTGCTACTGTTGTGTGTTCAGTGCATACCCGTACCGCGTACTGTCTTCCTTCCCGCTTTCCGCACCTGGGCTTCTCAACACGCACGCGCTCCCCCTGCTGTTTCTCTCGCCGCAATCTGAATATTTATAAAAAATTTGCGTAATGCTGGTTTATCCACGGATGAGCCAAGTTGACTCATGCCAGAAAACAGTAAGGCTTATAATGAAAAAACACCACTTTGTGCGCACTCCGCTCACATCTCTGTTGCTTATGTCACTACTGGCTAATACCGCAGTAGCTGAAGAACAGCACAACCACATGCAAATGCAGGATGACCCAGTCATAATCGTCATTGCACCGGTCTCCTCTCCGCTGAAGGTTGTTACTTCACTCAAAACACCACGACAGCCTGTACCGGCCAGTGATGGATCTGACTATTTGAAAACCATTCCCGGATTCTCACAGATTCGTAATGGCGGCACTAACGGCGATCCTGTATTTCGCGGCATGTTCGGCTCACGGCTTCGTCTTTTAACGAATAATGGCGAGATGCTGGGTGCATGCCCTGCGCGAATGGATGCGCCAGGCTCCTATATATCTCCAGAGAGTTTTGATCTCCTGACGCTGATAAAAGGGCCTGAAACCGTACTCTGGGGGCCGGGTAATTCGGCTGGAACTATCCGTTTTGATCGAGAGCAGCCGCGTTTTGATAAACCCGGTATTCAGGGATCGGCCAGCCTGCTTGCCGCATCCAACAACCGCTGGGATGAAAATGCCGATATCAGCCTTGGTAGTGAAGACGGGTATCTGCGACTGATTGGTAACAAATCACGTTCCAATGACTATAAGGATGGCAATGGCGATCGTGTTCCTTCGAAATGGGATAAGTGGAATGGTGATGTGGCGCTGGGCTGGACACCGGACAAAGATACGCTGCTGGAACTGACTGCCGGGAAAGGCGACGGTGAGGCACGTTATGCCGGGCGCAGTATGGATGGGTCCCAGTTTAAACGTGAAAGCCTCGGTGCTCGTTTTGAGAAATCTAACATTAGTGACGTGTTTAATAAGTTTGAGGCCAATGTTTATTATAACTACGCCGATCACATTATGGACAACTATTCTCTGCGCTCGCCGGACACTGGTATGGCGAAAGGAATGACGGGGGGTATGCACGACTCGATGAATTCGGGTTCTTCAATGAGCATGGCGATGCCAATGGCGATGGAGCTCGACAGACGCACCGTTGGCGGACGGATGATGGGAACCTGGAACTGGTCTGACTTTGAGCTAAGAAGTGGCGCAGATACACAGTTGAATACGCACCGCAGCAAAGGTGAAGGCGGATGGATGAAAGACGCTCGCTTCCACGATTATGGTCTTTTCAGTGAACTTACCTGGAATGCTACGGATCTCAGTAAAGTAGTTAGCGGTGCACGCCTTGACCGGGTTCTGGTCGATAATTTCACAGATATCGGTTCCTCTGAGCGTACCGACACGCTCCCCGCTGGCTTTGTACGCTTCGAACATAATCTGGCTGAGATGCCGGTAATGTTTTATGCAGGTATCGGCTATACAGAGCGTTTCCCTGACTATTGGGAGCTTTTCTCTCCAACCTATGGACCAGACGGATCAACGGATGCTTTTGATAAAGTCAAAACGGAAAAAACTACCCAGATTGATATTGGCGCACAATACAAAGGTAAACGCCTGGAAAGCTGGATGTCAGTCTACATCGGTCGTGTAAACGATTTTATCCTTTTCCGTTACAATCCTAATAATGCATACATCAGTCAGGTGGATAACGTGAATGCCACGATAATGGGTGGTGAAGCAGGCCTGAGTTATCAATTAAGTGATAGCTGGAAAACGGATGCCAGTCTGGCTTATTCATGGGGAAAAAATACTGACGACCATCAACCGCTGCCGCAAATTCCACCGCTTGAAGCGCGACTGGCTCTGACATGGGAAAAAGGTGACTGGAGCAGTACGGGTCTGCTGCGCCTGGTCAGCAGCCAGCATCGGATTGCCATTAATGAAGGCAATGTTGTCGGCAAAGATTTTGACAGCAGCCCAGGATTCGCCATTTTCTCTGCTAACGCCGCATATAGAGTGAATAAGTATATCAAGGTCAGTGCAGGTATCGACAACCTGTTCGACAAAGCCTACAGCGAGCACCTGAATCTGGCAGGCAACAGCAGCTTCGGCTATTCCGCCAATACGTCAGTAAACGAACCCGGAAGAACATTCTGGGGAAAAGTTAACGTCACCTTCTGAAAGTCTCCCGGCTCATTGAGCTGGGCTGAAGAGATTCAAATGATATGAGGACACATTTAATATTTCTGTCAATGCGACGGTAACGTTTAAATTACAGGAACAGGACGATTCAGATCGTCCTGTTCTTCACACCGATGGCACAAAACCGGAGTCGAACGCTTAGCCCGCCTAATGTTTCACTTCGTGATAACTGTGGATGCGTGCGGTGCAGACGCGCAATATCATTGACCAGCGCCAGACCGATTCCAGCACCTGGGACATTGCCGACATTATCAAGGCGATGAAACGGTTGCAGCGCCTGATATACCATCTGGTCATCGATGCCGGGACCGCTATCCTCAACCACCAGCACGACGGCCTCCCCTTCTCGCCGCAACCGGGCAGTCACTACGCCATGACCAGGCGTATATTTCAGCGCATTATCCAGCAGATTCCCGCACAGTTCGCCGAGCAGGACTTCATCGCCTTCAATCCACAGCGCATCCTGTTCCCCTTCATAACCCAGATCGATAGCTTTACTGCGGGCCTGAGTCAGGCGAGTAAAACAGCTGGTTTGCACCACCTCAAACATATTAACGAGCGATAAGTGCCTTTCCCCCTGCTCTTTGCGCTTGACGGCAGAAAGCTGTAACAACCTTTCCGTTAGTTGAATGGTGTTATCCAGCGTAGTACTCATGGCTTGCAGACTCTCATACCACTGCTGTGGTTGCTGACTGACGAGAGCCACGGCAGCCTGGGTTTTTAGCACCGCTAGCGGCGTTTTAAGCTGATGGGAAGCATCTGCACTGAAGCGCTCCTGACGAGAGATAAGCCCGCGAAGTCGGTCCAGATAACGGTTGAATGCCACAATCAACAGCCGGGTTTCCGACCACGGCAGCAGTTCCGGCAGCGGCGTCAGCAGCCCCGGCTCCCGACGCACCATCAGCGATGACAATTGGCGCATTGGGCGTAGCACCCGCCGCAGCAGCCAACCGACCAGTACCAGCGTGAGCAGCACCAGCAGCCCTTGTGAAATCCACGAGGAAAACAGCAGTTGTTGCGCCAGATAACGTCTCGATTGCAGCGTTTCGGCGACATAAATCTCCGCCATGCCGACAATTCCGCCCTCGTTGACTGGCTGGAGCAGGCGCACCACACGGATGGCCTCTCCACGATATTCGGTGTGATAAAACCATGCTAGCGCCGGATAAAACCGCGTACGCGAGGTTGCAGACGGCATCGCAGGTAAATCGTCATAACCGGAGATGACCTTCCCGACCGGATCGACTACCTTGTAATAGAGCCTGTCATTCATATTCAGTTCAAAGCTGTCCAACACCACCCATGGCACATTCACCTCCAACTGTTTATTGCGCACGACCAGCCGCTCAGAAACGGTCCTGGCGGACGACAGCAGCGTCCGGTCATATGCCTGCGTCGCCGCCTGCAGTGCGCTAACATAACTGTTAAACGCCGACAGCCCCCACAGCAAGAGGAGCGGTAATCCCAGAAACATCAGCAGTTGCAGGTATAACGACTGGGGTTTAGCCCACTTCATCGCTACGCTCCAGCACGTAGCCCAGACCGCGCAGCGTGGCGATACGCACATCGCTTCCCTGTAGCTTTTTACGCAGGCGATGGATATACAGCTCAATGCTTTCGGGATTAACCTCATCGCTTAGACTGAAGACCTGTTCAAACAACTGCTGACGCGAAACCGGGCGTAATCGACGGTACATCAGCACCGTCAGCAATGCCTGTTCGCGCGGCGTAAGCGCCAGCATTTGTCCTTGCAACAGAAAATAACCTTCATCGTGAAATGCCAGTTCGCCCAGTTGCTGTATACCTTGCACCAGTCCCGCGCTACGCCGTAGCAAGGCCCGAAGCCGGGCATTCAATTCCTCAATTTCAAACGGTTTTGCCAGATAATCATCAGCACCGACGTTCAATCCCTTCACCCGATCGGCCACCGCGCTGCGTGCCGTCAGCAGCAGAACAGGGAGCGACTGCTCACGCTTGCGTAGCCGCTGCACAACTTCAAGACCATCCAGCCCTGGCATGTTGATGTCCAGCACCGCCAGCGCGTAGGTTTCGCTGTGCAAAAGATGGTCGGCCGCCAGACCATCAAAAACGCAGTCGACGGCAAAACCGTTTTGCACCAGCGCTTTCTCCAGCCAGTGAGCTAACTCACGATTATCTTCTGCTAATAAGAGACGCATATCACATCCTGTAAAGTTTCTGCCGCGTTGAAAGGGAATTGAAAGGTTAATGTTTTAACAATCATGCAACCGAACTACTACACATCGGCACACATAATCACAAAAATCTTCTTCCGTACCCGAAAATCCGGTTATCCGGCGTGAGGAAAACAATGAAAAAAGAGTTACTTCGTACCCTTGCTGCAAGCATTTTACTGATGAGTACCTCTGTTCTGGCGGAACAAGCACCGTCGCGCACTGAATGTATCGCTCCTGCTAAACCCGGCGGTGGTTTCGATCTCACCTGTAAACTAATTCAGGTGAGCATGATGGAAACCGGCGCAATCGAAAAACCGATGCGCGTAACCTACATGCCCGGCGGCGTTGGTGCCGTAGCTTATAACGCGATCGTTGCGCAACGTCCGGCGGAAGCGGGCACAGTAGTGGCATTCTCTGGCGGATCGCTGCTGAATCTGTCACAAGGAAAATTTGGTCGTTATGGCGTTGATGATGTCCGCTGGCTAGCAAGCGTGGGCACCGACTATGGCATGATTGCCGTACGCCAGGACTCACCGTGGAAAACGCTGAAAGATCTGCTGACGGCGATGGAGAAAGATCCCAACAGCGTGGTTATTGGCGCTGGTGCATCCATCGGTAGCCAGGACTGGATGAAGTCAGCGCTGCTGGCGCAAAAAGCCAACGTCGATCCCCACAAGATGCGCTATGTGGCCTTTGAGGGTGGCGGTGAACCGATCACCGCGCTGATGGGTAATCACGTGCAGGTAGTGTCCGGCGATCTCAGTGAGATGATGCCGTATCTCAGCGGCGACAAAATCCGCGTGCTTGCAGTGTTCTCTGATGAACGTCTGCCGGGCCAGCTAGCCAACGTGCCAACCGCCAAAGAACAGGGTTATGACCTTGTGTGGCCCATCATTCGTGGCTTCTACGTTGGACCAAAAGTCAGCGACGCCGAGTATCAATGGTGGGTTGATGCCTTTAACAAACTCCAGCAGACCGATGAGTTTAAAAAGCAGCGCAATATGCGCGGCCTGTTTGAGTTCAACATGAGCGGGAAGCAACTCGATGAGTACGTGAAGAAGCAAGTCACAGATTATCGTGAGCAGGCGAAAGCCTTTGGTCTGGCGAAATAAGCGCAGAGACAAAGATGATGAGCGATCGTATTTTTGCAGGTATCTGGTTGTTGCTCTGTATAGCCGGACTATTCGTGGCCTGGCAAATCACCAGCGAATACAGCTATGAGCCAGTTGGGCCACGTCCCTTTCCGCTTGGCATTATCAGCCTGATGCTGGTATGCGCTGTGGCACTGTTGCTGCGCCATCCCGACACCATTAGTTGGCCGCGCCGCCACGTGCTGCAAAAACTGCTCGCGATGGTGATTGTTCTATTAATGTACGCATGGGGTTTCGAATGGCTCGGTTTTCCCATCGCCACCGCCATTCTCACCGTGGTGATTGGCATGTTGTTCGGCGCAACCATTCCGGCTGCGGGTATTTCCGGCGCGGTGCTCGGCATTCTATTGTGGTATGCCTTTGACCGACTGCTTGACGTCACCTTACCGCTCGGTACCTTGCTGGGTTAACGGAGAAACGATGGATACCTGGATTTATCTTTCTCAGGGTTTCGCGGTGGCAATGACGCCGGAAAACCTGGTCATCGCCCTGATTGGCTGTTTTGTCGGTACCATTGTCGGGCTGTTGCCTGGCCTTGGGCCCATCAACGGAGTGGCGATCCTGCTGCCGCTGGCCTTCGCTTTGCATCTGCCCGCAGAATCTGCGCTGATCCTATTAGCTACGGTCTACATTGGTTGTGAATACGGTGGGCGTATCTCCTCTATTCTGCTGAATGTTCCCGGCGATGCGGCGGCGATTATGACCGCGCTGGATGGCTACCCGATGGCGCAGCAAGGCCGCGGCGGCGTAGCACTTTCTATCTCGGCGGTCAGCTCTTTCTTTGGTTCGCTTATTGCTATCGGCGGCATCATTCTGTTCGCCCCTGCGTTAGCCCAATGGTCGCTGGCCTTCGGCCCGGCTGAATACTTTGCCTTAATGGTCTTCGCCATTGCCTGCCTTGGCAGCATGATGGCACAAAATCCGCTGAAATCATTTCTGGCAGCGCTGATCGGTCTCGGCCTTGCGACCGTCGGTGTAGACGCCAATACCGGGGTTTATCGCTTTACCTTTGACAGCGTCCATCTCTCCGACTGTGTGCAGTTTATCGTGGTAGTGATTGGGCTGTTCTCTGTCTCTGAAATACTGTTAATGCTGGAACATACCAGCAGTGGCCAGACGCTGGTGCGTAAAACGGGCCGCATGCTTTTCAACGCCAAAGAAGGCGCGCAGTGCGTGGGCGCAATCCTGCGTTCATCGGTGGTTGGCTTTTTCGTCGGTGTCCTGCCCGGTGCTGGCGCTACCATTGCCAGCGCTATCACCTACATGACCGAGAAAAAACTCAGCGGCAACAGCGACAGCTTCGGTAAGGGCAATATTCGTGGTGTGGCGGCACCAGAGGCCGCTAACAATGCCTCAGCCTGTAGCTCTTTTATTCCGATGCTAACGCTTGGCGTGCCAGGTTCCGGAACAACGGCGGTGATGATGGGGGCACTGACTCTGTACAACATCACGCCAGGTCCAGCAATGTTCACCGAACAGCCGGATATTGTTTGGGGACTGATTGCGGCGCTGCTGATTGCTAACGTAATGCTGCTGGTCATGAATATCCCGCTGATCGGCCTGTTTACACGTATGCTGACCATTCCGCTGTGGTTTTTGGTACCGGCCATTGCGGCAGTTTCCGCGGTAGGCGTATATGCCGTGCACAGCACCACTTTCGATCTGGTGTTGATGATCGCCCTCGGCGTACTGGGCTATATTCTGCGTAAAATGCACTTCCCAATGTCGCCATTGATTCTCGGTTTTGTACTCGGGGAAATGCTGGAGCAAAACTTGCGCCGGGCACTGTCGATCAGTAACGGTAATATGGATATTCTGTGGGCCAGCGGCGTGGCGAAAGTGCTGCTGATTATGGCGGCTCTAGTGATTGTGATCCCACCGGTGCTGCGCATGATTCGCAAATGCAGCAGCAAACCACAAGTGGATGTTGGTTAGTCATACGGATATATATCCGGCCTTCAGCACCATCGGTAAGCGTACAGTGTGAAGCGTATTGATGAGGTCGGGGTAGTCGGCAGGCAGTGCGACCCGCCATGACAGCAGTTCACTGACCCGGTTTGTCGGTCAGTCTGCGGTGACGTCAAGGACATGGTGGAGGTAGCGCCCTGAATCCACTCCGTTCACCATCTGCTGACGCCTCCATGCCGCCAGGCGGCATCCGCGATACTGGTCTGTCTGATGAAGCTGCCAGGGAGCCACCGAGAAAACGGAAATAAACCACGCTAAGTGCACCTTTTTAGGGTTGATTACTAAAATGATAAAGATTATTATTCTCATTACCGAATGGTTGAGTTAATCACTCAGGTATTTGGTACGACATTGCTCACATTGCTTCCAGTATTTTTGCCCGCCTATCTAGAGCGGGCTTTTTTTTGTCTACGCAACTTACTTCTCTTACCGCCAATATTTCACTTAAGTAGCAATAATCTTCCGTTATTCATCGAGTTACTTAATTGAAATCAAACCGTCACAAACGCCCCATAACCTAGGATTATTCTTAATACGGGGGTTTTGCATGGATGATGGACATACCGCTCTCTTCTCGGCAGCTTAACGCAGGCATTTTGCGTCTCGCCGTCCCACATGTGACACCAGATGCCAATAACCTGCAGGTAATGTCGCTGTTCAACGAACACAAATCGTTGATCGGTCTGCCGGTGCTGGAAAATAACCGACCTATTGGCATGATTAACCGACATATTTTTCTCTCGCAGATGAGCCGCCCTTTTTTCCACGAGCTGTACGATCAGAAGAGTTGCATCGCGTTTATGGATAAAAACCCGCTGATTGTCGATGCCAATGCGGGGCTCGAATATCTCTCCGGGCGGGTCATTGAAACTGGCGACAAAGCCGTGACCGAAGGTTTTATCCTCACTGAAGAGGGGCAATATGTCGGCATTGGCCTCGGCATCGATCTGATTCGTACCGTTTCCGATTTGCAGGCCAAACAGCATCTACAAATCATGCAAAGCATTGAATATGCACGAATAATTCAGGAATCCATGCTCAGCCGATCACGCACTACCATTGACAAAACCCTCAACGACTGGTGCCTGCACTGGTATCCGCGCGACTGTGTCGGCGGTGATATTTATGCTTTTCAGCGCGCGGAGAATGGCTGGTTAATGGTGCTGGCCGACTGCACCGGACACGGCGTACCGGGCGCTTTTATGACCTTTATTTTCGCCTCAGCGCTGGAAAAAGCGCTGACGCTGGCGCCAGTTGACGCACCGGAGCTACTGCTGAGCCATATCAATCAACATATAAAACAGACGCTCAGCCAGGTGCATCCATCAGCAGACAGCAGCCAGTCAAATGATGGTTGCGACGCCATCGCCCTGTTTGTCGATACGGAAAATGAACAGATGTGCTGGGCCAGCGCCCGTATGCACGCGTTTCTGCTGGGCGCAGAAGCTCAGCAGAGCGTGGTACTGGAGAGTTGCCGCAAAGGCGTGGGTTATACCGATACGCCGGTAGATTACCAGTGGCAACGTTATCAGGCACCGCTGCGCCGTGGCGACACGCTGTTGCTGGTTTCCGATGGCGTGACCGATCAGCCCGGTGGCCCGCGTAACGTGATGTTTGGAAAGAAACGTATTCAGTCATTGTTGACGCAGCACCGCGCGCTACCGCTACCTGCGCTTTCCGAAGCCCTGCTGGCGGAGCTGAAAGCGTGGCAGGGGCAGCAAACGTCGCGCGATGACATGACATGGTTTGGTTTTCGTTGGTAGATAAATGTATGCAAATAAACGACCTGCAGGTCAAAGACCCTGTCCTGTTACCCCTTTTTACGCTGCAACGACAAAACGCCGTTGAGCTTTTCTATACCGGCTATTTTTCCCAGCAACATATTGTTTCGCTTGGTGAAGTGATCCGCGCCTGGCTGGATAAACATGAATCCTCCGCCGTGACGCGCCGCAAACTCTTCTCGGCATTTATCGAGATGGGGCAAAACATTGTGCGCTACTCCGCCGACGATCGGTTTTTATCGACCATTGAGCACGAACTGCGCTTTGGTTCGGTCTGTTTTCATATGGATCAGACCAATTACTACCTGGAAACAGCAAACCTGGTGGGGCCGGAAGCCTCCACTCTGTTGCAAACGAACCTTGAAGTCTTGCGCGGCATGTCGCAGGCAGAGATCCGCGATGCCTGGAAGCAGGGGCTGAAAAACGAAGCGCCGGCAACCAGCAAAGGGGCCAATATCGGTTTGTTGACCATGGCGCGCGATACCAGCGTTCCGCTGGAGTATCGCATTCATCCACTGGCGGCAAGCTCCCTTTCCGCCTTTCACTTAAAGGCAACGTTTTGCCATGACTGATATGACATTGACGCCTGCTATTGAATTGTCCGCCACCGCCGCCACGCCGGAGGTGAAATTTGATTTTGCCGCGCAAAAGCTGCAACTGAAAGGCGAAGCCTACCCGGAGAATGCCGCCGCGTTCTTCCGCCCGTTGCTGGATGCGCTGGAGGGCTGGCTGCAAAGCGGGCAACAGACCAGCGCACCGCTGCAATTACACGTCGCGCTCAGCTATTTCAACAGTTCAAGCACCAAGCTGTTGTTTACGCTATTTGAGATCCTGAATAACCACGCGAGAGGCGGTGCACCGTGCGAGCTGCACTGGTACTACGACCCGGAAGATGACATCTCCGAAGAGTTTGGTCAGGAACTGCGTATCGACTTCCCGTCACTGGTTATGTTTCTTATCCCGGACATCACCGCATGCTAGATATTAATGAGCTCTTCAGGGAGGAATATTCCGTACTCGAAGAAGCCCGGCTGGCGGCTGCCGATGCGCAACTTCCTGCGGAGGTCTGCCGCGAAAAACTGTGGGCCGTATCCAGACACTACCAGCGTCTGATCCGCGAATCGTATCGTCTGATCTCCCGCAGCGACCGCGCCGAGCGCGAACTGACGAGAATGAACGAGCAACTCCAGCAGCTTGCTGCGCGCCTGGAATATGAAGCGACGCACGATCCGTTGACCGATGTGTTTAACCGCAGCGCAATCATCAACCAGATAAACAGCGGCCTGCTGAAAGGCGATGTGGCGCTGATCCTGCTGGATATTGATCACTTCAAACGTATTAACGACGAATATGGTCATCCGACCGGCGATCGGGTGATTTGCGCGCTGGTGTCACGCGTACGTCACGCCGTGCCGGAGAACGTCGCCATCGGCCGCGTCGGCGGCGAGGAATTTACTATTGTGCTGCCGAACGCCCGTGTGGAGGAAGCAATGATTACCGCCAGCTATATTCACGCCTCGCTGAATGCTTCGCCGCTGGAAGTGTTGCCGCAGCAACTGGTCACCGCCAGTTTCGGCGTCAGCCTCGGTGTTAAAGAGAGCAGCTTCGAAACGCTGTACAGCGAAGCAGACGGCGCACTGTATAACGCGAAAAAGCGTGGGCGAAATCAGGTGGCGCTGCATGAGACTTTTTTTAGCGCGCCGGTGACGGTTAATTTTTCGCGGGAAAATATTCAGCATTAAGGGATTGTTTGGTTCTGAGGTTCTGAGGAATAGTTCCGTTCACCAGACGTTCGGTAGCCACCTTGACGTCAACATATGTGAACGGAACTATTCCTCAGACCAAAACTCCCTCTCACCGGCTCGACTGCAAAAACTTCCTCACCCTGTCCGAATCCGGATTGGTGAAAAACTTCTCCGGCGGTGCTTTCTCGATCAACAAGCCCTTCTCCAGAAACACGACTTCATCCGACACCTGGCGGGCGAAGTCCATCTCATGGGTCACTACCACCATCGTATAGCCTTCTGCCGCAAGAGATTTCATCACCCCCAGCACCTCATTCACCAGCTCCGGATCCAGCGCCGAAGTTGGTTCATCGAAGAGGATCACTTCCGGCGACATCGCCAGCGATCGGGCGATCGCCACGCGCTGTTTTTGCCCGCCGGAAAGGGTGATCGGGTAGACATCGGCCTTGTGGCTCATGCCCACTTTTTCCAACTGACGGCGGGCAATATCATTCGCCGCGTCGCGCTTCATGCCTTTCACATGCACCAGCGCTTCGGTGACGTTTTGCAGCACTGTCAAATGCGGCCACAGGTTGAAACTCTGAAACACCATCCCTACCCGCTCACGGATATGGGAGAGATCTTTGTGCGACATCGCTTTGCCCGTCTTCTCATCCACCCCAATACGCTGTCCACTGATACGCACTTCGCCGCGATCCGGCTGCTCCAGCCAGTTCATGCAGCGCAGCAGCGTCGACTTACCGGAGCCGGACGAACCCAGAATGCTCACCACAGATCCTTTCTCCACCGTCAGATTGATATCCCGCAACACTTCAACGTTATCAAACTGTTTGGACAGGTTTTTGATGCTAACCGCACTTGCTTCAGGCATGGCTCATTCCTCTTTTGGCTCCATAATGACTTAGCCGCTTAATCAACAACTCCAGTAGAATGCTGATCCCCCAGTAGAGCGCTATGGCGACAATAAAGGCGTTAAACGGAATAAAGTAAGTTGACTGCACACTATTCGCAGCGGCGGTAATCTCCTGCACAGTAATAATGCACAGAAACGCGGTATCTTTCAGGCAAATAATAAGCTGGTTGCCCATTAACGGCAGCGACGACGAAAATATATTTGGCAGAATAATACGGCGAAAGGTTTTATAGCGTGAAAAGCCCTGTGACTGTGCGGCCTCAATATACCCGGCGGAAAATATCCGTCGCTGGCTGCGTAATATCTCGAAGAAATAAGCGCCATGATAAATCACCAGCGCCAGAAGACCGGCGGTCCAGGCTTCCATACTGATACCAATTTGCGGTAGTCCGTAATACAGCAGATAAGCCAGAATTAAAAATGGCACAGCGCGCATCAGGCTAACAAAAGCGATGATCAGACGATTAATAACGCGATACTGATACTCCATGACATAGCACAGCGTAATACCAATAAACAACCCGACAACGGCAGCAATAATAAACAGTTCCAGCGTTGCCAGCAGCCCGTTAAAAAAACTCTCACGCGCTGCCCAAATAATTCCCCACTGATTCATATCTCCTCCGCCTCTTATCGCGCCAGGCGCTTCGCTTTACGTTCGGCTGCGCCCTGCAACTTTAACAGCAGACCGATAATAATGACGTATAACAACCCGGCTGCCAGGATCGGCGATAGAGGTTCATAGGTCACCGAGGAAATACGATTGGTTACACGGGTTAAATCCACCACGCCGATGATCGCGATTGCCGGGCTGCCTTTAATCAGGAACGACATCTCATTGACCAGCGCAGGCAGGCTTTCAATCCACATCTGCGGCAGCATGATTTGCCGGAAATAGGTCCAGCGCCGCATGCCGACCGACTCCGCCGCTTCCCGTTGCTCACGCGGGAAATTACGAAATGCGTTGCGCCAGATTTCGGCGTTAAATGCCGAGGTATTCAGCGTCAGCGCCAAAATAGCGGCAGGCGTTTTATCAAGATTAATACCGAGCGTAGGCAGCGATAAAAACAGAAACAGCACCAGCGTCACCAGCGGCGTCGCGCGAGCTAGGCTGATGTAAACCACCAGCAACTGATCAATAACCGGGATCTTCATCATGCGGATAAAGGCAATCACCAGACCTATCACCACGCCGAAAGCAATCGCCACGCAAGAGATCCAGAGGGTCGTCCATGCGCCTTCAATCAATAACTGCCACGAGATTAAGTCCATGTTCCCTCCTTTCAAAACGTGCGGCGGTTTCCCGCCGCGTTACACTTACAGACCGGCTAACTTGTGGAACTGATCGGCGCTGGTGATCGGTTCTTTCGGCAGTTCGTAGGTCTCACCGAACCATTTCTTCTGCAACTCCGCCAACTTGCCGGTTTCGGTCAGATGGTTCATAAACCCGGTCATGAACTTCAACAGTTCCGGCGAGTTTTTCGGGATTGGCCAGGCCATATAACCTGGGCCAGAAACCGCCAACCCTTTAGCGAACACTTTCGGCTTAGATTTCACCAGGTCGTTTACTGAAATCACCACGTTGATGACATAATCGACGCGTTTGTTCGCCAGGTCCGCATAGGCTTCCGGGTAGGATTGATACTCAACGACCGGGCCAAGTTTGCCGCCCACTTTTTCCAGCATCGCTTTCAGTTCCGGCAAACGCGCCAATAGTGCGCTGCCTGCCTGAACACCGACTTTCTTACCGCTGAGATCGGCAATGGTATTTAACGTTTTGTCATCTGCGCGTTTCACAAAATAGTGTTGTGCTGATGCCCACGGCGGGGTGAAGTTAAATACGTTGAGGCGTTCATCGGTAATTACCGCGCCAGTGAGGGCCATATCATATTGGCCGGTAGATACCGCAGCAAGTAAGCCAGTCCACGGCAAAATACTTTGGTTGATATTGAATTTTGCGTATTTACGCAGCTCTTCAAGCATATCCTTGTTAAAACCATCCGTCTGGCCGTTACTCATAAAGTTAAACGGCGCATAATCATCTTCGGTCGCGACTTTCATCGTGCCGGATTTTTCAATTTCAGGTAAATCCGCTGCCACTACGTGTAATGAAAATGCCAAAGAGATCATGGCTGCAAGACAATATTTGCCGAATACTTTTTTCATCTCTCCACCCTTATTTAATTTGCCAGACCGGTACATTCCAGGGGTGCCGGAAGCTTTGCAAGATATATGCCGAAACAGAAATTCGCCCGACGTTTTATGACTGCGTTTTTACAATAGGGAGGCAAAGTCGCTTCTGAATAGAGCCAGTTCCTGTAAGCGTATGTGTCAGTTTGTCGGAAACTGGTATGAAACTTGCTCAACTCATGTAGAAGATATATCGAGAGGAGTGCAGCATGATTCGCCATCTACTGAATGTAAATTTTGACGCCCGGCGTGGACTTCAGGAGCAAGTTCGCGAATCGCTGGTCAATGCCATTCTGAGTGGTATTTTCCCGGCTGATACCCATCTCCCTTCGTGCCGCCAGCTCGCCAGCCAGCTTGGCGTCTCTCGCAATACCACGGCGCTGGTGTTTGAAAGTCTGGTCAATGAAGGCTATCTGGTCAGCCGCCCGCGCAGTGGTTACTACCTGCATCCGGATTATTACTCTGCGGGTCTGGCGAGTGGGCAGAATGTCGTGGCTGCACCCGAATGCGAGGGCGATGCACCACGATGGGGCGATCGCCTGAAAATTACCCCCAGTCAGCAGGAATCGATTCTCAAACCTGCTGGCTGGATGCACTACCGCTACCCGTTTATCTACGGCCAGCCCAATACCCAGCAGTTTCCCCTTGCTACCTGGCGCGCAGCGGCGAACTGGCTGCACGGCGGCGTGCGCGATCCGGCCTGGGTGATTGACCATATCGACCAGGATGTGCCAATGCTGGTTGAGCAGATCCGCACACGCGTGTTACCCAAACGCGGCATTGTCGCCGCGCCGGATGAAATTCTGATTACCCTTGGCTCGCAAAACGCGCTCTACCTGCTGACGCGCCTGCTGATGTCTGAAGAAACCCGCGTGGCGGTGGAAAACCCCAGCTTTCGCGAAGCCATTAACACCTTTTTATTAAGCAATACGCAGATTGTGCCGCACCCGGTAGACAGCGAAGGGTTGGTACTCAATGAAACGCCCTGTGACTACTATTATGTGACGCCAGGCCACCAGGTACCGACCGGTGTGACCATGAGCAAGGCGCGGCGCACGCAGTTGCTGGAGTACGCTACCCGTCATGATGCAGTGGTGATTGAAGATGATTACGACTCGGAAAGTAACTTTATGCAAAACCCGCTGCCCGCGCTGAAAGCCAGCGACCGCAGTGGGCGAGTGATCTACGTCAGTAGCCTGTCGAAAGCGCTGTCGCCGGGGTTGCGCCTTGGATTTATGGTTGCCGCACCGGAGATTATCGATGAGGCTCGCGCGCTGCGTCGTCTGGTGTACCGCCATCCACCAACCAACATTCAGTATCAGATGGCACATTTCCTCGCCCAGGGGCACTACGAAACCCATTTGCGCCGCTACCACGAGGATTCCGCCCGCCGCTGGGACAGCCTGCACAATGCGCTGCACACCTTTTTGCCGGAGTGTCAGATGATGGACGGCAGCGAGCATGCCAACGCCTTCTGGCTACGCACGCCGGAGCATATCAGCACGCAGCAGCTTACCTGGCGGGCCGCGCATGCGGGCGTACTAATAGAACCTGGCGCGCGCCATTTTCTCAATGCCGCGCCGCCAGATAATTTCTTCCGCATGGGTTTTCATGCCATTAACCCGCAGGCAATAGCCCCAGGTGTGGAAGTCCTGCGCGGGCAGCTTGAGCAGTTCTGCTAAGCACAACCGCCCCGACGAGGGCGGCTTTCTCACTGTATATCACTGTGCTTTCGCGTACTCCATCATCACTTGCAACAACACATTCGCTCCGGCAGTGACATGTTCCGGCGAGGCATACTCAATTTCGTTATGGCTGATGCCATCTTTGCAGGAAATAAAGATCATTCCTGTCAGCGCCAGTGTGTGGCTGTGCAGAACTTCGCTTGTCATCTTATTTCTCCTGCATAAAGGTGGTGGCTATCGACACCAGCAGCGCATCGCTGCCGCACGGGCCGATCAGTGAAATCCCCAACGGCGCACCGTCGATTTACCTCCCCGGATTCAGGCGAATGCCTGCTGTGGTGTGATGTCAGTTGTCAGTTCGCGCCAGCGGTGGCAACTGACCATATGGCGTTCGGCAACCGATTCCGTAACGGGTTGTTGCTGGCTACAGGCAGGCTGTGCGTGAGGGCAACGGGCGGCAAATGCGCAGCCCGGCGGTAGAGCGGCCAGATCCGGCGGCGAACCGGGAATGCAGTGCAGCACATCGCCCTTTTTCAGCCCCTCTTTCGGGCGGCTGCCGAGCAGCACGCGGGTGTAGGGATGGCGCGGCTGCGCGAGGATGTCGGCAATCGGCGCTTCCTCCACGATGCGACCGGCGTACATCACCGCTACCCGATCGGCAATCTCCACCGCCGCACCAATATCGTGAGTGACAAAGATAATCGACAGATCGCGCAGTTTTTGCTGCTCGCGCAGCAGGATCAGGATCTGTATTTGTACGGTGGCATCCAGCGCGGTGGTCGGTTCATCGGCCAGCAGCAGTTCCGGGTTGCAGGAGAGTGCCAGCGCAATCATCGCCCGCTGGCGCATGCCGCCAGACATCTCATGCGGGTACGCCTCAAGACGGCGCTCCGGGCTGGGAATACGCACCTGGCGCAACGCCTCCAGCGCCCGCGCTTTCGCGTCGGCGCGCGACAGCCCTTCGTGACGCTGCAAGCCTTCCACAATTTGTTGGCCGATGGTGTAAACCGGGTCAAAAGCCAGCAACGGCTCCTGGAAAATCATCGCGCAGATTTTCCCACGGTAGTGGCGTAACTGGCTGCTGTTCATCTCCAGCACCGTTGCACCGCCAACATTCATCGTGCCGCTAAGCTGGCTACTCTGCGGCGGATGCAGACGCATCAAGGCACGCAAGGTGACGCTTTTACCGGAGCCGGATTCGCCAATCAGCGCCATCACTTCACCTTTGCGGACGTCAAACGAAACACCGTTGACCGCATTGACGGTCTGCCCGTCGCGGCGAAACTCGACGCGAAGATCGCGAATATGGACGAACGCTTCATGCGACATCGCTCACCTCCTGTAGTGGAATATCCCGGTGCCAGGGCGAACCCGGCTGCGACATCAGGCAAGCACTTTGATGCGCCTCACCAACCAGCGCCAGTTGTGGTTTCACCTGCGAACAGACCGTTTTGGCGTGCGGGCAGCGGGTGTGAAAACGGCAGCCTGCAGGCGGCGAAATGGGGCTGGGCGGATCGCCGGAGAGCGGCGAAACCTCGGTACGGTTATGCGGATCCATCGACGGCATCGAGCTGAGTAACGCGCGGGTATAAGGGTGTGCGGAGGCGGTGAACAGCGCTTCCGATGGACCAATTTCCACCACTTCGCCGAGGTACATCACCAGAATGCGATCCGACAACCAGCGCACCACGTGCAGATCGTGGCTGATAAACACATAGGTGAGATCAAGGGTACGTTTTAACTCTTGCAACAGTTGCAGCACCTGCGCCTCCACGGATTTATCCAGCGCAGAAACCGCTTCGTCGAGGATCAGCAGCCGGGGTTTCATCGCCAGCGCGCGGGCAATATTGACGCGCTGGCGCTGACCACCGGATAAGGCGTGTGGATAGCGGTGTGCAAACCGCGCAGGCTCCAGCCCAACGTGCGCCAGCAAATAGCGGGCATATTCATTAGCCGCTTTGCGATTGATGCCATGTACCTGCTGGCCAAAGGCGATGCTCTCTTCCATGGTCATGCGCGGGTTTAGCGAGGCGTAACTGTCCTGAAACACCATCTGCACCTGGCGGCGGTAGGCTTTCAACGGCAAGCGTGATGAACCGACTGCCTCGCCATCAAACACCAGCTCGCCGCTGTCCTGCGTCAGCAGTTGCATCAGTAACCGGGCGGTGGTTGATTTTCCGCAGCCGGACTCCCCCACCACGCCAAGGGTTTCCCCTTTGTGCACTTCAAAGCTGACGTTATCCACCGCCTGCACCACATCATGACCTTTGCGTACGCCGAGGTGAAAATGCTTCAGCAGATTGTTCACCCGCAACAGCGGCTGCGCCGGACCGCCAATATCGACATTGATAAAAGGTTGCATGCTGTTACTCCTTGATCGCCATGGCGGCGCGCAAACGATCCGCCAGAACGTTAAACGAGATGGAGGTGATAAAAATCATCATCCCCGGCAGTGCCGCCACCCACGGCTGGGTATAAATGGCGGTGCGCAGCGTGTTGAGCATCAATCCCCATTCCGGCTCCGGCGGACGCACGCCAAGGCCGAGAAACGACAAGCCCGAGGCCAGGATCATGCAGACGGAAATCAGGCTGGTAGAGAAGACGAAAATTGGCCCCAGCACATTGCCCAGCACCTGCACGCGAATAATAGTGAACGCACTGGCACCAGTGGCGCGGGCGGCATCGATATAATCCATATGCCGCACCTGTGCGGTAACGCTTTCAGCAATACGCGCCACTTGCGGCACAAACACCAGCGTCAGCGAAAGCAGCGCGTTACCGATGCCTGCGCCCATCGCACCGGAGAGCGCAATCGCCAGCAACACCGATGGAAAGGCGTAGAAAATATCAATGGTGCGCATGATCAGAGTGTTGGTTTTCCCTCCGGCATAACCGGCGATAATCCCGATGGTGCCGCCAATAAAAAAGGCAAACACCACCGGCACAATGCCCATGAACAACGACAGGCGCGTACCGAGGGTCAGGCGTGAGAGCATATCGCGCCCCAATTCATCGGAACCGAGTGGGAATCCCTCGGTGCCGATCGGTTTCAGGCGCAGAAACATTGATGTCTGGTAAGGATCTTTGAGGATCAGCCACGGGCCAAACAGCGCCATCAGCAGCAACAGCAGAATAATGCATCCTACGACCATGCCCGTGGGATCGCGCAGTAACCGCACACCCACGCCGCGCCAGTAGCCCTGCGTCGCCGCAACAGGTGCAGCGGCAACGTTGATTTTTGGCGTTACGCTATCCACCATCGTTAGCTCCTCTTAATGCGCGGATCGAGGGAGGTTTGCAGCACATCCACCAGCAGATTGAGCAGCACGAAGAACAGCGCCAGCACCCAGATCGTTCCCTGCAACAGCGGCAGGTCGCGCTGGAAGATGGCGGTATTGAGCAGCAGCCCGGTGCCGGGCCATGCAAAGACCGTTTCTACCAGAATCGAGCCGCCCATCAGGTAGCCAACCTGCAAGCCCATGATCGCCAGCGCGGTCGGCGCAGCGTTTTTTACCACATGCAGAAAGATGCGTGACTCATTGAGACCGCGGGCGCGTAGCCCAACAATGAACTCCTGGCTCAGAATATCTGCCACCTGCGAACGTACGGTGCGGGCGATAATGCCGGTGGGGATCACCGACAGCGTGACGGCGGGCAGCAGCATAAATTGCAGATGCGCCCAGTCCCACTGCCAGCCGGTTTCGCCAATCGGCCCACCGCCGGTAGCGGGGAGTAGCGCAAACTTGACGCAGAAAATAATCACCAGCAGCATACCGAGCCAGTAGTGCGGCACGCTGACGCCGAAGACCGACAGCAGCGATGCGATGCGATCGATAATGCTGTTGCGAAAGTAACCCGCGACAAAACCAAACAAGCTACCAAGCACAAAACCAATCAGCGTTGCCAATAGCGACAGCCGTAATGAGTACGTCACGGCTGTCATCACCTCGCTCATCACCGGACGCCCTGTGGCGATCGACATGCCCAGATCGCCATGCAGCGCCCGCCACAACCAGTGTACAAACTGCACCGGCAGCTGCTTGTCAAAACCGTAGGCCTGCATCAGCGTCTGGCGTATCGCTTCGGAAGCATCCGGCGGCATCACCGACACCAGCGGATCGCCCGGCGCGATTTGCACCAGCAGAAAACAGATTACCGCTACCCCTAACATGGTCGGAATAGCCAGCAAAACGCGGTAAAAAAGTGTGCTGATCATGGCCTCTCCTCAGTTACTCTTTCTTGCTCACCAGACTTAAATCAATAAACCAGCTCTGTGGTTGCACCACGCCGGTAACGGCCGGAGAGATGGCGCGCGGGCCAACGTCATGAGCCACAAACAGGAACGGCACCTGATCCACCAGCGCAGCATGCAGTTCACCGGCGGCTTTATCCATTTCAGCTGGAGTGAAAGCATGTTTGACAGCGGCCGCCAGTTTTTCGGTTTCCGGCGTGGTGAAGTAACCCCAGTTGGTGGCGGTAGGCGGGAAGGCTTTTGCGGTAGAGAAACGGATCATGCCGAAGTACGGGTCGGTCACCGCAGCGCTGACGTTGATGGCGTTAACCCCCTGCGCGGACGGATCTTTCGCTCCTAAACGCCAGTTAGTGAACAGCGTGTTCCACTCGTTGACCTTGATATCAACGTTGAAATAGCAGCTTTTCAGGCTCTGCTGGATGTACTCGTTCATCGGTAGCGGCTGCATCTGGCCGGAACCCGAGGCTGACATCGCCACGGTAACGTGCAGTGGTTTGCTTTCGCTGTAGCCCGCTTCGGTCATTAACTTACGCGCGGTATCGGGGTCGTATTTGATCTGGAATGTCGGCTTGCCGCGCCACGGATTGCCCTCTTCATACACCCCGGTCGCTTCTGACATATAACCGCCGAGATAGCTTTTCAGTTCGGAACGGTTAAGGCAGAGGTTGGCCGCTTTACGTACGCGAATGTCGCGCCACGGCGACCCTTCCAGGAACGAGAACTGCCACGGCCAGAGGTGCGGCTGAGTATTGGCGTAGATTTTAAAACCCTGCGCTTTGATCTGATCGACCGCATCCGGCGCTGGCGCTTCAATCCAGTCCACCTGTTTCGACAGTAGTGCAGCGGTGCGGGCATTGGCTTCCGGCAGCGGAATCAACACCACTTTATCGACGCGCGGAATGCGATCTTTGTTCCAGTAATCCGGGTTCTTATCGAGGATCAACTGCTGGCGCGGCACCAGTTTTTCCAGCTTGAATGGCCCACTGCCGACGGCCTGCGAGGCAAAGGTGGTCCACGCTTGTTTGCTGCGCGCGGCGGTATCGCCTGTCGAGGCTGGCACTGCGTCATAGATTTTCTGCCACGCCGTCGGCGAGACAATAAACAGGTTGGTGATGTTGTACGGCAGCAGCGCATCCGGCTCTGAGGTGGTGAGCACGACCGTGTGATCGTCAATTTTTTCAGCGCCGGTCAGCGTCGGCATACGCGATAACGTGTTGCCGATTTGCCCCGGTGCATATTGCGGCGCAGCTTTATCCAGTACTTTACCCACGTTCCAGACAATGGCGTCAGCATTCACTTCCGTACCATCGTGAAACTTCACGCCAGGGCGCAGCGTGAAGATCCAGCGACTCTGGTTTTGCGGGTCAACATGCCATTCGGTAGCCAGCCCCGGCACCAGCCCGCTCGGCTTTTCGCCTTGCGACAAATCCCATTCCACCAGCGCGTCATATAACGGAATACCGGTAAAGCGATTGCCTTCAAAGCCCTGGTCAGGCTGGCCCAGCGTTAACGGAATATCCGCTGCGGTCATCGCAATACGCAATGTTGAGGCCTGCGCCTGCAATCCCCCTGCCAGCGCCAACGCACCAATAACGGCCGCAATATGATGTTTACGCCAAAAAGATTGATTAAGCATCACAGTGTCCCTGTTAAATAAATGAGACATTTAACAGGCAAGATACATACCAGCCGAATAAACAAGAATTTATCGCATTCAGATGCAGAAAATATCAGAAAGGGTTATTACTCAGGGCATTATGCAGCGTTACGGATAACCACTTTATATCGTTCGCGACGGTAAGCGCACCCATTTCGGGAAATATGTTACAAAAATGCACCATTAAATCGGGAAAATAGTGGTTTCACAGAGATATTATTTTACTCTGCGACTATTTATTAAATCTTTTCATGACAATGCATAAATCATAAGCAATCACTTCAGTGCGGGTAACGCGTGCGGCGGCAAAAGAGGAAGGATCAGCCATTCACTTCCATAATAATGGAAACTCATTTCATAAGGGACGACTATGCCGCTAGCCGATTTTCATGTTTCGGATCCGCTGACCCTCGGGGTTGAAGTGGAATTACAGGTAGTTAACCCGCCGGGCTACGATTTAAGCCAGGATGCATCCCGGTTGATAGAGGTGATGAAAAACCAGGTGACAAGTGGCGAGGTAAAGCACGATATCACCGAAAGTATGCTGGAGATCGCCACCGGCGTCTGCCGCGACATCCATCAGGCAGCGCACCAGTTTTCCGCCATGCAGCAGATAATTTTGCAAACCGCGGCCGCTCATCACGTACAGATTTGCGGCGGCGGCACGCATCCATTCCAGAAATGGCAGCGCCAGTTGGTGTGCGAGGATGAGCGCTATGCACGCACGGTGGAGATGTTCGGTTATTTGATGCAGCAAGCGACAGTGTTTGGCCAGCATGTACACGCCGGTTGTGCGAATGGCGACGACGCCATCTATTTGCTGCATGGCCTTTCCCGCTTTGTACCGCACTTTATTGCGCTCAGCGCCGCTTCACCCTATAGCCAGGGCACTGACACCCGCTACGCCTCGTCGCGCCTCAATCTTTTTTCCGCCTTTCCGGATAATGGCCCGATGCCGTGGGTGGCGAACTGGCAGGAGTTTACCGGTCTGTTTCGCCGCCTGAGCTACACCTCGATGATTGAGAGCATTAAAGACCTGCACTGGGATATTCGCCCAAGCCCCAATTTTGGCACTGTTGAAGTACGAGTGATGGACACGCCGCTGACGCTTTCCCACGCCATTAATATTGCCGGGCTTATTCAGGCGGTATCGCACTGGTTGCTGGCAGAGCGCCCCTTTAAGCATCAGCCGCAGGATTACCTGCTGTACAAGTTCAACCGCTTCCAGGCGTGTCGTTACGGCCTGGACGGGATGATTACCGACGTTCATAGCGGCGAGCAGCACACCATCGCCGAAGATCTCACGCGTTTGCTGGAAAAAATTGCGCCGTGGGCCGACAAACTCCATGCCGGTAGCGCGTTGGATGAGCTGGCAGTGCTGGTCAAACACGGCAAGAATGAGGCGCAACTGATGCGCGATTTTGTGGCGGAGGGCGGCTCATTAATTGGCCTGGTGCAGAAACATGCCGAAATTTGGGCAGCAGGCTAAGCAGAATTTACTCGACTGATAATTTTAGCGCAGCTTAATATCTTGCTGCGCTAAAATATATTTTCAGCGGCACTTACAAAATAATAACCACAAAGTGGTAGAACCCCCTATCGGAATTGATAAATATCAACAAGCTTCGCGTTATAAATAAAGTATACCCCGTTCTCCCCGATAACCAATATAAGTTAAAGCCAACCTGAGGCATCTATATGAGATGGATATATCGTTTATCAATGAAATTGAAATTATTACTGGCACTTTTACCTTTATTGTTTGCACTCATAGGGTTAGCATCTAACGGTATCCTGAATCGTCTTGAAACAGGCCAGCAAATGCGCACCATCATGAACTTAACATTGCTGGCTAAATATGCTGGAAACGTTATTCATGAATTACAAAAAGAACGGGGATTAAGTGCCGGATATTTGGGCAGTGAAGGCCAACAATTCTCTACTGAATTAAACGACCAGTACCCACATTCTTCCAAAGTCATCACGCAATTCACTGAAGCACTTAAACAATTTCCCCTCCAGCAAGCGAATAGCGATATTCGTCATGCACTGGAACAATTTCAACAGCACCAGCAGGGAGTCGACGCATTTCGGCAGCAAATTCGTGCGCAGAGCGTAAGCGGCACGGAATCGCTGATGTGGTACAGCGCAATTATTAACGACCTGCTTAATGTCGTTGGCGGGATCAGCCAATTGACCGATAACGGAGCGATCGTTAACCAACTGGCGGCCTATTACAGCGTTCTGAACGCCAAAGAGCAGACCGGTATTGAGCGCGCGCTGATGTCGAATGTCTTCTCCGCTGATCACTTTACTGATGGCCAGTTCCGCCAGTTGAATGAAACGGTGGGTAAGCAACTGTCATGGCTCGCGGCGGCACAGGCCTTCAGCCCGCCAGCGGTGAATGAAAAACTGGCCGCGCAGTTGCAGGCACCACAGGCGGCGCACGCCCTTGCACTGCGCCAGCAGGCGATTGACCATGCGGCTAGCGGCGGGTTTGGTGTGGCGCCCGCAGACTGGTTCAATGCTCAGACGGCGCGGATTAATGCACTCAAAGCGGTGGAAAATGCGGCTTCCGATACGCTGCTCACCACGGCGCAGTCATTGGCGGACAACGCGTGGCGCGGGGTGATTATCTTTGCGCTGGTTAGCGTCGCAGCACTGGTAGTGGCGCTGTTCTTCGCCCTGCTGGTCGCCAGCAGTATTCATCGTCAGTTGCACCACTCGCTGGCGACCATCGAAGGGATGGATGGCGATCTGACCCAGCGCCTCGATGTGCCCGGCAGCGATGAGCTATCACTGCTTAATCGCGCTTATAACCAGGCCATTGAGAACATTCAGCATATTGTCAGCGAGATAAAACAGGGTGCCACCGTGCTGCGCAGCGCCAGCGCGGATATTGCCGATGGCAATCAGGATCTGGCTTCGCGTACCGATGAGCAGGCCGCATCACTGGTCGAAACAGCCGCCAGCATGGAGCAGATTGCTACAGCGGTGAATCTGACTGCGGATAATGCCAACGAAGCGAAAAGGCTGACCGAAGAGATGGAGCAGCAAGTGCAAGAAGCCAGCCGCGTGGCGGCAGAAGCCAGCAGCAGCATGCTTGCCATTCGCGGTTCCAGCGAGCAGATCTCCAGCATTGTCAGCTCCATCGACGAGATCTCTTTCCAGACCAACCTGCTGGCGCTGAATGCGGCCGTAGAAGCCGCCCGCGCCGGGGAGCAGGGCAAAGGCTTTGCGGTGGTAGCCTCCGAGGTGCGTAATCTGTCGCAGCGTTGCGCCAGCGATGCCCGACAGATCCGCGAGTTAATAAGCAAGAATATGGAGCAGATCGAGCAAGGCGTGACACTGGTGCAGGCATCCGACCGGGCTTTGCAGTCGGCGAAAGCCAATACCGGGCAGATGCTGGCATTTGTCAGTGATATCGCCCATGCGGCAAGCGAGCAGTCGCTCGGCGTCTCGCAAGTGCATGAGGCGCTGAACCAACTGGAGCAGGTGACCCAGCAAAACGCCGGGCTGGTGGCCAGCGCCGCCAGCGCCAGCCAGATGCTGGATCAACAATCGAAAACTATGACGACGCTGGTCGATCGCTTCGTGGTGGTGTGAAACTGTACGGGGGAACGTTGCGCTCCGGCGTGCTTTCCCCGACAATGCGTTTTTTCACCCATGATTAACGCTTATGAAACACCCGCTCGAATCGCTGGTTACGCTGGCAGGCATCCTGTTGATGGCCTTTATCTCAGTCCTGATACTTCCCGCGCCATCACTGGGCCTGCAACTGGCACAAAGTCTAATGCAGCGCTTTCATCTGCTGGATTTGAACCAGCTTTATACCCTGCTCTACTGCCTGTGGTTTTTACTGCTTGGCTGCATTGAGTTTTTCGTACTGCGTTTTATCTGGCGGCGCTGGCTCACTGTCTGAGGACGTTGGTTTTCTCTCCCCGCCCTGTCTGCGGCAGGGCATCGCATGTATTTTCAGCGCAGAATTAATCCCATAATTGTTCTAATTATTTGAACGTTATCCGCAAATAGTTCAGCTTTTTCTTCGTGTTCATCAGGCATATGATTTTGCACATCAGGGCAATTCAGCCCTCCCAAACAAAATAATGCAGGAACACGACCATGAAATTCATCAAAACTTTCGTTGCAGTTGCCGCACTCTCCGTCCTCTCTTTCGGTTCTTTTGCCCAGAGCATCAGCGCCAGCGCATCGACACTCTCCGCCGCTGAAGCCAAAATTGCTGCACAGGCAGAAAAAGCCAATGCTTCTTACAAAATCACCAGCGCACGTACTGACAACGGCGTGTATATGACTGCTGAGCTGACGAAATAAATTTTCCCAGCCGGAATAACAAACAGGATAAGACGAGCCATGAACCCGTTGCAGAAACTCTTTAGCACTTTGTTCCCGCAGGCCGCAAATAGCGACACCACGGAATTGCCATCAACTTCAGGAGCCGTTATGTCAGACAATTTTCTTGCTTTAGCGAAACAGCGCAGAACCATTTATGCCCTTGGTAAAGATCTGCCGGTTACAGAAGAAGTGGTTATCGAAACTATTAAAGAAGCGATTCGCCAGGCACCTTCTGCGTTTAACTCGCAAAGTTCTCGTGCGTTGATCCTGTTAGGTAAAGAGCATGTGAAGTTCTGGGAGTTGACCCGCGAGCAACTGAGAAAAATTGTTCCGCAAGAGAGTTTCAAAGCGACATCCGACAAACTGGATGGTTTTGCCGCCGCTGCGGGTTCGGTGCTGTTCTTTGAAGATCAAGAGGTGGTGAAAGGGTTGCAGGAGCAATTCGCTGCTTACGCCGACAACTTCCCTGTCTGGTCAGAACACAGTACCGGTATTGCCCAGTACGCCGTCTGGCTGGCACTGGCAGAAAAAGGAATTGGTGCTAACCTACAACACTATAACCCGCTCGTTGATGCTGACGTGCAGCGTAGCTGGGATATTCCGGCGAACTGGAAACTGCGCGGCCATATGAACTTCGGTTCCATCGTGGCTCCGGCGGGTGAAAAAGCCTTTATGGACGATGACAAACGTTTTGTCGTAGCCCGCTAAGTATTCCTGAAACCACCCCGGTGAAGGTGAAATCCCCGCTCGTTGGCGACAATGCGCGGGGATTTCTTTTTTTCGGTCGGGGCAGTTGCGGATTAGGCGTGCGATATTTCAGCATACGCGATAGCTACAACTGATTACCGCGTAAAAACGGATGCGTCTCTTTGCTGGCGCAATAAAAAAACCCCGACGGCTGGGAACAGCGTCGGGGTTCATTTCACAGCGACTCACCGCGGCTTGCATGAAGCCAGAGCGGAATTACTGTTGGCTTTCGCGTTCAGCAATAAAGCCCAGCGCTTTGTTGATACGCGCGATACTGCGGGTCTGGCCAATCGCATGAACGGTAACGTCCAGCGCCGGAGACTGACCCGCGCCGGTAACGGCAACGCGCAGCGGCATACCCACTTTCCCCATCCCGACCTCCAGCTCATCCGCCGTTGCCTGAATAGCGTGGTGCACGTTTTCCGCGCTCCAGTCAGTAATTGCGGCGAGTTTATCGCGCACCACTTCCAGCGGCTGGCGAGCCACCGGACGCAGGTGTTTTTTCGCTGCGTCAGCGTCGAATTCGTCAAACTCTTCGTAGAAATAGCGGCAACTTGCAGCCATCTCTTTCAGAGTCTTGCAACGTTCGCCCAGCAGTTTCACCAGTTCGAACAACTGCGGGCCGGTACGCGTGTCGATTTTTTCCTGCTCGATATGCCATTGCAGATGCGTCGCCACATACTGCGGATCCAGCGTATTAATGTAGTGGTGGTTCAACCACAGCAGTTTATCGGTGTTGAAAGCACTTGCTGATTTGCTCACCGCGCCCAGCGAGAAGAGTTTGATCATCTCTTCACGAGAGAAAATCTCCTGATCGCCACTCGACCAGCCCAGACGCACCAGATAGTTCAGCAGCGCCTCCGGCAAATAGCCGTCATCGCGGTATTGCATCACGCTGACCGCGCCGTGGCGTTTTGAAAGTTTTTTGCCGTCGTCGCCGTTGATCATGGAAACGTGCGCGTAAGCCGGAACCGGCGCATTCAGCGCTTTCAGGATGTTGATCTGGCGTGGTGTGTTGTTGATATGGTCTTCACCACGGATAACGTGTGTAATTTCCATATCCCAGTCATCCACGACAACGCAGAAGTTGTAGGTTGGCGAACCATCAGTACGACGAATGATCAGATCATCAAGTTCGAGGTTGCTGAACTCAATCGGGCCACGGATCTGATCGTCAAACACCACCGAGCCATCCTGCGGGTTGGCGAAGCGCACAACGCAAGGTTCGTCAGCGTCATGATGTGAATGATCGTGGCGGCAGCGGCCGTCATAACGTGGTTTTTCGCCGTTCACCATCTGCGTTTCGCGCAGTTGCTCCAGACGCTCTTTCGAGCAATAGCATTTATATGCAGTACCCGCTTCGAGCATTTCATCAATCACCGCGTTGTAGCGATCAAAGCGTTTGGTCTGGAAATAGGGACCTTCATCCCATTCAAGGTTCAGCCAGTTCATGCCATCCATGATGGCTTCGATTGCTTCCGGCGTGGAGCGCTCAAGATCGGTGTCTTCAATACGCAGCACAAACTCACCGCCATGGTTACGGGCAAACAGCCAGGAGTAGAGAGCAGTACGCGCGCCGCCAACGTGCAGGTAGCCAGTAGGGCTTGGCGCGAAGCGAGTTTTGATTTTCATGAATTGGCCTTACGTTTATTAAAGATGCCGACCGTCGGCAATAGCTTAAAAAAGAGTGGGCGATATTCTATCACTGTGGGCTGATTCCTCAATGTTGTTGCCTCATTGCGCGGTGTATCGCACTCTTTTGTTTAGAAATCAGGCTCTCGCGGCGCATTGCGCAGCGGTTTGCCTAAATTTACGACGAACGAACAATTTATTTAGAAAATGCGTTGACTCATTTCCAACTCTCCCTATAATGCGACTCCACACAGCGGGGGTGATTAGCTCAGCTGGGAGAGCACCTCCCTTACAAGGAGGGGGTCGGCGGTTCGATCCCGTCATCACCCACCAC
>NZ_FMBC01000020.1:37662-74713 GCF_900094795.1 Kosakonia oryziphila
GAAGTGGGTGATTAGCTCAGCTGGGAGAGCACCTCCCTTACAAGGAGGGGGTCGGCGGTTCGATCCCGTCATCACCCACCACTTCGGGTCGTTAGCTCAGTTGGTAGAGCAGTTGACTTTTAATCAATTGGTCGCAGGTTCGAATCCTGCACGACCCACCAATGTAAAAAAGCGCCCTAAAGGTGCTTTTTTGCTATCTGCAATATACAAGATTCGACAAAATTGTCGGGAACAATTTTGAACAACGCACCAGCGTTGGCCCGAAGGGCGAGTCTCAGGATGAGACGAGTAGCACAGTGAGACAACGGAGCCGTTTGTGGCGACGACCCGAAGGGCGAGCGAAGCGAGTCATCCTGCACGACCCACCAATGTAAAAATGGCGCTGGCGGCGCTTTTTTGCTATCTGCAATATACAAGATTCGACAAAATTGTCGGGAACAATTTTGAACAACGCACCAGCGTTGGCCCGAAGGGCGAGTCTCAGGATGAGACGAGTAGCACAGTGAGACAACGGAGCCGTTTGTGGCGACGGCCCGAAGGGCGAGCGAAGCGAGTCATCCTGCACGACCCACCAATACGGCAATCCCGAAGATTTCCTTTAAAGCAGCATTAAAAATTCACCCGGCAGCAATCAAAAACATCAAAACTGTTTTCTTTTCAAGAAGTAAAGCTGATAGCTTTTATTCATAATTTATCCTTAATGCCCGGATATGATGCTCACTTTACGAACAACAGTGAATGCAGTTCAAGTCTTCGCTGACTACGCCGATAACACTCTTTTAAGGCGAAAAGGAGATCTCAATGACCACCATAGCAACATCAACTCCATCAATACAAAGCAGTAGCACAAGCAGTTCCAGTTCCTCGTCCGGTAATGATGTATCAGCGCAAATCAGCCGCATTAGTCAGCAGATCACTAAGCTAACGCAGCAGTTGAAAGAAGTCGCTAACGGCAGCGGTACGGCTGAAAACAAAAAGAAACAGCAGGAGGCGATCCAGGCTCAAATCGAGCAACTGCAAGCGCAACTGGCACAACTGCAGCGCAAACAAGCGCAGGAATCTGAACACAAGCAGGCTCAGCAACAAGGCAAAGTGGAAGGTGTGAATTCCCCTTCTGACGAGCATTCGATTGATATTTACGTCTGAGTAAATAGTGGATCGTCTTCGCGGGCCCGGTTTAAACACCAGGCCTGTTCTTTTACCACTTCCCACAGCGCCTGCGCTGCCCCAGATAACGAACGGTTCTTCCGTCGTACCAGCATAATTTTTCGTTGCATCTCCGGCACCAGTCGTTTCACCGCAAGCTGGCTTCCCTGCGGCAATGGCAATGCCAGCGCAGGTAAAATGCTGATACCAATCCCCGCTTCCACCATCGGAAACAGCGTCGCCGGATGGCCAATCTCCTGAACAATCGCGGTTTGCAGGGAAAAATGCTGTAATGCCGCATCAATTAACGGCCGACTACCTGAAGCATAATCCTGTACCACCAGACGTGCGCCATCAAGCGCGGACCAGGGAACAGCCGTAAGCTGCGCCCACGGATGATCGTTGCGGCAAAGCAGGAAAAAGGGTTCTTCCAGGATCGCTTCACTCTGAAGATCGCTCGCCGGACCGGGATCGATCACAATGCCAAAATCCACTTCCCCCTGCCGAATGCTCTCCAGCACCCATTGCTGCGGCCTGTCATGCAGCACAAAATCGATCTCCGGGTAGCGCTGATTACTGCTGGCGATGCACTGTGGGATCAGGTGCGCGGAAATGGTCTGGCTGGCGGCCACACGTACGGTACCGGTTAATTGCTGACCGACGCGCCCGGCTTCGCGCAGCGTGCTGCTAAGCTCTTCTAATAAGCGCTCCAGCCGCAAAGCCAGTTGCTGGCCCGCTTCGGTCAGCACCACTTCACGGGTGGTGCGATCGAGAAGACGCACACCGGTTTGCAACTCCAGCTCTTTCACACTGTGGCTGACGGCAGACTGACTCAAGCCAATGATGTCTCCTGCCCGGCTAAAACTTTTGGCCTGCGCGACGGTGACAAAGACGCGTAACTGACGTAACGAGTAATTCATCTGATTAATTCATGAATGGATGCAATAAATCAATTTTATTTCTCAAAGAAGAAAAAGCACAATAGCGACATCGACTTTCAGGAGTGCACATGAAACTTTTTCGAATCCTTGACCCTTTTACTCTCACTCTGGTGTGTACCGTTCTACTGGCCTCTTTCTTTCCCGCACGCGGCAGTTTTGTCCCTTTCTTTGAAGGGTTAACCACCGCCGCCATTGCGCTGCTGTTTTTTATGCATGGCGCGAAACTCTCACGCGAAGCGATCATTGCGGGCGGTAGTCACTGGCGTTTGCATCTGTGGGTGATGTGCAGCACCTTTGTGCTTTTCCCGGTGCTTGGCGTGCTGTTTGTCTGGTGGTCGCCGGTGAATGTCAGCCAGGAGTTGTATACCGGTTTCCTCTACCTGTGCATTCTGCCCGCCACAGTTCAGTCAGCGATTGCCTTTACCTCACTGGCGGGCGGTAACGTTGCTGCTGCCGTGTGTTCTGCATCGGCCTCCAGCCTGCTGGGGATCTTCCTCTCGCCGTTGCTGGTCGGCTTGCTGATGAATCTGCACGGCGCTGGCGGCAGTCTCGAACAAGTGGGCAAGATCATGCTGCAATTGCTGCTGCCGTTTGTGCTTGGTCACCTGTCACGCCCGTGGACCGGCGCGTTTGTAGCGAAACATAAAAAATGGATTTCAAAAACCGACCAGACCTCGATTCTGCTGGTGGTTTACTCCGCGTTCAGTGAAGCAGTGGTGAACGGTATCTGGCATAAAGTGGGCGCCGGTTCACTGCTGTTTATCGTGGCTGCAAGCCTTGTACTGCTGGCGATTGTTATCATGGTGAACATTGTGGTGGCGCGGAAGTGCGGCTTTAACAAAGCGGATGAAATTACCATTGTGTTCTGCGGTTCGAAGAAAAGTCTCGCCAACGGTATCCCGATGGCGAACATTCTCTTTCCGACTTCAGTGATTGGCATGATGGTGCTGCCGCTGATGATCTTCCACCAGATCCAACTGATGGTTTGCGCCATGCTGGCCCGCCGCTACAAACGTCAGGCGGAGCAGCAGCAGGCGCAGGAAGCAGCAAAAGCCTAGCCGCGCTTCAGGGGTTGCACCAGATGGCTCAACCCCTCGGTTTTGATAAGCAGGGTAATCTGCATCAACTCCCCCAGTCGCCCGGCAGGAAACTCATCTTTCCGGGCAAACCACAACAAATACTCTTCCGGCAAATCGATCAGCCGTCGCCCCTGGTATTTACCAAAGGGCATCACGGTGTTGGCAATGTCGACGAGCTGTTCTTTTTCCATTTATTCCCCCAGCAGCCGGATCATCTCCGCTTCATCAATCACAGCGATCCCCAGTTCCTGCGCTTTTGCCAGTTTTGAACCTGCCGCTTCCCCGGCGATCACCAGATCGGTTTTTTTCGACACGCTACCGGCGACTTTGGCCCCTAGCGCCATCAGACGTGCTTTAGCTTCATCACGTGAGAGTTGGCTAAGGCTACCAGTCAGCACCACCGTTTTACCCGCAAACGCGCTGTCGATCTCTTCGGCATTGACCACCAACGGCGCAGGCCAGTGAATACCCACTTCACCCACCAATTGTGCGATCACCTCACGATTACTCTCTTCATTGAAGAAGTTGTCCACATGTTTCGCGACCACAACCCCCACATCCGGTACTTTTTGTAACTCATCCACCGATGCCGCCATCAGCGCCTCCAGCGTACCAAAATACGCGGCCAGCCCTGCCGCTGTGGCCTCACCCACTTCGCGGATCCCCAGCGCATAAAGGAACCGGGCAAACGTCGTCTCTTTAGCGTTTTCCAGCGCCGTAATAATGTTTTGCGCCGATTTAGGCCCCATGCGATCAAGGCCGGTCAGCTTGCCCGCCGTCAAACGGAACAGATCCGCAGGCGTCTGGACATACTCTTTCTCTACCAGTTGGTCGATGATTTTATCGCCCATGCCGTCTACATCCATCGCGCGGCGGGAAACAAAATGTTTAAGTGATTCTTTGCGCTGCGCGCCGCAAATTAAGCCACCAGTACAGCGAGCGACAGCCTCGCCTTCAACACGCTCCACATCGGAGCCACATACCGGGCAATGTTGCGGGAAAATCACTTCGCGCGTCTCTTCGGGGCGCTCGGCGAGCACCACGCTGACCACCTGCGGGATCACATCTCCGGCGCGGCGAATCACCACTTTATCGCCAATACGCAACCCAAGCCGATCGATTTCATCAGCATTGTGCAGCGTGGCGTTACTCACCAACACACCAGCAACGTGTACCGGCTCCAGCCGGGCAACCGGTGTGATAGCCCCGGTGCGGCCAACCTGAAATTCGACATCACGAACGAAGGTCATCTGCTCCTGCGCCGGGAATTTGAACGCCACCGCCCAGCGCGGTGCGCGCGCGACAAAACCCAGTTGCTCCTGCAACTCCAGCGAATCAACCTTTATCACCACACCGTCAATGTCGAAGCCCAGCGTCGGACGATCGTTTTCCACCTGATGGTAGAACGCCAGTACCGCTTCCGGCGAATCACAAAGACGTATGCGCTCACTCACCGGCAAACCCCAGGCCTTGAACTGTTGCAAACGCCCCATATGGCTGCGCGGTAGCTCGCCGCCTTCAAGGATGCCGACACCATAACAGAAGAAAGTAAGCGGACGTTTCGCCGTAATACGCGGGTCAAGCTGGCGTAATGATCCCGCCGCCGCATTGCGTGGATTGGCGAACACTTTCGCGCCAGTGCGACGCGCTTCTTCGTTGATCTTTTCAAAACCCGACTGCGGTAAAAAGACTTCGCCGCGCACTTCAAGGCGGGCGGGAATATTGTCACCGTGCAGCTTGAGTGGGATAGCGCGGATAGTGCGCACGTTGCTGGTAATGTCTTCGCCAGTTGTCCCGTCACCACGCGTTGCCGCGCGGATCAGCACGCCATTCTCATAGAGAATACTCACCGCCAGACCATCAAGCTTTAACTCGCAGCAGTAGATCAGCGCATCGGTGCTTTTCAGCCGATCCTGTACGCGCTTGTTAAAAGCGAGGAAGCTCTCCTCGTCGAACACGTTATCCAGTGACAGCATAGGTACTTCGTGGCGCACCTGGCTGAAGGCGGTCAGCGGCGCCGCGCCTACGCGCTGAGTGGGCGAATCGGGCGTAATCAGCTCCGGATGTTGCGCTTCAAGCTCGCGCAGTTCACGCAACAGGCGATCATACTCGGCGTCCGGAACTTCCGGCGCGTCCATAACGTGGTACAGATATTCATGATGGCGAAGCGTCGTTCGCAGCTCTGTTAGTTGTTGTTCAATCGATTCCATGTCGCACCATCAATGATAAAAAACCCCCGACAGGCGGGGGTTCTGGAGTGGAATATTCGTGGTCAATCCATTACACGTTGGCGTCTTTAACCTCGCGAATACGATCCTGGTATTCACGCAATTTCTGCGGTGTCATCATCCGGCGCTGATCGTCAAGCACCACACCGCCCACTTCGTCGGCGATATGTTGCGCGGATTGTAACATCAGTTTGAAGTTTTGCAGTTCGTCACCGTAGGATGGCACCTGCATAAAGATAGTGACACCAGGCGTGGCCAGCTCGCCCATCGTTTCAACATCAAACGTTCCCGGGTTAACCATATTGGCCAGGCTGAAGAGCGTCGGGCCGCTGCCGTCCGGACTGAGATGACGATGGAAAATACTCATATCGCCAAATTTAAACCCGGCCTGCAAAATACTGTTCAGCAGCACATCGCCGTTAAGCATACTGCCATGATGTGCAGCGACGTTCATGATAATGACAGTTTCTTTGCGTTGCGGTTTTTCCGGCGGCGTTTCGATAACCGGCTCCGGCTGTGGCGCAGGTTCATGAACCTGTGGTTGATAAGGAGGTTGCTGCGGCGTCTGATACTGCGGTGCGTGTTGCTGCGGTGTTACTGGCTGCGCAGTTAGGCGAACAGGCTGTTGCTCAAACGACGGTGCCTGCACTTGCGGACGCTCTGGCTGGTGCTGCTGCGGCTGATTTCTGGATTGCGACACATGATGCGGTGGCTCTTCGGGTTGAACCGGTGCCGACGGACGCGGTTGCGCCGACGCGTAAGGCGGCTGATATTGATGTTGGGGAGACTGACGCGACGCATCTTGCTCACTACCCGATCTCGGCGCGTGATTCACTTTGTGAACACGAACTTCACCTACGCCTTCGTCGTCATCGACATCCTCGTCATCCAACTCGTCGTCGTCACGTCGCGACTTCATGCGTTTTAATGGGCGATCGCGGAACATTGAGGAACGTTCTTTACGGCTGGTCCAAAAACCGTGAACCAGTAAAGCGATTATGGCGATCGCGCCAACAATGATTAATATCAGACGCAAATCCTGCATCATTATATTCTCTGTTGTTCTAACACCTTGCCACCACGGCAAACATTTACTCACTAAGAGTATTTGCCGATTACGTCAAGTGCAAGTGTGCTCGTGGGTTTCACCGCATAAAGATGAACTAAATTGTGTTTTTTGCTGTTTTTTCGAACATTTCTGAATAGGTTTCGCCGCCTGGATGAATATTATAAGCTGCCGTTCGAGGATCATCACTAAAGGAGTATAGCCAGATTATGGTTTCATCGTCCCGGGACACTGCACACAGCGGCCTCTTTTATTTTACCCAAGGCTGGAAACTGGTCACGCTGCCAGGCGTTCGTCGCTTTGTCATTCTGCCATTGCTGGTCAATATTGTGTTGATGGGCGGCGCTTTCTGGTGGCTGTTTTCCCGTCTTGACACCTGGATCCCTTCATTAATGAGTCACGTGCCCGACTGGCTACAGTGGTTAAGCTATCTGTTATGGCCGATCGTGGTGATCTCCATTTTATTGGTGTTTGGTTACTTTTTCTCTACGCTGGCCAACTGGATTGCGGCGCCGTTTAACGGCCTGCTCGCCGAACAACTGGAAGCGCGTTTAACGGGCGCGACGCCGCCGGATACCGGCGTTTTAGGTGTACTGAAAGATGTACCACGGATTATGAAGCGCGAATGGCAAAAGCTGGCCTGGTATCTGCCGCGCGCGCTTCTCTTGCTGATCCTCTACTTTATCCCCGGCATCGGGCAAACCGTTGCGCCGGTATTGTGGTTCCTGTTCAGCGCGTGGATGCTGTCAATACAGTATTGCGATTACCCGTTCGATAACCATAAAGTCCCGTTCAAGGCGATGCGCGTTGCCCTGCGTGAACGCAAAATCATCAATATGCAATTTGGCGCATTGACCAGCTTATTCACGATGATCCCCGTACTTAACCTGGTGGTAATGCCCGTAGCAGTGTGTGGCGCGACAGCGATGTGGGTCGATTGCTATCGCGAAAAACATGCTGCCTGGCACTGAGGAATTATTCCGTTTCTTATTCCATACTGGTAACCATTATTTCACCGCAGCATATAGATATGCGATTTCTTTACTTCCCCATCACGGGTAAGTGCGTATGCTGATGTGGTTCCCAAATTTCATACAGTTAAGGACAGGACAGGCTATGAGTAAGATTTTTGAAGACAACTCGTTGACGATTGGTCATACGCCGCTGGTTCGACTGAACCGCATCGGTAACGGACGTATCCTGGCGAAGGTCGAATCCCGCAACCCGAGCTTTAGCGTAAAATGCCGTATCGGTGCCAATATGATTTGGGATGCCGAAAAACGCGGCGTACTGAAACCGGGCGTCGAGCTGGTTGAACCAACCAGCGGTAACACGGGTATCGCGCTGGCGTACGTTGCCGCCGCTCGCGGCTACAAACTGACGCTGACCATGCCAGAAACCATGAGTATCGAACGCCGTAAGCTGCTGAAAGCGCTGGGCGCGAACCTGGTTCTGACTGAAGGCGCAAAAGGCATGAAAGGCGCGATTCAGAAAGCAGAAGAAATTGTCGCCAGCGATCCAGCGAAATATCTGCTGCTTCAGCAGTTCAGCAACCCGGCAAACCCGGAAATTCACGAAAAAACCACCGGCCCGGAAATCTGGGAAGATACCGATGGTCAGGTGGATGTTTTCATCTCCGGCGTGGGTACCGGCGGTACGCTGACAGGCGTGACTCGCTTTATTAAAAATACCAAAGGGAAAACCGATCTGATTGCGGTTGCGGTTGAACCAACCGACTCTCCGGTTATCTCTCAGGCGCTGTCAGGCGAAGAGCTGAAGCCGGGCCCACATAAGATTCAGGGTATCGGTGCCGGTTTTATCCCTGGCAACCTCGATCTGAAACTGATCGATAAAGTGGTTAAAATCACCAACGAAGAGGCGATCAGCACTGCGCGTCGTCTGATGGAAGAAGAAGGTATTCTGGCAGGCATCTCTTCCGGCGCAGCTGTTGCCGCAGCGCTGAAGTTGCAAGAAGATGAATCCTTTACCAATAAAAATATTGTGGTTATCCTTCCGTCTTCAGGTGAGCGTTATTTGAGTACGGCTTTGTTTGCTGATCTTTTCACTGAAAAAGAACTGCAACAGTGATGCCAGTTTGTAAATAAAGCGCAAAAAAGCACCTCTCGAGGTGCTTTTTTGTGGCACATATCAAATTTTCATCCCTCCTGGCATTGCTTGAAAACGCCTGTTCTGGTATTTAACCAGCACATTTATTTTGAAGCGCGAAATTAATCGAAGTGAGATTTCAGCTGGCTGAATCGATTTTATGATTTGGTTCAATTCTGGCTTTCGCGGCATAATGTTTAATGACGAGCGAAACGTTAACGGCCAGAAGCGCCCACGCCGGATAGCACAGGTGAACTTCTGCACCTTTTTCCCGTTGCGTCGGCGCTAACAATACAGGCTAAAGTCAAGCCTCCAGGCTAGACTTTAGTTCCACAACACTAAACCTATAAGTTGGGGAAATACAATGTTCCAGCAAGAAGTAACTATTACCGCTCCGAACGGTCTGCATACCCGCCCTGCTGCTCAGTTTGTTAAAGAAGCGAAAGGCTTCTCTTCTGAAATCACTGTGACTTCCAACGGCAAAAGCGCCAGCGCGAAAAGCCTGTTCAAACTGCAAACTCTGGGCCTGACTCAAGGTACTGTTGTGACGTTGACCGCTGAAGGCGAAGACGAGCAAAAAGCAGTAGAACATCTGGTTAAGCTGATGGCAGAACTCGAGTAAGTTTTACTTACCAGTTCTTTTCAAGATCAGTCACAAGTAAAGGTAGGGTTATGATTTCAGGCATTTTAGCATCCCCGGGTATCGCTTTCGGTAAAGCACTGCTGCTGAAAGAAGATGAAATAGTCATCGACCGGAAGAAAGTTTCTGCCGACAAGGTTGACCAGGAAATTGAGCGTTTTCTGAGCGGCCGTGCCAAGGCATCGGCGCAGCTTGAAGCGATCAAAACGAAAGCGGGTGAAACTTTCGGTGAAGAAAAAGAAGCCATCTTCGAAGGGCACATCATGCTGCTGGAAGATGAGGAGCTGGAGCAGGAAATCATAGCCCTGATTAAAGATAAGAGCATGACTGCCGATGCTGCGGCGCATGAAGTTATCGAAGGTCAGGCTACCGCCCTGGAAGAGCTGGATGACGAATACCTGAAAGAGCGCGCGGCTGATGTGCGCGATATCGGTAAGCGTCTGCTGCGTAACATTCTGGGCATGCCGATCATTGACCTGAGCGCGATTCAGGAAGAAGTTATTTTGGTTGCTGCGGATCTGACCCCGTCAGAAACGGCCCAGTTGAATCTGAAAAAAGTGCTCGGTTTTATCACCGATATCGGTGGTCGCACCTCTCACACCTCTATCATGGCGCGCTCTCTTGAGCTGCCTGCAATTGTGGGCACCGGTAGCGTCACCACTCAGGTGAAAAATGGCGACTATCTGATCCTCGATGCGGTTAACAACAAAGTATACGTTAACCCGAGCGACGAAGAGATCGAAACCCTGCGTGCTGCGCAAGCTCAGGTTGCTGCAGAAAAAGCCGAACTGGCGAAACTGAAAGACCTGCCGGCAATCACCCTTGATGGCCATCAGGTCGAAGTCTGTGCCAACATCGGTACTGTTCGCGATGTCGCGGGCGCAGAGCGCAATGGCGCTGAAGGTGTTGGTCTGTACCGTACCGAGTTCCTGTTCATGGACCGCGACGCGCTGCCAACTGAAGAAGAGCAGTTCGAAGCCTACAAAGCAGTAGCTGAAGCCTGTGGCTCTCAGGCCGTGATTGTACGTACCATGGACATTGGTGGCGATAAAGAGCTGCCGTACATGAATTTCCCGAAAGAAGAGAACCCGTTCCTCGGCTGGCGCGCCGTGCGTATCGCAATGGATCGCAAAGAGATCCTGCGCGATCAGGTTCGCGCTATTCTGCGTGCTTCTGCTTTCGGCAAACTGCGCATTATGTTCCCGATGATCATCTCTGTTGAAGAAGTGCGCGCACTGAAAAAAGAGATTGAAATCTACAAACAGGAACTCCGTCAGGAAGGCAAAGCATTTGACGAAAGCATTGAGGTTGGCGTGATGGTGGAAACGCCAGCCGCGGCAACTATTGCTCGTCATCTGGCCAAAGAAGTTGATTTCTTTAGTATCGGTACCAATGATTTAACGCAGTACACCCTGGCAGTTGACCGTGGTAATGATATGATCTCGCATCTTTACCAGCCGATGTCACCGTCAGTACTCACCCTGATCAAGCAAGTTATTGATGCTTCTCATGCAGAAGGCAAATGGACTGGCATGTGCGGTGAGCTTGCTGGCGATGAACGTGCTACACTTCTGTTGCTGGGGATGGGTCTGGATGAATTCAGTATGAGTGCCATTTCTATCCCGCGCATTAAGAAGATTATCCGTAACACAAACTTCGAAGATGCGAAGGTGTTAGCAGAGCAGGCTCTTGCTCAACCGACAACGGACGAGTTAATGATGCTGGTTAACAAGTTCATTGAAGAAAAAACAATCTGCTAATCCACGAGATGCGGCCCAAATTACTGCTTAGGAGAAGATCATGGGTTTGTTCGATAAACTGAAATCTCTGGTTTCTGATGATAAAAAAGACACCGGAACCATTGAGATTGTTGCCCCGCTTTCTGGCGAAATCGTCAATATTGAAGATGTGCCGGATGTGGTGTTCGCTGAAAAAATCGTTGGTGATGGCATCGCCATCAAACCGACCGGCAATAAAATGGTTGCTCCGGTTGATGGTACTATCGGCAAAATCTTTGAAACCAACCATGCCTTCTCTATCGAATCCGATAGCGGCATCGAACTGTTTGTTCACTTCGGTATCGACACCGTTGAACTGAAAGGCGAAGGCTTCAAACGCATTGCGGAAGAAGGCCAACGCGTGAAAGTTGGTGACCCGGTAATCGAATTTGATCTGCCGCTACTGGAAGAGAAAGCCAAGTCTACTTTGACTCCGGTTGTTATCTCCAACATGGACGAAATCAAAGAGCTGATTAAACTTTCTGGTAGCGTCACCGTGGGCGAGACCCCGGTTATCCGCATCAAAAAATAAGCTCAATGCATAAAAGAATGGCGCCTGCGGGCGCCATTCTTATTTTGGTCAGCACGGCGGTAAAATAAGCTCGTCGTAACCTTTCTCCAACGTATAGCCCATTACCTGCACCACTCTGTTCCCTGCTGCGCGAACGGCCACTTCCAGTTTATTTCCCTGAATAACGCTGCTGACCAACTCGGAGCAAAACAGATCGCCGGTGCCTTTCAAATCCGTTTCGACACGCGGATAACCACTGACGGTAACCCCATCCGCTGTCACCAGCACCACATGTATCTGACCGTCATCCTCATCGACCGGCGCGCTGGTGATCGCCACCCAGAGCAGAGTAGAAGACAACAGCCCTTTTGCTGCGGCGATAGCGCTTTGCAGATCCCGGCACGGTTTGCCGCTGAGAATTTCCAGTTCAAACACGTTCGGCGTGATCCCCTGCGCCAGCGGCAGCAAATGTTCACGGTAGGCCTGAGGTATTTCCGCTTTTACATAGATACCGCTGTCAGTATCGCCAATAACCGGATCGACCAGAATCACTAGCAGCGGGTGTTTCTCCCGTAGTGCTTTAAGCCACGTTGCCAGCAGCACAATCTGGCTGGCACTTCCCATGTAGCCGGTGGTTACCGCTTTCAGCGTACGCAAAACATCGCGCTCTTCCAGCGCTTGCAGGTAACCGCTAAACCACTCATCCGGGATCACGCCGCCATAAAAGGTATCGTAATGTGGCGTATTGCTGAACAGCACGGTCGGCACGGCCAGTACATTGAGATTGTGCTGACGAATATTTGGCACCGCAATGCTGTTGCCGACGCTACCGTATACAACCTGAGACTGCACCGCAACAATATCAGCCTGCTGCGCCCGGGTTTTATCCCGAAACAGGATCATCTCCATCGACTCTTCCTTAACGGGTTAAATTCCCGCGCCCTGCGAATAACTCTCTTCACCAAACACACCAGTGGAGAGGTAACGATCGCCGCGATCGCAGATGATAGCGACGATCACTGCACCTGGCGTACTTTTCGCCACGCGCAGCGCCCCCGCTACCGCACCGCCAGAACTGACGCCGCAGAAAATCCCCTCCTGAACCGCCAGCGCGCGCATGGTATTTTCTGCCTCACGTTGATGGATATCCAGAACCTCATCCACCAGCGCGGCGTTAAAAATGCCCGGCATATATTCGGCAGGCCAGCGGCGAATACCAGGAATGCTGCTCCCCTCTTCCGGTTGCAGCCCGACAATAGTGATGGTTTTATCCTGTTCACGCAGAAAACGCGACACGCCGGTAATGGTCCCGGTTGTGCCCATGCTGGAGACAAAATGGGTGATCCGCCCGGCGGTCTGCTGCCAGATTTCCGGGCCGGTGGTAGTGTAGTGGGCGTAGGGATTATCCGGGTTGTTGAATTGATCGAGCAGTCTGCCCTCGCCGTTTGCGGCCATTTCCAGCGCCAGATCGCGCGCGCCTTCCATTCCCTGCTCTTTGGTAACCAGAATCAGCTCCGCGCCATAGGCGCGCATCGCTGCACGACGTTCCTGGCTCATGTTGTCCGGCATCAGCAATTTCATGCGATAGCCTTTCAGCGCCGCTATCATCGCCAGCGCGATCCCGGTATTGCCGCTGGTGGCTTCAATCAGCACATCCCCGGGCTTAATCTCTCCGCGCTTTTCCGCCTGCACAATCATCGACAGTGCGGCGCGATCTTTGACCGATCCAGCGGGGTTGTTACCTTCCAGTTTGACCCAAATTTCGCTGCCGTTATCCGGCGTGAGGCGTTGCAATTTAACCAGCGGCGTATTGCCGATGGTATCTTCTAATGTTTTCACGGTTCCTGCTCAATAAAAAAGCCGGGTCGCGCTACATTTACCCGGCCTACAAAGCAGTGCAGATGCAGATATTGTAGGCCCGGTAAGCAAAGCGCTACCGGGCGATAGACATAGTGCTTAACCTATCAGGCAGTTTCCGCCAGAGCAAGATCTGTACCGACGTCAATACGTTCATTGCCGTTATACAACCGCGCATGCTGCAAACCGACAAACAAGCGCTCGCCACGCTGCGGCGGTTGCTCATCGCGCATCACAACGGTGAGAGGTTCCGGGTTCCAGCCGAGCGGCTGTACTACCAGTTGGGTATAGTGTCCTTTCGGACTGGCTTCCAGTACCTGCACCGGCAATGGAGAATCCAGGCTAGTGCGGCGACTGATATCCACTTCCCAGGGACGCAAAAACAGATCCACTTCACCCTGCCAGGCGGGCGTATAACCCAGCGGCCAGCGATGTGCACCCACCAGGAACTGCCCACCCGTCACAGTGCCTTTCAGGCGATTGACCTCGCCCATAAACTCCAGCACAAAGCGGGTTGCTGGTTCGCGCCACACCTGATCCGGCGCATCCGCCTGTTCAATGTTTCCCTGGCTCATCACCACCACGCGATCGGCCACTTCCGTCGCCTCTTCCTGGTCGTGAGTGACGAACACGCTGGTAAATTTTAGCTCTTCATGCAACTGACGCAGCCAGCGACGCAGCTCTTTACGCACCTGTGCATCCAGTGCACCAAACGGTTCATCCAGCAGCAGGATCTGCGGCTCTACCGCCAGCGCACGCGCCAGTGCCACACGCTGCTTCTGCCCGCCGGAAAGCTGTGCAGGGTAGCGTTCTGCCAGATGGGCAAGCTGCACCATCTCCAGCAACTGCGTCACTTTGGCTTTGATTACAGCGGCATTCGGCCGCTCGCGACGTGGTAGCACCGTCAGACCAAAAGCGATGTTATCGAAGACTGTCATATGGCGGAACAGTGCATAGTGCTGAAACACAAAACCAACGCGGCGATCGCGGGCATGCAACCGACTTACATCCGTACCGTGAAAACGAATACGACCGCTGGTCTGGTGTTCCAGCCCGGCGATAATGCGCAACAGCGTGGTCTTCCCGGAACCGGATGGCCCCAGTAGCGCCACCATTTGCCCGGAAGGGATATCCAGCGAGATATCATTCAGCACCTGGGTGCGACCAAAGGACTTCTTAATATTGGCAATCTCAATGCTCATGATTTCCCTCCTGTTGCTGGCGTTTTTCATGGTTGTTCAAACGCCACTGCAACGCGCTCTTCAAAAACAGTGTCAAAATAGCCATCAGGGTCAGCAGAGCGGCGGCGGTAAATGCGCCTACGGTGTTGTAGTCCTGCTGCAGTAACTCAATTTGTAGCGGCAGCGACAGCGTCTCACCACGGATCGAACCGGAGACCACCGAGACCGCGCCAAACTCGCCAATCGCACGCGCGTTGGTCAGCACCACGCCATACAACAGCGCCCAACGGATATTCGGCAGCGTTACGCGGCGAAACATCTGCCAGCCGCTGGCCCCCAGCAGGATCGCCGCTTCATCTTCCTGACTCCCCTGGCTCAGCATCACCGGAACCAGTTCGCGCACAACGAACGGACAGGTGACGAAAATGGTAACCAACACCATGCCCGGCCAGGCAAACATAATTTGCAGGTTATGCGCATCCAGCCAGCCGCCAAGCGGGCCATTCGAACCGTAAAACAGCAGATAAACCAGACCTGCAACCACTGGTGAAACCGCAAACGGGATATCCAGTAATGTCAGCAAAAGCTGGCGACCAGGAAAGTTAAAACGGGTTACCAGCCACGCCAACAGTGTGCCAAACACCAGGTTAACCGGTACGGTGATCAGCGCAATCAGCACCGTCAGCCAGATGGCATGCAGCATGTCGGCATTCGCCAGATTTTCCAGCACCGGTGCCAGCCCTTTACTGAAAGCCTGTACGAAGATATATATCATCGGCACGACGAGGATAAACGCGGAGAGCAAAACCCCCGCGGCAATCAAAAATAGTTTCCCCCAGTTCACCTGAGGTTTGTCATAGCGTTTCAATTCGGTTATTTCCGCCATTAGTGACCTACTACACGCTGGCCAAAGCGGCTTTGCAGGGTGTTGATGGAAAACAGCAGCAGCAGAGACGCCGCGAGGATCACCGAAGCAATTGCACTCGCCGCCGGGTAATCAAACTCCTGCAAGCGAACAAAAATCATCAGCGAGGTGACTTCGGTCTTCCAGGCAATGTTACCGGCGATAAAGATCACCGCGCCAAATTCGCCGAGACTGCGGGTGAATGACAGCGCCACACCCGCCATCAGCGCCGGGGAAAGCTCAGGCAAAACAACGCGACGAAAGCTCTGCCAGCGTGTTGCGCCGAGGGTTTCCGCCGCTTCTTCGTATTCAGGCCCTAACTCCTCCAGCACCGGCTGGATGGTACGCACCACAAACGGGATGCTGGTAAAGGCCATTGCCACTGCAATGCCAAGCCAGGTGTAAGTCACTTTGATATCGAACTTCGCCAGCCACTCGCCATAAAATCCGTTCACGGAAAACAACGAGGCCAGCGTCAAACCGGCCACCGCAGTCGGCAGTGCAAACGGCAGGTCAATCAGCGCATCCAGCAGCGTGCGTCCCGGAAAACGGTAACGGGTGAGGATCCAGGCCATCAGCAGACCAAAAACGCCGTTAAAAACTGACGCCACAAACGCCGACAGCAAAGTAACTTTATAGGCCGCCACCACCTGTGGGTTGGTGACCACTTCCCAGTATTGCGACCAGCTCATTTGCGCCAGTTGCATTACCAGTGCGCTCAGCGGCAGCAGCAATACCAGACAAACAAAAAACAGGCTGCCACCGAGGCTTAAACCAAACCCCGGCAACACACGTTTTGCGGTTCCTGCAAACATCACTTACGCCCCGCCGCCAGTAACTTGTCCAGCTCGCCACCGCTGGCGAAGTGGGTTTTCATCACATCAGGCCAGGAGCCAAATTTGTCTTCCACGCGAAACAGCACCGTTTGCGGGAATTTATCCGCCAGCTTTGCCATGACATCCGGGTTATTCACGCGGTAGTAGTAATCGGTGATGATGGTTTGCGCCTGGGGGCTGTAGAGCCAGTTGAGGTATGCTTTCGCGGCTTTTTCCGTCCCGTTAGCTTTTACATTTTTATCGACCCACGCCACCGGGAATTCCGCCAGGATATTGACCTTCGGCACTACCACTTCAAAACCCTGCGCTTCGTACTGCTTGCGGATATTATTGACTTCGGATTCAAAAGTGATCAGCACATCGCCAAGACCGCGCTCAACGAACGTAGTGGTTGCGCCGCGACCGCCGGTATCGAACACTTCAACGTTTTTCAAAAACTGCGTCATAAACTGTTCAGTTTTCGCTTTATCGCCACCATCCGCCTGATCCGCTGCGCCCCACGCCGCCAGATAAGTGTAGCGGGCGTTACCGGAGGTTTTCGGGTTCGGGAAAATCAGTTTTACGTCGGAACGTACCAGGTCGCTCCACTCGTGGATATTCTTCGGATTGCCCTTACGAACAAGAAACGCCATCGTCGAATAGAACGGCGAACTGTTATTCGGTAAACGGCTTTGCCAGTCCGCCGGGATCAGGTTGCCTTTGTCGTGCAAGATCTGCACATCCGTCACCTGGTTGTAGGTAACAACATCTGCTTTCAGTCCCTGCAAAATCGCCAGCGCCTGTTTTGACGAACCGGCATGGGATTGTTTGATCGTCAGCTTATCGCCAGGGTTATCTTTCGCCCATTGCTGTTCAAACGGCGTATTCAGCGCCGCAAAGAGCTCGCGTGACACATCATAAGAGCTGTTTAGCAGTTCCGTCGCCTGCGCCTGCGCTGCCCACAGCGTCATTGCTGCCAGCGTCAGATATCCTTTTTTCAGTAAGTTAACGGCCATTGCGTACCCTTATAAGCTGATGACTTCACAACCCTCAGTTTATTTATAACGGGTGTGAAAACAGTAACGGTTTTATATACCATTTGGTGATTTGGAATCATAAAAGAATATAAGCAGCAAGGAGTATGGCCGGGCTCCCCGGCCAGGAAAAACGCGAGGTTTTACAGCGACAACAACTTATCAAGCGACGGTGCAAAATAGTAACCGCCTGTTACCGGATGGGTGAAACGCAACATTGCATCGCGTTTGCCATCGGCATCGCCAAACATGCTCAGCAGTTGCTGTTCAATGTTGTAGAGACGCGCACAGTAAGTACAGAAGTATAGGCCGTGCGTGCCGCTGGCAGTGCCGTACGGCAGACTCTGGCGCACAATTTTCAGCCCTTTGCCGTCCTCTTTCAGATCGACACGGGTCAGGTGCGAGGTAACCGGACGGGCATCGCCGTCGATCTCTTCATTCGCCTCTTTGGTGCGACCAATCATCATCTCCTGATCGGCAACGCTCATACGATTGAGCTGCTTCAGATTGTGCTCCCAGCGCTGCACCATCACATACGTACCACCAACGTCGACGCCATCCTGAATAATCGCCACTTCCCGGCGCTTCTCATCACCTGCCGGGTTTTCCGTACCGTCGACAAAACCGCTCAAATCGCGCTCTTCCACCCAACGGAAGCCGTGTGTCTCTTCTTTCACATCAATAGCATCGCCAAACGCCTCCAGAGCGGCCTGGGCGACGGAGAAATTCACATCGTGGCGCAGAGAGAGAATATGGATCAGCACATCATGTTGCGTGGCGGGAGCCAGACCTTTGCCGTAAGAGGGGAAATCTTTCAGCTCATCTGCGCCTTCCGGCCCGTTCAACGCGCGCCATGCGTTGTTACCGAAGGCCACCGTCGCCCCCAGCGCCGCATCGGGGAATTTTTGCTGAAAAGTCGCCAACTTATCGACAAAAACTTTACAGCCCGCGCGCAGAGCATCTATGTCCCCTTTGACGCTGGCCTCAATCCAAATCGCTGCACGGCAGTGTTCCGGCAAAATGCCGCTTTGCACCTGAAACATCACTCCTCCTGGAAAAAACAAGCCACACATGCGTGGCGATAAACGCGCTATTGTACCGTTTTTTCGCCCCGTCACGGCCCGTTGCGATCAAATTATCGGCGCCATACCAGCTTACTTAATTTCCAGTTTTTCAGCGTGTCATCAGAAGGCATCAACCCTTCTGGGCCGCTCCATTCGCCGGTAAACACATAGCTAATATGCTGGCTACCCGGCGCTTTACACTCAACGCCAGTACTGTCATCGCCCGCTCCTTTAACACAGTTGCCAAACGCCTTATCAAATACCGCGCTGAACGGTGTGCCAATTTTCACGCCTTTGTCGGTGGCGATATCGCTGTCCAGTACATCAATGCGGCTCACCGCTCCATTTTCGCCGTTAACGACCAGTGCCAGTTTGGTCTCTTTCAGCGCCTCGAAATAGCGGACAATGCGGCCATTTTCCGTCTTCATGCCGCTACGCAGATGGTAGTCGCCGCTTAACGCATCATTGATGGCCGGCTCATTGAGCGGCGTGCTGGCTGTGATTTTGCCGACACCGTTTTCGCTCATTTCGATCGAGGAACCAAACCAGTTCCATGGATACGCCGCCGACCAGTTTACGGAAGCAAGCGTTGAGCAGCCGGTTAACGCCAGCGGCAACACACAGATAAAAGTACGCAGGGATTTCATGCACCATTCCTTTTTTTCATTTAACGCCAGTTGGAGTCGCTGGCGGGCAAAAAGTGCCGTTCATTCATCTGAGGAATAAAAACAAGCGCGCAGACGGCGGGACGTCGCCAGCCACCAGAGAGCAAAGAGATCGATAATGAGTAGGGAAAGCCCAATACCGGAGAGTGCTTCACCGCAAAACCAGCGCGAGGGCAGCCATAGCACCAGCGCCAGTTGTACCAGCAGCAGTAGCGGGTAGATCGCGTGCCAGAAGCGAGGGTGATACTCTCGGCGTGCACTGAAAAAAAAAGCCAGCGCCGCAGGCAAGCCGGGCAATAAGCCCAGCCAGAACTGATGATGATCGGGATAAAACAGCGTCAGCAACGCATCGCCCTGCCCACGCGACGCACCGGCTATCACAAATAAAATCCACGTACGTGCCTGTAATACCAGCACGCACCAGAACAAAAAGGGAAGCCGAAGGCGTCCGTGCCTGTCGTAGTCGGAAGGTGAAATATCAATACTCTTCATCTTCTATCAAACGTTTGCCTAAGTTAACCGAGTCGCTATGCTCGTAGCCCAGCCGCTCATACATGCCGATCACCATCTCGTTATCTTCACGTACCATCAGGTTGATTTTCGGGCAGCCACGGGCAATCAGTTTTTTCTCCAGCCGATTGAGTAAGGCATTGGCGATGCCGCGGCCGCGAAATTCCGGGTGTACGCCGAGATAGTATGCCGAGCCACGATGGCCGTCATAACCGCCCATTACTGTGCCCACCACTTCACCACCCACTTCCGCCACCAGAAACAGACTGACATCGTGATTCACTTTTCGTTCGATATCCATTTCTGGATCATTCCATGGTCGCAGCAGCTCACAGCGCTCCCACAAGGTGATCACTTCTTCGAAATCGTCCTGGCGAAAAACGCGTATCTCCATGGTATTCCCCGTCTTTTCAACTGTGTAAGTGGTGATTATGGCCTGAAGCGGCGTCTTAGCCAATATCCCGCCTCTTTACCGTAGAAATTTGGCATAATGGCACTCTGTCACGTATTGAAATGAAAAGTAAAACAATCGCTCTTGTGGATTGTCGTCACGGCCAGGACGATACGATATAACACCAGGGACCACGGACAAAAACATTCAGACGTATGAGCACCTTTAAACCATTAAAAACACTCACCTCGCGTCGCCAGATGCTGAAAGCGGGTTTGGCCGCCCTGACATTGTCGGGCATGTCCCGTGCTATCGCTAAGGACGAAACGCCACTCAAAACTACCACCGGCCACAGCAAGCCAAAGGCAAAAAAAGCCGGAGCACGGCGCATCGTTATGCTCGATCCCGGCCACGGCGGTATTGATACCGGCGCTATTGGCCATAACGGCTCGAAAGAGAAACATGTGGTGCTGGCGATTGCCAAAAATGTCCGCGCGCAACTGCGGGCGCAGGGTATTGATGCACGTCTGACACGCACTGGCGATACCTTTATTCCGCTTTACGATCGGGTTGAAATCGCTCATCAGCACGGCGCGGATCTGTTTATGTCGATTCATGCCGATGGTTTTACCAACCCGAGCGCCGCTGGCGCGTCGGTGTTTGCGCTTTCCAACCGGGGCGCCAGTAGTGCGATGGCGAAATACCTGTCGGATAAAGAGAACGCCGCAGATGAAGTCGCCGGGAAAAAAGCCACCGATAAAGACCATTTGCTACAGCAGGTACTGTTCGATCTGGTGCAAACGGACACCATCAAAAACAGCCTGACACTCGGCTCGCATATTCTCAAGCAGATCAAACCGGTACACCGTCTGCACAGCCGCAATACAGAGCAGGCTGCGTTTGTGGTGCTAAAATCCCCGTCGATTCCGTCGGTACTGGTGGAAACGTCCTTTATCACCAATCCGGCGGAGGAAAAGCTGCTCGGCACCACGGCGTTTCGCCAGAAGATTGCCACCGCCATTGCCGACGGTATTCTGAACTACTTTAGCTGGTTCGATAACCACAAAGCTCATGTGAAGAGACGCGGATAATGACCCCAGAGATAGCGCCAGTAAAAAACGCCCTGCTTGCCCTACAGGATAAAATCTGCCGCCAGCTTAGCGACATCGACGGCGCGGCGTTTGTTGAAGACGCCTGGCAACGCGCGGAAGGTGGAGGTGGACGTAGCCGCGTGCTGCGCGACGGCGGCGTATTTGAACAGGCCGGGGTAAATTTTTCCCACGTCCACGGCGATGCGATGCCCGCATCCGCTACCGCACACCGTCCTGAACTGGCGGGTCGCAGCTTCGAAGCGATGGGCGTTTCGTTGGTTGTGCATCCGCGTAATCCCTATGTTCCGACCAGCCATGCCAACGTGCGTTTTTTTATTGCGCAGAAACCAGGTGCCGATCCGGTGTGGTGGTTCGGCGGCGGTTTCGATTTAACGCCCTACTACGGTTTTGAAGACGATGCGATCCACTGGCACCGCACCGCCCGCGATATCTGCTTGCCATTTGGTGAGACGGTCTATCCGCGCTACAAAAAGTGGTGCGATGACTATTTCTACCTCAAGCACCGCAATGAGCAGCGCGGCATCGGCGGGCTTTTTTTTGACGATCTGAACACGCCGGATTTTGACCACTGTTTTACGTTTATGCAGGCCGTCGGTAACGGTTATCTCGACGCGTATTTGCCCATCGTCGCGCGTCGCAAAGCGCTGCCTTACGGCGAGCGCGAGCGCGATTTCCAGCTCTATCGCCGTGGCCGCTACGTAGAGTTCAACCTGGTTTGGGATCGCGGAACGCTGTTTGGTTTGCAAACCGGCGGGCGTACCGAGTCGATTTTAATGTCGATGCCACCGTTAGTGCGTTGGGAATACAACTATCAACCCGCCGAAGGCAGCCAGGAAGCGGCCCTCAGCGAGTTTATTAAGGTTAAAGATTGGGTGTGATGTCGGGTTTTGTTGGCCGGATAAGGTCTTACGAGCCATCCGGCCATAATGCCTGAAGGCCCGGCACTATCAGGCCAGCAACACACTTACAGCGGCTGCGTCTGCGCTTCCACCACCGCCAGCGCCACCATGTTGACAATACGCCGTACTGAGGCGATTGGCGTCAGCACATGCACCGGTTTGGCAACGCCCATCAGCACCGGCCCGACGGTCACACCTTCTGAACTGGAGACGCGCAGCAGGTTGTAGCTGATTCGCGCGGCTTCAACATTAGGCATAATCAGGATATTCGCCTCCCCTTTCAGCGGGCTGTCCGGCATCCTCTCATGACGGATACTCTCATCAAGCGCCGCATCGCCGTGCATTTCGCCGTCGATCATCAGATCCGGCGCGCGTTGACGCACCAGGGTCAGCGTCTCGCGCATTTTCACCGCTGCGGGTGCATTGGATGAGCCAAACTGCGAATGCGACAGCAGCGCTACTCGCGGTTCGATACCAAAGCGCCGCACGGTTTCTGCTGCCAGCAAGGTGATCTCCGCCAGTTGCCCGGCACTCGGATCTTCATTGACATAGGTATCAGCAATAAATGTGTTACCGCTGGGCAGCAACAGCGCATTCATCGCCCCGGCCACATGCACATTATCGCGATAACCAAATATCTCCTGCACCACGCTGAAATGCTCATGGTAATCGCCTACAGTGCCGCAAATCATCGCGTCGGCTTCCCCACGATGCACCATGATCGCGCCGATCACCGTGGTGTTGGCGATCACTGCGCGCTGCGCCTGCTCTTGCGTAATCCCCCGGCGCTTCATAATGCTGAAGTATTCCGTCCAGTACTCTTTAAAGCGCGGATCCGACTCGTTGTTGACGATCTCAAAATCGACGCCCGGACGAATTTGCAGGCCGAGCTTCTGAATGCGCATCTCAATCACGCCCGGTCGCCCGACGAGGATCGGTTTCGCCAGCCCCAGCGTAACCAGCTCCTGCGTAGCATGCAGCACGCGCGGCTCTTCGCCTTCGGTCAGCACCACGCGTTTCGGCGCATTGCGGGCCTGGGAGAAAACCGGCTTCATAAACAGATTCGTTTTGTAGACAAACTCGGTGAGCTTATCGACATAGGCATCAAAATCAGTAATCGGCCGTGTCGCCACACCGGAGGCCATTGCCGCTTTCGCCACCGCAGGTGCGATTTTGACAATCAGCCGTGGGTCGAAAGGTTTCGGGATCAAATAATCCGGACCAAAACTCAAATCCTGATCGCCATATGCCGAAGCCACTACTTCACTCTGCTCCGCATGCGCCAGTTCAGCGATAGCGTTAACCGCCGCCAGCTTCATCTCTTCGTTGATAGCCGTAGCGCCCACATCCAGTGCGCCGCGGAAGATAAACGGGAAACAGAGCACGTTGTTTACCTGATTCGGATAATCGGAGCGGCCGGTACAGATAATCGCGTCCGGACGCACTGCTTTCGCCAGATCCGGCAGGATCTCCGGCTCCGGGTTCGCCAGCGCAAGGATCAGGGGTTGCCGCGCCATGCCTTTTACCATCTCCGGCGTCAGCACTTTTGGCCCGGAGCAACCGAGAAAGATATCTGCGCCTGCGACCACATCCGCCAGCGTGCGCTTACCGTCATCGTCAACGGCGTAGGCCGCTTTGGTCTCGGCCATATTCGGCTCGCGGCCTTTATAGATAACGCCTTTTGAATCGCAGACCACAATGTTGTGTTTCTGCATTCCCAGCGCCACCAGCAGGTTCATACAGGCGATAGCCGCCGCGCCCGCACCCGACACCACCATGCGCACGTCGGAGAGGTTCTTCTCCACAACGCGCAGGCCGTTAAGGATGGCGGCCGTGCTGATAATCGCCGTGCCGTGTTGATCGTCATGAAAAACCGGAATGTTCATGCGTTCGCGTAGTTTGGCTTCAATATAGAAGCACTCCGGCGCTTTGATATCTTCGAGGTTTATGCCGCCGAACGTCGGTTCCAGCGCGGCAACCACGTCGATCAGTTTGTCCGGATTTTGCTCATCCACTTCAATATCGAATACGTCGATACCGGCGAATTTCTTGAACAACACGCCTTTGCCTTCCATTACCGGCTTACCGGCCAGCGCGCCAATATTGCCAAGCCCCAACACAGCAGTGCCGTTAGAGATCACTGCGACGAGGTTGCCGCGCGCAGTGTATTTGTAGGCTGCTAGTGGATCTTTTTCTATTTCAAGGCAGGGTGCAGCAACGCCAGGCGAGTACGCCAGCGCAAGATCGCGCTGCGTGTCCAGCGGTTTTGTCGGGGAGACCTGAATCTTTCCCGGTCGCGGGAATTCATGGAAGTCGAGGGCACTTTGTTTTAGTTGGTCATCCATTTGAGGTTCCTTTCGCGTTTTGCTTTCAGAGTGATACCGCGTGATGTCTATCCCAATACGCCGCTTAGTATGGCCGCTGTCGCGATGGCAAACTTTGAACATAGCCAAACTCTCACCATACATAAGAAAAATTGTTATCAATTTATCGCATCTTTGTTACATCCCACCCAAAGCAGGCCGGGATGCTTCTGCTATGCTTTTTTGTTATGCATCTCTCATTTTTATCAAAGTGCGAATGGAAGCACTCCAATAACATATTGCTTTCAAAGGAGTTATTTTAATGAATCACTTAGACGGCCTGAAACAATTCACCACCGTAGTGGCAGACAGCGGCGATATCGAATCGATCCGCCACTATCAGCCGGAAGATGCTACGACTAACCCTTCTTTGCTGCTGAAAGCTGCCGGACTGGAGCATTTCACCCATCTGATTGATGACGCGATCGCTTATGGCAAAGCGCGCGGCAAAACGCAGGAGCATCAAGTCGCGGAAGCCAGCGACAAACTGGCAGTCAATTTTGGTGCGGAAATTCTGAAAAGCATTCCAGGGCGCGTTTCAACCGAGGTGGATGCGCGTCTCTCTTACGATAAAGCGAAAAGCGTCGCCAAAGCGCACCGCCTGGTTGAACTTTATGAGGAACAGGGCATTCCGAAATCCCGCATACTGATCAAACTGGCCTCAACCTGGGAAGGTATTCGCGCGGCAGAGGAACTGGAAAAAGAGGGCATCAACTGTAACCTGACGCTGCTGTTCTCCTTCGCCCAGGCACGCGCCTGCGCCGAAGCCGGGGTGTTTCTCATCTCGCCGTTCGTTGGCCGTATTTACGACTGGTATAACGATCGCAAACCGCTCGATCCCTACGTGGTGGATGAAGATCCTGGCGTGAAATCGGTGCGCAATATTTACGATTACTTCAAACAACATCGCTACGAAACCATCGTCATGGGCGCCAGCTTCCGCCGCACGGAACAGATCCTGGCGCTGGCTGGTTGCGATCGCCTGACTATCTCTCCGGCGTTGCTGAAAGAGTTGCAGGGACAAGAAGGGATTGTGGAACGCAAACTGGTTCCTTCACGCCAAACCTTCCACCGCCCGGAACCCCTTACGGAAGCAGAGTTCCGCTGGGAACATAACCTGGATCCGATGGCCGTCGACAAACTAGCCGACGGTATCCGCCAGTTCGCCGTCGATCAGCGCAAACTGGAAGATCTGCTGGCCGCCAAACTTTAACTTTGCCAAGGAGTGAACGATGTCCCGTAGAGAGCTTGCTAACGCCATTCGCGCCCTGAGTATGGACGCGGTGCAAAAAGCCAATTCCGGCCACCCTGGCGCGCCAATGGGGATGGCGGATATCGCCGAAGTACTGTGGAATGATTTTCTTAAACATAACCCGGCCGATCCCACCTGGTATGACCGCGACCGTTTTATCCTTTCTAACGGTCACGCTTCGATGCTGCTGTATAGCCTGCTGCACTTAAGCGGTTATGATTTGCCGCTCGAAGAGCTGAAAAATTTCCGCCAGTTACATTCAAAAACGCCGGGTCACCCGGAAATTGGTTACACGCCGGGCGTAGAAACCACCACCGGCCCGCTAGGTCAGGGGTTGGCGAACGCTGTCGGGCTGGCAATTGCCGAACGTACGCTGGCTGCGCAGTTTAATCGCCCCGGCCACGATATCGTCGATCATTACACCTATGTCTTTATGGGTGACGGTTGCCTGATGGAAGGCATCTCCCATGAAGTCTGTTCGCTGGCGGGAACACTGGGGCTGGGCAAGCTAATTGGTTTCTATGACCACAACGGTATCTCCATTGATGGTGAAACCGAAGGCTGGTTTACCGACGACACTGCCAAACGCTTCGAGGCGTATCACTGGCATGTGATTGGCGATATTGACGGCCACTCTCCGGAGGCGGTGAAAAAGGCCATCGAGGAAGCGCAAAGTGTGAAGGATAAGCCGTCGCTGATTATCTGCCGCACGGTGATTGGTTTTGGCTCGCCGAATAAAGCCGGTAAAGAGGAGTCACACGGCGCAGCGCTGGGGGAAGAAGAAGTGGCGCTGACCCGACAAAAACTGGGCTGGAAATACCCGGCTTTCGAAATCCCTAAAGAGATCTACCAGGCATGGGATGCCCGCGAACGCGGGGCAAAACAGCAGCATTCATGGAATGAGAAACTGGCGGCCTGGGAGAAAGAGTATCCAGAACTGGCTGCCGAGTTTAAACGCCGCATGAGCGGTAGTCTGCCGGAATCGTGGGAGAAAACCACCCGCGAGTGGATCAATAATTTGCAGGCGAATCCGGCGAAAATCGCCACCCGTAAAGCCTCGCAGAACACGCTGAACACCTATGGTCCGGTTCTGCCGGAGTTGCTTGGTGGCTCGGCCGATCTGGCGCCCAGCAACCTCACTATCTGGTCGGGCTCTAAATCGCTGAAAGAAGATCTTGCCGGTAACTACATTCACTATGGCGTGCGTGAATTTGGCATGACCGCCATCGCTAACGGCATTGCTCACCACGGCGGCTTTGTGCCTTACACCGCCACCTTCCTGATGTTTGTCGAATATGCGCGTAACGCGGCACGCATGGCTGCGCTGATGAAGGCCAGGCAGATAATGGTCTACACCCATGACTCCATCGGTCTGGGGGAAGATGGCCCGACGCACCAGGCCGTTGAACAGCTTGCCAGCCTGCGTTTAACGCCGAACTTCAGCACCTGGCGGCCCTGCGATCAGGTAGAAGCCGCAGTTGGCTGGAAGCTAGCCATTGAGCGCCATAACGGCCCGACAGCGCTGATTCTGTCGCGCCAAAACCTGACGCAAATGGAGAGAACGCCGGAGCAGGTGCAAGCCATCAGCCGCGGCGGCTACATTCTGCAAGAGAGCAGAGGGAAACCGGATCTGATCCTGATTGCCACCGGTTCGGAGATGGAAATCACCGTCAAAGCCGCAGAGCAACTGAGCGCCGAAGGCGTGAATGTGCGGGTGGTTTCGCTGCCTTCAACGGATATCTTTGATGCCCAGGATGAAGCGTGGCGCGAAGCGGTACTGCCGTCGGATGTCAGCGCGCGCGTCGCGGTGGAAGCCGGGATCGCCGACTACTGGTACAAATATGTCGGCCTGAAAGGAGCGATTGTCGGCATGACCGGCTACGGTGAATCCGCGCCCGCGGAAAAACTGTTCCCGTATTTTGGCTTTACCGTCGAAAACGTGGTAGCAAAAGCCAAAGCGGTACTGAAAAAATAAGGCTGCGACGCGCCAGCTTGTCTCGGCTGGCGCGCCCTTTATTTCATCACGGTCGCGGTGTCAGCTTCATTTTCCTGCCAGTAAATACCCTACTAGCGCGTCACCCATAGCGTGGGCCACGCATCAGGGCCATGCCAGCCATCGCAGGCCGGTTCCTGGGCGTAACGTACCAGGCGAAAACGTTGGCCATCAAAACGCCAGCGGCTCGACACGCCGCAATCCTGCAAACCACGCCCTTTCGACAATGTGTTCAGCTCGCTGCTTTTCTCGTCAAACACCGCGTTCATTAGCTCCATCTCATCATTGCCATTATCCGGCGTAAATGGCAGATGCAGGCGAACAGGCCGTGAAGCGAACGGTTTCTGCCGCGACACTAGCCACGCCAGATCGACAACGTTATACGCCCCCGCTTCACAGTCGATCATCAGCAACGCTTTGTCGTCGGTAAGCGCCGAGACACGAACCTGGCGGCGCATCGGATCCAGCGAACACGGGCTGTTGTTCATGCGCCAGTTGCCGTAATCCAGCAAATCATTCAGTTCTGCCAGGGTCAGTGGTGTCGGGGTTGCGTTAGTCTGAGCGACTTCTTTCAATGCGGGCGCAGGCGGAACGCTAAGCGGCGGGCCATCGCCCTTTTTAATCCACGCCGTTTCGCTACCGACACGCTTTTGCAGGGAATCAATGAACAGCAGAGCGGCTTTCAGCCCCACTAGCGAAATCGTTCTTTTGCTTCCCTGCAAGGTAATGGCCTGCCCTTCCTGGATGGTTTGCAGAAAACGGGCGATGGTTTCGCTGTCACTGGTCATCAGACGCCAGGGCGTAATTTGCCAGCGCGCTACTGCCAGTGTTAACGGTTGTTCGCCAAGCAGCAGACGGCCAGCGATGGGCGGCTCTTTGCCCACAGGCACATCAAGCCCGCCGAGCTCGATACGCAGCGTCGCAGCGGTTCGCGCACCGGCACTACGCTCTAATGTCATAACCAGACCATTGTGTTCGCCGGTATTACGCGCAACACAGAAATTCTGGTTATTGCAGGTCACCTGCCAGTCGGAGAAAGTGTGTTGTGCAGGCGCGGCCCACAGCAATGGCGCAGAGAAAAGCCCGAACAGCAGAGTGAAAATGCCGCGATAACGCATGAATGGTACAACCCCGGAAGAAGAGACGCAGAACCTGCGTATCTTCTATCTCCGGGTTCGCTTGCTCAATCGGATTTATCGGATAGCTTCATTTGAAACCTTCCGCTATTAAAAATTCAGTCCATTACCCCGGATAATTTCAGATACTGCAATAAAATCACCGCCTTGCCATCGAGAATCTCGCCGCTGGCGACCATTTCCAGCGCCTGGCTGAACGGAAACTCCAGCACTTCAATATCTTCGTCTTCCACGCCGCCACCGTTATTAACCCGCTGTGCATCGCCATATTCAGCAATAAAAAAGTGCACCAGCTCAGTCACACCGCCCGGCGACATATAGAGTTCAAAGACTTTACGCACCTCGCCGACCTGATAACCGGTCTCTTCAATCGCCTCTTTGCGGATACAGACTTCCGGCTCGTCGTCATCGAGCAAACCGGCACAGCTCTCAATCAGACGGCCATCCTCATTGCCGTTTACCCAGGTCGCAACCCGGAACTGGCGGATCAGCAGAACGCTCTTTTTATCGCGGTTATACAGCAGGATGGTTGCGCCGTTGCCACGGTCATAAACTTCGCGTTTATGGCGAATGACTTCGCCGTTGCCACGGGTCAGCTCATAGGTGATATTGCGCAGAATAAAGTAGTTTTCAGAAAGGATTTTATCTTTGATGACATTGATTTTCAGTGACATACAGGCTCCAGGGCATTAGGCGGTGTCCCGTAATTGGTCGTGGTGGCGACGCTGGGTACAAAGCGCGTTATCAAGGCGGAGGATGCAGGGCATAGTGGGCCTGTGTTCAAGTCCGACAACGCAGAGAACGCACTTTTTAAACGCGTCCCGAAGGGCTGAGGCCATTTTTACGCATGACTGCGTTGCTCACGGCTCATTTGGCTCCCCAAACGTCGCCGTTCGCGCCTTGCCCTGCGTAAAAATGACCATCAGCGCCACTCGTGCACAATTACGGGACACAGCCTAACACTTATCGTTATAGTATGCCGAAGAGCCTGTTTTGTCGCGCCAGCGGTTAATGCTTATCCGGCGTTTTTACCCCTAACCAGTCCAGCATGCCTTGCGCAGCATGACGCCCTTCCGCCATGGCTGTCACCACCAAATCGGCGCCGCGCACCGCATCGCCACCGGCGAAAATTTTCGGGTTACTGGTCTGGTAACGGTACGGGCTGTTAACGCTGGCAGCAATGCGTCCCCACTCATCCATGCGCACACCCTGACGCTCCAGCCACGGCATGGAATGTGGGTGAAAGCCAAACGCCATGATTACCGCATCGGCAGGCATGACAAACTCGCTGCCTGCAATCGGCACCGGGCGACGACGCCCTTTTGCATCCCGTTCACCCAGTTGCGTTCGCAACAGGCGAATGCCGCAAACCTTGCCGCTTTCATCCAGTTCAACACTTACTGGTTGCACATTAAATTCGAATTCTGCCCCCTCATCGCGGGCGTTTTTCACCTCTTTCTTCGAACCGGGCATATTGGCTTCGTCGCGCCGATACGCGCAGGTCACTTTGCGTGCTCCGTGGCGCAGCGCCGTGCGCACGCAGTCCATCGCCGTATCACCGCCGCCCAGCACCACCACATCCAGGCCTTCAGTATTGATAAACGGCTCTTGCGGGATTTCCGGTAGCCCCATCAATTGTTTCGTATTGGCAATCAAAAACGGCAACGCATCATACACGCCAGGTGCATCATCGTTCGGCAGATTGGCCTGCATTGAACGATACGTACCCACGCCGATAAACACCGCGTCGTAATCACTTAGCAGCGTATCCAGTGCGATATCTTTGCCGATTTCGCAGTTCAGCTCGAAACGGATTCCCATCGCGCTGAAGATTTCCCGGCGGCGCACCAGTAGCGATTTATCCAGCTTGAAGGAGGGAATACCAAACGTCAGCAGGCCGCCAATTTCAGGGTGCCGATCAAAGACTGTCACGCTAACGCCATGACGCGCCAGCACATCCGCGCAGGCCAGCCCGGCAGGACCGGCGCCAATAATAGCAATGCGCTTACCCACCGCCTGCACCTGGGCTAAATCCGGCCGCCAGCCCTGCGCCAGCGCCTGATCGGAAATATAGCGCTCGATATTGCCGATAGTCACCGCGCCATACTCATCGCGCACCGTGCAGGCACCTTCACATAAGCGATCCTGCGGGCAGACACGCCCAGTGATCTCCGGCAGGCAGTTGGTTTGATGGGAAAGCTCAACGGCAGAGGCAATATCGCCCTCTTTCACTCGCGCAACCCACTGCGGAATATGGTTGTGCAGCGGACAGGTCCATTCGCAGATGCTGTGTTCACCACAGCTCAGACAACGTTGCGCTTCACGCTGCGCCTGGTCTGCGCGAAACGGCAGGTAGATTTCATCAAAGCCGCACTTGCGTGCCGCCAGCGGCAGTTTATCCGGCTCTCCACGCGCGGGCGTTTTACGCATCTGCAACACTTTGCGATCGTCAAAAGCGGATGTTAGCACCTCACCGCTGTGCCACGGCTGAGCTTCATGGCTTGCGGTACGCAGACGACGTGTTTTTGCCAGATTTTCCAGTACGTCGCTATTAACCAGTTGCAGCGCATCTGCCGGACAGTTTTGCGCACAGGCCGGACCTTCAGCGCGACCGGCGCAGAGATCGCATTTGTGCGCTGTCGCTTTTACCTCACCTTCGCCAACGGGCGTGACCAGCACTTGCATGGTGCCGAACGGACAGGCGACAACGCAGGATTTGCAGCCAATACATTTCTGCTGGTTAACCTGTACCGAATCATCGACGCGGCTAATGGCGCCGTTCGGGCAACTGCGGGCACAGGGCGCAGCTTCACAATGATGACAGGTCACCGCGCTACACTGCTGTTGATGCTTAATCACCGTAATTCGCGGATGAAATTGTTCGGGGCTTAATACATGTTGCTCATCGTTATGCGCCATCACGCAGGCCACTTCGCAGGCACGACATCCTATACATTGTTGGCTATTCGCCATAATAAAACGATTCATGGCAACCTTCTTTTTATTAATTTGTTTAACCCTGGTTTTAATCAGGTATTTTATTTACCGGGAGTCTCAGAGACAGGCAATGTTCAATTGCCCAGGAAGGTTATCTATTTGTCACGAGCTTGTAGCAGATCAATTTCCTGACGCATTCGGGGGACAGACGTCTCCTTTTGGCAGGGTTAAAAAGGGCTCCGCGCAGCGCGACCTTTAAGCGGGTGTTTTTGCCGCCAATAGCGCAAATAATCAATAACTGTAAAAAAACGTCTTTAAACTGACAAACCGGCAGGGGAAAGTTTGGGTTAAAAAAGGTTGTGCATAAATACCCCTTAAACGGGCATGATAATTTACATCATCTCCTTTTTTTCTCCACGATTGATTTCTGCATTGCCGCTACATTGATGCCAACAATGTGACGATACACAAAATCATTCACACTGCGTCGAGGCGGCAAGACTGCGCAGCCCCAGGAGCTTACATAAGTAAGTGACTGGGGTGCAAAGTCGAAGCCAACAAAGAGGCAGTTTGAAGGATAACGTGTATATAACGATACACAGCGATAAGAGGTTCTCTTTCTGATGGCGAATTTTTTTATTGATCGCCCCATTTTTGCGTGGGTGCTGGCGATCCTGCTTTGTCTTACGGGGACACTTGCCATTATCTCTTTACCCGTCGAGCAATATCCTGATTTAGCACCACCTAACGTTCGTATTACTGCCAACTACCCGGGCGCTTCGGCGCAAACGCTGGAAAATACCGTTACCCAGGTTATCGAGCAAAATATGACTGGCCTCGACAATCTGATGTATATGTCGTCGCAAAGTAGCTCTGCTGGCCAGGCGACGATAACGCTGAACTTTAGTGCCGGAACCAACCCGGATGAAGCCGTGCAACAGGTGCAAAACCAGTTGCAGTCCGCGCTGCGTAAACTGCCACAGGCGGTACAGAATCAGGGCGTAACGGTGCGTAAAACCGGTGATACTAACATCCTGACCATCGCCTTCGTGTCCACCGATGGATCGATGGATAAGCAGGATATCTCCGATTATGTCGCCAGTAATATTCAGGACCCTATTAGCCGCGTCAACGGCGTCGGCGATATCGATGCGTACGGTTCGCAATATTCGATGCGCATCTGGCTCGACCCGGCAAAACTCAATAGCTACCAGCTCACCGCATCTGACGTTACCAAAGCCATTTCGTCGCAGAACGCGCAGATCGCGGTCGGCCAGCTTGGCGGCACACCTTCCGTTGACCGACAGGCACTTAACGCCACCATCAATGCGCAGTCGCTGTTACAAACGCCAGAGCAGTTTCGCAATATCACACTGCGCGTCAACCAGGATGGTTCCGAAGTACGGCTAGCCGATGTAGCAACGGTGGAACTGGGCGCAGAAAAATATGATTACCTGAGCCGCTTTAATGGTAAAGCCGCCTCCGGACTGGGGATAAAGCTGGCCTCCGGTGCCAACGAAATGGCAACCGCTGAGCTGGTGATTAACCGGCTTAATGAGCTGGAGCCTTTTTTCCCGCATGGTCTGGAATATAAGGTCGCTTATGAAACCACTTCGTTTGTAAAAGCATCAATTACCGATGTGGTGAAAACCCTGCTGGAAGCGATCTTGCTGGTATTCCTGGTGATGTATCTGTTCCTGCAAAACTTCCGTGCCACTCTGATCCCCACCATTGCCGTACCGGTCGTGCTGCTCGGTACATTCGCGGTGCTTTACTCCTTCGGCTACAGCATCAACACACTGACCATGTTCGCCATGGTGTTAGCCATCGGTCTGTTGGTGGACGATGCGATTGTGGTGGTCGAAAACGTCGAACGCATCATGACCGAAGAGGGGCTTTCGCCCAGGGAAGCGACGCGCAAATCGATGAGTCAGATTCAGGGCGCACTGGTCGGGATAGCGATGGTGCTATCGGCGGTGTTTGTGCCGATGGCTTTCTTTGGCGGCACCACGGGCGCTATCTACCGTCAATTCTCCATCACCATTGTTTCGGCGATGGTACTGTCAGTGCTGGTGGCGATGATCCTCACTCCGGCGCTATGCTCGACGTTGCTGAAGCCGCTGCACAAGGGCGAGTTGCACGGACAGAAAGGATTCTTCGGCGCATTTAACCGTGTTTTCGACCGCAATGCGCATCGCTATGAGACCGTAGTTGGGAAAATCCTCCACCGCAGCCTGCGCTGGATTGTGCTCTATGTGCTGCTGATTGGCGGCATGGTGTTGCTCTTCCTGCGCCTGCCCACTTCGTTTTTGCCGCTGGAAGACCGCGGGATGTTCACTACTTCCGTGCAATTGCCGAGCGGCGCAACGCAGCAACAGACGCTGAAAGTGGTACAAAAAGTCGAAGATTATTTTTTCACCCATGAAAAAGAGAATGTCGAATCGGTCTTCTCTACCGTTGGTTCCGGTCCTGGGGGGAATGGGCAAAACGTTGCACGTCTGTTTGTTCGCCTGAAAGACTGGGATGCGCGTAACCCGACAACTGGCAGTGCTGCCGCCATTATTGAACGCGCCACCAAAGCCTTTAACCGCATTAATGAAGCCCGCATCTTTGCCAGCAGCCCGCCGGCCATCAGCGGGTTGGGCAGTTCCGCCGGTTTTGATATGGAGTTGCAGGATCACGCCGGAGCAGGCCACGATGCGCTGATGGCGGCGCGTGACAGGCTGCTGGAGATGGCGGCGAAAGATCCGGCGCTAACCCGTGTTCGCCATAACGGCCTCGACGACAGTGCACAGTTGCAAATTGATGTCGATCAGCGCAAAGCACAGGCGCTGGGTGTGTCGATTAATGATATTAACGACACGCTGCAAACGGCCTGGGGTTCCAGCTACGTTAATGACTTTATGGATCGCGGCCGCGTGAAGAAAGTCTACGTACAGGCAGCCGCGAAGTTCCGCATGTTACCGGACGATATCAACCTCTGGTTCGTGCGCAATAGTGCCGGAACAATGGTGCCCTTCTCAGCCTTTGCCACCTCGCACTGGGAAACCGGCTCACCGCGCCTCGAACGTTACAACGGCTATGCCGCGCTGGAGATTATCGGCGAGTCCGCTCCCGGCGTCAGTACCGGCACGGCAATGGATGTGATGGAGAAACTGGTCAAACAGTTGCCGAACGGTTTTGGGCTGGAGTGGACGGCAATGTCCTATCAGGAACGGCTCTCCGGCTCACAGGCACCTGCGCTGTATGCCGTATCGCTGCTGGTGGTGTTCCTGTGTCTGGCGGCGCTGTATGAGAGCTGGTCGGTGCCGTTTTCGGTGATGCTGGTCGTGCCGCTCGGCGTGATCGGTGCGCTGCTGGCGACCTGGGCGCGCGGGCTGGAAAACGATGTCTATTTCCAGGTCGGTCTGCTGACGGTTATCGGCCTGTCGGCGAAGAACGCCATTCTGATTGTTGAATTTGCCAACGACATGAATGCGAAAGGTGAAGACCTGCTGGTTTCAACGCTGCATGCCTGCCGCCAGCGTCTGCGTCCTATTTTAATGACCTCGTTGGCCTTTGTCTTCGGCGTACTGCCGATGGCGACCAGCACCGGTGCCGGTTCCGGCAGCCAGCATGCGGTCGGTACGGGCGTTATCGGCGGGATGCTCTCCGCCACCGTCCTGGCTATCTTCTTCGTACCGCTGTTCTTTGTGCTGGTGCGTCGCCGCTTCCCGCTGAAAGAGCGCGCGCGATAAGGCCAAACAAAAAGGCGGCTCCGGAGAGTCGCCTTTTTTTATGTGATTTGTCACATTTTATTTTTAAGCCATCACCGCTTAACGATTCGTCAGGAAATTATTTACGAAGCATGACTTCGATAAAATCTTTCCAGTTCCCCAGTTCATGTTCAATCATAGCAACCTCTCTTATTATTGCCGCCATTCTACTAAACGCCCCGATGACTGTGAAGATATTTTCAACGATTGCTTCACTCATCATTAGCAGGGTATTTTTAATGGAGCTGTAATAACTATGCATCGGCAATTCGCTTTTTACTGTGAGTGATAGCAATATTCCATATCTTCTATAAGGATAAATAAAATGGCGATCACATTGTACGATAAATCTGCAATTGAAAACGTTGACTGGCAGGTAGTGACCGCACTGCTCGCCACCGGTGGGCTCAACCAGCGCGACCCGGTGTTAGTCGAACAGGCATGGCGTAACAGCACCTTCTGCTGGTTCGGTTACCATGAGGGGAAACTGGTCGCCACAGCGCGGGCCATTAGCGATCTGACATGGGCCAGCTACGCGGCGGACATTGTTGTTGCGCCTGACATGCAAGGCCGCGGTTATGGTAAGTAGTTGATGATCACTATTGTTAAAACGTTATTACCCTTCGGCAAAACATTTATATATTCAGTTCCGGAAAAGACAGGATTTTATAAAAAATATGGCTTTCGTTTTTTAACTACTGGAATGGTATGCGCAACATCTGAAAATTTATTGAAACTGGAACAAAGCGGTTACATTCGTTAAAAACATATTAGCAGAAGAATGATATTCTAATTATATCCGTTATTCTAATTCCTTGAGCAAACTTCCAAAAAATGAGACAAAAGGATTCACCATGATCACAATGTACGGCATTAAAATACATTGAACATTAAACAAAATTTTTATATTTTCATGGAAGAGAAGTATTTTAACTATCAGTAACAAGTAGTTATGTGACCCAATACAAACACAAAAGAGGCCATAGAGCCTCTTTATTGTTACAACTTAGGTGTATTAGCTCAGACCTGATCTGACAGTTACCGGTTATTTATACAGGTGTCTGTCAGATTACATCTGGCTTAAATTTTTCTCAGCCCAGATGTGTTTTCCATCAAGTAATTTTCGCAGCGGCCTTTTCAACATAACGAGTCGTACATTATGCGCTCCAATGATGAGGAGCGCGAAAGCTGCTCAGTTCTGCCAGTTAATCATCTCATCCAGTCCAGACAGCAACGCCGGAAAATAGCTCTGATCAAGGTAAAACGTATCGGTGACTTTGACGCTGTCTGCATGTTCCTCCGGCCTCAAGGTCAAATTTACTTCGACATGATCAGGATGTATTTTCCTGAAAGAAATATTGATTCTGTTTTCCAGACTCTCGAAGTTCACAGGAGATGATTCAGTTGATGAAATCATGCTTTGATAAATATTTTCAACTCCATGTTTTAATTGTGAAAGTTCGTAGACTGTAAATGCCGTTTTAAACTCTGTTTGCAACTCAGGCAAAAAAAATTCAATCCATACATTTATCCAGTCATCATCATCTGGATTACACTCTCTTTCGTAAGGTGTAAGTCTTAATCGTCTGGTTCCACAAATAAGCTCAATCATAATCAACCTGATCATTTGTATAAAAAGTGACTAACTGTCCAATCTTTTTCTCTGACAACAACTTCCAGCATGTATT
>NZ_FMBC01000089.1 GCF_900094795.1 Kosakonia oryziphila
ATGATGTACGGAACGCCTACCTGACGACCCAGCAGGATGTGCTCACGGGTCTGCGGCATCGGGCCGTCAGTCGCAGCAACAACCAGGATCGCGCCGTCCATCTGCGCAGCACCGGTGATCATGTTTTTAACATAGTCGGCGTGCCCCGGGCAGTCTACGTGCGCGTAGTGGCGAGTCGGGGTGTCATATTCAACGTGAGAAGTGTTGATGGTGATACCACGAGCTTTTTCTTCCGGTGCGTTATCGATCTGGTCGAATGCGCGAGCAGAACCACCGTAGGTTTTTGCCAGAACGGTAGTGATTGCAGCAGTCAGAGTAGTTTTACCATGGTCAACGTGGCCGATAGTACCGACGTTGACGTGCGGTTTTGTACGTTCAAATTTTTCTTTAGACACGGCTTTATTCCTTACTATAGTGCTCCCCCTCTTTGGAGAGAGCACGGGACTTTGGTTTTAACCCTGCGGCTTATTTACCACGGGCTTCGATAACGGCCTGAGCAACGTTGTTCGGCGCATCATCATACTTCAGGAATTCCATAGTATATGACGCACGACCTTTGGTCAGAGAACGCAGCTGAGTTGCATATCCGAACATTTCAGACAGCGGAACTTCAGCATGGATCTTAACGCCAGTAACTTCAGATTCCTGACCGCGCAGCATGCCGCGACGACGACTAAGGTCACCGATTACGTCACCGGTGTTCTCTTCCGGAGTCTCTACTTCAACCTTCATGATCGGCTCAAGCAGAACTGGTTTCGCTTTCTTAAAGCCATCTTTAAAGGCAATAGACGCAGCCAGTTTAAACGCCAGTTCAGAGGAGTCAACGTCATGGTAAGAACCGAAGTGCAGACGCACGCCAAGATCAACTACCGGGTAACCCGCCAGCGGACCAGATTTCAGCTGTTCCTGGATACCTTTATCAACGGCAGGGATGTATTCGCCAGGAATTACACCACCCTTGATGTCGTTGATGAACTCGTAGCCTTTCGGGTTAGAGCCCGGCTCCAGCGGATACATGTCGATAACAACATGACCGTACTGACCGCGACCACCAGACTGTTTAGCGTGTTTACCTTCGATATCGGTAACTTTCGCACGAATCGCTTCGCGGTAAGCAACCTGAGGTTTACCGACGTTCGCTTCAACGTTGAACTCACGTTTCATACGGTCAACGATGATGTCGAGGTGCAGTTCACCCATACCAGCGATAATGGTCTGGTTAGATTCTTCGTCAGTCCATACGCGGAATGACGGGTCTTCTTTTGCCAGACGGCCCAGAGCCAGACCCATTTTTTCCTGGTCAGCTTTGGTTTTCGGTTCTACCGCGATGGAGATTACCGGTTCAGGGAATTCCATACGCTCCAGAATGATCGGGTGATCCGGGTCACACAAGGTGTCGCCAGTAGTCACGTCTTTCAGACCGATAGCAGCAGCGATATCGCCCGCGCGAACTTCTTTGATCTCTTCACGTTTGTTAGCGTGCATCTGAACGATACGACCGAAACGCTCACGTGCAGCTTTCACGGAGTTCAGGATGGTATCGCCAGAGTTAACCACACCGGAGTACACACGGAAGAAGGTCAGGTTACCAACAAACGGGTCGGTAGCGATTTTGAACGCCAGTGCAGAGAACGGCTCTTCATCACTTGCATGACGCTCAGCCGGGGTATCTTTACCATCGTCCAGGATACCGTTGATCGCAGGTACGTCAGTCGGGGACGGCAGGTAGTCAACTACCGCATCCAGCATCGCCTGAACACCTTTGTTCTTGAACGCAGAACCACAGGTTACCAGGATGATTTCGTTGTTCAGAACACGCTGACGCAGAGCAGATTTGATTTCCGCTTCAGTCAGTTCTTCACCACCCAGGTATTTCTCCATCAGCTCTTCAGAAGCTTCAGCAGCGGATTCGATCAGATTCTGATGCCATTCATCAGCCAGATCCTGCATGTCAGCCGGGATATCTTCGTATTCGAAGGTTACGCCCTGGTCTGCATCGTTCCAGTTGATGGCTTTCATTTTCACCAGGTCAACAACGCCAGTGAAACTTTCTTCAGCACCAATTGCCAGCTGCAGCGGAACCGGGTTCGCGCCCAGACGGGTTTTGATCTGACCAACAACTTTCAGGAAGTTAGCGCCCATACGGTCCATTTTGTTAACGAACGCGATGCGCGGAACTTTATATTTGTTAGCCTGACGCCATACGGTTTCAGACTGCGGCTGAACACCACCAACTGCGCAGTAAACCATTACCGCACCGTCAAGAACACGCATGGAACGTTCTACTTCGATAGTGAAGTCAACGTGCCCCGGGGTGTCGATGATGTTTACGCGATGCGGTTCATACTGCTTCGCCATACCAGACCAGAACGCAGTAGTTGCTGCGGAGGTAATGGTAATACCACGCTCCTGCTCCTGCTCCATCCAGTCCATGGTTGCGGCGCCGTCATGAACTTCACCGATTTTGTGGTTTACACCGGTGTAGAACAGAATACGTTCGGTAGTCGTGGTTTTACCGGCGTCGATGTGCGCACTGATACCGATGTTACGGTAACGTGCGATGGGTGTTGTACGAGCCATTTGATTCCTCGTTTGTCTCTTAGGCGCTCAGATTTAAGTTGCCAAACGGCGGGCGACTTACTGGAAGCGCCCGCCTGGTGACTAAAACTCCGAAGGGATTACCAACGGTAGTGTGCGAACGCCTTGTTGGCTTCGGCCATACGGTGAACGTCTTCACGTTTCTTAACTGCAGTACCTTTGTTGTCCGCAGCATCAGAAAGTTCGTTCGCCAGGCGCAGAGCCATGGATTTATCACCGCGTTTACGAGCAGCTTCAACGATCCAACGCATTGCCAGAGCATTACGACGAACCGGACGAACTTCAACCGGAACCTGATAAGTAGAACCACCAACGCGGCGAGACTTAACTTCGACAGTCGGGCGCACGTTTTCGAGAGCTACTTCGAAAGCTTCCAGTTCATTTTTACCAGAACGCTGAGCCAGGGTCTCCAGCGCGCTGTATACAATTGCTTCTGCAGTAGATTTTTTACCGTCTACCATCAGGATATTTACAAATTTAGCCAGCAGTTCTGATCCGAACTTAGGATCCGGCAGAATTTTACGCTGACCAATAACACGACGACGTGGCATGGAAATACTCCGTTGTTAATTCAGGATTGTCCAAAACTCTAAGAGTTTAGTTTGACATTAAAGTTAAAACAGTTTGGCCTTACTTAACGGAGAACCATTAAGCCTTAGGACGCTTCACGCCGTACTTGGAGCGAGCCTGCTTACGGTCTTTAACACCAGAGCAGTCGAGCGCGCCACGAACAGTGTGGTAACGAACACCCGGGAGGTCTTTAACACGACCGCCACGGATCAGGATCACGGAGTGCTCCTGCAGGTTGTGACCTTCACCACCAATGTAGGAAGTCACTTCGAAACCGTTAGTTAAACGAACACGGCATACTTTACGCAGTGCGGAGTTCGGTTTTTTCGGGGTGGTAGTATATACGCGAGTACATACGCCACGTTTTTGCGGGCAGGCTTCCAGCGCAGGCACGTTGCTTTTTGCAACTTTGCGTGCGCGTGGTTTGCGTACCAGCTGGTTAACTGTTGCCATTAAATAGCTCCTGGTTTTAGCTTTTGCTTCGTAAACACGTAATAAAACGACCTCATATAGTATGAGGACGCAGAATTTTATGGCTGCGCTGAAAAGGTGTCAAGAAATATACAGCGATCCCACATTACCAATGCATCTGAACGGCATGTTTTACCGTCAGGCTAACGAAATCAGTATAGCCAACCCTGACAACACTGCTCGAAATTTGACCGTTCAATCCGCGTGCTTGCACATCATCATTTAACGCATGAATGGTTATGGAGGCATTTAGCAATAAAGCAATATAACGACTGCCTTCCAGTGCCGCCGTGACGCCATCAGATAACAGCAGTACATCATCGCCAGGGCTCAGTATGCGCAACAGCGCTGTCATATCGCATTGCCAGGGAGAGTGGGACAGAGTATGCAGCATAGGGGCCTCAAAACGTCAGTACGACAGTGTACTCATCGAGCTGCTCACGCAGCGCTTTCGGCTCCAGCTGTTGTGCAGGCAAGACGAAATTCGTCTCCTCGCCGAGACCGCGTTCGCGTAACGAGGCCGCGCATAGCCAACACTGGTCTATGTCGTACAAAGGAAGAACCTTAAAGGTGGCGATGTAATCGCGCGCCAGAATTGCATCCGGCTGCTGCCCGGCTAGCAGCTGAAACACGCCATCGCCGATAAAAAACACGCCAATCTCGTCGGTAAATGCCGAGGCAGCAAGTAAGGCATCCAGACCTTCACGCCCGGAGGCTGAACCGTGCGGCGCGGAAGTAAAGACAAATGCAATACGCTTCATCAAAACTGCACCACCCGATCGCAGGAAATAGCAGCTTCGGCCAGCGCCCCCAGTCCAGTGAGTGAAAAACCCGCCTGCAGATTGGTTGCGGGTAGCGCTAAACGCCGGGCTTCATTGTCATCAACCACGCCACGGCGCAGTGCGGCAGCGACACAGATATGTAGTTCAACCTGCTGTTCATCGTGCAAGCGCTGCCAGGCGCGCACAAGATCAAACTCATCGCTGGCAGGTGCCGTGAGGGCATTCGCGTTATTCACGCCTTCACGATAGAAGAAAACGCTGCTCAGCGTATGTCCGGCTTCCAGCAATGCCAGCGCAAATTGATAAGCGCTACTGGCTTGCTGCGTACCGTACGCCGGGCCGGTGACCATCAGAGCAAAACGCATTAACGATCCTGTCCGGAAAAATCACCGCTTTTGAACTGGCGGATGTAAAGGTAAACGGTATGTTTCGAGATATTCAGGCGATCAGCTACCTGATTAATCGCGTCTTTAATATCGAAAATGCCTTTCTCATAAAGGTTCAGCACAATCTGGCGATTCTTGGCATTATTGGAAACGTTGCGATCGGCATTAACCTCTTCGATGGTGAACTCCAGCGTTTGCATCACCAGATCTTCTACCGAGGATGCAAAGTTTACGGCCGAGCCAACATCCGGGGTTTCCGGCGGAATAAAGGTGTTCATGATTTGCGAGAACGGCACATCAAGGTTCATGTTGATGCATAGCAGGCCAATCACCCGGTGATCGCGGTTACGGATAGCGATAGTCACTGACTTCATCAGCACGCCGCTTTTCGCGCGCGTGAAGTAGCATTTGGAGACGCTACTGTCGGCACCGGTCATATCGTGCAGCATGCGCAGGGCAAGGTCGGTAATCGGCGAGCCAATTTTACGTCCTGTATGTTCGCCGTTCGCAATGCGGATAGCGGAACATTTTAGGTCTTGCAGGGAGTGCAGAACGATTTCGCAGTGTGAACCAATGAGCATCGCTAACCCGTCCACCACCGCCTCGTAGGATTTAAGGATATCGAAGTCGGTCTGATCGAAAGGACGTTGATCCAGTAAATCAAGCTCACTGGTTTCGTTGGTTAATAGCGACCTGGACATGAAAAAAAACACTCCTTTTCAGGAACCTGTCGTTAACTTTTCAGGGCAGGCTCAGTATTTATAAGGGATATAAACTAATACATCGTACGTTAAGATTATATCCTTACTACAAAAAAAAACGCCGCCCGAAGGCGTAATGCTTGTCAGTTAAGCTTTTGAAGGTAGCCGTAACGCGTAACGTTGCGGCTTCTTTTTTACCGCTCTTGGGTAATGTCTTACCCTACGTGGTGGCAGGACAAAGCTCTCTGCCATATCCAGTATTTCTTTGATTAGCTTTGGTATTTTACCCGGCGCTACTGCCGGCAGGATACTCAGTTGGGCCGTCAGATAAAGACTCGCCTGCTTAAAACCTATCTGATAAGGCTCCACTCCTTTCAGGCTGCAGGCCATCTGCGTCATCATAAAACGCAGC
>NZ_FMBC01000023.1:0-55910 GCF_900094795.1 Kosakonia oryziphila
TGGCTGGGCCGAAGCAGACAACAACATCGCTGAAAATGCCCTGCGGACGGTCAGTCTGGGTCGTAAAAACTTCCTGTTCTTCGGTTCTGACCATGGTGGTGAGCGGGGATCATTGTTGTACAGCCTGATCGGGACGTGCAAACTGAACGGCGTGGATCCAGAAGACTACCTCCGCTATGTGCTTGACGTCATCGCCGACTGGCCGGTCAACCGGGTCAGCGAACTGCTACCCTGGCGCATCACACTGCCAACTGAATAGCACATCCCTGTCAATACGGCCCTCGGTGTACGCTTACGATAGAGCAGAACTTCAGGGATGAAAAAAGTGAGCGTTTTGGGTTCGGTTTGCGCGCCAGCTACAGTCGTTCAGTGGGACGTCTTCTGGTTCTGAGTTTGCTGGCAACCTTAAGTACAATAGTCTTGTGGTTGATAGGCTATCATGCTGAAAATAAAGGGTTACATTTGAGATATCAGGCTAACAGCGATTAAATCGCGGCGGGTTATCTCATACCTGACATTAGCGGAGAATATCTTACGACACTCCCCGCTAATTTTAAGAAGAATGGTGCTGAGCACCGTCCTTAATCACCTCGCCAAAACCTACCGAAGTATGGTGCTGGTTTATTAGCGCTGATTTATGGGGATCCCTCAGCGCATAAGCGAGGCTTGTGGCATGGATGTGACGGTTAATCTCTGCTGGCGAAGCCCAGGATACTCAGCAGGCTGACAAAAATGTTGTACAGCGAAACATACAGGCTGACGGTCGCACGAATATAGTTCGTTTCACCGCCGTGAATGATGTTGCTGGTTTCAAACAGAATTGCGCCGCTGGAGATCAGGATAAACACAGCGCTAATTGCCAGGTGCAATGCCGGCAGTTGCAGGAAGATGTTCGCCACCATACCGATCAGTACAACCACTACGCCTGCCATCAGCATACCACCGAGGAAGGACATATCTTTGCGTGTGGTCAGCACATAAGCCGAGCAGCAGAAGAACACCAGCGCAGTACCGCCGAGCGCCAGCCCGATCACATCACCCATACCGGCTGACAGATAGGCATTCAGCATTGGCCCAAGGATATAACCCAGGAAACCAGTGAACGCGAATGCCGCCAGAATACCGGTTGGTTTGTTGGCCAGTTTGTAGGTCAGGAACATCAAACCGTACATTCCCACCAGCGTCAGGATCAGCCCCGGCGAAGGCAGCATCAGCACGGTGCTGGCTGTGGCTGTGATAGCGGAAAACGCCAGCGTCAGGCTGAGCAGAAAATAGGTATTGCGTAAAACTTTGTGCGTGCTGAGCAGGGAACTGCGGTCACGCGATGAAGTAATAATACGATCCATTAGTCACTCTCTTATGACAGATGTAATTGTTTGCCGAGTCTAGAAAAGACTGGCTTTGTAACAAAGTTGTTTTACCCATCTTTACTCATAAAGCAAGGGTATCAGCACGGTATTTCCTGCGACGAAATGTGCTCCAGACAACATAAAGGGATTAATGTGAAGCAGAGCCATATTGGTGTCTTATATGTCACTGAAAGCTATTGCTATATAAATCTTTGGGCGCTAAGAGTGTAAACGCGTCGGCATACTATAAATGAATAAGGTGAAAAGGACATGAAACCACAACCACGTAAACATATAGCACTTTCTCTCATGGCGACCGGCATTCTGAGCATATGCAGTGGTGCTTTTGCCGCAACGGTGCCAGCGGGGACGGTGCTGGCAGAAAAACAGGAATTGGTACGCAACAATGGCAGCGAGCCCTCTTCACTGGACCCGCATAAAGTAGAAAGCGACGTCGAATTTAATATTATCAGCGATATCTTCGACGGTCTGGTGGCAGTCAGGAACGACGGTTCTATTGAACCGCGCCTCGCGGAAAAATGGGAGAATAAAGACAACACGGTCTGGGTATTCCATTTGCGTCCGGGCATCACCTGGTCAGATGGTACCGCCATCACCGCGAAAGATGTGGTCTGGAGCTGGCAGCGTCTGGTTGATCCGAAAACCGCATCGCCTTATGCCAGCTATCCCGGCAACATGCACATCCAGAATGCGGCGGACATTGCATTAGGCAAGAAATCACCTGATACGCTGGGGGTGAAAGCGCTGGATGATTCAACGCTGGAAGTCACGCTGACGCAGCCAACGGCCGCGTTCCTGGCGATGCTGGCGCACCCGTCGCTGGTACCGGTCGATCCGGTGTTAATTAACCGTTTTGCCGATAAGTGGACCAAACCGGAACATATCGTTACCAGCGGTGCGTATAAGGTTACCGGTTGGGTGGTCAACGAGCGCATCGTTGCCGAACGTAACGCGCGCTACTGGAACAACAAACAGACGGTAATTAATAAAGTCACCTATCTTCCCATTAATGCCGAAACGGCGGATGTTAACCGCTACAAGGCGGGTGAAATCGATATTACTTACACCATTCCGGTGAATCAGTTCGCGCAATTACAGAAAACGCTGGGCGATCAGGTGCATGTCGCACCGCAACTGGCGACCTATTATTACGAGTTTAATACCACCAAAGCGCCGTTTAACGATCCGCTCGTACGCCGTGCGCTGAATATGGCGCTGGATAAGGATATCATCGCCGATAAAGTGATGGGACAGGGGCAGCGTCCTGCATGGGTTATCAGCCAGCCGCAAATCGGCGGCGTGAAAATTGCGTCGCCGGATTATGCGTCATGGCCGCGTGAAAAGCGGATAGCCGAAGCGAAAAAACTGCTTAATGAAGCCGGATTCAACGCATCGCATCCACTGAGCTTCAACCTGCTCTACAACACCATGGAGACGCATCAGCGCATTGCCATTGCCGCCAGTTCGATGTGGAAGAAAAACCTCGGCGTGGAAGCGAAGCTGCAAAATCAGGAATGGAAAACCATGCTGGATACCATGCATACCGGTAATTTTGATGCGGTACGCTACGCATGGATTGCCGATTATAATGACGCGTCAACCTTCCTGAATACCTTCCGTACCGGCGACAGCGAAAATACCAGTAAGTACAGTAATCCGGCATATGACGAAGCGATGCAGAATGCGGCGAAAGCGAAAGACATTGCCGAACGTGGGAAATACTACCAGCAAGTGGAAGATCTCCTTGGACAGGATGTTCCGGCCATTCCGGTTTACCATTACGTGCGTACGCATCTGGTGAAACCGTGGGTGGGGGGGTTTGCGCCTGACAGCCTCGGCGTCTATCTGACAAAAGATTTGTACATCAAGAAACACTAAGTTTTGCTAGGAGGCATGTTGAATAAACGATCATAACGCTGATATTTCAGACAAATAACACGTTTTTGATTGTTTTTCAGGCAAACAAACATTCTCAGGCTTTACAGACGACCCGGGGATGTTTATAGTGCGCCTCATTCCGGAAGTGTGGCCGAGCGGTTGAAGGCACCGGTCTTGAAAACCGGCGACCCGAAAGGGTTCCAGAGTTCGAATCTCTGCGCTTCCGCCAGTTTAAACAAGGGGTTACCGAAAGGTAACCCCTTTGTTTTTTGAGCACGCTGATATAGTGTTGATGTATTCGCTTGGTATATTTTTCATAACCAACACTTTCGGTTTTACCGTCACGGTGGCTACAAATCAATCACCAGATCCCGCGAGTGGCTGCGTGAACAACATAGTGCGATATGCTGTGTGGCGGCGGTTTTCTCCGCTGCCGATTGCACCGTATCGCGGTGATCGACCACGCCATCAAGTACCGGCGTCAGACAGGCACCGCAAATTCCCATCTCGCACGAAAGCGGCACCGCCACGCCATTATCCTGAAGCACCTGCGCAATACTTTTGTTTGCCGGAACGGGCCATTTTTCTCCGCTGGAGGCCAGCGTAATGGTAAAGGTCTCTTCCTGCTGCGACGTCACAATGGGTGTGGCAGGCGCAAATGCCTCGCTGTGGATCTGCGCTTCAGGCCAGCCTCTTGCCGCTGCAACTTCTCTTACCGCCGCCATAAAACCCGCCGGGCCGCAGGTATAAATTCGCTCCCCGTCGCCGGGTGCAGGGATCGTTGCCGCCAGCGTCTGACGTGGGCTTTTGCCTTCTGAAGAGCAGTGAATAAGACAAACTCCATGCGTCAGCGAGCGGGAGAGTTCGCGCACAAATGCTGCCTCTTTTCGCCGTTTCACGAAATAGTGCAGCGTAAACGGCGCGCCTGTCGCCTCCCGTTGCAGCAGCATTGCATAGAGTGGCGTTATGCCGATGCCGGCGGCCAGCAGCAGCACCGGGCTGTCATCGCGTAACGCAAACAGGTTGCGCGGCGCTGAGATCATCAGCGTCTGGCCGGGGCGTAGCGTCTGATGGATATAACGTGAGCCGCCGCGTGACGCGCTTTCCTGTGCCACGCAGATCAAATAGCTTTCCGTCGTGCTTTCCCCGGTCAGCGAATACTGGCGGATCAGGCCGCAGGGCAGATGCACATCAATGTGTGCGCCAGGCTGCCAGTCGGGAAGCGGTTCGCCGTTGGCGGCAACCAGCCGCACGGCGAGGTTTTTATCGCCCTGGCGAAACAAGCCATCAACCACCACATTCAGCACATCATTCATCGCACACCTCATACCAGAAAGAACTCGCCAAAGCCCATTTTTTTCAGGCCACGGCGATAGGCAATCGAACTTCTGTCCGCCGGAATATGAGCTTCCAGCGTTAGATCCAGCGGCAGCCTTTCCGGCCGTTGTGTCTCCACCATCAGGCGATCTTCTTCAAACACGCGCAGGTTAAACGCGTGCACCTCTTCGATCGGGATATGCAGATCGAAATTGCGCGCGATCGGCGCAAACATACGGGTAACACGCGAGGAGACCGGCGACGCGGCATTCATGATCACCAGCCGCGCCTCGCCGGGAAAATGGATCGTCAGCGTGGCGGTAAACGGCAAGTGCATCTCGAAATGGCGCAGCCACTGAAAGCCTTCCGGCGCACGATAGTCAGAACTCGCCGGATAATTGCCGACTGAACTCCAGTAATCAGCAATAAAGCCGAACCCTGTCTCCTGCGGGCTGTAATCCGGGACGAACTGGTTATTGGCATCGGCAAAAGTGTCCGTGTGGATCCACGCAAAATGGGCAACATCGAGAAATCCTTCCACCTGGCGGCCAGCAAACCCGTTCACCTCAAAGGCCGGACAGTTGATCTGCTGAAAACCCTCGTCATCCCAGTGCGGCATCGTCGGGAGCGGCTGCGGGTTTTCCGCGTCAAACGCCAGGCAGGTCCAGATCAGGCCGAAGCGCTCTTCAACGGCAAACGTCAACAGATTGAGTTTCGCCGGTACTGGCTGATCGGGGCTGGAAGGGATGCGGTTACAGCGGCCATCTTCACCGAAACGTAGCCCATGATAGGGGCAGACGATGCCCTCTTCATCGTGGAAACCGAGCGTCAGCGGCACGCCGCGATGCGGGCAGATATCGCGGGCGACCACCACCTGGCCCTTCACGCGATAAATCACCAGTTGTTCATCAAGCAGCGTGGCTTTCACCGGCGCTGCACCAACATCGCAGGCGCGGGCGACGGGATGCCAGCATTTTGCCAGACGTAACCAGTCCTCCGGCTCGAAGGTACAATGGGCGGGTGGGGTGGGGAGTGCTGTTTTCATGGTCGACCTTCCTGCTTACGGAAAAGCAATTGTTTAATTGTTGTAACTTTATTGTTGTCATATTAGGGTGTTCACATCCATCGCCATTAATTCACTGTTACGTTGCAAAAAAGTGTACAGGTGCAGCATGAGTCCATTTTCCCGTTTCGCCCTCTATTTCGCTGAAGTTGCCCGCAGCGGCAGCCTGCGCCGCGCCGCAGAAAAACTGCATATCTCCGCATCGGCGATTAACCGGCAGATTTTGCAGGCGGAGGAGGCGTTTGGTACGCCGCTGTTTGAGCGTCTGCCGGAAGGTTTACGCATGACCACAGCGGGAGAGTTGCTGTATGACAATCTGCTGCGCTGGCAGAAAGAGTTCCAGCTTACGCGGCAAAAATTTGATGAGTTACAAGGGCTGAAGCGCGGCTCGGTCAGTGTGGGAATGGTGCAGGCGCTGGCGGAGGGGAGCTTTGCCAGCGCGCTGGCTGATATTATCACCGGGCAACCGTGGCTGGAGCTGGAACTCCAGGTCGCAGATAGCCATACCGTCAGCCAGAAAGTACGGCAGGCCGATCTCGACTTCGGTTTGATCCTCGATCCGGAAGGGCAGTCAGGGCTCAATGTGCTGGCCTTCGCCGAGCTGGAGATGGGTGTGGTGATGCGCGCGGATCACGAAATGGCAACCGCCCCGGCGTTATCACTGGGTGAGCTGAGCGGGACGCGGCATATTCTGCCCGGCGCGCCGCTCATTGTGCATGAACGTGTCGGCATGCTTTATCGCCACTACGATCTCGCTCCGGCAAATACCATCAATTGTAATGACATCCGGCTGATTAAATCGCTGGTGCTGAAGGGGAGCGGCATCACGGTGCTGAGCCTGCTGGATGTACTGGACGAAGTGAAAAATGGGCAACTGGCGTTTGTGCCGCTGCGCAACAAACTGCTGCGCCCGCTGACGCTGGCGCTCTGTACCGCGCCATCGCGCCAGCTTTCCCGCCCGGCGCAAATGGCGATCCAGAAACTGACCCAGGTGCTGGAAGCGATGCAGAGCGTTGGCGCATCAGCCTAACGGCCCGCCCTGAATGGTATCGCACAGGCCGTTGATAATGCGCTCGCCGCTCTCCTCTTTCAGTTCCTGATACCACGCCTGCGTCAGTGCCATATCTTTGCCGTGAGTGATATCGCAGCGTTTGCGCGCCTTGAGCACCAGATCGCGCACCCGGTCGCAACGTAGCGCTTCATACTGGCGCAGCACATTTTCGATGTCGCTCTGCTCGCGAAAAAGGTTTCCCAGTACCACCGCGTCTTCCATTGCCGCGCAGCCGCCCTGGCCGATATCCGGCGTGGTGCTGTGTCCGGCATCGCCCAGCAGCGCCACTTTACCGCGCACCAGCGTGTCGAACGGTTCGATATCATGGATCTCGATGCGGTTCGTGGTTTGCGGATCCAGCGCGGCAATCAACCGTTGCACCGGCGGTGCCCAGCCGCTGAAGTAGCGCGTCAGATCGTCGCGCAGCGTGCTGCGATCTTCGGCCAGCCCGGCGGGCAGCGGCACGTCAAAGAAGAAGTAGAAGCGTCCATCGGAGACGGGCATCAGCGACACCCGTTTGCCTTCACCCACGAAGGTTGTCCACTGCTCGGCGGGCGCAATCGCTTCATCGATTTTCACCAGGCCATTCCAGTTAACGTAACCTGCATAGCGACGCTCTGGCGTATAGCCCAGCACATACGGGCGCAGCGCCGAATGGCTGCCGTCGGCGGCAATCAGAAAATCACCGTGGGCGCAGGTGCCATCGCTGAACCACGCGGTCACGCTGTCGGCATGCTCTTCCACTTCGTTGACTCGTTTACCAAACTGCACCCGGTCGCGTCCCCAGTGATTGAGCATTTCGCGCTGTAACTCCGCCCGCGATACCGGGCACGGGCGTCCGCCCACCCGCTCGACCAGCGGCGCAAGGCTAAACTGCGTCAGCGTTTCGCCCTTGCGGTAATCCCTATAAGCCATAGATCGCATCGGGCCGCCGTAGGTCTCCATCATCTCGCCCATCCCCAGATGGTTCATACATTTCACGCCGTTGGGCCAGATGGAGATCGCTGCGCCGACCGGCTTGATCTCTTTTACCGCTTCGAATACCTGGCACGCAATGCCTGCATTCTGTAATGCGACAGCCGCACTCAGGCCGCCGATACCTGCGCCAATCACCAATGCTTTCATTCTGTTCTCCTTTTACTTGCGTGTAACTGATGGAGCAATTTGCGTACCAGAATGACGACGGGCGCTGGTGCGGGAGAACGCGGGCATGGTGAGGTTGTGTTGCACTTTTGTAGTGCGTGTTTGTATTAACGTTGCTTTCTTGTGAATCAAAAATTTCCAAATTTAGTGCAAGGAATCTAAAGTTTCACAGCGCTGGCGCGGGAGTAGCGACTCTGGCCTGCTTTGTGCATCAGGGCGTTGACGCGAATTGACAACAGGATGGAACGCCATGTCTGATGAAAAGAACAGCAACTTATTGTACGGGCTGGAGCAGCGGATCCCGCCGCTTCCGGCTTTCTTCAGCGCCTTACAGCACGTACTGGCCGGGTTAGTGGGCATCATCACGCCGCCGCTGATCATCGGTGCGACGCTGGGGCTGGGCGAGTGGATGCCGTGGTTGATTAGCATGTCGCTGCTGGCCTCCGGAATTGGTACCTTTTTACAGTCCAACCGCGTGTGGGGCGTTGGCGCGGGCATGATTTGCATGCAGGGCACCAGCTTTGCCTTTCTTGGTGTCTCCATTGCAGGCGGGATGTGGGTGAAAGGGCAGGGGGGCACGGCGCAGGATGTGATGGCGATGCTGTTTGGTGTGAATTTCGTGGCCGCGCTGGTGCCGGTTATCATCAGCCGATTTATTGAGCCGCTGAAGCGCATTTTTACGCCGATCATCACCGGAAGTGTGATTGCCCTGATCGGCATCAGCCTGATTAAAGTCAGCGTGAATAACTGGTGTGGCGGCGTGCAGGCGAAAGATTTTGGCAGTATGAGCAATATTGGCCTCGGCGCAGGCACGCTGGCGGTGATTGTGTTATTAAGCTGCGCGAAAAACCGCTGGCTGCGTCTCTCTTCCGTGGTGGTCGGCATCGCACTCGGCTGTATTGCCGCAGCTCTTGTCGGTAAGTTTCACTTCAGCGGCATTGGCGATACCTGGTTTCGTTTACCGGCGCTGTTTCCCTTTGGTTTCCAGTTTAATAGCGCCCTCTTTCTGCCCGTGGCGCTGGTATCGCTGGTGTGCATCCTGGAGGCGGTAGGTGATCTCACCGCCAACTGCCTGATCTCGCATCAGCCTATCGATAACAGCGCGTTTCGTTCCCGACTGAAGGACGGTATTCTTGCTGATGGCATCAGTTGCATGATCGCGGCGATGCTGGGCGCCTTTCCCAATACCACCTTTGCGCAAAACAATGGCGTTATCCAGATGACGGGTGTCGCCAGCCGCTTTGTTGGCCGCTATATTGGCGTGATCCTTATCCTGCTGGGAGTGTTCCCGCCGTTTGGCGAGGTATTACGCCAGATCCCGCTGCCGGTGCTGGGCGGCGCGACGATGGTGATGTTTGGCTGCGTGGTGGCGGCCGGGATCCGCATCATTACCCAAAATCCGTTAACTCGCCGCGACATGTTGATTGTCGGGCTGGCATTTGGTTTTGGTATGGGCGTCGAAGCCGTACCGGCTTTTCTTGCCCATTTCCCGCCAATTATCGCTAATCTGTTTGGCTCGGCAGCGACCTGTGGTGGTTTAGTGGCGATTGTTCTGAACCTGATTATTCCGCAAGAAAAAACAGCTATCGCCGCTGACGCAAGGAGCAATGATGATCGCGCTGAATCACTTTAATCAGCTACCGGGCAACGAGGCCGCAGCACTGTTACAGCCGTGTGTGGCGATCCCCGGCTGGACGGCGGCGCTGGTGGCCGCGCGTCCGTTTGCCTCACTCGTGGCGCTACAGCAAACCGCACGTGAAATCGCCGGAGCCTGGGGACGTGCTGAGCTGGAGCAGGCGCTCAGCGCGCACCCGCGTATCGGCGAAAAGCCTGCGGGTTCACATGCGGCCTTATCGCGCCAGGAGCAGTCGGCGGTGGACGATGGCGACGCGCAACTCGCCAGGGCGCTGCGCGAGGGGAATGCACGCTATGAAGCGCGTTTTAGCCGCATTTTTTTGATCCGCGCCAAAGGCCGTAGCGGAGAAGAGATTCTGCACGCGCTGGAACAGCGGCTGACCAACAGCGACGCCGAAGAGATCACCGCAGCGCTGGAGCAGTTACGGGAAATCACCTTATTACGACTGGCAGGAGCGATTGGCGAATGAACAGCCTCAGTACCCATATTCTGGATATTTCCAGCGGTAAACCCGCGCAGGGAGTGGCGGTTTATCTGTTACTTGATGAGCAGAGGGTGGCGAGCGGCGTCACCGATGCGAACGGGCGAATCGGTGAGTTTTCATCTTCATTAAAGCCGGGGCACTACCGGCTGGTGGCGCAAACGGGAGAATGGTTTGCAAAGCGCGGTGTGGCGACACTGTTTCCCTGCGCGCAAATTGACTTTGTGATCACGCAAACGGCAGAGGAGCATTTCCATCTGCCGTTCTTAATTGCTCCCGGCGGCTGGTCAACTTACCGTGGCAGTTGACCACGCGCACTGACCGTTAATCCACGTCTCGCTGATATTGCGCTCATCGCCGAGGGTCATCAGCACAAACAATTGCTCGTAAATGTCCTTGCAACGCTCATTACGCAGGCGCTGCAAGGGCGTAACCTCCGGGTCAATCACCACAAAGTCGGCTTCTTTGCCGGGCGCAAAATTACCAATTTCATCGTCCAGACGCAGGGCATGTGCGCCGCCGAGCGTGGCGTGGTAGAACGCTTCGCTGGCCCGCAGGCGATAGCTTTGCAACTGGCCCACTTTATAGGCTTCACCCAGCGTGCGCAGCATGCTGAAAGTGGTGCCTGCGCCCACATCGGTGCCGATGCCCATACGCACTTTGTTCCGCCAACAGGCGGGCAGGCGAAACAGTCCGCTGCCGAGGAACAGGTTCGAGGTAGGGCAAAACGCCACCGCCGAACCGGTATCGTGCAGGCACTGCCACTCTTCGTCATGCAGATGGATGCCGTGAGCAAACACGCTGCGCTCGCCAGTCAGTTGATAGTGGTGGTAAACATCGAGATAACGTTGATGTTCCGGCCACAGATCGTTCACCCATGCCACTTCATTCGGGTTTTCGCTTAAATGCGTTTGCAGCCAGGTCTGTGGGAACTCTTCGCGTAAACGGCGTACCGCTTCGAGCAGTTCTGGCGAGGAGGTGGGCGCAAAGCGCGGCGTAATGGCATAACCCAACCGTCCCCGATGCTGCCAGCGCTGGATCAGCTCGCGCGTTTGCTGGTAGCTCTGTTCAGCGGTTTCACTGAGGTACTCCGGCGTATGGCGATCCATCATCACCTTACCGGCGATCAGCCGCATATTCAGGCGCAGCGCCTCACTAAACAGCGCGTTGACGGATTCCGGGTGCAGCGTGCAAAACACCAGCGCAGTGGTGGTGCCGTGGCTCAGTAACTGGCTGATAAAGAATTCGGCAATCTCTGCGGCGTAGGCTTCATCAGCAAACTGGCTTTCAACCGGAAAGGTGTACGTTGTCAGCCACTCCAGTAGCTGCTCACCAAAGGCGCCAATCATTTCGGTTTGTGGATAATGCACGTGAGCATCGATAAAACCGGGGAGCAGCAGTTTGCCGCGCCGATCGGTGTAGCCTTTGTGCGCATCCAGATATTGCTCGCCCTCCTGCCAGCTCATTCGCGCCTGAATTTTACCGTCACGAATAAACAGCAAACCGTCTTCAATGAAACGCGCGTGGTGGGCGATATCGTCGGCATTGTCACAGACTTTGGCAATATCAAACAGCGCGCCGCGGATCGCGGCATGATAATCAATCATCGTTCCTGCCTTCGTCGTTTCCATACCGGGTGAAGTGTTAAAGCAAAATGAGTGCCAGCCGCGACGAGAAACGCCGCGGCCTGAGATAAGGGGTTACTCTTTTTGTGCCGCGACGTTGGGATTGAAACGTGATGTCGTGACAACAATGCGCTCTTCGCGTGCCAGCCAGCGATAAGTAACGCCGCCCAGCAGGACGCCGATAAACCAGCTAAAGTTGGCAACTTCGTGCAGCGCCGGAATAAAGCTGATGATCAACCCGACGGCCACCGACGGCACCAGCGCGCCAATCGCTTTCGGGTTAAAGCCGTTGCGATACCAGTATTTGCCTTTTGGCGTGTCATCAAACAGATCATCGACAAACACCTGCCCGCGTTTGATCAGATAGAAATCCGCAATCAGGATGCCGAACAGCGGGCCGATAAAGGCACCCAGCACGTCAAGGGTGTAGTGGATCAGTTCCGGCGAGTTAAACAGGTTCCACGGCGTCAGCAGAATCGAGCCGACAGCGGCGATCATACCGCCAGTGCGGAAGCTGATCTTCTGCGGTGAGCAGTTGGAGAAGTCAAACGCTGGCGAGACGAAGTTAGCAACAATGTTGATACCGATGGTAGCGGTGATCATGGTCAGCAGACCAATCGCCACCGCCAGATCGTTGCCCACGCGGCTGACGGTTTCAATCGGGTCGGTGATCATACGACCAAACAGCGACTGGGTACCGGAGACAATCACCACGGTCACGATCGAGAACAGCAGAAAGTTGAACGGTAAACCCCAGCGGTTGCCGCGACGAATTTCGCCCATGCTTTTGCCATACCGCGAGAAATCACCAAAGTTGAGCAGCGGCCCGGAAAAATAGGAGACTACCAGTGCCGTCGCGGTGATCATCTGCCAGGTTTGCTCTCCGGTGCTGAGTGATTTGCTGGCGAGAGTAAAAGAGATACCGTCAAACCCTGTCTTGTATACAATCCAACCCGCCAGCGACAGCATCACCACATACACGGCCGGACCGGCAATATCGATAAAGCGCTTAATCGCACTCATCCCGTGCCAGAACACCATTGCTTGCAGGATCCACATCGTGGCGAAGCACAGCCAGCCGAGGTGCGACAGGCCGAACAGCGAACTCTGTGTTAAAGCAGAGAGCGATGGCCAGAACTTCAGTAGCACCAGCATTAAGGCATTCGCTGCCAGATAGGTCTGAATACCGTACCAGGCGAAGGCAATAAGACCCCGGATCACCGCCGGAATGTTGGCACCGAAGACGCCAAATGCCTGGCGGCAGATAACGGCATAGGGCACGCCTGCCATCTGGCTCGGTTTTGCAACCAGGTTAGCGCACAGCTGCACGATGCAAATGCCCACCAGCAGGCAGAGCAGCACCTGCCAGCTTGCCAGCCCGAGCGTAAAGAAGCTCGCCGCGACAACGTAGCCGCCCATACTGTGTACATCCGACATCCAGAACGAAAAGATGTTGTACCAGCTCCAGTTCTGATCGCGCGTCGGCGCCAGATCCTCATTACAAAGCCGTGGGCTGTATACCGCTCCGGAATCAGCGGCCTTAACCTGATGAGTGTTTTGTGTATTTGGCATGAAACCTGCTCCTGTCAATAAAAGCCCGTGAAAAGGGAGTGCTGAGGTTATTGCAGGATCCAGGCCAAAATGATTAATCTTGTATCCAATAATTTAATTTTATGTATACGATACGATATCGAAAAGTAAAAGGCGGAGTGGTTAATGAGTAATGAAAACAGTCTGCAAGCCGCATCTGCTTTGCAGGACAAGGATGAAACCATCTACCAATCGCTGATGACCGCGATTGTCGAACATCAGTTACTCCCGGGGAGCAAATTACCGGAAGAGGCGCTGGCAGACGTGTTTGGCGTCAGCCGCACCGGGATCAGAAAAGTGCTGCAACGACTCAATGCTGTGCAAATGGTCACCTTAACGCCCAAACGTGGTGCACACGTCGCCAGTCCAACGGTAGAAGAGGCGCAGGCGATCTTCCGTACCCGCACTCTGCTGGAAGTGGCCAACCTGCCTGACGTGCTGGCACACTGCCAGCCACCGCATCTGGCGGCGCTGGAGGCGATTATCCGCCAGGAGCAGCAGGCGCACGAAGCCTATGACGGCCCGGCGGCCATCCGCTACTCCGCTGAGTTCCATATTCAGCTTCAGGCTATTTCCGGTAATCCGGTGTTGACAGAGATGGTCACCGGCCTGAGCCAACGCTCTTCACTGGTGATCGCTGCCTGGGGAGCGCCGTGGCGCCAGGGGTGTCGCTGTAACGATCACGAACAGCTCGTTGATTTACTGCGTAAAAAAGATTTGCGGGCGCTAAGCGCGGCGCTGACGCACCATTTTGAACATATCGTCGCCAGCCTCTGTTTTGAGCGCGCTGGCGTTTGTCTGCCGGATTTCGCCCGGCTGTTTGCCAGCCACAAGGAGGCGTAATGCCTGCCGTTTGTATACAAGTTATCAACCCGAACACCAGCCTGGCGATGACCGAAACTATTGGCGCAGCGGCTCGGGCAGTGGCAGCGCCAGGTACCGAAATTGTGGCGGTGTGTCCGCGTGAAGGTGTGCCGTCGATAGAAGGACATTTTGATGAAGCGATAGCCGCCATCGGCGTGCTTGAACAGGTGAAAGCCGGGCGTCAGCAGGGCGTGGATGGCCATGTAATCGCCTGTTTTGGCGATCCGGGATTGCTGGCGGCCCGCGAGCTGGCGCAGGGGCCGGTGGTTGGCATTGCCGAAGCTGCGATGCATATGGCGACGCTGGTGGCGACCCGTTTTTCCATCGTCACCACTTTACCGCGCACGCTGATTATCGCTCGTCATCTGTTGCAGCAGTACGGTTTTCAGGAGCACTGTGCGGCGCTGCACGCCATTGATTTACCGGTGCTGGCACTGGAGGACGGCAGCGGTGTGGCGCAGGAAAAAGTGCGTGCCCGCTGCATTCAGGCGTTAAAAGAAGATGGCTGCGGTGCGATTGTGCTCGGCTGCGGCGGAATGGCCCAGCTTGCGCAGGAGTTGACGCGTGAACTGCATGTACCGGTGATCGATGGCGTCAGCGCGGCGGTAAAAATGGTGGAGTCGCTGGTGGCGCTGGGTTTATCGACCAGCAAGCGGGGCGATCTGGCCTTTCCGGAACATAAGGCGTTGAGCGGGAAATTTCAGGCATTAATGCCGTAGCGAATGGAGGAGTAATGGCACTTTTCGACGACAACTATATGCGTGATTATCCGCGCGATTTACGTGGTTATGCAGGGAAACCGCCGCACGCGCAATGGCCGCAGCAGGCGCGCATCGCCGTGCAGTTTGTACTGAATTATGAAGAGGGCGCAGAGAACCATGTGCTGCATGGCGATGCCGGATCGGAGCAATTTCTTTCCGATATTATCGGCGCGGCCAGCTATCCGGATCGGCATATGTCGATGGATTCACTGTATGAATATGGCAGCCGCGCCGGGTTCTGGCGTATTCATCAGGAGTTCAGCAAACGCGGGTTACCGCTAACGGTATTTGGCGTGGCGATGGCACTGGCGCGTCAGCCGGAGATCGTTGCGGCCATTAAAGCCGCGAATTATGACGTAGTCAGCCACGGCTGGCGCTGGATCCACTATCAAAACATGGATATCAATGACGAGCGTGAACACCTGCAAAAAGCGGTACAGGTGCTGAGCGATCTGTTTGGTAAAGCGCCCACCGGCTGGTACACCGGACGCGACAGCCCGAATACTCGCCAGTTGGTGGTCGAGCACGGTGGGTTTGACTACGACAGCGATTACTATGGCGACGATCTACCGTTCTGGAGTGAAGTCACCTGTCGCGACGGTACGCGCAAACCTCACCTGATTGTGCCGTACACGCTGGATGCCAATGATATGCGCTTCGCCACCGCCCAGGGTTTTAATACCGCTGAGCAATTTTACACCTATCTGAAAGACAGCTTTGATGTGCTCTACGCCGAAGGTGAAAGTGCGCCGAAGATGATGTCCATCGGTATGCACTGCCGCCTGTTGGGGCGTCCTGGCCGTTTTCGCGCGCTGCAACGCTTCCTCGATTATCTCCAGCAGCATGATCGCGTCTGGGTCTGTACCCGCCAGCAAATCGCCGATCACTGGCGTCGGGTTCATCCCTACGCACAATAGAAAATGCCCGGAAAATGGACTGACCCTATAAAGTGGACAGTTCAAAATCCGGGCGTTTTGGTTAACTCATCAAACTGACCTGGGCGGCAACGATGCGCCAGCCGTAGGGGAAGCGCACCCAGCTCTGCTGCTGGCGGCCAATGCGATCGCTGCCTTCACGGGTGAATTCAGTGCTGCAAACGGCATAATCCTCGCCGAAAGTGGTGATCACCGTATGGCGCAGCTCGCGCTGTAACCCGGCTGCCGGGCGCGCGGCGCGAAAGGCGCGGATCTCCTCAATGCCGTAGAGATTCTCGCCTGCGCCGAGACGCACGGTGCTGGCATTGTGCCAGAACAGCTCATCAAGCACCGCAATATCATTGCCGACCAGCGCGTCTTCGTAGCGGTAAAACGCGGCGGTGACCTCCGCCAGTACCCACGGGCGGTTAATGTCGTCCTGATGCATCATAGTGTTATCTCCGCAGGGCGGGCATCGGTAATGCCCTGTTCTTCCAGCACGCGGGCGGTGCGCAGGCAGGCTTGTTCGTTAAACGGCGCAGCAATCAGTTGCAGGCCAATCGGCTTTCCGGATGCGGTACGCAGCGGCACGGTCACAACCGGCAGGCCTAAAAACGAAATCGGCTGCGTCAGCATGCCCATGCTGGCGCGGATCGGCAACGGCTGGCCGTTTATCTCCATCGTCTGTTCGCCGATTTGCGTGGCGCTGCGCGGTGTGGCCGGGGCGATCAGCACATCCGCATGGGCAAACAGCGCGTGGCTTTCCTGCTGCGCGTGGCGGCGAAAACGCTGCGCCTGTAAATACCACGCCGCCGGGATCATCGCCCCCGCCAGCAGACGTTCGCGCGAGTGCGGTTCAAAACGCTGTGGTTCGCGGCGCAGCGCGGGCAGATACTGATTACCACCTTCTGAGGCACTGATAATGAACGCCGCCGAACGCGAGAGTTCCGCTTCGGGAAAGAACACTTCTTCGCGCGCATCAAGAGCGTGCGCCACGCGCTTGAGCGCGGCTCTGGCATCATCGTCGCACCAGGTGGTGAAATAACCGCCCAGCACCGCGCAGCGCAACCCCTCCATCCCGCGTGAAAGCAGAGGTTGTACCGCTTCACTGGCAGTTTCAGCCTGAAAGGCATCCTGCGGATCGCGCCCCTGTAAGACATCATAAACCGCCGCCAGATCGCTTACCCGGCGGGCGAACGGCCCAATGTGGTCGAGGCTGGCAACAAACGGGTGCGTTCCGGCACGTGACAGACGGCCAAATGTCGGTTTAAGCCCGAAGATGCCGCACAGCGAGGCGGGCACGCGGATGGAGCCGTTGGTGTCGCTGCCGAGCGAAAAATGCACCAGCCCTGCGGCGACCGCCGCCGCGGAACCGCCGGAAGATCCGCCGGCAATTCGCGCCAGATCGTGCGGGTTGCGTGTCGCACCATAGTGGCTGTTTTCGGTGGTAAAACCGTAGGCATATGCATCCATATTGACCATGCCTGACAGCAGCCCGCCAGCTTGCTGTAACTGACGCACGGCCCGGCTATCTTCAGTGGCAGCAGGGCGCTGGCTGAATAACTCCGCGCCAGCAAGCGTAGTGTGCCCGGCGACATCAAACAGGTTTTTCACCGCGTAAGGAATGCCTGCCAGCGGCGGTAGCGGCTGGCCATTCTGCCGCAGGGTATCGATGCGCTGAGCTTCGTCGAGCATGCGTGCTGCGGTCACCGTCGTCCAGGCGTTGATCTGTGGGTTGATTTGCTCAATCGCCGTCAGCGTCTGGCGGGCAATGTCGCATGCGCTCAAATCACCTGCGGCTAGTGATTGCCGGATATCGGTAATGCTCATCTCATGAAGCTTCATGCTTTGTACACTCCGGCAATTTCCAGACGATCGTCCAGCGGCAGCGCCATCAACGGTTCAGCCATCGCAGCAATGCGGCGAAACTGTAACAGTAGCTCGGCGCGCCGCTCATCAGTCAGTTCGACGCCATGAATGCGGGTCATGGCATCCAGATAGACGTCCCATTCGGGTTGTGAATTGTTCATGGTTCTCTCCTCAAAAACCAGCGGCGGAGCCGTTACTGCGGGGATCAAATGCCCCTTCAAACAGACCGTCAGGATGGCGGACAATCGCGCCTGCGTGGCCCATCACTTCGGTGAAATCCGCCAGCACATCAACGTCATGACCTAACGCGCGCAGATGGGCGAGAGTTGCGGACGAGAAGCGGCCTTCCAGTTTCAGTGAATCCGAGGTTTGCCCCCAGGTGCGCCCTAGCAGCCAGCGCGGGCGGCTGATTGACTCTTGCAGCGGTACGCCTTGCATCACGTAGCGGGTAAAAAGCGCCGCCTGGGTTTGTGGCTGGCCGTCGCCGCCCATCGAGCCGTAGACCATCACGCGGCCATCATGTAACCGTGCTGCCGCCGGGTTGAGGGTATGAAACGGTTGTTTACCCGCTGCCAGCGCCAGCAGGTGATCGGGGTTGAGGCTGAACGATGCGCCACGGTTTTGCCAGACGATTCCCGTGTCAGGCAGCACCACGCCGCTACCAAATTCATGATAAATGCTCTGAATAAATGACACGGCGAGGCCGCGGTTATCCATCACGCCCATCCAGACGGTATCACCCGGCCCTTTGCCTGCGCCCCATGGCGCGGCTTGTTGATCATCCACACGGTTGGCCAGCGCCTGAAGTTCGCTTGCAGCCAGCAGGCTCTGGATATCGGTTTTCAGGTGGCGTGGATCGGTGATGTGGGCATCGCGCAGGCCGAAGGCGAGCTTGGTGGCCTCTACAATGCGGTGTACGGTGGCAGCATCGTCCGCGTTTTCCATCATCAGGCGGTCGGTAATACCAAGGATTGCCAGTGAAACCAGCCCTTGCGTTGGCGGCGCAAGGTTCCATACATCACCCTGCGAATGCTGCAAGTGTAACGGCGCAGCGCGGCGCGCATGGTGCTGCTGAAGATCCTCCAGCGTCACAGGCATGCCATATTGCGCCATGCCGCGCGCCAGCCTCTCCGCCAGCGGGCCGCGATAAAAACTCTCCAGCCCCTCTTCAGCAAGGCGTTGCAGCGTGGCGGCGAGCGCCGGTTGACGGAAAAGGCTGCCCGCTTTTGGCGGTTGACCATTGTGCAGATAAGTGTCGGCAAAGCCAGGGAGATTGCGCAGCTCTGCCAGTTTATCCGCAGTGGCGGTGGCCTGGGAAAGAGTTACTGGCGTGCCGTGCCAGGCGTAATCTATCGCATCCGCCAGCAGACGCGGCAACGGCAGCGCTTTTCCGGTTAATTCGTGAGAAACCTTCAACGCTTCATCCCAGCCGCTGACCGTGCCCGCAACAGTGAGCGCGGCGCGCGGCCCGCGATGCGGAATTGCCGCCAGATCGCTGTAGGCCGCAAGCGTCGCCAGTGAACCGGCGGCGCCGCTGGCGTCGATAGCAATCGGTTCGCCTTCCGGCGGCACAATCAGCCAGAAACCGTCACCGCCGAGGCTGTTCATATGGGGATAAACCACCGCAATCGTCGCCGCAGCGGCAACCATCGCCTCGATGGCGCTGCCGCCTTCGCGCAGGACAGACAGCGCACTTTGGCTGGCCAGATGATGGGGGGCGACCGCCATCCCGTGGGTGGAGACATTACTTTGCATTAGCTGTCCTCGAAAGCCGAAAAGTAGTCTGAGTTTGCAAAAGCCGTTCCATCTCTGAATAAAAAGTTTCACGAAGAGGGGCGTGGTATTTTTTTGCCGGGCTGGCATGCATTGTGAAAGGGGAAATCGGTATAGTGCGATGAAACGAAAGTTACAGGGGTCTTATGGAACAGCTTGATGAACGTCTGAAAGGGCAATATGCCTCGTTATCGCCCCAGGAGCAGCGGGTGGCTGATTTTATCTTTGATCACTTTGATGACCTCATTAGCTATAACAGCGCGGAGCTGGCGCAGCTCAGCGGGGTGTCGAAAGCTACCGTCAGCCGCCTGTTCAAGCGTCTGGGGTATGAAAAATACAAAGATATGCGTGATGAACTGCGTACGTTGCGACAAAGCGGAATGCCGCTGACGGATAACCGCGATGCGGTACAGGGCAATACGCTGCTGGCGCGCCACTATAAGCAGGAGATGGCGAACCTGACGCAGTGGGTTAATGCGCTGGATGCGCAGCAGTTTGCCGGCGCGCTGGACGCCATAGTGAAGGCACAACGCATCATTATTATTGGTATGCGTAACTCCTGGCCGGTGGCGCTGCACCTGCGCCAGCAGTTATTGCAGGCGCGCGGACAAGTACAGGTGCTGCCGCAGCCGGGGCAGAGCCTGAGTGAAGAACTGGTGGATTTAACGCCGGACGATCTGGTGGTAATGGTGGCGTTTCGCCGTCGCCCGCGCATTATCCGCCCGTTGATGCAGCAGCTACAGAACGCGAATATTCCGCTATTACTGCTGTGCGAGCCGCAGGCGCACAACCTTTTTCCACTGGCGAGCTGGCATCTTTGCGCACCGCTGGACAGCGTTTCTGCTTATGACAGCTATGCATCAGTAAACAGTTTGATCAACCTGCTGGCGAATGCGTTTCTGCATGAAATTCTCGATAAAGGACGTCCACGGATACATGACATTGCCACGCTGTATCAGAAGCTGGATGAACTGGAACAACGATAATGGGGCACCAGTGTGGTGATTTTGCATTATTTTGGTGCATTTGATTATTGCGAAACGTTCCGGCTTCAAGCGTATATCCTTTGTTTTCTCTGCGATAAATGCCGATTTCACCGTCGGCATTTTTATTGTGCATCGCTGGCACATTAGTTGCAGATGTGCATTTAAGGAATCTTTTGTTTCATGTTAACGTAACGGGGAATCACCATGAGAAAACTTTTGATCGCACTGGCCGGGGCCGCTTGTCTGTTCACCTATGCTGCGGCTGCGCAGGCTGACCAATTACAGGATATTGAAAAGCGCGGCGTGATCCGCATTGCCGTCCCGCAGGATTTTCCGCCGTTTGGCTCGGTAGGCACCGATCTACAACCGCAGGGCTATGACATCGATATGGCGCGTTATCTCGCCAAACAGATGAAGCTCAAGCTGCAACTGGTGCCGGTCACCAGCGCTAACCGCGTGCCTTATCTGCAAACCGATAAAGTGGATTTGGTGATCTCCAGCCTCGGTAAGAATGCCGAGCGCGAAAAGGTAATTGATTTCAGCCGCGCCTATGCGCCGTTCTTCCTCGGCGTGTTCGGGCCGAAAGGGGCGGAACTGAAAGATGCCGCAGCGCTGAGCGGCAAAAGCATCGGGGTAACGCGCGGCGCGGTTGAGGATATGGTATTGACCAGCGTCGCACCGAAAGATGCCGATGTGAAACGTTACGAAGATAACAACACCACGCTCTCGGCATATCTCTCCGGGCAGGTGCAGTATGTCGCGACCGGTAACCTTGTTGTGGCGGCGATTGCCCGGCAGAACGCGGACAAAGCTCCGGTGCCGAGCTTTATGTTGAAAGATTCTCCGTGCTTTATCGGCCTGAAGAAGGACGAACCGGCGCTGAAAGAGAAGGTGAATGCGCTGATTGAGCAAGGGATTAAGGACGGTACGCTGAACAGCCTCTCTGAGCAGTGGCTGAAAGCGCCGCTGCCAGCAAACCTTGGTGTATAAGGCGTGTGGGCGTGTGAATGACTGAACAACTTCATTTTTCTGCACTCTGGCCGCACTGGCCAGAGTTGCTGGCGGGGATGTGGATCACCGTGCAGTTGACGGTGATGGCAACGGTGGGCGGTCTGGCGATTGGCATTTTCGGCGCGGCTATTCGTAGTGGTCGGCCGACGTGGTTCAGCCGGATCTGGGGTGGTTATGTGGAGCTGATCCGTAACACGCCGTTTGTGGTGCAACTCTTTTTTATCGTTTTTGGTCTGCCAAATATCGGTTTCAAGATGACGGCAGGCGAAGCGGCGCTACTGGCAATGATCGTCAACCTGGGTGCTTACAGCACGGAGATCGTGCGCGCGGGGATCCAGGTGACACCAAAAGGGCAATGGGAAGCCGGGCGCGTGCTGGGGTTGAGCCGAAGCCAGACCTTTATCCGCGTGGTGCTTCCACCTGCGTTGCAGCGCATTTATCCGGCGCTGGTCAGCCAGTGCATTATTGTCATGCTGGGGTCGTCCGTGGTGTCGCAGGTCTCTTATGAAGAGTTGACCTTCGCCGCCAACCTGATCCAGTCGCGGACATTCCTCAGCTTTGAGGTCTATCTGGTGACCACCGGCATTTATCTGCTGCTCTCGATCGCCATGCGTCAGTTGATGATGGCAGCGGGACGTAAATGGTTGGGGGTACAGGCATGATGGGCACATTTACTGACTGGGACATTATCCGCAACCTGCTGCTGGCTGGGCGCTGGACGGTGTTGTTGTCGCTGGTGGCGTTTATGGGCGGTGCGCTGGTAACGCTGCCGCTGTTGCTGTTGCGACTCACTGGCGGGCGTCAGGTGAAACGTCTGATCCGCGTGTATATCGAACTGTTTCAGGGCACGCCGCTGTTGATGCAGTTATTCCTCGCCTTTTTCGGTGTAGCGCTGTTTGGCATCGATGTATCGCCCTGGACGGCGGCTTCGCTGGCGCTGACGTTTTATACCAGCGCATTTTTACTGGATATCGGCTATGGCAGCATTCGCGCGCTGCCGAAAGGGCAATGGGAAGCCTCACGCTGCCTGGGGCTGAGCTTTGGTCAGACATTATTCCGTGTGGTGGCACCGCAGGCATTGCGCATCGCCATTGCGCCAACGGTCGGTTTTGCCGTGCAGGTGATAAAAGGTACCGCGCTTTCGTCAATCATCGGTTTTGTTGAATTGACCAAGGCTGGCACGATGCTTACCAACGTCACTTATCAGCCGTTTAAAGTCTTTGCGCTGGTGGCGCTGGGCTACTTCATTTTGTGCTATCCGCTGTCCCGCTACAGCCGTTACCTGGAGAATAAATTCAATGCCTCTCATCACCATTAATCAGGTACAGAAGTACTACGGCGACAACCACGTGCTGAAGGGTGTCGATCTGGACATCGATATGGGCGAAGTGATCTCGATTATTGGCCGTAGTGGATCGGGTAAAAGCACACTGCTGCGCTGTATTAACGGCCTCGAAGGCTACCAGGACGGAAGCATCAAACTGGGTGGCGTGACCATTACCGACCGTGATTCACAGGCGCGAGAGATCAGCCGCTCCATTGGGATGGTGTTCCAGAACTTTAATTTGTTCCCGCACATGACCGCGCTGGAGAACGTCATGCTGGCGCCACGGCGGGTGCTGAAGAAAAGCGCCGCCGAGTGTCGCGAACTGGCGCAACGGATGCTGGAGAAAGTGGGGCTTGGCGACCGCCTCGATTACTACCCGGCGAATCTCTCCGGTGGCCAGCAGCAACGCGTGGCGATCGCCCGTGCGCTGGCGATGTCGCCAAAAGTTTTACTCTGTGACGAGATAACTTCGGCGCTCGATCCCGAACTGGTGGGCGAAGTACTGAGAGTGCTGGAACAACTTGCCGCCGAAGGGATGACGCTGATCCTCGTCACTCATGAAATGAATTTTGCCCGCGAAGTGGGCGACCGCGTGGTGTTTATGCATCAGGGACGTGTGTGGGAGCAGGGTGACAGCAAAACGCTGTTTGCCAACCCGCAAACCACCGAGCTGAAGCAGTTTATCTCCTCCGTGCGCGGTCTTAATTAATGTAAGGAACTTCAAATGGATATCGCTCAATTTCCGCAAATCAATCCGCCGCAACGTCTGCTGATGGGGCCGGGGCCAATCAATGCTGACCCGCGCGTGCTGCGCGCCATGTCGAGCCAACTGATCGGCCAGTACGATCCGGCGATGACCCACTATATGAATGAAGTGATGGCGCTTTATCGCGGCGTGTTTCGTACAGAAAACCGCTGGACGATGCTGATTGACGGCACGTCACGCGCCGGGATAGAAGCGATCCTTATTTCTGCAATCCGGCCGGGCGATAAAGTGCTGGTACCGGTGTTTGGCCGCTTTGGTCATCTGCTGTGTGAAATTGCCCGCCGCTGCCGCGCCGAAGTACATACCATTGAAGTCCCGTGGGGTGAGGTTTTCACGCCGGATCAGATTGAAGATGCCATTAAGCGCGTGCGTCCGCGTCTGCTGTTAACGGTGCAGGGCGATACGTCAACCACCATGCTGCAACCGCTGGCGGAACTGGGTGCTATTTGTCGTCGCTACGATGTGCTGTTTTACACTGATGCTACCGCTTCACTCGGTGGCAACACGCTGGAAACCGATGCCTGGCAGTTGGATGCCGTCTCTGCGGGGATGCAGAAGTGCTTAGGCGGGCCGTCCGGTACATCGCCCATTACCCTGAGCAGCCGCATGGAGGAGGTGATCCGCCGCCGTAAATGTATTGAAGAGGGCATTCGCACCGATGCGCATCTCGACGGTGTGGATGAGATGGTTTACTCCAACTATTTCGATCTCGGGATGGTGATGGATTACTGGGGGCCGGAACGGCTGAATCACCATACTGAAGCGACCACTGCACTATTCGGCGCGCGTGAATGCGCACGCCTGATCCTGCAAGAGGGGCTGGATAATGGCATTGCGCGCCATAAGCTTCATGGCGATGCGTTGCTGAAAGGGATTCAGGCAATGGGGCTTGAAGCCTATGGCGATTTGCAACACAAGATGAACAACGTGCTGGGCGTCGTCATTCCGCAAGGCGTGAACGGTGACCAGGTACGCAAATTGATGCTGGAGGATTTTGGCATTGAGATCGGCACCTCTTTCGGACCGCTGCATGGCAAAGTGTGGCGTATCGGCACTATGGGTTACAACGCGCGTAAAGCCTGTGTGATGAATACCCTGAGTGCTCTGGAGTCGGTGCTGAATTACCTGAAATTTGCCACCACGCAAGGCGCGGCGATGCAGGCCGCGTGGGATCACTATCGCTGCGAGGACGTGTGATGACTCAACCGGCACGTCTGGAGGCGGCAGTACGTGTGATGGCCCGCGCCAATGAGCTGGCAGCGATCAGTGAAACACCGGATGCGCTAACCCGGGTTTATCTTTCCGCACAGCATTTGCAGGCCAACCAACAGGTTGCTGAGTGGATGTGCCAGGCGGGAATGCTCGTCTGGCAGGACAGCGTGGGCAATATTTGTGGTCGCTATGAGGCGGCACAGGAAGGCGCTCCGGCGGTGTTGCTCGGTTCGCATCTTGATACGGTGCGTAACGCCGGGCGCTATGACGGGATGCTCGGGGTGCTGACGGCTATCGAAGTGGTACAGAGCCTGCATCAGCAGGGATTACGTCTGGCACAGGCGATCGAGATTGTCGGTTTTTGTGATGAAGAAGGAACGCGTTTTGGCATCACTTTGCTGGGAAGCCGCGGTTTGACCGGAAGCTGGCCAGCGCACTGGCTCACGCAAACTGATGCCGAAGGTATTAGCGTGGCGCAGGCGATGGTAAATGCCGGACTGGATCCGCACCGGATCCCGCAGGCGGCGCGTGATGCGGCGGCCTTCAGCAGCTATCTTGAATTGCATATCGAGCAGGGGCCGTGTCTGGAACAGGCGGGGCTGGCGCTGGGTGTGGTTGAGGCGATCAACGGCGCGCGCAGGCTGAATTGCCGCTTTATCGGCGAGGCCGGACACGCTGGCACGGTGCCGATGAGTCACCGGAAAGATGCACTGGCTGCGGCTGCCGAATGGATGATCGCGGTTGAGAGCACCACGCAACAGCAAGGCGGCAATCTGGTGGCGACCGTGGGAAATATGCGGGTTCTGCCAGGCGCGGTGAATGTTATCCCCGGCGAGGTGTTATTGTCGCTCGATATCCGTGGCCCGCAGGATGCACCACTTGATGCCTTGCTCAATGAATTGCTGGCGATGGCGCAGGTTATCTCGGCGCGTCGTCATCTGCAATTCAGCGCCGAAGAGTATTACCGCATTGCCGCCACGCCCTGCAATCAAAAGCTGCAAACCCTGCTTGCCGATGCGGTACAGGTTGTGCAGGGTGAGACGTTGTCGCTACCGAGTGGCGCAGGGCATGATGCCATCGCCATGGCGGAACGCTGGCCAGTTGGTATGCTGTTTGTGCGCTGCAAAGGCGGAATTAGCCACCATCCGGCGGAATCAGTACTGGTGGAAGATGTTGCGCTGGCCATTGATGCCTTTGGCCGCGCAGTGAGCGTGTTGGCCACTGCGGAATAACCTGCGCAGTGGCGGTTTTCGGCCAAAAGGGAGGCGATGGAGGAATTTCGTCGTATTGCGCTGCCCGCAGAGGCAATTGCTAAAGCCATTGTGTGGGCCATTGCACAGCCGGATGGCGTCGATGTCAGCGAAATGATTGTTCGCCCAACACAAAGCGCATATTGAGGAGGCGCAACTGGATAAAAAGTCTATATAGGGCGCTGCCTGCGCGGGCGTGAAAAGCAAGGACTGAGGCGATATTGATAATGACGCCACGGTCATTTTCGACAAAGCGCGGTAGTGCCGCCAGCGTCAGGCACATCAGTGCGGTGATATTCAGCGTATAAATGATTTCATGCTCTTCAGCAATTGAAGAAAAACATCGCTTTTTGCGCCAGTGCACACTCCGGACAACCGTACCCGGCGAAACGTCATAAATGTGTCACAATCTTTGCTTTCAGGCCGCGAAATGAGGGAAAAGAATGAAAAAGGTAATCAGGGTAAGCGCTATTGCCATGGCTATGTCCGCACCGGTCGCGCTGGCGCAGGAGATACCACAAGGCTATCAATTACAACAGGTTTTGATCATGAGCCGCCACAACCTGCGTGCGCCGTTAGCCAATAATGGCAGCGTACTGGAACAATCGACGCCGAACCGCTGGCCACAGTGGGATGTACCGGGCGGCGAGTTGACCACCAAAGGCGGCGTACTGGAAGTGTATATGGGCCATTTTATGCGCGAATGGCTGGTCAAAGAACAGTTGCTGAAAGCGGGGGAGTGTCCATCCGCGAACAGTGTCTATGTCTGGGCCAACAGCCTGCAACGCACGGTTGCCACAGCACAGTTTTTCACCAACGGCGCGTTTCCCGGCTGTGATGTTCCGGTTCATCACCAGGAAAAGATGGGCACCATGGATCCCACTTTTAACCCGGTGATCACCGAGGATTCGGCTGAATTCAGTCAGCAGGCGGTCAACGCGATGGAGGCACAGCGCCAGAAGTTTGCGCTGAATGGCAGTTACCAGTTACTGGAAAAAATCACGCGCTATCGCGCATCTCCGGCCTGTAAAGAGAAACAGCAATGCTCGCTCACCGATGCGAAAGATACCTTTAGCGCAAAATATCAGCAAGAACCGGGTGTGTCCGGGCCGTTGAAAGTCGGCAATTCGCTGGTGGATGCCTTTACGCTGCAATATTACGAAGGTTTCCCGCTCGATCAGGTTGCGTGGGGAGAGATTAAAAGCGATGCACAATGGCGCGAATTATCGAAGCTGAAAAACAGTTATCAGGACACACTGTTCACCTCGCCGGAAGTGGCGCGCAACGTCGCAAAACCACTGGTGAAATACCTCGACAAAACGCTGGTGGAAGAGGCCAGCAGCGCGCCGAAAATCATCGTTCTGGTCGGGCATGATTCCAACATTGCTTCCTTGCTGACTGCGCTCAATTTCGAGCCTTACCAGTTGCATAACCAGTACGAGCGTACGCCCATCGGCGGACAAATTGTGTTCCAGCGCTGGCATGACACGGCGGGTAAACGTGATGTCATGAAAATTGAATACGTTTATCAAAGTACGGAACAACTGCGAAACACGGAGCCGTTATCACTGGCTTCCCCCGCGCAGCGCGTCACCCTGACGCTAAAAGGTTGCCCGGTGGACAGCAATGGTTTCTGCCCGGTAGATAAATTTAATGCGCTGATGCGTGATGCGGCAAAATGAAAAAAAGCCCCCGCGAAGGCGGGGGCGAGAGTGGTTATACATTTTTCCGTTCTATCGTCTGTTCACCCCAGAAGAGTTCATCTTTGTCGGTTTTATCAAAGGCGCGAAGTAACACGTCGTCGCTGCCTTCTTCCCAGATTTTCTCTGCCAGTACCTCGTCGTAATCGGCGACTTCAAAGATAGCCTCGGCGATCTCCGGCGAGGTATTGCGTAAACTGGCCCATTCACCGACGCGATGGGCTTTCGCTTCTTGAGTTGGCATCTGTCTCCTCCTGATGAAGGTTAGCCGTTCAATTTTACTGCCAGTCCAGCAACATATTCGCCCTGGTAACGGGCAATGGACAGCTCTTCGTTGCTGGGCTGACGTGAACCGTCACCACCGGCAATGGTGGTTGCGCCATAAGGCGTACCGCCGCGAACCTGCGAGACATCGAACAATTCTTGTGCGGCATAGCCAATCGGCACGATGACCATTCCATGATGTGCAAGCGTAGTCCATGTCGAGGAAATTGTGTGCTCCTGGCCGCCGCCCGTACCGGTGGAACTAAAGACGCTCGCCAGTTTGCCGTACAGTGCGCCAGATGCCCATAACCCGCCAGTCTGGTCCAGGAAGGTACGCATTTGCCCGGACATATTGCCGAAACGGGTTGGCGTACCGAAAATAATCGCGTCGTAGTCGGCCAGCTCTTGTGGTGTGGCGACGGGAGCATTCTGCGTCTTACCGCCAGATTTTAAGAACAGCTCTGCAGGCATTGTTTCAGGAACACGTTTGATGACCACTTCAGCGCCATTCACTTTCTGTGCGCCTTCCGCGACCGCATGCGCCATCGTTTCAATGTGTCCATACATGGAATAATAAAGCACCAACACTTTAGCCATTTGCATCACTCCTGATTAGCTGATTTCGGCAGCACTTCGCTGCGTTCTTCTTAAGCGTATGACGTGATAGCCAGAGTGCAAGTAATAGAGCCATTTCTTTGATAAATAATAAGTTAAGCGTGGCCTGACGCAAGTTACAATCAGACACATATTGATAACGGCATTATTCTGAAGCGTTAAGAGGGGCTTATCGGTTTCGATTAGGGAATATTGGATATCAGGCAGCGAAGCTGTTGCAGGATATTACCATTCACTGGATGAATGATTATGTTCCACTAAGCTTAGTTCCACACGGCGCAGATAAAGGCTCGGCCTCTACGTCGTGAGGTGAAAGAATCCTCTTTTACTGAATGCAGTATGATGTCTAACATTTCACTTATCTGGAGGTCAGACATGGCAAACCATCGTGGTGGAGCAGGCAACTTCGCTGAAGATCGTGAAAGAGCATCAGCAGCAGGCCGCAAAGGTGGGCAGCAAAGCGGGGGGAATTTCAAAAACGATCCCCAACGCGCATCCGAAGCCGGTAAAAAAGGGGGCAAAAATAGTCACGGTAGCCGTGAAAGCTAACGTCGAGTATTGACAACCTGGCAGGTTGTCGCTACGCCCGCCGCCGGGGAAACCCGGCGGTTTTTTTGCGCTTGCGCAACCCGTCGCGCCAACGCACACTACGGGTTTATCTTCTGGTCGGTGTATTATGTCCCTCTCTCGTTACGCCTTTTCCGTCAAACCCCAGGAAGCGTTACTGATCGTCATCACTCTGTTCTGGGGCGGTACATTTCTTGCGGTGCAGTATGCCGTGACAATGAGCGGCCCATTTTTCTTTGTTGGTCTACGTTTTGCCACCGCCGGTCTGGCCGTAGTGTTACTTTCTTTGAGAGTCTTAAATGGCATCACCTGGCTGGAAATAAAAGCCGGCGGGGTGATCGGTATGGCTATCGCCCTCGGCTACAGCCTGCAAACCTGGGGGCTGCAATTTATTCCCAGTAGTAAATCGGCATTTATCACTGCTATGTATGTTCCGCTGGTGCCGCTGTTACAGTGGCTGTGTCTGGGGCGGATGCCGGGGCTGATGCCGTGCATAGGGATCGCGCTGGCGTTTAGCGGGCTATTGTCGCTGGCCGGGCCGGAGGGCAATATGCTGGCGCTGGGGAAAGGGGAGATCATTACACTTGCCAGCGCAGTGGCGATTGCCGCCGAGATCATTCTAATCAGCGCCTGGGCCGGGAAAGTCGATGTCCGGCGGGTGACAGTAGTGCAGTTGCTGACGGCTTCGCTGGTGTCTTTTGCCGCCATGATTCCTTCTGGCGAATCAGTACCGACGCTGTCGCCGGGGTTGCTGCTGGTCGCTCTGGGTCTGGGGATTTTCAGCGCCATTATTCAGGTAGTTATGAACTGGGCGCAGCGCAGCGTATCACCCACACGCGCGACGGTGATTTACACTGGCGAACCGGTGTGGGCGGGCGTATTTGGTCGTCTGGCCGGTGAGCGTTTGCCGCTGCTGGCGCTGTTCGGTGGGGCACTGATTGTACTGGGCGTGCTGGTCAGTGAATTGAAGCTGAAAAAGAAAAAAGCGCCGTTGCCAGCGCCTGAGAACAGTGTTAAACGGTCGGAAGGTTAGCAGGCAGGGCGTGATAGCGCCGGTCAAACCACACCAGCCCCTCCGGCGTTGGATGACGGGAAATATCGACGATCTGGCAAAACAGAATATCGTGCGTCCCAACGCTCACTACCTGGCTGATATGACAGTCAAACGAGGCCAGCGCATCCGCCAGACGCGGACAGCCGGTTTCGCCTTGCAGCCAGCGTGCTGCGGCAAATCGTTCATCCATTGGCGTTTTGCCGCCAAACAAATTCGATAAACTTTCTTGTCCCGCCGCCAGCGTATTCACACACAGCGCCTGATTATTGCTGAATACCGGCCAGACGGACGCTGAACGGTTAAGGCATACCAGCAGCGTTGGCGGTGAATCGGTGACACTGCATACGGCGCTGGCAGTGAAACCGGCACGGCCCGCCGGGCCATCGGTAGTGATAATGTTGACTGCCGCGCCGACACAGGCCATCGCGTCGCGAAATGTGGTGCTGTCGATACTCATAACATAAACCTCATGCAAACTGACACACATCAGCAAAGGGCAAGCGCGGCAGGCGATCGTAGAGTTTGCTGGCATCGCCGTAACCAATGTTGACCAGTAAATTGCTGCGCCAGCCGTTGTCAGCAAAAAATGCGCTATCGATAACGGCACGATCGAAGCCGGACATCGGGCCGGTATCCAGCCCCAGCGCCCGACAGGCGAAAATCAGGTAGGCCGCCTGCATGGAACTGTTGCGAAATGCCGTCTCCTCCGCCAGTTGCGGGCTGGAGGTGAACCAGCTCCGGGCATCGCCATGGGGAAACAGCACCGGTAATTGTTCATAAAATTCACTGTCCCAGGCAACGATGGCCGTCACCGGCGCACTGAGCGTTTTTGCCAGGTTGCCGCTGGAGAGCGCCGGGCGCAGCTTCTCTTTGCCTTCCGGCGTGCGGATAAACACCAACCGCGCCGGGCTACAGTTGGCCGACGTTGGTCCCATTTTCAGCAGATCGTAAACCTGTTGCAGCGTCTCATCGCTAACCGACCGTTCCAGCCAGCCATTGTGGGTGCGCGCCTGGTTGAACAGGGTATCCAGCGCCGCAGCGTTAACGGCTTCGCTCATAAATTCTCCTTCTGAGCCAGAGTCAAAACGGGCAGCATGCTATGTAGCCCGTCGAGTAAAAGAGTATTAAAGCCTTCGCTTTCGGTGATATTGCAGGCATGTGCGCCACGTTCCATCACATGTAATTGGCTACCGGGGATCGTTGCTTGCAGGTCGGCGGAGCAGGTCCAGGGCACCAGCAGATCGTCCCGCGCACAGATGATGTGTGTCGGGCAGCGAATCTCTTGCGCCCGGCGACTGAAGTCGGCATTTTTCAGCGCCGCCAGGCGACGCAACAGATTTCCCGAACCCTGAAAATGCGCCAGCGCCTCCTCCGCTTCCATCCTGGGGGCATGAGCGGCCATCCAGTCCGCCGGGTAGAGGAACAGTGGTTGCGCCTGTACCCAGGCTTCTGCGCCGCCCGCCGCCAGCAACCGCTCGCGCACGCGGAAACAGCGCAGCGTATGGTCGTTCAGCCGTAGCCAGCCATTCACCAGCACCAGCCCACTTATCGCCTGCGGATAGTCCAGCGCCAGTTGCAGGCCAATCAGAGCGCCCAGCGCGTGGCCGATAAGGCAAAAACGGGGAATTCCTTCCGCCAGCAACGCCTGGTGCAGCTCCGTTGCCATATCCTGCATGCTATAACCATCCGCTAGCGTGGCCGGGTTATTGCCGGTTCCGCGCTGGTCATAGCGCACTACCTGGTAATGCGCTTCCAGCGCCGAGAGTTGCGCCAACCAGTAGTTGCCAGCGCCGCCTAACCCGGCGCTCAGTACCACCACTGGCGCGCCTGCATACGGCGCATCGCTCAGGGTTAGCTTCATGGCATCCTCACAGACCGATGTGCGCAACGGTGGCGATCTCCACCAGCGCATCGGGTTTCACCAGGCCGCATTGAATGCAGAAACGCGCCGGTTTATCGCCGGGGAAAAACTCGGCGTACACTTCGTTAATCGCGGCGTAATTTTTCCAGTCGGTGATAAAGATGCTGTTGAATGTCACATCCTCCATCGTGCCACCTGCGGTCTCGATCACGCGCTTGATCGTTTCCAGCACGTGGCGCGTTTGCGCCTTTGGGTCGCCAACAAACACCACGTTATTGTCGGCATCAAACGGTAGTGTGCCGGAGACATAGACCACGCCGTCAGCCAGCGTACCCGGAACAAACGGGGCGATAGGGGTGGTGGTGCCCGGCGGAATAATGACCTGTTTTGGCATGATAAGTCTCCTTACGCAATGTTGACCTGTTTTTGAGGTGCCAGGGCGGAGCAGAAAGTCTGCACATCGCTCACCCAGCCGAAGAAAGTTTCGATATTGAACAGCGCGGCTTGCTGGGCAAATGCCGGGCCAGCCTGATGGGTGGCGTCTTCCAGTACGATGCCGAAGTATTCGAGAAAAAAGCCGTCACGCAGCGTGGATTCAACACAGACGTTGGTGGCAATGCCGGTAAATACCAGATGACGAATGCCGCGGCTGCGCAGGAGGCTGTCCAGTGGCGTATTAAAGAAGCCGCTGTAGCGTGGTTTCGGCAGTACGATATCACCAGCTTGCGGTTTCAGTTCTTCCACCAGTTCATAATCCCAACCGCCTTTTGCCAGCAATTTGCCCTGCAATTCCGGGTGTTTGCACATGGTCTTCAGCGCGTTAGATTTGTGGTAGTTCGGCGAACCGGGGCCACCGGCTTCCACATACTGATCATCCCAGCCGTTCTGAAACCAGATAATCAGCATCCCGGCTTTGCGGGCGGCGGCAACGGCAATATTGATACTCTCAATCACCGGCCTGGTGGCCGAGACATCAAACCCGGCCAAATCCAGGTAGCCGCCGGGGCTGGCATAGGCATTTTGCATATCCACCACAATCAGGGCGCTTCGCTCTGGCGAAAAATCGACCGATTCCGGGCGTGCGTTGAGGGTAATCATCAGGCAACCTCGCGTGTTGGGGCTGGAATATGGCTACGGCACTGCATCAGCGGCTGAATGCGCTCGCCAAACGTTTCGACGCCCTGTAAAAAATCATCAAAGGTAAGCAATACGCCGTCGGTGCCGGGAACGCTGGCAACCTCATCAAGTAAGCGTGCTACCGTGGCATATGAACCTACCAGCGTACCCATATTGATATTCACCGCCGATGTTGGATCGGCCATCTGGCGCACATTCGTGTCCGCGCCGGAACGGGTATCTTTCTGGCTTTGCTCGGTAAGCCATGCCAGCGCTTCGTCGTCAGCGCCCGCTTTGTAGTGCTCCCATTTTGCCCGCGCCGCCTCGTCGGTTTCATCGGCAATAACCATAAACAGTACATAGGAACCAACATCACGCCCGGTGGCGCAGGCCGCTTCCTGCATACGTTTGGCAGTAGGCGCAAATGCGGTTGGCGTGTTAACACCTTTGCCGAAGCAGAAGTTGTAATCAGCGTATTGCGCGGAAAATGCCATTCCCGCATCGCTTTGCCCGGCGCAGATTACTTTCATCGGGCCAGCAGGTTGTGGACTGACGCGGCAATCATTCATGGTGAAAAATTCGCCTTTGAAATCGCTTTTGCCGGTTCCCCAAAGATCGCGTAATACCTGTACGTACTCCGTCAGATAGTCATAGCGACGGGAGAAGTAGTCGTCGCCCGGCCACAGACCCATCTGCTCATACTCCGGCTTTTGCCAACCAGTCACCAGATTGACGCCAAAACGCCCGCCGGAGATGGAATCTATGGTCGATGCCATCCGTGCGACAATGGCGGGCGCCAGCGTTAGGGTTGCGGCAGTGGCGTAGATTTGAATACGAGAAGTGACCGCCGCCAGTCCGGCCATCAGCGTGAAGGATTCAAGGTTATGATCCCAGAATTCGGTTTTGCCGCCAAAACCGCGCAGCTTGATCATCGAGAGCGCAAAATCGAAGTGGTAATGCTCCGCTTTCTGCACAATCGCTTTATTCAGTTCAAAGGTCGGCTTGTACTGAGGCGCATGGGTTGAAATCAGCCAGCCGTTGTTGCCAATTGGAACGAAAACACCAATTTTCATTACCTACCTCGCTTTGTCAGGTGAATGTCTGGCGTGGCGTTGCATCCTGCATTTTCCTTTCAGCCGCGCAATCAAGGGTTTGCAAAGCGGATGCCAACAATAAAAAGATTATTGTTATTATGATGTTAAATGAAAGTTGATGAAATGGAGTGTGAAAAAGTGGACTAAATGGTCAAAAATGGTGCACAAAAAACAGGCATTCATGTGCATTCTGAGTGCACAGGGTCGAGTCGCCTCGCGCCTTTTGCTATGCTGCTGCCAACCAAAAGGAGAGAGAGAATGGCACAGGGTACGGTGAAGCGGGTCGGTAAACGTACGCAGGCGGTTAATGAGAAGCGACAGGCGATTTTGACAGCGGCGCTGGAGATCTTTTCCCGCGTCGGTTTTCACGGCGCACGGCTGGAGCAGGTCGCCGATGGCGCGGGCGTTTCGAAAACCAATTTACTCTATTACTACCCATCGAAAGAGGCGCTCTATATTGCTGTGTTGCGGCAGATCCTTGATATCTGGCTGGCACCGCTGAAAGCCTTCCGCGCAGATTTCACACCGCTGGTGGCGATTAAGGAGTACATCCGCCTGAAACTAGAGGTTTCACGCGATTATCCGCAGGCATCAAAACTTTTTTGCCAGGAGATGTTGCAGGGTGCGCCGCTGCTAAAAGCGGAGCTGACAGGGGATTTAAAAACGTTGGTGGAGGAGAAGTCGGCCATTATTGCTGGCTGGATCGCCAGCGGTAAACTGGCGGCGGTCGATCCGCATCATCTGATCTTTATGATTTGGGCCTCAACCCAGCACTACGCCGATTTCGCCATTCAGGTGGAAGCCGTTACCGGCGCGACGCTACAAGATGAGGCCTTCTTTCAGCGCACGGTCGATAATGTGCAGCGCATGATCATTGAAGGCATCCGCGTCCGTTAATGGCTGGGCGGCAGTGGGCAACTGACATCACCTTCGCCGCACTGTAGCAGCGAGGCCAGCCAGGCTTCGCGCTCGTTGGTTTTATCGGCCAGACACTGATTTTCCACCATTGGTTGCGCGCTTCCGCCCTCGACGCCGGAACTGACAAAGGCGCAATCGCTGTCGCGCAGCGTTATCCAGGCTTGTTGCGCTTTTTTCAGCAGTGACACCTGCGCGGGAGTGGCGCGCTTGATGGCACTCTGCCAGGTCTGGTTCAATTTTTTATCCGCAGCCTGATATTGTGCGGCGGTACAGCTATTCAGCTCAGCCTGTGTTGAGGCGTTCTCGCACTCGTCTGCGAGCAGCGGGCTGCTCATTAACAGCGCGGTCAGCGCCAGCATGCAACGTTTCATCCTGTCCCCTTCCGTACAAGGCTCTGCTTCAGCCGTTTTATTAGCATAGCTCCGGGGGAATGTCATCTGCAGCGATAAACGCAAGATGCGCCTTACCGGCCAGCCGCACCGCCACAGCGGTGACGTACTCAGGTGCTGATCCCATACGGCATCGCGGACAAATCCAGCGCCAATCCAGCTTTCAGGGCATAATACGTGAACGAATGTAATATGTTTCTGCGACAAGGATCGGTGAGTAATAGCGTTTCCAGTGCGCTGGCATAACGCATGTGCTGCTCCTGCCAAAAGCGAGTGAGGCAGAGACAGGGAGGAGACAGTTTGCCGATGTCGCGTGTGGCCTTAGAACCTATCCCATTAGGCTATTTTATTTGCCATTTTGGTCCTGAGCAGTGCTCACACAAAATGCCATAACATTTTGAACGACGCTTGCGGCGGCCCTTTAGGGCGAGCGAAGCGAGTCATCCTCACGTACTGAGTGTACGCTCCGGTTGTTGCGCGCTGTCCGTGCCCAAACTGGCTGCAACAATACACGCCTACTGGGCCTGGCTCTTACTCGTTTCAGTTCACAAATTTGCAAACTTTTCCCGCCGTTATAGCCATTCATTCAGCGCACAAGTACCTGCTCTTATCTTAAATTGCTAATAAAATGTTAATCAAATGTTTTATTTTTAGTTATTTTTAACATGCGTAATCCTATAAAGTAAGGCAGCATGAGTGTTTTTTACTTAAATTTAACTATCTGTTTTCGAAAATTTAACTTTTGTGGGCGTAAATCACATTTTCCATTTTTACATTATTTTGCCTCTTCCCTTCGTTGTTAATCTCCCCCTCGCGACTTTCCTCTGTCCCCAAGAAAGGTACAACTATGAAATTTAAACTCGCATTACTCAGCGCAACGCTTATTTCTGCCTGCATGGTGTCAGGCCAGTCCGTTGCAGCAGAAAAGTATGAGATCGCGGTGGTTGCAAAAGTGACCGGTATTCCTTGGTTTAACCGCATGGAGACTGGTGTTAACGATGCTGCGAAGAAGCTGAATGTTAACGCTTACCAGACCGGGCCTTCTACCCCGGATCCGGCGCAGCAAGTGAAGGTGATTGAAGATCTGATCGCGAAAAACGTTAACGCCATCATCGTGGTGCCGAACGATGCAAAAGTGCTGGAGCCGGTGCTGAAAAAAGCCCGCGACAAAGGCATTGTGGTGCTGACCCATGAATCCCCGGATCAACAGATTGGCCAGTGGGATATCGAAACCATCGACAGCGAAAAATATGCACAGGCCAACGTTGATGAGTTAGCGAAAGATATGGGCGGTAAAGGTGGTTATGCGATTTACGTCGGTTCACTGACCGTACCGTTGCACAACGCCTGGGCCGATTACGCCATTAAATATCAAAAAGAAAAATACCCGGATATGTTTGAAGTCACCTCGCGTCTGCCGGTGGCTGAAAGCATCGACAAATCCTACGCCACCACCCTCGATTTAATGAAAACCTACCCGCAGATGAAAGGGGTGATCGGTTTTGGTTCGTTGGGGCCGATTGGCGCAGGGCAGGCGGTACAGAAAAAACGCGCGAAAGACAAACTGGCGGTTGTCGGCATTGCTATGCCAGGCCAGGCTGCGCCGTATCTGATGCGTGGCGATATCAAAAAAGCGCTGCTGTGGGACCCGCGTGATGCGGGCTATGCGCTGGTGACGGTCGCTGACCAGTTGTTGCAGGGTAAGGAAGTCACTCCAGATTTGACCATCGACGGGCTGGGCAAAGCCGACGTTGATATGAACAAGAAAGTCATCCGCTTTAACAAAATCCTCGAAGTCACCAAAGATAACGCGCAATCACTCGGCTTCTGATTATTTCAGGCCACACCAGGGAACCGGAGACCGGCCGCAAGGCCGGACTCTTTTTGCAGCACAGATAACCATCGCGCCCCGTACGGGCGCTGGCAGGGGTATTGTCAATGACAGACACCACCGCATTTATCACTCTTGAGAATATCAATAAACAATTTCCGGGCGTGCGTGCGCTGGACAATGTGAACCTGACGCTGGAAAAAGGCGAAGTTCACTGCCTGGCGGGGCAAAACGGTTGCGGTAAAAGCACCATCATCAAAGTGATCTCCGGGGTTTATCAGCCGGAAAAAGGTGCCAGCATTGCCCTGGACGGTAAACTTTTTCACCATCTGACGCCGCAGCTTTCAGCGCATTACGGCATTCAGGTCATTTATCAGGACCTCTCGTTATTCCCCAATTTTAGTGTGGCGGAAAATATCGCCATCCACCGTTATTTGCCCGGCGGCGATATCTGGGTGCGGCGCAGCGCGATGCGTGCGCAAGCGCTGGCCGCGATGGCGCGCATTGGCGTGCGTCTTGATCCGGATAAAAAAGTCGAGAAACTCTCTATCGCCGATCGCCAGTTAGTCGCGATTTGCCGGGCGATTGCTGCCGATGCCCGGCTGGTGATCATGGATGAACCGACCGCATCGCTGACCCGCCAGGAAGTGAATGGGCTGCTGCGTGTGGTGAACGAACTGAAAGCCGCAGGGATCTGCGTGGTCTTCGTCAGCCACCGTCTGGATGAGGTGATGGAAGTGGCCGATCGCATTAGCGTGATGCGCGACGGCAAGCTGATTGGTAGCTGGCCGGCAAACGAACTGGACAGCCACGAGCTGGCGTATCTGATGACCGGACAGCGTTTTCACTACAGCCCGTTACCGGAAAAAGCGCCGGTGGATCAGACACCCATGCTGGAGTTGCGTCATCTGAGCCGCAAAGGCAAATATCGCGACATCAATCTGGCGCTGCGCAGCGGCGAGATCGTCTCCATTGTCGGTTTGTTAGGGGCAGGACGCACCGAACTGTGCATGAGCCTGTTTGGCATGACGCACCCGGAAGATGGCGAGATCCGCATTAACGGGAAGCCGGTGAAACTGCGTAATAACCATGACGCCATTCGTCACGGTATTGGCTACGTTTCGGAAGACCGTCTGACACAGGGGTTGATCATGGATCAGTCGATTTACGACAACACCATCGTCACCGTGTTCGACAAACTGCATACGCGCGGAGGCTTGCTCGATCACGCCAAGGCCGGGCAACTGGTCGCGGAGCTGATTCGCAATCTGAATATCAAAGTCTCCGATGCGCAACTGCCGGTAAAAACGCTCTCCGGCGGTAACGCGCAACGTATTGCCATCGCCAAATGGGTAGCGACTAATCCGCGCATCCTGATCCTCGACTCGCCCACCGTTGGGGTGGATATCGCCAACAAAGAGGGGATCTACCAGATTGCTCGCCAACTGGCGGAGCAGGGGATGGCGGTACTGATGATTTGCGACGAAATACCGGAAGCGTATTACAACAGCCATCGCGTGCTGGTAATGCGCCGGGGTGAACTGGTAGCGGAATTCAATCCGCACCGCTGCACAGAGCAGGAGATTGCCGAGGTGGTCAATGCGTAATACATCTCTTTCCCGCCTTGTCGGGCAACATGAATTCTGGCTTGGTCTGCTGGTGATTGCACTGGCTGTGGGGCTAAGTGTTCGTACCGATGAATTTTTATCACTGGGTAACCTGACAGACGTGGCGACCAGCTACGCCATTCTCGGTATCCTGGCCTGTGGCTTATTTGTGGTGCTTATCTCCGGCGGGATCGATATCTCGTTTCCGGCGATGACGGCGATTGCGCAATATGCGATGGCCAGTTGGGTGATCACCCACGGCGGCAACTTCGCGCTGGCGCTGGCACTAGCCATGGCCGTCGGGCTGTTGCTCGGTTTAGTGAACGGTTTTCTGGTTTACTGGCTGCGCGTCCCGGCGATTATTATCACTATCGCCACGCTGAACGTCTATTACGGGCTGCTGGTGTATGCCACCAAGGGTACCTGGCTGTATGGCTTCCCGGACTGGTTTATGAACGGCATTAACTGGTTCTCTTTCACCGCAGCGGATGGTTATGACTATGGTCTGACGTTGCCGCTGCTGTGCCTGGGGCTGGTGATCATGATTACCGCCGTGCTGATGAATTACACCCGGCTGGGCCGCCAAATTTATGCGATGGGCGGCAACCGCGATGCAGCGTCGCGTCTGGGCCTTAATCTGCTGAAACTGCATTTTTATGTCTACGGCTATATGGGCATTCTGGCCGGTGTGGCGGCAGTGGTACAGGCGCAGATCACCCAGTCCGTTGCCCCAAACTCATTGCTCGGTTTTGAGTTGACGGTGCTGGCGGCGGTGGTGCTTGGCGGCACCAGTATGTCCGGCGGCCGCGGTACGCTCACTGGTACGCTACTGGGGGTGGTACTGCTGGCCTTCCTGCAAAATGGCTTAACACTGCTCGGCGTCTCCTCCTACTGGCACATGGTCTTTAGCGGCGCGATTATTCTCGCCAGCATCAGTGCGACCGCGTGGAATGAAAAACGCAAACTCGCAAGGGAGCTTTAAGATGAAATCAATCGCCAGACTCTTTCCCGGTGATGCCATCATCCGTTTGCAATGCGTGATTATCATCGTTGTTGCGGTGGCCTTTTCCGCGCTGCTCGGCAGTCGCTTTTTCAGCGTCGCCAACTTCCAGTCCATCGGATCACAGCTACCGATCCTTGGCATGCTGGCGCTGGGCATGGGTATCACCATGCTGACCGGCGGTATCAACCTGTCGATTATTGCCAGCGCGAACGCCTGTTCGTTGGTGATGGCCGCAGTAATTGTCACTCATCCCGACGATCCATTGTTTCTCGCGCTGGCGCTGCTGGCTGGTTTGCTGGTGGCCGTGGCGATTGGCGCACTGAATGGCGCGCTGGTGGCGTGGATCGGCGTTTCGCCCATTCTTGCCACGCTCGGCACCATGACGCTGATCTCCGGCCTTAATATTTTGCTCTCCAACGGCACGGTAATTTCCGGCTTTCCGGCCGCGATCCAGTTTCTCGGCAATGCCACGCTGCTCGGTATTCCGGTAGCGCTATTGCTGTTTGTTGTGGTAGCGCTGCTGCTATGGGTCTTGCTGGAACATACTACGCTTGGCCGCAGCCTTTATCTGGTGGGTTCGAACGAACAGGCGACGCGTTTTAGCGGCGTGAATACCCTGCGGGTGCAGGTTTCGGTTTATATCATCTCGGCGCTGTTGGGATGGGTGGCGGCCATTCTGATGATGGCGAAATTCAACTCCGCGAAAGCAGGCTACGGCGAATCTTATCTTCTGGTGACCATTCTGGCGTCAGTGCTGGGTGGGATTAACCCGGACGGCGGCTTCGGGCGCGTACTCGGGCTGGTGCTGGCGCTGGTGGTGCTGCAAATGCTGGAGAGCGGCTTTAACTTGTTGGGTATCAGCAGCTATCTAACGATGGCGCTCTGGGGCGCGGTGCTGATCCTCTTTATCGCATTACAAAATCGTAAAGCCTGATCTCAGGAGAAAAAGAATGGCGAGCTACTTTATTGGTGTGGATGTAGGAACCGGCAGCGCACGAGCAGGCGTCTTTGATTTGACTGGCAGGATGGTCAGCCAGGCGAGCCGGGCCATTGAGATCTATCGTCCGCAGGCCGACTTTGTTGAGCAATCCTCTGACAATATCTGGCTGGCGGTGTGTAACGCCGTGCGTGATGCAGTGAATCAGGCGGATATCAACCCGATCCAGGTTAAAGGCCTGGGTTTTGATGCTACCTGTTCACTGGTGGTGCTCGATAAAGAGGGCAACCCGCTGACGATTAGCCCATCCGGGCGCAGTGAGCAGAATATTATCGTGTGGATGGATCATCGCGCGATCTCGCAGGCCAACCGCATCAACGCCACGCACCATCGGGTGCTGGATTACGTCGGCGGCATTATCTCGCCGGAGATGCAAACTCCCAAGCTGCTGTGGTTAAAACAGCATATGCCAAACACCTGGGCGAACGCTGGTTACTACTTTGATTTGCCTGATTTTCTGACCTGGCGCGCAACAGGCGATGATACCCGCTCGCTTTGCTCGACGGTGTGTAAGTGGACGTACATGGGCCACGAAGACAAGTGGGACAACAGTTATTTTCGTGAAATTGGGCTCGAAGATCTGCTGGAACACGACGCCGAAAAAATTGGCCGCTATGTGAAAACCATGGGCGAACCGTTGGGACGAGGGCTGACGCAGCGCGCGGCAACAGAGATGGGGTTGATGCCAGGCACGGCGGTAAGCGTGTCGATTATTGATGCTCACGCTGGCACGCTCGGTACGCTCGGCGCCAGCGGTGTTTCTGGCGAAGTGGCGGATTTCGACCGGCGTATTGCGCTGATTGGCGGCACCTCTACCGGGCATATGGCGATCTCTGCACAGGCACGTTTTATCGGCGGCGTCTGGGGGCCGTATTACTCGGCGGTGTTACCGGGCTATTGGCTGAATGAGGGCGGGCAATCGGCAACCGGCGCGCTGATCGACCATATTATTCAGTCGCATCCGTGCTACGAAACGCTACTCGGCCAGGCAAAAGCGCAGGGGCAAACCATTTACGAAGTGCTGAACGCATTGCTGCGAAAAATGGCGGGCGAACCGGAGAATATCGCGTTTTTGACGCGTGATATTCATATTTTGCCGTACTTTCACGGCAACCGTTCGCCGCGTGCTAATCCGACATTAACCGGCGTTATCAGCGGGTTAAAGCTATCGCGCACGCCGGAAGATATGGCATTGCAGTACCTGGCGACCATTCAGGCCATTGCGCTGGGTACGCGACATATTATTGAGACCATGAATCAGAGTGGTTACAGCATCGATACGGTGATGGCCAGCGGCGGCGGCACCAAAAACCCGATCTTTGTGCAGGAACATGCCAACGCGACTGGCTGTGCGATGTTGTTGCCGGAGGAGAGCGAAGCGATGTTGCTTGGCGGCGCGATGATGGGTACCGTGGCTGCCGGGGTGTTTGACAGCTTCCCGGAAGCCATGGCAGCGATGAGCCGCATTGGTAAAACGGTCACGCCGCAAACCAACCGTATTAAGCAGTATTACGATCGTAAATACACCGTGTTCCACGAAATGTATCAGGATTATATGAAGTACCGCGCGTTAATGCAGGAGCCGACATGAGCAGTAGCTGGCAGCAGGCCTGCGCCGCATGGCAAATCTACAGCGAAGAGATAGCGGCGCTGAACCGCCATCTTAACGAAACGCAGTGGCAGGCGCTAATGGCGGAGTTACGCGGTTGTCGCGGCAAAATTGCAGTCACCGGCGTTGGCACTTCCGGCATTGCGGCACGCAAAATTGCCCATATGCTGGCCTGCGTTGAGCGTCCGGCGATTTATCTCAACGCCACCGATGCTGCTCACGGCGATTTGGGTTTCCTGGATGCTAATGATCTGCTGATTATGTTGTCGCGTGGCGGAAATTCCGATGAGCTGACGCGGTTGCTGCCCAGTCTGACGGCGAAAGGCGTGGCGCTTATCAGCGTGACGGAAAACCCGGATTCAGCGATAGCCCAGGCCTCACGGTTGGTGATTTCAACCGGCGTTCGCCGCGAGATCGATCCGCTGAACATGCTGGCAACCACCTCGATTGTGCTGGCGCTGGCGATATTCGATGCCGCCTGCGCGTGCCTGATGAGCGAAAGTGGTTATTCGAAGGAGACATTGCTCGCCGTGCACCCCGGCGGTGATGTTGGCTTAACGTTAAGAAATAAAGCGATTTGAAACAATAAATTATACGGTCTGCGGTGTGTTGTGTATTCACTGTCCACCACCCGGAGTGGTGATGGTTTTTCAGGCCCGATAAGCGTAGCGCTATCGGGCCTGTTCACTGGTTTAACCTATGGTCATCAGGCTGGCATTACCACCCGCGGCGGCGGTATTGATGCTTAACGAACGTTCCAGCCACAGGCGTTCGAGCAGGATATGGCTTTCCCCGTGAGCAAAACCCTGCACCGAGACAATTGCGCCGTCGCGTGCGGCCACATTTTCACACAGCGTAACCAGTTGATCGGAATCACCATGGAAAATCACTGCGTCAAATGCCTGCGCCATCAGCGCATCGGCCCTGGCAAACTGGATGCGCGTGCTGACCATCGGCGGAATCTGTTTTGCCAGATCGCGGTGCAGTGTGTCATCCGGCCACAGTAGCTGGCTACCGCAGGCGATTACCGCTGCCAGTTGTACCAGCGCATCCTGTTCGTTATCCGCAACGCAAAGCACGCGTTCGCGCGGTACCAGCGTCCAGCTATTACGCTCACCGGTCGGTCCTGGCAGCAGACGCTGAGTTCCGCTCTGCGCCAGCTCGGCAAACTGACGGCACAAAGCCTGTAATGCCGGACGATCGGTGGCCCATGCGCTGAGCGCTTCCAGCGGTTGCGTCATTGCATTTTTCATCCGGGCATCCAGCGGCGCGGTAGCATCATGGCGGGCGAGCGTTTTCAGTACCGCATTTTCCGGGCGGCTACCGAGCAGGCGATAGAGATAGAGCGGCCCGCCCGCTTTCGGCCCGGTACCGGATAACCCTTCGCCGCCAAACGGTTGCACGCCGACCACTGCGCCAACCATATTGCGGTTAACGTACAGGTTGCCGACGTGTGCGCTGCCGGTCACCTGAGCGATGGTTTCATCAATGCGCGTATGTACGCCGAGTGTCAGACCGTAGCCGGAAGCATTGATCTGCTCAATCAACTGCGGTAATTGATTACGGTTGTAGCGTACTACGTGCAGTACCGGCCCGAAGACCTCTTTCTGAAGCTCGTCGACGCTTTCCAGTTCAATCAGCGTTGGCGCAACGAAGGTGCCGGTACGCCATTCGCGGGCATCTTCGCTGTTTTCACGCACTGCCTGGAATACATTGCGGCCTTTGGCCTGCATCGCCTGAATATGTTTGTCGATATTCGTTTTCGCTTCGGCATCGATCACCGGGCCAATATCGGTGGTCAGACGGCCTGGATTGCCCATCCGGCATTCAGCCATCGCACCGCGCAACATAGCCAACGTGTGATCGGCGATTTCATCTTGCAGACACAGCACGCGCAGCGCCGAGCAACGTTGCCCGGCACTGTCGAATGCGGAGGCCAGCACATCGACAACCACCTGTTCAGTGAGCGCCGACGAATCGACAATCATCGCGTTCATACCGCCAGTTTCAGCGATCAACGGCGTCGGACGGCCCTGCGCATCGAGTCGCGTGGCGATGGTGCGTTGCAACAGGCTGGCCACTTCGGTTGAGCCGGTGAACATCACGCCGCGCACCCGCGCGTCGGAGGTGAGCCGTGCGCCGACGGTTTCGCCACGCCCCGGTAGCAATTGCAATACTCCGGCGGGTACGCCCGCTTCCAGCAGAATGGCCACGCCTTGTGCGGCGATCAGCGGGGTTTGTTCCGCAGGTTTAGCCAGCACGCTGTTACCCGCCGCCAGCGCGGCGGCGATTTGTCCGGTAAAGATCGCCAGCGGGAAGTTCCACGGGCTGATACAGACCACCGGCCCTAACGGGCGATGGGTTTCGTTATCAAAATCAGCGCTGACCTGGCCTGCGTAATAGCGCAGAAAATCCACTGCTTCACGCACTTCGGCAATCGCGTTGCTGAAAGTTTTCCCGGCTTCACGTACCAGAATGCCCATCAACTGCGGCATTTGATCTTCCATCAGCACGGCGGCGCGTTGCAGAATGGCGGCACGTTCCTGCGGCGGTGTGGCGAACCAGATGGGCGCATGATTAACCGCATTATTCAGCGCCTGTTCCATAATTTCATCACGGGCTTCCACCACATAACCCACCACATCTTTCGGCTCTGCCGGGTTGATCACCGCGAGTGGTTCGCCTTCCATCACCATCTGCTCCAGCATCGGACGGGCATACCATTTTTGCGTGGCGCTGTTCAGCAACGAAGAAGAGAGCGATGCCAGTCGGTGCTCGTTCGCCAGATCCAGACCGGCGGCGTTGATGCGTCCTTCACCATACAGGGCGCGGGGTAGTGGGATCTTCGGATGCGGCAGACCCACCTGGCCTTCCTGAGCGGCCAGTTTTTCCGCTTCCGCCACCGGGTCGGCCACCAGCGCATCGAGCGGTAATGTTGTATCGGCAATGCGGTTAACAAACGAGGTGTTGGCACCGTTTTCCAGTAGACGCCTCACCAGGTAGGCCAGCAGGGTTTCATGCGTACCAACCGGTGCATAAATGCGGCATGGCCGGTTCAGTTTGCCGTCGGCAATTTTCCCCACGACCTGTTCGTACAGCGGTTCGCCCATGCCATGCAAACACTGGAATTCGTACTGCCCTGGGTAGTAGTTTTGTCCGGCAAGCTGGTAAATCGCCGCCAGCGTATGGGCGTTGTGAGTGGCGAACTGCGGGTAGATCAGGTTCGGCACCGCGAGTAATTTTTTTGCGCAGGCGAGGTAAGAGACATCGGTATACACCTTGCGCGTGTAAACCGGATACCCCTCCAGTCCCTCCATTTGCGCACGTTTGATTTCGCTGTCCCAGTAAGCGCCTTTGACCAGGCGGACCATCAGACGGCGGCGGCTGCGGGTTGCCAGGTCAGTCAGGTAATCAATGACAAACGGGCAACGCTTCTGGTAGGCCTGAATCACAAAGCCGATACCGTTCCAGCCTGCTAACTCTGGCTCAAAGCAGAGTTTTTCCAGCAAATCGAGGGAAATTTCCAGACGATCGGCCTCTTCGGCATCAATATTGATACCAATATCGTACTGGCGCGCCAGCAGGGTGAGGGATTTCAGGCGTGGATAAAGCTCTTCCATCACGCGGTCATACTGCGCACGGCTGTAACGCGGATGCAGAGCAGAAAGTTTAATTGAAATGCCCGGCCCTTCATAGATCCCGCGACCATTGGACGCCTTACCGATAGCGTTGATGGCCTGCTGATAGGAAACCATATAAGCCTGCGCATCAGCGGCGGTGAGTGCCGCTTCGCCCAGCATATCGTAGGAGTAGCGGAAACCTTTCTCTTCCAGCTTGCGGGCATTCGCCAGCGCTTCAGCGATGGTTTCTCCGGTGACAAACTGTTCGCCCATCAGGCGCATTGCCATATCCACGCCTTTGCGGATCAGCGGCTCGCCGCTTTTCCCGATAATGCGGTTCAGGGCGTGCGAAAGATTCGCTTCGTTGTGCGTAGAAACCAGCCGCCCGGTAAACAGCAGACCCCAGGTCGCAGCATTGACGAACAGCGACGGGCTGCGGCCAATATGCGACTGCCAGTTGCCGTTGCTGATTTTGTCGCGGATCAACGCGTCGCGGGTGGCTTTATCCGGGATGCGTAGCAGCGCTTCTGCCAGACACATCAGCGCCACACCTTCCTGCGAAGAGAGCGAAAATTCCTGCAACAGGCTTTGCACCATGCCAGCACGGCCGGAAGCGGTTTTCTGATTACGTAATTTTTCCGCTAACTGATAAGCCAGTTGATGGGCATTTTCCGCTACCTGCTGCGGCAAACGAGCCTGCTCCAGCAGCATCGGCACCGCATCGGTTTCCGCCCAGCGCCAGGCACCGGTAATAGCGGCACGGGAAACAGACTGCGGCAGGATCTGCTCGGCAAAATCGAGGAACGGCTGGTGGTTCTCGTCAGTCGGTACACCGCTTTCCTCATCCTGCGACGCAGCCCCTGGCGCGGCGGTCAGTTCCGGTAACCCTTCGCTGCGCTCCAGTTTCTCCAGATAATTAAAAATGGCCTGTTTAATTAACCAGTGCGGCGTACGGTCGATCGTTGCTGCGGCGGCTTTAATCCTTTCGCGCGTAGCGTCATCAAGCTTGACCCCCATCGTGGTGGTGCCCATGCTTTGCTCCTGTTTTTTTGGCTATTTTGCTGTTCAGGCAGAAATATCCACCATGTTGCAACTTTGTGCAACCTTGTTAAATGTGACCTGGCTGGCAAGGTTAAAAATGAAATAAATGTTAATTACTGGTAACGGGGGATGGCGCTGGATAATTCACTGGCCAGGTAGGTTTTATGCGGTGGATAACACTTTTAAAAGGTGCAACCTTGAAAAGTGTGACAGAGTACAACCTATCGCAAAATGCTATCAAGCTCAGGATGAATTTGATGTAAATGCTGTGTTAAATCAATTGTGAATAAGTGAGGCTTCCGGCAGGATACGGCGCTTCTGATAATCAACACGCCCCATCACTACGTTCCGGTGATGGATAAAGCAGCAACATGATTTTGCTGACGAAGAATCTGGAGACTTCTTAATGGCAATGAGCACACCGATGCTGGTGACTTTTCTTGTTTATATCTTTGGCATGATATTGATCGGTTTTTTCGCCTGGCGTTCGACGAAGAATTTTGACGATTATATTCTCGGCGGCCGCAGCCTGGGGCCGCTGGTCACCGCGCTTTCAGCCGGGGCGTCCGATATGAGTGGCTGGTTGCTGATGGGGCTGCCGGGCGCGATTTTTATCTCCGGAATTTCGGAAAGCTGGATCGCCATTGGCCTGACGCTGGGGGCGTGGGTCAACTGGAAACTGGTGGCCGGGCGTCTGCGCGTGCATACTGAGGCGAACAATAATGCGCTGACATTACCGGATTATTTCACCGGTCGTTTTGAAGATAAAAGCCGTCTGCTGCGCATTATTTCCGCCGTAGTGATACTTGTCTTCTTCACTATTTATTGTGCTTCCGGTATTGTGGCGGGCGCACGTCTGTTCGAAAGCACCTTCGGCATGAGCTATGAAAGCGCGCTCTGGGCTGGCGCGGCAGCCACCATTATTTACACCTTTATTGGCGGCTTCCTGGCGATTAGCTGGACCGATACGGTGCAGGCCAGTCTGATGATTTTCGCGCTGATCCTGACGCCGGTGATTGTCATTATTACGGTGGGCGGTTTCGGTGATTCGCTGGAAGTAATTAAGCAAAAAAGCATCGAAAACGTCGACATGCTGAAGGGGCTGAATTTTGTCGCCATCCTGTCGTTGATGGGCTGGGGGCTGGGTTATTTTGGTCAGCCGCATATTCTGGCGCGCTTTATGGCCGCTGATTCCCACCACACAATTGTGCATGCGCGCCGTATCAGCATGACCTGGATGATCCTCTGCCTGGCCGGTGCGGTCGCCGTGGGTTTCTTTGGCATCGCCTGGTTCAGTAACAACCCGTCGCTGGCGGGCGCGGTCAATCAGAACTCCGAACGCGTGTTTATCGAGCTGGCGCAACTGTTGTTCAACCCGTGGATTGCGGGCGTGCTGCTTTCTGCCATCCTCGCGGCGGTAATGTCGACGCTGAGCTGCCAGTTGCTGGTTTGCTCCAGTGCGATCACCGAAGATTTCTACAAAGCGTTTTTGCGTAAAGGCGCCGGCCAGACTGAGCTGGTGTGGGTGGGGCGCGCAATGGTACTGCTGGTGGCGGTAATCGCTATTGCGCTGGCGGCAAACCCGGAAAACCGCGTGCTGGGACTGGTAAGTTACGCGTGGGCTGGTTTCGGCGCGGCATTTGGCCCGGTGGTGCTGTTCTCGGTGATGTGGTCGCGGATGACCCGCAACGGCGCGCTGGCGGGGATGATTATTGGCGCAGTAACGGTCATTATCTGGAAACACTACGGCTGGCTGGATCTGTATGAAATCATTCCGGGCTTTGTGTTCGGCAGCCTGGGTATTGTGGTGTTCAGCCTGTTGGGCAAAGCGCCTTCCGCGGCGATGCAGCAGCGTTTTGCCGAGGCCGATGCGCATTACCACTCGGCACCGCCGTCCCGTTTACAGGCGGAATAACACGCCATTGACGAAAAACCCGCAGCGGCGGGTTTTTCTATTGCTAAATAATTGTAATTACGCTGTTATCTCAGAACAAATAACAATGAGGATAGCAATATGAAGTTAAAGACAGGGTTCACCGCGCTGGTGGTTGCAGGTTTGCTGGCAGGCTGCGCGGTGCCGACAGCGAAACAGAGCGTGAATATGCAAACCTGCAAGGTTGAAAACCAAATGCAACAAACCACGCTCTATTACGGTTTAACTCGACAGGGCGGTAAATTGATTACCGCTCAGGAGTGGCAACAGTATGTGGATAACGATGTTACACCGCGTTTTCGTGATGGTTTAACGACTTTCGATGCCCAGGGGCAATGGCTGGGCAGCAACGGGAAAGTGACGAAAGAACCGAGCAAGGCGCTGATGCTTATCCACAGCGTGGACGCACAAACTAATGCGAAAATTGATACATTGCGCGAGATTTATAAATCACACTTCGCACAGGAATCGGTGATGCGCGTGGATCAGCCGGTTTGCGTTCAGTTCTGATTTGAAACCCCTCTCCCGCAGGCGAGAGAGGGGGAAGCCCCTTACAGCACGATACCCGCAAAAGCGGCGGAGAGCAGGCTTACCAGTGTTGCCCCGTAGACCAGGCGCAGGCCAAAGCGGGAGACCGAATTGCCTTGCTGCTCATTCAACCCCTTAATGGCGCCCGCGACGATGCCAATTGAGGCAAAGTTGGCAAATGACACCAGGAACACTGACAAAATCCCCAATCCGCGCGGCGTCATCTGTGCGGCGATTTTTTGCAGTTCAATCATCGCCACAAATTCATTAGCCACCAGCTTGGTAGCCATGATGCTGCCAGCATGCAGCGCATCACTGAGTGGAATACCTATCAACCAGGCTAACGGATAGAAAACATAGCCGAGGATTTGCTGGAAACTGATACCGAATAGCGCAGAGAAAAGGGCGTTAACGGCGCTAATCAGGGCGATAAAGCCGATCAGCATTGCCAGAATAATCATCGCTACTTTGAAACCTGCCAGAATATACTCACCGAGCATTTCAAAGAAACTTTGCGATTCGTGGAGTTTTTCCAGTTTTATTTCGGCTTCCGCTTCCGGGCGCGCGGGATTAATGACCGACAGCACGATAAAAGTGCTGAACATATTCAGGATCAACGCTGCGACCACATATTTCGCATCCAGCATGGTCATATACGCGCCGACGATTGACAGCGAAACCGTCGACATTGCCGTGGCGGCCATGGTGAACAGGCGGCGTGAAGAGAGGTCGCCGAGTATCCCTTTGTAGGCAATGAAGTTTTCGGACTGACCAAGAATCAGCGAACTGACGGCGTTAAAAGATTCCAGCTTGCCCATACCATTCAGTTTCGACAGCAGGGTGCCGATCAGACGAATAAAAAAAGGCAGGATGCGCCAGTGCTGCAAAATGCCGATCAACGCCGAAATAAAAACGATGGGGCACAGTACACCAAGGAAAATAAATGCCAGCCCTTTTTCGCTCATGCCGCCGAAAACAAAACCCGTGCCTTCAGCAGCGAATTTCAGCAGCGCTTCGAAGAAACTGGAAACATATTTAATCAGCGTTAACCCGCTTTGCGCATGCAGGAAAAACCAGGCCAGCACTATTTCGATGACGATCAATTGCAGAATAAAGCGAAAACGAATTTGTCGCCGATCGAAACTCACCAGCCAGGCGAGCGCGAGGATCACGACCAGCGCCAGCAGAAAGTGTAGAAAGTTAATCATATCTCTAATTTTGCAGATAAATGGGGGAAGTATTTAGCCATAGCCGCAAGGTGCGGTAAACATAAAGTTAATGTTTTGTAAGCTAAGTTGTTGCTTTATTTCAACCCTTTCTGCATAAGGGCCGCTTCGCCAGGGTTAGCCTGCTATCCGTTTACATCCAGTTATTATTCTCGTCATATTTCGCTTGAGTTTCTCGTTTTCGTAATGATAATCACTATCAATGTAATTTACTTTTCTTTGCAACCATTGACCGCACATGACTCAGGGGCGTTCTCCATGTTTGTTCCATTTCTTATTATGTTGCGTGAAGGCCTCGAAGCGGCGCTGATCGTCAGTCTGATTGCCAGTTACCTGAAACGAACCCAGCGCGGACGCTGGATTGGGGTGATGTGGATTGGCGTTTTTCTTGCCGCCGCGCTCTGCCTCGGACTAGGGATTGCCATTAACGAAACTACCGGCGAGTTTCCACAGAAAGAGCAGGAGCTGTTTGAGGGAATTGTCGCGGTGATTGCCGTCGTGATCCTCACCTGGATGGTGTTCTGGATGCGCAAGGTGTCGCGTAACGTCAAAGTACAGCTTGAGCAGGCGGTAGATAACGCGCTGGCACGCAGTAATCATCACGGTTGGGCGCTGATTTTGATGGTTTTTTTCGCCGTCGCGCGTGAAGGGCTGGAATCGGTGTTCTTTCTGTTGGCGGCATTCCAGCAAGATCTCGGTATCTGGCCGCCGCTTGGCGCAATGCTTGGGCTGGCAACAGCCGTAGTGCTGGGCTTTCTGCTCTACTGGGGCGGGATCCGCCTTAATCTCGGCGCATTTTTCAAATGGACCAGTCTGTTTATCCTGCTGGTGGCCGCCGGCCTGGCGGCTGGCGCTATCCGCGCTTTCCATGAAGCCGGTTTGTGGAATCAATTCCAGAATCTGGCTTTCGATTTAAGCAATGTGCTCACCACGCATTCGCTGACGGGAACCTTGCTGGAAGGCATTTTTGGTTATCAGGAAGCACCGAGCGTTAGTGAAGTCTTTGTCTACTTTGCCTATTTGATCCCGGTGCTGGTGCTGTTTGTTTTGTCTCCACGCTCAGGTGCGCAGCCTTCGCAGGCAGCCTCCTGATGATTTTCACTGCTTTGTAGTTACAACATACTTATTTAAGGGAAGGGTCATGGTTATTCATTTTCGTCGTAGTGCTTTGCAGGTAGGGATCGCGGCGCTGATGTCTTGCGCTTTCGGGGTACAAGCTGCGGATGTTCCGCAGGTGAAGGTCACGGTAACGGACAAGCAGTGTGAGCCGATGAGCCTGACCGTTAACGCGGGTAAAACGCAGTTCATTATCGTCAACCACAGCCAGAAAGCGCTGGAATGGGAGATCCTTAAGGGAGTGATGGTGGTGGAAGAGCGTGAAAACATCGCACCGGGCTTCAGCCAGAAACTGACCGCCACTCTGCAACCAGGCGAATATGATATGACCTGCGGCCTGCTCACTAACCCGAAAGGGAAACTGATAGTCGAAGGCTCGGCAACCGCAGATGCGGCAAAAGGCGATGCATTGTTGAGCCTGAGCGGGGCCATTACTGCGTATAAAGCCTATGTTGTGGCGGAAACCGCGCAGTTGGTTTCCGGCACGAAAGCCTTTACCGACGCGGTAAAAGCTGGGGATATTGAAAAAGCGAAAGCACTGTATGCACCAACCCGCCAGCACTATGAACGTATCGAACCGATTGCTGAGCTCTTCTCCGATCTGGATGGCCGCATTGATGCCCGTGAAGATGATTACGAGCACAAAGCGGACGATCCGAAGTTCACCGGTTTCCATCGCCTGGAAAAAGCCCTGTTTGGCGATAACAGCACCAAAGAGATGGGCAAATATGCTGATCAGCTCAACAGCGATGTGCTGGAGCTGCAAACGCGTATTAACGAACTGGCTTTCCCGCCGTCAAAAGTGGTGGGCGGGGCCACCGATTTGATTGAAGAAGTCGCGGCCAGCAAAATCAGCGGCGAAGAAGATCGTTACAGTCACACCGATCTGTGGGACTTCCAGGCCAACGTTGATGGTGCACAGAAAATTGTCGATCTGCTGCGTCCACAACTGCAAAAAGAGAATGCGGAGTTGCTGGCGAAAGTCGATGCCAACTTCAAGAAAGTGGATACCATTCTGGCGAAATACCGCATTAAAGATGGCTATGAGACGTACAACAAGCTAACTGACACCGACCGTAATGCGTTGAAAGGGCCGATTACCACCTTGGCGGAAGATCTGGCGCAACTACGCGGCGTGCTTGGGCTGGATTAACAATATGAAGCAACATGATGATCATGGCGTCAGTGAACCTTCGCGCCGCCGTTTATTGAAAGGGATGGGCGCGCTGGGAGGCGCGCTCGCAATAGCTGGCGGATGTCCGGTTGCCTATGCAGCAAAACCACAAACTGCACCGGGAACGCTGTCGCCGGATTCGCGGATGGAAAAGCAGCCTTTTCTCGGGGCGCATCAGGCCGGGATTTTGACGCCGCAGCAGGCATCAATGATGTTGGTGGCCTTTGATGTGCTGGCTACGGATAAAGCCGATCTTGAACGTTTGTTTCGCTTACTGACACAGCGCATCACTTTTCTCACTTCCGGCGGCCCGGCCCCTGATACGCCAAACCCGCGGTTACCGCCAATGGATTCCGGCATTCTCGGGCCGTATATCGCGCCGGATAATCTGACGGTCACTGTTTCCGTTGGTCACTCTCTGTTTGATACGCGTTTTGGTTTGCAGGCGCAGATGCCGAAAAAGCTGCAAAAGATGGAACGTTTCCCCAATGATTCACTGGATGCGGCACTGTGCCACGGCGATTTACTGATCCAGATTTGCGCCAACACACAGGATACGGTGATTCACACGCTGCGCGATCTCATTAAGCACACGCCGGATTTACTCAGCGTGCGCTGGAAGCGGGAAGGATTTATCTCCGATCATGCGGCGCGCAGTAAAGGCAAAGAGACACCGGTGAATCTGCTGGGATTTAAAGATGGTACTGCCAACCCGGACAGTAGCGATAATGCGTTGATGAATGAAGTCGTCTGGGTCACCGGCGAGCAAGGTGAACCGACCTGGGCCATTGGCGGCAGTTATCAGGCGGTGCGGATTATCCAGTTCCATGTTGAGTTCTGGGATCGCACGCCGCTGAAAGAGCAACAAACGATTTTTGGGCGTGATAAGCACACTGGTGCGCCGCTGGGCATGCAGAAAGAACATGATGTTCCGGATTACACGAACGATCCGGGTGGTGATGTGATTGCTCTTGACAGCCACATTCGTCTGGCGAACCCGCGTACTAAAGAGACACAATCAAGTCTGATGATGCGCCGGGGCTATAGCTATTCACTGGGAGTGACGAACTCTGGTCAACTTGATATGGGCTTGCTGTTTGTCTGTTATCAGCACGATCTGGAAAAAGGTTTTCTGACGGTGCAAAAACGGCTTAACGGCGAGGCGCTGGAAGAGTATATCCGCCCGATTGGCGGCGGCTATTTTTTTGTTTTGCCCGGCGTGCAAGATGCCAATCACTATCTCGCCCAATCTCTACTCGAAGCGTAAAGATCCTATCCTGCTCGCTAGCGGGCAGGATATTCTATCATCTGTTGCATTTTGACATGCTTTTTCTGCCATCCAGTTATCATTTTTTCGTATGAGAAAGTATCTGTTATCTTTCTGTAATATTCATATCAGACACTCTTTGCAATCATTCGGAGCGCTTGCACGTTATGGGTGGGTAAAAATAATGTTGCAAGCAGGCGAAGTTTTGATGTAATTAGTTTAAAGCGTTTTTCCCTGCGGTGATGAAGTTCTTCAGGAGATCGCGGATGGTAAAGTCCTGTAGCGGACACTCAAAAAGACCACGTAAGACCCGGCACGGAGAGACCCCCTCCGGCAACGACTTCTTCGCCCCTGAATTTTCCTCCTCTTTTGTTATACCCTATTTCAACGATGTGACCGGCGATGCTGCCTGTCGCTCAGCCACATCATATTCAAAGGCAAGACAAGGCTTACAAGGAAGCCAACCCTCAGACGTTTGTGCGCATAGTCGTGTCGAAACGGACGCGCGTGATGTAAACCAACAACTCAAGGTGCTATCCATGGGAAGACAAAAAGCAGTGATCAAAGCTCGTCGTGAAGCGAAACGCGTGCTGAGACGTGATTCACGCAGCTATAAACAACGTGAAGAAGAGTCGGTCACCTCGCTTGTGCAGATGAGTGGCGTAGAAGCAATTGGCATGGCGCGGGACAGCCGTGATACCTCTCCGATTGCCGCTCGCAATGAAGCTCAAGCGCACTACCTGAATGCTATCGAGAGTAAACAACTGATCTTCGCAACCGGTGAAGCGGGATGCGGGAAAACGTGGATTAGCGCGGCGAAAGCGGCGGAAGCGCTGATTCATAAGGACGTGGAAAGGATTATTGTTACCCGGCCGGTTCTGCAAGCTGACGAAGATCTCGGCTTCTTACCCGGCGATATTTCGGAGAAGTTCGCGCCATATTTCCGGCCCGTCTATGACGTGCTGGTTAAACGCCTTGGCGCGTCCTTTATGCAATACTGCCTGCGTCCAGAGATTGGTAAGGTGGAAATCGCGCCGTTCGCCTATATGCGCGGACGTACATTCGAAAATGCGGTCGTCATTCTTGATGAGGCTCAGAACGTCACCGCTGCGCAAATGAAGATGTTTTTGACTCGCCTCGGGGAAAACGTGACGGTAATCGTCAACGGCGATATCACCCAGTGCGACCTGCCTTCCGGAGTTAAATCGGGGCTGAGCGATGCGCTGGCGCGTTTTGAGGATGATGAGATGATTGGCGTGGTACGTTTTAATAAAGATGACTGCGTACGCTCAGCTCTCTGTCAGCGCACGCTGCTGGCTTATGATTGATGCTATCTCAACTCAAGAGCCCGGCTTTTGCCGGGTTTTTTTTGAATGATGGCGGTGAGGGGGGGATTGACTCGCTTCGCTCGCCCGGCGGGCAGCCCACTCATGTTATTCGTGGTCTGTCCAACGGGCAGTTGCCCGTTGTCGAACCCCGGTCGGGGGTTCTCA
>NZ_FMBC01000023.1:57855-75537 GCF_900094795.1 Kosakonia oryziphila
ACGGCAGTATTGCGCGAGCTCTGTTTCGCTGAGTGTGGCGGTTTCAATAATCACAGCCAGCCGGGCTTCGGCTGACCATTGGTCTGTGGTTTTGTCTGCACCCGGCACCGGTATTCCCTCTGCTTTCGCCTTGTTACGCCAGTAATAAAGGGTAGCTTCCGATATCCCTTCCATCTGTGCAACAGCGGTGACGGTCATGTTGTAAGGCGGCAGTAATTTAGCCAGTGCAGCAGCTTTACGTTCTGGTGAAATTCGTTTCACGATCTGTTCCCATCCTGTCATTAGTATTTTCGATGGGGGTGACAACTATCCTGACAGAGGGGGATACCGTAAAACTCGCCTTTTGGTCATACTTCCACTTTTCCCGCTCACTGGTAATCACATCGGTTCGGTATCAGATTTCAACACAAACGGTATAGTCTGTATCAGTATATACCGCTTGTTTTTGTTTGGTTTTCGCTCAATTTGCCTTTAGACTACATAAAACTGTAGGAATGGAATCTTTATGAGCACTTACATAGACATAGCAAAACGTATAGCACAGATCATTACCTCACCTGAAACAGCCGTAGGACTTGTTCACGGTGTTTTATCAGTCCCTCAAGACTTGGGCTATCTTGCTTATGGTTTTATAGATACTGATTCAAGATACAACAGAGAGACGGAACGGATCAGACTGATTAAAGCTATACGCTTTGGTATTCTTCAAAATGAAAATTTTGTCAGGACGATTGAAACAGTATTGAATAAATTTAATCAATATGTTCCAGAGAAAAAAAGGGAGGGTATCTACGCTAAGATTGGTGCATCAGTAGTTGGGCGAGCTATTACCAACTCTATAATATCCAAAAAAATAGCAACTTCTATAGCTCAAAGAAGCTCCCTCATGGTAGCTCTACGTGGCGGTATAGTCGGGAATACCCTGTTAGCTGGAGGTATGGCAGAACGTAGTATATACACATCTCAAAGGCTTCAAAGCACCGATCCAGAAATATATTACACATTGCGTCAAAGAAACTACGATTTTCTTTATTTCCTTGTTGAACCAGCATTACACCCCTTTATTGAAGCGTTAAGAGTTAGAAGGACTCAAGGAGAAACGGCATTCAATCAGATTCTGGATCTTGTTGAAAAAGGGGTTAATCATGGCAGATAATAAAATTAAAAAACTATCATTTGGAAAGCGAGTATTTCATAGCTTCTTAGAATACGCTGTTTCATTACTTGGTGGTATTTTGGTTTTTTTATGTATTTATTGGTTCTTCCACTTTGAAACATGGCATGAACGATTTATATATATAATTGTTAGTATGGTTGTAGTATACATCATTGTTAAACTTCTACCTGAAAGACCGGAAGAATAGGATTTTACCCACAAAAGAATTTACCAATGTCTTTACCAGCTTATTTTTTATGCGATGAAAACGGTGTTCAAATAAAAGGCTCCTGCACCGCTTTATGTCGTGAAGGTGCTATAGAGGTAATGAATACTCAACATGGCATTACATTACCCACTGATTCACACAGGCTCAATGACAGGAACAAGGCAGCATGAGCCTGTCATTATGAGCAAGGAAGTAGATAAGTCTGCACCATATCTATTTGATTTTGTTTGTTCGTGTAAAAGACTTAAAACCGTAATTATAAGATTCTACGGTATCAATGATGCGGGTGTTGAATTGGAAATTTATAATATAACACTGAATAGTGTTGTGATTTCCTCGGTTGTATTCAATCATGCTTATATTCCCGGTTCCACCACTCCTAATATGACGGAGTTTGTTAAACTTAGATACCGTGGTATTGCGTGGAATTATTTACTTGGAAATATTAAAAGGGAAGATTATTGGGGTAAAGAGTTAGAGAAAAAAGAGGAAAAAGCCAACTAAACAGAACAGCCCCGAAAAGCCCGTACTTTCGTACAGGCTCTTATCTGAAATGATGGCGGTGAGGGGGGGATTGACTCGCTTCGCTCGCCCTGCGGGCAGCTCACTCATGTTATTCGTGGTCTGTCCAACGGGCAGTTGCCCGTTGTCGAACCCCGGTCGGGGGTTCTCACCCCCCCTGAAGGGAGAATATAAAAGAAAAAGCCCGTACTTTCGTACAGGCTCTTATCTGAAATGATGGCGGTGAGGGGGGGATTCGAACCCCCGATACGTTGCCGTATACACACTTTCCAGGCGTGCTCCTTCAGCCACTCGGACACCTCACCACATTGTCGTCCCGACGTTACCGGGACGGGCGCTAATGTAGGGAAAAGCCATTACGGCGTCAATCCTCTTTTTCAATAAATTAGCGTGTTTAGACAAACTTCAAACAACCTGCTTCGTAAACGTTCTGAAATCGCTTTTTTTCTCGTCACGGGACTTTCTCCTCGGCGTACAGGAGAAATTTGTTATGCTGATCACTCTTTTAAAAATCACCAACAGAACCGGAAATCATCCGGATACATCACAACGAGTTTTGGAGTTGGTATGGACATTATTTTTTATCACCCTTCTTTTAATAGCGATTACTGGATTAACGCACTGCGTAAAGCAATGCCACAGGTGCATGTTCGTGCATGGACGGCAGGCGATAATGCCCCGGCGGATTATGCCCTGGTGTGGCATCCACCTGTCGAAATGCTTAAAGGGCGTAAACTGAAAGGGGTGTTTGCGCTTGGCGCAGGGGTGGATGCCATTCTCGGTCAGCTCAGCACCAACCCTGGGATGCTGGCAGATGATATTCCGCTATTTCGCCTTGAAGACACCGGGATGGGATCGCAAATGCAAGAGTATGCGGTAAGTCAGGTGTTGCACTGGTTCCGGCGTTTTGATGATTATCAGGCATTAAAACTGCAGTCCAGGTGGCAACAACTGGAAGAGTATGAGCATACCGATTTCACTGTTGGTATTCTTGGCGCGGGCGTGCTGGGTTCAAAAGTCGCGGAAAGCTTGCTGCCGTGGGGATTTCCGGTTCGTTGCTGGAGTCGCAGCCGTAAGTCGCTGCCTGGTATACAAAGTTTTGCCGGCCCCGAAGAACTGGGCGATTTTTTACAGGGTACTCGCGTGCTGATCAACTTGCTGCCGAATACGCCGGAAACAGTTGGTCTTATTAATCAGTCGTTGCTTAACCAACTCGCCGAACACAGTTACGTGATGAACCTGGCGCGCGGCGTCCACGTTGTGGAAGCCGATCTGCTGGCGGCGCTGGAGAGCGGAAAGGTGAAGGGCGCGATGCTTGATGTATTCAGCCACGAGCCGCTCCCTGCCGATAATCCGCTGTGGGCGCATCCGCGTGTAGCAATGACTCCGCACATTGCGGCATTCACCAGACCGACTGAAGCCATTGAGTTTATCAGCCACACTATTAGCAAACTGGAGCGCGGAGAAACCGTCAGCGGGCGCGTTGACAGAGTTCGGGGTTATTGATGAAAGCCCGGCCAGGCCGGGTTTTGTCATTAAAATCGACACCGATAACTGCTATCCTTGCAAGAAATAACGACAGGAGTGAGCCATGTACCCCGTTGACCTGCATATGCATACCGTCGCCAGCACCCATGCTTATAGCACGCTTCATGATTATATTGCCGAAGCAAAAAGCAAAGGCATCAAACTGTTTGCCATTACTGACCACGGCCCGGATATGGCGGATGCGCCGCATTACTGGCACTTCGTCAATATGCGCATCTGGCCGCGTTTGGTGGATGGCGTGGGGATTTTGCGCGGTATTGAGGCCAACATTAAGAACACTGATGGTGAGATCGACTGCACTGGCCCGATGCTGACATCACTCGATCTAATCATTGCCGGTTTCCATGAGCCGGTCTTTCCGCCGCAGGATAAAGCCACACATACGCAGGCGATGATTGCCACGATGGCCAGTGGCAATGTGCATATTATCAGCCATCCTGGCAACCCGAAATTTGAAGTTGATATTCCTGCAATCGCGGAAGCTGCCGCAAAATATCAAGTAGCGCTGGAAATTAACAACTCTTCCTTTATGCACTCACGCATAGGCAGTGAAGCTAACTGCCGTGCGGTTGCCGCCGCGGTGCGTGATGCCGGTGGCTGGGTCGCGCTGGGATCGGATTCTCACACCGCGTTTACGTTGGGTGATTTCACTGAATGCCGTAAGGTACTCGATGATGTCGGTTTCCCGGAAGAACGTATTTTGAATGTCTCACCGCGTCGCCTGCTGAGTTTCCTTGAGTCACGCGGCATGGCGCCGATTGCTGAATTTGCAGAACTTTAATACTGACTGGAACAACTGAATGAACGAATTTTCTATCCTCTGCCGCGTACTTGGCTCACTGTTTTACCGTCAACCGCAGGATCCGCTGCTGGTGCCGCTGTACACCATGATCCGCGAGGGGAAACTGGCGGAAAGCTGGCCTCTGGAGCAGGATGAATTGCTGGAGCGCCTGCAAAAAAACTGCGATGTGCAGGCACTGGCTACCGATTATAACGCGCTGTTTGTCGGTGAAGAGTGCCGGGTGTCCCCGTTTCGTAGCACTTGGGTGGATGGCGCTACAGAAGCCGACGTGCGTTCATTTTTGTCGAGTCGTGGCATGCCGTTAACCGATGCGCCAGCCGATCATATTGGCACATTGCTGCTGGCAGCCTCGTGGCTGGAAGATCAGTCAGCCGAAGATGAAAGCGAAGCGCTGGAAACGTTATTTGCAGAATATCTGCTGCCGTGGTGTGGCACATTTCTCGGCAAAGTGGAAGCACATGCCACTACACCGTTCTGGCGTACAATGGCGCCGCTAACGCGTGATGCTATCTCTTCTATGTGGGATGATCTGCAGGAATCCGCAGAGGAATAAATGTGACATTCCAATTATTGAGCCTTTAGTTACATTAATCAGGCGCGTATTTGCTACTGCTAAGATGTGCGCCTGATTTGCTTGCGCATGATAGTGTTGTCGCTTGTCGTCGGGTTGTTGTTCGGTTATGCCATGAAAAACGCGGCCTGTGGCATGTAACACTGGTGGGATGACAAAAGAAAAAAAGCGTGACGATTTAACCTGTCACGCTTTATATGTGTTTGCCATCAGGATTGCGGAGGCACCGCCGCCATCTCGCGATATTTGACCAGCACTTCGTTTTTGCTCTCTGCCTTGTTCTGCAGATCCCACAACCCGCGATCGATACCGTCATTAATCAGCAGAATTACCCCTGTCTCGATTGCTGACATCAGGCAAAGCATAACGGGTTCGTTAACCGTGTAGCCCACTTCGCCTTCCAGCAGACGCTGATAATCAATAAAGCGGAATACACCAGCCTGCACTTCATAGGACAAAATAGTCTTGCTGGTATTCACCGACGAGAGCACTTCGCCGGTATTGACATTGACCACGCGTAGGTTAACCGCTATCTGGTCAAGCTGATATTGCGTGTCAGCGCCAATACCGAAATAACGTGCGCCTATGCCTCCCGATTTCACATTGCTTTCATAACCGATAATTGACCCTTCAATCATGACGTTTGCAGCGGTCAGTGACTGGAGCGGGAAGCGATTATTAATAGCAACGGTACCGTTTTCCTGCGCCGCACGAATGATTTTACGTTCATTCAGCAAATTCTGTAGCCCCTGGCGTTCCAGTGGAACAAACCAGCGTGAATCTTTTAGCGCCGTCACCAGCATGGCGGTAGCGCTCTGCGGAACTGCAGTCGAGAAGTTACTGGCCGGGTAGGGTTTAAACTGCCCGGTTTCATCCTGAATGTTATACACCGACACAAATATTTTACCGGAAGGCGGCGGCAAGTGCGTTAAATCACTATAGCTTTGTGCCCGAGGTAATAACGTAGGTTTGGCAGCTTGTTTTGGCGGCGCGGTTAAGCATCCGCTTAATAAACACACGGCCAGAAGTATTAATAAGCGCTGCATGATTATTGTCCTGTAATGGCGATGCCTTAAAAATCGGTTGATCCGTTTTGTAAACCTGAAACCTGAATAGTCGATGTTTTGCCTGTTTTTCTATCCGTTACATTCAATTCTAACTGTCCATCTCTGTTAGCAATATCAACAATATAGTCGCTGGTTACCATGCGGCCGGGTTTGCCGGAATTTATATTCGTTAATAATCCCCCCAGTATTTGCGATTGAATTGCCTGAGTGAAATTATCAAGCGCCGATGGGGTTTGAACGCCAAGATCTTGATAGCTTGGATCTTTATAAGAATTTTGTGCCTGTGCGCTATTTAATAAAAAAGCGCCGTTATTGGGGTTACCACCGAAATTAGGGTTACGGAACTGGAAAGTCATTTGCCCAGCCCAACTTAAAGGTGTTATCAACATTAATGAAATGACGGCATATGTGATACGCATGTTACCCTCCGGATGTTTATCGTGTTTTAGAATTCATCTGTCGCTAAATCGTGGGTACTGAGTAATGCCTGATCAATTTGGCGACGGTCGAGCGCTGCGTGTGTCTGTGCAAGTGCAATATCAACGTTCTTTTCAAAATCACGCCGTGTCGGGAACATAAAAGTCTGGTAAACCACGCTCTGATTAATCGTAATGGTTATCCAGCTTCCCCAGCGAGCACTTGGTCTTTCATTGATAGCTAAATTCCCAGTCCAGGTACTTTCCCATTTATCACTAAAAGCCCGATAAAAATCGTGTCCGATCGAAGAAACCGTATGGTCGGTTAGTAATCCTGGAATCTCCACTTCGACTGCGTGCAGATTCCCGGCAGCCAGCAATAGCGTTGCTGCCGCAAGGTAGTGTAGTGCGCGTTTCATAGCGTTAACGCCTGAGATTATCGTTAGCCCAGGAGACCGCCTGAGTACGATTTTTTACTGCTATCTTTTTGAAAAGATTATAGAGATGGGTTTTAACCGTATTCTCGCTGATAAACAGAGAGCGGGCGATTTCAATATTGGATGCGCCAATGCGCAACTTATTCAAAATCTCTTTTTCTCTGTGTGTCAGCAACGCCGATTCCGAATTGTTGTAACGATAATTTCCAGAGTGGGTGATTAAGTAGCTGGCAAGCTTTTGTGAAAAATAGCACTCGCCGCGCTGGATCCCTCGCAATCCCTCAACCATGCGGGATTCGTCTTCCGATACGTAAAATACCCCGTTGAGATGCGGCCAGTTTTCGATATCACGGTACGGATATTCCTCAGGCGTATTCATCAACAATAATTTTAAATTATCATTTTTTCTGGACAAAACATCTTGCCAGTATTGAATGGTTTTCTTATCCGCCTCCATCATATCTAATAGCACCAGACAATCACCAGGAAAATCCTCAAGTGAGCGTTGAATGTTGTGCAATTTTCCCGTTATCGTCAGAGATTGTTTAAGATGCTGCAACAAGGCTGTTGCTTGCAAGGAGGGTTTGGTAATTAACAACAATGCCTGATTGTAAGAACTTTGGACTTCATTGAACATGATGAAACCCCGCGTTAATGACATCCGCAGCCTCCCCACCCAAAGCTGGGGAACCAGAAGTACTGACAGATGCTATGTTACTGTGTGTAATAATTATGTTACTTTGCGTAATGCTAAATACATAATCCCTAATGATTAAGGGAAATTAATAAATCCAAATAAGTCTGCTAATCCCAATCTAGTCTTTGCCATTCTTAAAGCAAGTGTTAAACGTGTAACAAAATGTAAAAATGAATATTAAAACATTTCTCTGTGTTTTTTTATTGTTTAGTTTTGATAGATAAGTTGTACACAAAATCACATTTGCACAAATTTAAAAATCATACAAAGTAATATAATTCATTGTATTTAAAACGGTTTATTAATAGCCTGAAAGTGGTATGAGGAATATCCCAAGAAAGATTTTGGTATGAGATAGGGCGTCCAATTTGCACAGCTAAAAAAGGATGGATTGTGAAGGGTGAACAAAGAAATGTTATCTCCATCTCAGAATATGTTCGCTGATTACTTCGTTGCAACCATATTGTTATAAGCAACCCCGCCTGTTTAGAAAAGCCAAATACCCCCTCTATATGCGCACATCGATAACAATATAAATATTAATGCCTTAGTATTAAGAGTAGAACAAAAAATACGAATCATGGGGGAGATATTTTATTTTTCTCTCTGACCATACTGACTTCCGTAACGCAGCGTTAACAAATTTAAAGAATGTGTTATCGCCAGCGGTACAAATATTTAAAATACCTTTTTAATATATGTCCAGGTCCAGGGTGACAACATGAAAAACAAAGTGTTATTTATGATGTTAATGATGCTGGGTGCACCTGGGTTTGCCGCTGCTACAGGTTATGATATGGCAGGTTCAGAGTATAACCTGGCGGTGAATGAATTAAGTGCCGCTTCCTACAATAAAGCGGCTATTATTGGTCAATTCGGTGCAAATAATAACGCACAAATTAGCGAGGCTGGTTCGAAATTATTGTCAGTTATTTCCCAGCATGGCGGGAATAATTCGGCAAAAATTGACCAGTCAGGAGCATATAACCTTGCATATATCGATCAGTCAGGCAGCGCCAATGACGCGGATATTACGCAAGGAGCTTATGGCAATACCGCAATGATTATCCAAAAAGGATCGGGTAACAGGGCGAGTATTTCACAGTACGGTACACAGAAAACAGCAGTCATTGTTCAGAGACAGTCGCAAATGGACATACGCGTTATTCAACGTTGATGTCATTGTGGCTTTAAATCAATCCAATGGGGGTTCATCATGAAACTTTTCAAAGTGGCAGCATTAGCAGCGATCGTCGTTTCAGCCAGTGCTTTTGCAGGCAGCGTCCCGCAGTTCCCGGGTCATAGCGGTCCGAATTCAGAACTGAACATCTACCAGACCGGTAGCGGTAACTCCGCGCTGGCACTGCAAGCCGATGCACGTGACTCTACAACGACGATTCGTCAGAATGGATCAAGCAACGCTGCTGATGTTGGCCAGGGGTCTGATGATAGTACCATCAGCCTGTCACAAAATGGTTTCCATAACAGCTCAACTATTGAACAGTGGAACAGCAAAGATTCTACAATTGCGGTCAGCCAGTATGGTGGAGGTAACGGCGCATTGGTTAACCAGACTGCTTCTGACTCTACCGTAACCGTACGTCAGGTTGGTTTCGGCAACAATGCTAATGCTAAGCAGTACTAACAGCCCTATTGTTTGAAGCGACAGGGCTGCGGCCCTGTCTCTTTTTGGGAGGCGTTATGAATACGTTGTTATTACTTGCCGCTCTGACCAGCCAGATTACTTTTGACACAAACCGCGTCGGTGATATGTACACGATTACCCCACGAGTTTTACTCGCTGAAAATTGCGTCTGTCAGGTGCAGATTCTGGCAACGCGACAGGGGGAAGGCGGTCAGAGTCGCACAGAGCAGCGTAAAACCATTCAAATTGTCGCGAATCAACCGACACCGTTAATGCGCTTAAGCATGAATATTGAAGCGCGAGATAGTGTCGATATTGTGGTTACCGTTACAGATGGTCAGTCACTAAATTTATCCCAGCATTGGGTATCACAGCAAAAAATTTAACTTATTAAGTTTAATGATGTTTTAAATAAAAATGAGATAGTTCAATGCTGTGAAATTTGATTAAATAATGTATGCATACAGTTGACATTTTCACCTGTAAAGATCACCCATTATTGATGTTTATATGTCAGCCTCCAGCATACTGCTTGTTCCAGCAGTTATTTTATGCCGCCAGCGTTATACATTTTGAAGGGCTGTTATTGAAACCCCTGGTGATATCAGTGTCGATGTTCACCGTGTGACGTGGCCTGCGACCGCAAGGGACAGGTTAAAACCCAACAATGGGTTATTTAGGGGGATATTCCCACTATCAGCGTGGATGTTATCGTTAATGCGGCGAATTCATCACTGCTCGACGGTGGTCGGGTGGATGGTGCTTCAGAAGCTGAAGTGCGTACACTTTTGTCGAACTGTGGCATACCGTTAACCGATGCGCCAGCCGATCATATTGGTACATTGCTGCTGGCAGCCTCCTGGCTGGGAGTTCAGTCAGCCGAAGATGAAAGCCAGGCGCTGGAAACGCTGTTGCCGTGATGCGACACCTTCTTCGGCTAAGGTTGGAGCCGGTGCTGCTACGCTGTTTTGGCGTGCAACGTCGCCGCTTACGCGCGATGCGATTCCAGCAGTATGGAGAGTATGGGGTGAATCGCAGGAAGAATTCGCTGAATAATGTGATTATCATCACTAATTAAATGTAACGAATAGTTCATGGTTTCAATTAATGTGCTTGTAGTCACATAAGCCAGCCGCGCATTTGCTATGATGCGCGCCATGAACATTCTCCTTTCTATTGCACTGACGACAGGTATCCTCTCTGGCCTTTGGGGTTGGGTGGCGGTTTCCCTCGGCTTGATTAGCTGGGCGGGTTTTCTCGGATGTACGGCCTATTTTGCCTGTCCGCAGGGCGGGTTGAAAGGGCTGCTTATCTCCGCCTGCACGGTTATGAGTGGCGTTGTCTGGGCGCAAGTGATTATCCATGGTGCAGCGCTGGCACCGCATTTGGCAATCGTCGGTTACATAATGACCGGCGTGGTGGCATTCCTGATGTGTTTGCAAGCCAAAAGTGTGCTGCTCTCTTTTGTACCGGGCACGTTTATTGGTGCCTGCGCGACATTCGCCGGACAGAGTGAGTGGCAGATGATTGTGCCTTCGCTCGCCGTCGGGCTGCTTTTCGGTTATGCCATGAAAAACAGCGGCCTATGGATTGCTGCTCGCCTCGCGCAGCCTTTGCTAAATGAGCAAGAAAAAATAAAATCGCATCAATAAAAAATCTTATAAAAACAGCCTTATAGCCAGCAATAGCCTGTTTTTGCGCTAATCTATTAAAGTGTTCAATTAAAAATGCCGATGAGTCAGGTATGCGGAATATCTGACTCCCACCATCAAGGATGAGCAATCTGTGAGGTGTATATGCGGCTTTTCATAGCATTCCTGTTTCCTGTGATTATCCTTCTATTTAGCACCTCTGCCGGTGCTGCGACGTCGGGCGGGATCATTCACTTCTATGGCGCGATTGTTGAGGGTGGCTGCGATCATCACACCCACGAGCAGCAACTGCAGCTCTCTTGTCCGCAGGGGCAAAAGGTCGTAACGCGGCAATTTTCGTTTCGTGATATTGCCGGACAGTCTTTTGCATCGCTGTCGAAAATAGAGATGCACTATATCAATCCAGAGCGTACAAAGGGCATTGTCGTTATGAGTTATTACTGATGGTGACTGCATATTGCCCCCGACCCAGGATACACTTACCGGAAATGCGGTTGATTGACCGGAAAGGGGGCACAAATGCAGGCACGTATGCAGGTACTTCAAGGGGATATCACTACTCTTGAGGTTGATGTCATTGTGAACGCCGCAAATCCGTCGCTACTTGGCGGCGGCGGTGTTGATGGTGCTATTCATCGCGCGGCAGGACCGGAATTGTTGAAGGCGTGCCAGCAGGTGCGTCAGCAACAGGGGGAGTGCCCTCCGGGGCATTCGGTGATCACCGCAGCAGGAAATTTGCGTGCCAAAGCGGTGATCCACACGGTTGGGCCGGTGTGGTGCGGCGGCGGTGAACACGAAGCTCGTCTGCTGGAGGATGCGTACCGTAACAGTCTGTTGCTCGCTGAAGCTAACGGCTACACCACGATCGCTTTCCCGGCGATAAGTACGGGTGTGTATGGCTACCCGAAACCGGCGGCAGCAGAGATTGCGGTCAACACGGTTTCTGCGCATCTGCTCCGGCGGCCTCAACTACAGCAGGTTTTGTTTGTCTGCTTTGATGCCGAAACGGCGCATCTTTACCAGCATTTACTCACTCAGCAGGGCGAAGAACCTGCAAAATAGGTGAAACGCAGGCTGCTCGCATGAGCCGCCTGCAAAATCAACGGGCGGTAGCGTGTGTTTTTACTTCTTTCTCCTGCGGTTTACCGGAGAAGAGAAAACGTAGCAGCGGAATGCGCAAGTGAATTTCATACAGCAAAACTGCAATCGCAATGACGAATACCAGCCCGGTGACAAAACCTAACGCGTTGGACTGAATATGTGGGGTGATCCATGCGCCGAAGAGCAGCGTCAGCGGATGGTGTACCAGATAAATAAATAGCGACGCATTGACAAAATAACTCACCCGCGGCGACTGAAAATTAAGCAACTGGTGCCCCAGCGAGAACACCACATTTACCATCCACAGTCCCAGCAGCATAGTAATTACCGCTTCGGTTTCATACATCCAGGCATCGCCGCTGCCATAGCGCTGGTTAAGCAGATAAGCAACAAACGCCAGCGCTGAACCAACCATACACCACGGTGACGGCGTGGTAAAAAGTGATTTTAGCCGTAGATTTATGAAAGTCAGCGCACCAAGGATAAAGAATGGAATGTAAAACAGCGACTGCATGACGGCGAAATTAAACAGGGCATCGCGCAATATATCGGGATACAACAGAAAAATAATGCGCCGAAATGCGGCCCAGACGATGCCCAGCAGCAGGAAGCAGAGGGAAAGCGTACCCAGGGAAATAAAACCAGGCAGGCAATCGGCATTGTTTTTTATTTTTTTAAACAACCACATGCCAACCGTTGTTAATATGATAAGTACCAATAGGAACCATAAATGAGATATCAACTCCCACGACAGCGTATTGAATTTGTCATACGCCGATAAGGTGCGCCATTCTTCGGTATTGTTATTCAGATATTGCAACATAATAAATTGCGGTAACGTGAGTAACGGAATTGCGGTGAGCATCGGTATACCGACGCGTTCAACGCGCACCTTCCACCAGCGTTTCAGCGGATAACGTAGATATAGCATGTACGAAAAATAACCGGATATAACAAAGAACACTTGCATGCGAAACGCATGAATAGCGTCATTAAACAGGGTCAGCCACCAGGAAGGATAGGTACTGTTAACGTGCCACATATGGCTGGAATAAATCAGCGAGATGTGGAACGGGATCCCAAGTAGCATTAACCACGCGCGGATGGAATCGAGGAAATATTCTCGTTGTGTGGGTAATCTGGCCATATAACTCCAGGCATTCTAAGACTTTTCGCCTTATCCATAAGACAAATAATGGTTACATTCGGAACTAACCCTACACTATGACCGATAACCTGTCTCCAGGATAAGCCTGTAAAACGATAAAGGTGGGTTTCTTTGCCTGATCAATGAGCCAGCAGGCAGAACAATACAGGGATTCAGTTGTCGGATTGGCTGAGTTTCCATTAAAATGGATCGGATCGATTTAAGCACACAAAGGGGGAAGTGCTTAGTTATTATGAAACCTAAATTACAAATGATGAAAATGCGTTGGGTCGGCGCTGCGGTTCTGTTGTCACTTTATACGTCATCGGGCTGGGCTTTTTCTATTGACGATGTCGCAAAACAGGCTCAATCCCTGGCTGGCAAAGGCTATGAAGCACCCAAGAGCAATCTGCCCTCTGCGTTCCGTGACATGAAATATGCGGACTATCAGCAGATTCAGTTCAACCACGACAAAGCCTACTGGAATGCGACCAACACCCCGTTTAAGCTTGAGTTTTATCATCAGGGCATGTACTTCGATACGCCGGTGATCCTAAACGAAGTGACCACCACCGCCGTTCGCCAAATTAAATACAGCCCGGACTATTTTAATTTCGGTAACGTTCAGCACGATAAAGACACTGTAAAAGATCTTGGGTTTGCTGGCTTCAAAGTTCTTTACCCCATCAATAATAAAGATAAAAACGATGAAATCGTCAGCATGCTGGGCGCAAGCTACTTCCGCGTGATCGGCGCCGGACAGGTTTATGGGCTCTCCGCGCGCGGTCTGGCGATTGATACTGCGCTCCCCTCCGGCGAAGAGTTCCCGCGTTTCCGTGAATTCTGGATCGAGCGTCCCAAGCCTGGCGATAAACGCCTGACGATTTACGCGCTGCTGGATTCACCGCGCGCTACGGGTGCCTATCGCTTCGTCATTATTCCTGGCCGCGATACCGTGGTGGATGTGCAGTCCAAAGTTTATCTGCGTGATAAAGTGGGCAAACTGGGCGTAGCGCCGCTGACCAGTATGTTCCTGTTCGGTCCGTCACAGCCCTCTCCTGCAACCAACTACCGCCCGGAACTTCATGATTCTAATGGTCTGTCGATGCTTGCTGGCAACGGCGAGTGGATCTGGCGCCCACTGAACAACCCGAAACATCTGGCTGTCAGCAGCTATGCGATGGAAAACCCGCAGGGCTTTGGCTTGTTGCAGCGTGGTCGTCAGTTCTCCCGCTTTGAAGACATTGATGATCGCTACGATCTGCGTCCGAGCGCCTGGGTTACACCGAAAGGCGAGTGGGGTAAAGGGAAGGTTGAGCTGGTGGAAATTCCGACCAATGACGAGACCAACGACAATATCGTCGCCTACTGGACGCCGGATCAACTGCCGGAACCAGGCAAGGAGATGAACTTTAAATACACCATCACTTTTAGCCGCGACGAAGATAAATTGCATGCGCCAGACAACGCCTGGGTACTGCAAACCCGTCGTTCGACTGGCGATGTAAAACAGTCGAACCTGATTCGTCAGCCTGACGGAACAGTTGCTTTTGTCGTCGATTTTACCGGCCAGGATATGAAAAAAATGCCGCAGGACACCCCAGTCACTGCGCAAGCCAGCATTGGCGATAACGGCGAAATCGTGGAAAACACCGTTCGCTATAATCCAGTGACGAAAGGTTGGCGTTTGATGTTGCGTGTGAAAGTTAAAGATCCGAAGAAAACGACGGATATGCGCGCAGCCCTGGTTAATGTCGACCAGACCCTGAGTGAAACCTGGAGCTATCAGCTACCTGCCAATGAATAAGACAACTGAGTATATCGACGCGCTGCCGCTTACGGATGCAGAGAAGGCCGTGCTGCCGACAGAGAGTATTCTGAGCGTGCATCAGGCGCTGGATGCTGGACACACGGACTGGAAACGTGAGGACGATACGCCGTTGGGTTCTGTGACGGCGCGCTTGCAGCACAGCTGGCCGGATTCACTGGGCAAAGAGCAGCTTATTAAGGATGAAGAAGGTCGTGCGCAACTTCAGGCAATGCCGAAAGCGAAGCGTTCTTCCATGTTTCCCGATCCGTGGCGTACCAACCCTATCGGTCGTTTTTGGGATCGCCTTCGTGGCCGGGAAGTGGCTCCACGTTATCTTTCTCGTCTGACGAAAGAAGAGCAGGCACACGAACAGAAATGGCGTACTGTCGGCTCAATCCGCCGTTATATTTTACTGCTGCTGACGCTGGCGCAGACGGTGGTGGCGACCTGGTATATGAAAACCATCCTGCCATATCAGGGCTGGGCGCTGATCAACCCGACCGATATGGCGGGCCAGAATCTGTGGGTTTCTTTTATGCAGTTGCTGCCGTACGTGCTGCAAACCGGCATCCTGATTCTGTTCGCCGTTTTATTCTGCTGGGTATCCGCTGGCTTCTGGACAGCGCTGATGGGCTTCCTGCAACTGCTGATCGGCCGCGACAAATACAGTATTTCGCACTCAACGGTTGGTGATGAGCCGCTTAATCCGGAACATCGTACCGCGTTGATTATGCCGATCTGTAATGAAGACGTGGATCGCGTTTTTGCGGGGCTGCGTGCGACCTGGGAATCAGTTAAAGCCACCGGGCAGCAACAGCACTTCGACGTCTATATCCTTAGCGACAGTTATAACCCGGATATCTGCGTTGCTGAGCAGAAAGCGTGGATGGAGCTGATCGCGGAAGTGCAGGGTGAAGGGCAGATCTTCTATCGCCGTCGCCGTCGCCGTGTGAAACGTAAAAGCGGCAACATCGATGACTTCTGCCGTCGTTGGGGCAGCCAGTACAGCTACATGGTGGTGCTGGATGCAGACTCCGTGATGAGCGGTGAATGTCTTACTGGCCTGGTGCGTCTGATGGAAGCCAACCCGAATGCCGGGATCATCCAGTCGTCGCCGAAAGCGTCCGGTATGGATACGCTCTACGCGCGCTGCCAGCAATTTGCTACCCGCGTTTACGGGCCGCTGTTCACTGCGGGGCTGCACTTCTGGCAGTTGGGGGAATCCCACTACTGGGGACATAACGCAATTATCCGCGTGAAGCCGTTTATCGAACATTGCGCGCTGGCGCCGCTACCGGGTGAAGGTTCTTTTGCGGGCTCTATTTTGTCGCACGACTTTGTGGAAGCGGCGCTGATGCGTCGTGCGGGCTGGGGCGTCTGGATCGCATATGACCTGCCGGGTTCATATGAAGAGTTGCCACCGAACCTGCTCGATGAACTGAAACGCGACCGTCGCTGGTGCCATGGTAACCTGATGAACTTCCGTCTGTTCCTGGTAAAAGGCATGCACCCGGTACACCGCGCAGTGTTCCTGACCGGCGTAATGTCCTACCTTTCCGCGCCGTTGTGGTTTATGTTCCTCGCACTCTCCACGGCGTTGCAGGTGGTGCATGCCCTGACTGAGCCGCAGTACTTCCTGCAGCCGCGTCAGTTGTTCCCGGTATGGCCGCAGTGGCGTCCGGAGCTGGCTATCGCGCTGTTTGCCTCAACGATGGTGCTGCTGTTCCTGCCGAAGCTACTTAGTATCATTCTGGTATGGTGTAAAGGGCCGAAAGAGTATGGCGGCTTCTTCCGCGTAACAATCTCGTTGCTGCTGGAAGTGCTGTTCTCGGTACTGCTGGCGCCTGTACGCATGCTGTTCCACACGGTATTTGTTGTCAGTGCCTTCCTCGGCTGGGAAGTGGTATGGAATTCGCCGCAGCGTGACGACGATTCCACGCCATGGGGTGAGGCATTTATGCGTCACGGCTCGCAGTTACTGTTGGGGCTGGTGTGGGCAGCGGGAATGGCGTGGCTGGATCTACGTTTCCTGTTCTGGCTGGCACCGATCGTATTTTCGCTGATCCTGTCGCCATTTGTATCAGTGATCTCCAGTCGCTCCAAGGTAGGTCTGCGTACGAAACGCTGTAAGCTGTTCCTCATTCCGGAAGAGTATTCGCCGCCGCAGGTGCTGGTGGATACCGATAACTACCTGGAACTGAACCGCTCGCGTTCGCTGGAGGATGGTTTTATGCATGCAGTGTTTAATCCTTCTTTCAACGCACTGGCTACAGCAATGGCAACTGCGCGTCACCGCTCCAGCCGCGTGCTGGAAATTGCCCGCGACCGTCATGTTGAACAGGCGCTAAACGAAACGCCTGAGAAGCTGAACCGCGATCGTCGCCTGGTGCTGTTAAGCGATCCAGTGACACTTTCGCGACTGCACTATCGCGTATGGTCCGCGCCGGAGAAATACCTCTCCTGGGTAAACCATTATGAAGAGCTGAAGCTAAATCCGCTGACGTTAAAGGCGAAGTAAGCCGACATTAGGGAAAATACCGGCCACAGCGCCGGTATTTTTTTACGCTCATCTGAATGCCACCTCCTGTGGAGGTGGTCAGCAAAAAGTTGGCTCTGCCAGTAATGCTACCCATGGGAAAATCCGAATCCGTTATCCCCATAACTGATAAGGATTTAACCATGAGTAGGTTCACAAAAGCATCTCATGTGCTTTGGTGTTGTCAATATCATATAGTCTGGACACCCAAATGCCGATTTCGCATCCTACGGAACAATGTTGGCAAAGAAGTTTACAAACAGATAAGGATTTCAAGTGAACAGCTCGGAATAGAAGTAGTGGAGCTGAATGTTCAGTTAGATCATGTTCATCTGCTAGTAAAAAT
>NZ_FMBC01000085.1 GCF_900094795.1 Kosakonia oryziphila
GAATAGCGTGGGCAATCACGACGAACCGCAATGAATATCAGGCCTGCCACATGCAGGCTTGACTTAATCTATTGATTTTTAGGTACTTAAAAAGTAGTTACCCATCTGGTTTTGCGAAGACTGGTTATTGATGACATGAACGGCATATCGGCCTGATGAGAAACCTCACGCAAAAAATGGCTCACTGAAGCCGGGGGGCTTTTCAGGTTCATCAGGCGCGGAACTCATCGTGGCGCGGGCATCCTTGCCCACATAGACGCCGGATAGATTTAAGCAAGCCCACCATTAATCAAAATCAGTGTTGCAAAAATGGGGGTGACCATAGATTTTTTGCGTAGCGCTTTCCAGTATTGAAATTTACCTACCCGACAAAACGAATGCAGATTGTTTAAAAAAGGCGTGGCTGGGACATTAGCCAGGAGTTAAATGAAAAGGGAAATCGATGGACAGGGAAAGAGATGTCCAACACATTAGCCAGCAGGCTATGGACGCGGCCAATATTATTTTTGCCCAAAACGGCTACAACATTCGGGTACAAACGCTCACCGAAGCGGATATACGCTGGTGTATTGCGATCCAGCGAGATCTCCCGGAAATGTATCGTCTCCCCTGGGATCATAGTGGAACGGTTCTGAATGACCCGGATACATTCTTATTCAGTTTTAAAATTGTTGATGCTGAGCGGCGACCCGCTGGAGCCTGTATTTTTCAATATTGTCCCGCGATAAATAATGGCTTCCCTTTTCTTAACCTTGAAATGATTCAAAATTTTCACCTACAGAACTCTGTACTTGATGGAAATACACTCCGTTTCGCCCTCTATGTAGCCGTGCTGTTTATGACGGATACTTGCTGCGCCTGATGTTTCCTGTTAACAAAGAAGTTACTGATTATTACATGCAGCAATATGGCTTTATCGACCTCACGGACGGCGAGAAAGCGATCCTTTACCGCGACGCCAACAGCCTGTTCGAGTGGTTCCAGCAAGATAAATAACTGGTTGAGGATGTTCAACAACTGAACGATAATGCAGCAACGGAAAACAGAGCAGGAGGAAAAAATGGCAACAATAAAGAGCGCAATGAAAACGGTCGCTTCCAGCTCTGGCGCTGACATCATGAAGAGATCCGGCGTTATTACTCATAGTCAGGCAACCGAACGCGTTATTACTTCAGAGCAACTCAATCGCATGACACCGACAGGTACTCCTATCACAGCATCGCGTGAAGAAGTTTTGTCAGTTCTTAGCCGATCGGCAAACAGTATCAAAACGCAGCACGCCCTGATTATTGAAGCCGCAGGCGGAATTCGAACTAAAATATAAGAAAACGAGCCCCGCATAAAAAACGCGGGGCTTTTTTCTGACACTCTTTTTTTGCCACTATCTGCTGGCAACATCCTGGTTTCACAATGAAATCCCGCAATAAAAACCTCCAGTAAAAACCCGTTAATTATACGGTCACCTTCGCGTCATCCTTTTGCAGCATTTTTTTCACAGACTCTCTGGCTTTCGAAACCCGTCATTTCGCAGTTCAAGGCTTATGAGAAAATACTGGCTCCCGTGGCTGATCCTGTCACCATCTTTGCTGTTCCTGGCGCTGTTCACTTACTTTCCGCTGCTGCGCTCGGTGTATGACAGCCTGTTTGACACCCGCATCGCCAGCAATGATGCACCATTCGTTGGGCTGGGCAACTTCGCTCGTCTGCTGGATGATGCGGTATTCTGGCAGTCGCTGTTGAATAACTTTATCTACCTTCTGCTAACGGTGATCCCCGGTGTAACGCTGGCGCTGCTGCTGGCGGTGGCGCTGTGGGAAAACCACCGCATCAACCGCTGGTTACGTACGGCGTTTTTCTTCCCAATGATTATCCCGATGGTCAGTGCCGCCGCGCTGTGGCTGTTTATCTTTATGCCCGGCCTCGGCATGCTCGATCACTACCTCGCGCAGCTTTTCGGGCCAATGAACAACAACTGGCTGGGGCGCAGCAACAGCGCGCTGTTGGCGCTGGCGTTGATTGGCGTGTGGAAGTTTGCCGGCTATTACATGCTGTTCTTCCTCGCCGGTTTGCAGGGCATTCCCGCCTCCACGCGTGAAGCGGCGGTAATGGAAGGCGCAACCTCAACGCAGGTTTTCTTCAAAGTTACCCTGCCGTTACTGCGCCCGACCATCAGCTTTGTGGTCACTACCGCGTTGATTTACTCGATTACCCAGATCGACCACGTCGCCGTGATGACGCGCGGTGGCCCGGATAATGCCACCACCGTACTGCTCTATTACATCCAGAATCTCGCCTGGGACACACACGATCTCGGTAAAGCCTCTGCCGCCACGTTTTTAACGCTGGTCGGGCTGTTTGTCTTCTCGCTGGTCAACCTGAAACTGCTTGAGAGAGGAGCGCATTATGAGCGTTGAGGTTACTCCTGTTATCAACCGGGCCGCTGTCGTGCCGCGCCCGCTGTGGCTGCGTCTGCGCTATTCGCGCCCGATCACACTTGCGCTGCTGATGGTTTGCCTTGCGCTGCTGTGGGTAAGCCCGTTTATCTGGATGCTCTCATCCGCGTTTAGCGCCACCACGTTTGGCGAAGGTATGGCGTCGATTCTGCCGCGCTTCCCGTTGACGCTGGATAACTTCCGCGATGCATGGGACAGCGCCAACTGGCTCAGCCTGTACGCCAACACAATAATCTTTGCCTTCGGCACTTTCTTTGTGCAGTTACTCACGATTACCACTGCCGGTTACGTCTTCGCCTGCCACGAATTTCGCGGCAAGAAAACGCTGTTCATCCTGTTCCTGGTGCAACTGATGATCATGCCGGTGGTGATGATGATCCCCAACATGCTGACACTGAAAACCTTCGGCCTGCTCAACACGCTAACCGGCGTGATGATGCCCTACTTCACTTCTGCGTTTGGCGTCTTTCTGATGCGTCAGGCGTTTCTCGCCATTCCAAAAGAGATTGAAGAAGCGGCGCTGATGGAGGGTTGTCGCTGGTGGCAGGTGCTGTTCCGCGTGATGTTGCCGATGTCGTGGCCGTCAGTACTGGCGTTTGCCACCGTCAGCATTACCTATCACTGGAACGAATATTTATGGCCACTGATGATGCTCAACGATCCGGACAAACAGGTGCTGACAGTCGGCCTGGTTTCCTTCGCCATGGGCGCAGAATCCGGCGGCCAGTGGGGAATGATCAGCGCCGGGACGCTGATGGTTTGCCTGCCGCTAATGGTCGCGTTTATTGCTTTTCAGAAGCAGTTTCTCCGGAGCTTTGGCTTCTCCGGTATTAAATAAGGAGTGTAGTTATGTTTTTAGCGCAAATTTCCGACACCCATTTTCGCAGCCAGAACGAGAAGCTGTACGGTTTTATTGATATCAACGCCGGGAATGCCGACGTCGTAAGTCAGCTTAACGCCCTGCGCGAACGCCCGGATGCTGTGGTGGTGAGCGGGGACATCGTCAACTGCGGCCGCCCGGAAGAGTACCGTGTGGCGCGCCAGATCCTCGGCGCTCTGGATTACCCGCTGTTTGTCATTCCGGGGAACCACGACGATAAGGCGTATTTTCTGGAATATCTGCACCCGCTGTGCCCGCATCTCGGCAGCGATCCGCAGAACATGCGTTATGCGATTGATGATTTCGCGACGCGTCTGCTGTTTATCGATTCCAGCCTCGCCGGAGAATCAAAAGGCTGGCTGACGGATGAAACCCTGCACTGGCTGGAAGCGCAACTGAGCGCCAGCAAAGACAAACCGACTGCAGTGTTTATGCACCATCCGCCGTTGCCGCTGGGCAACGCGCAGATGGACCGCATCGCCTGTGAGAACGGCCATCTGCTGCTGAAACTGGTTGAGCGCTTCCCGTCGCTGACGCGCATTTTCTGCGGCCATAACCACAGCCTGACCATGACGCAATATCGCCAGGCAACAATTGCCACGATCCCGGCCACCGTGCATCAGGTACCGTATTGCCACGAAGATACCCGCCCGTACTACGACATGTCGCCGCCATCGTGCCTGATGCACCGCCAGATTGGCGATCAGTGGGTGAGCTACCTGCACTCGTTGTCGCATTACGCGGGCCCGTGGCTGTATGACGGAAACATCAGTTGTCCGGTGGATGAGCGCTAATCCCATGTTAAGACTGAACAATGTAAGCAAGCAGTTTGATGGCAAAGCTGCGCTTAGCGCGCTGTCGCTGGATATTCACGATGGTGAATTTGTGGTGCTGGTTGGCCCGTCCGGCTGCGGGAAAAGTACGCTGTTGCGGCTGATAGCCGGGCTGGAGAGTGTCAGCGACGGTGCCATCTGGCTCGATAATGATGACATCACTGCCCGCTCGCCGCGCGAGCGCAACTTCGCGATGATCTTCCAGAACTATGCGCTATTTCCGCACTTGTCCGTGCGCGACAACATCACCTTCGGCATGAAAGTGCGTAACGAAGAAAAAGCTAGCTGGCAACCGCGCCTCGATCACGTAGCGCAGATGTTGCAGCTTGATGCACTACTGGAGCGGAAACCCGCCAAACTCTCCGGCGGCCAGCGTCAGCGCGTGGCGATGGCGCGCGCCATCGTACGTAACCCGAAACTGTTCTTAATGGATGAACCGCTCTCTAACCTTGATGCGCGCCTGCGTACTGAAGTGCGCGACAGCATTATGGAGATGCACCAGCAGCTTAAGACCAGCACCATTTATGTGACGCATGACCAGACCGAAGCGATGTCGATGGCCGACCGCATTGTAGTGATGAATGGCGGCCACGTGCAGCAAGTTGGCCGCCCGGAACATTTGTACGCACATCCGGCAAATCTGTTTGTTGCCGGGTTTATCGGCTCTCCGGCCATGAACCTGCTGTCGCTCTCCTGTGCCAATGGCGAGGTGCAATTGGGGGAGCAACGCCTGCCGCTGCCTGAGCATGCGCGCAGCGCGTCACAAGTGTGGCTCGGCATTCGCCCGGAGCACATTACCGACACGCCAGAAGCGGGCCAGTTGGTGCTGCCAGCGACTGTCATCCAGCGCGAACTGATGGGCGCGGATTATCAGCTTCACGTTAGCACGCCAATTGGCAACCTGCGTTATATCCGCCGACACCGGGGCGATGTACCCAACAAAGGGGACACACTCAGCGTCGGTTTTTCACCCCTTGATTGTCATCTTTTTGATGCGCAAACCTTGCTTAACTTACACCAGGAGAACAACCATGCATAAGCCTCTGCCAAAAACATTGCGAGCGCTTACTTACTGTATAACTTTTGCAATAAGCGGTACTGCACTGGCTCAAGAGAAGATTGATTTCATGTTTCCGGCCCCGGTGGACGGCAAACTGACAATGGAAATGACACGCGTCATCAAAGCCTTTAACGATTCACAAAAAGAGGTGGAAGTGCGCGGGATTTTTACCGGCAGCTACGACACCACTAAAATGAAAGCTGAGTCGGCGCAGAAAGCAGGCCAACCGCCTGCACTGGTGATCATGTCCGCCAACTTCACTACCGATCTGGCGCTGAAAGATGAAATTCTGCCGATGGACGAACTGTTCCAGTACGGCGACAAAAAAGCCGGTGATTTCCTGCAAAACGAGTTCTGGCCTGCGATGCGTAAAAACGCGCAGGTAATGGGCGTGACCTACGCTATTCCGTTCCATAACTCGACGCCAATCCTCTATTACAACAAAACGATGTTTGAGCAAGCAGGCATTAAACAACCGCCGCAGAACTGGAAAGAGTTGCTCGAGGACGCGAAAAAGCTGACCGACCAGAGCAAAGGCCAGTGGGGCATTATGCTGCCTTCCACCAACGACGATTACGGCGGCTGGATCTTCTCCTCGCTGGTACGCGCTAACGGCGGTAACTACTTTAACGAAAATTACCCTGGCGAAGTCTATTACAACGCGCCCACTACCATCGGCGCACTGCGTTTCTGGCAGGATATGATCTACAAAGACAAAGTGATGCCATCCGGCGTACTGAACTCGAAGCAAATCAGCGCTGCGTTCTTCTCCGGCAAACTGGGCATGGCGATGCTGAGTACCGGCGCATTGGGTTTTATGCGTGAAAACACCAAAGATTTCGAGCTGGGCGTGGCAATGATGCCTGCTCAGGAACAGCGTGCTGTGCCAATTGGTGGTGCCAGCCTGGTGAGTTTTAAAGGCATTAACGATGCGCAGAAAAAAGCGGCGTATCAGTTCCTGACTTATCTCGTTAGCCCGGAAGTGAATGGCGCATGGAGCCGCTTCACCGGTTACTTCTCACCGCGCAAAGCTGCCTATGATACGGCGGAAATGAAAGAGTATCTGAAGCAGGATCCGCGCGCCGCCATCGCGCTGGAGCAGTTGCAGTACGCGCATCCGTGGTATTCCACTTACGAAACGGTTGCCGTACGTAAAGCGATGGAAGATCAGTTGGCGGCCGTGGTGAACGATGAAAAAGTGACCCCGGAAGCGGCCGCAGAAGCGGCGCAGAAAGAAGCCGATACGCTGATGAAACCTTATGTGGAAAAAACCGCGCTGCAAGCGGTGAAATAAGGTGTTGTGCCCCGCAGGGATGCGGGGAGTTCTCCCCTGAGGGATCCCCAGAAAACTCAGTAAACCAATATCATATCGGTATACCGTTGCTGTAATTTCTTCAACCCCGAGTCCAGCGACAGGGTTT